>NZ_AP024652.1:3600000-4200000 GCF_019977315.1 Arthrobacter sp. StoSoilB22
GGCGGCGTGGGAGCGGAAGCGGTGCGCCTGCTCAGGGTTGGGCTTTGAGTCACAGGATCAGTCCGTCAGTTATGAAGCCTGTATCAGGCGTTCTGCTTGATGAGGTCTTCGGCTTCCTTGAACCACGCATCAACTGCGCCGTCCACGGTGAGCTTGCCGTAGTTGAGGTCCTGGGTGACGCGCTTGAACGTGGACTCCAGGGTGCCGAAACCGACGATGGGCGGCTCGGGGGCGTCCTTGAGGTACTTCTCGATGGACTTCTCGTAATCCACCACGAGCTTGTCCGTGCCGTCGAACGTGGTGCCGTCGCGTTGGGTCTTGGACGCAGGAACACCGCGGGAGGTCTTGAAGATCTGGCCCACCTCGGGATCGTTGACCATGAAGTCAATGAAGCGGGCGGCAGCATCCTTGTACTTGGTCTTGGCGCTGGCCACCATGAGCATGGACGGCTTGAGGAACAGGCCCAGGTTGTCCGGGTCATCCGACGGGACAGGAACCAGCTTGAGTTCCTTGGCACCGCTGTCAGCGAGGTAGCCGGCCATGAAGTTGTCCCACGTAACTTCCGTGGCAGTGACATTGGATCCGAACGGGGACTTGGGCAGCAACTGGGTGGCCTTGTCTTCGCCAACAATTGCCCCGGTACCGCGCAGGTCCGCGGTAAGGTTCCACCACTTCTTCAGATCGTCCTTGGAGAACCCAAGCTTGCCGTCCTCGGTGAAGGCCTGGATGTTGTTCTGACGCAGCCAGATGTTGAAGTTCCACCAAATGCCGGTGTAGTCGGTGCCACCGAACAACGTGCCGTTGCCCTTGGCGCCAACCTCGGCCAGGAAGGTGTTGAATTCTTTGTAGTTCCAGGTGCCATCGGGCTCTGCGATTCCCAAGGAAGCGAGTTTGGCGGGATCGTAGTAGACCGCGAAGGCGTTGGTGCTGGTGGGGATGCCGTAGGTCTTGCCGCGGATCTGGCCCGAGGGAAGGAGCGACTTGTCGAATGCGTCCGTGTTGATCTTGACGGTGCCAAGGTCCAGGAGCTGGTTCCGCTGACCGTAGTCACGCAGGTAGGAGAGGTCCCACTGCATCACGTCCGGCAGGCCACCACCGGCGGCTTCGGTGGCACGCTTCTGCCAGTAGCCTGCGAAGTCGGAGAAGTTGCCGTTGACCTTGATGTCCGGATTCTTGGACTCGAAGAGCGCAATGGCTTTGCGGGTGCGTTCAGCACGGTCATCGTTACCCCACCAGGTGTAGGTGATGGTGACGGGGTTCTCCGCGGAACCCGTCTGTCCTGCCGTTGAGGATTGGCCACAAGCGGACAGGAACGCGGCAGATGCGGTGCCCAGAGCCACCGTGGTGAGGAATTTCCTTCTATCGAACATAAGAGCCTCCTTGCTCAGTTGGTGCAAGCTTCCGAGTTCTCTACAACGTGGCAGTGACTTCGCTTACACTCCTTCTGAATCGATACAATATCCCTAATGGCGGATCTGGGCAAGCGTTTTCCAAAGATCGCAATTTGACCGGTACGCTGCATTCATACCTTCAGTACCTCCAGTACCAGCACGGCCCACCTGACGAAGGAGTCCCCTTGACTTCCCCCGAAATCCCACGCAGTCCATCCGTCTGGAACAGCATCGACGGACTCGCTTACGGCGGCGACTACAACCCCGAGCAGTGGCCGGAGGACATCCGGCTTGAGGACATTGAGCTCATGAAGGAAGCCGGGGTCAACTTCCTCAGCGTCGGCATTTTCTCCTGGGGGCTCCTGGAGCCCACTGAAGGGAACTACGACTTCGGCTGGTTGGACGATGTCATGGACAACCTCCACGGAGCCGGAATTAAGGTGGCCCTGGCAACCGCCACAGCCTCTCCCCCTGCCTGGCTGGCCCGCAAATATCCCGAGATCCTGCCCGTCACTGCGGAAGGAGTCAGGCTGGAACGGGGCTCGCGACGCCACTACACGCCGTCGTCATCCGTGTACCGCAGGTACGCCACCGCCATGACGCGGGTCATCGCCGAACGCTACAAAAACCACCCGGCCCTGGCACTCTGGCACGTGGACAACGAGCTTGGCTGCCACGTTGGCGAGTTCCATGGCGAGGAAGACGCAACCGCTTTCCGCGCTTGGCTGGAACGGCGCTACGGTTCCATCGAGGCCCTCAACGATGCCTGGGGTACGGCGTTCTGGTCCCAGCATTACGCATCGTTTGACGAGATCATCCCGCCGGGCGCAGCTCCCACTACATTGAACCCTGGGCAACAGCTGGACTTCGCGCGCTTCAACTCCTGGGCCTTCATCGACTACTACCGCGAGCTGCTGGCCGTGATCCGTGACGTCACCCCCAACGTTCCGGCGACCACCAACTTCATGGTCTCCAGCG
Source organism: Arthrobacter sp. StoSoilB22 (assembly GCF_019977315.1). NCBI lineage: Bacteria > Bacillati > Actinomycetota > Actinomycetes > Micrococcales > Micrococcaceae > Arthrobacter > Arthrobacter sp. StoSoilB22. The sequence continues at coordinate 3,602,370 of NZ_AP024652.1, forward strand.
CCACCAAGGCCCTGGACTACTTCGATTGGTCCAAAGACATGGACGTGATCGCCAACGATCACTACCTCGTGGCCGCTGACCCGGAGCGGGAAATCGAACTCGCGTTCAGCGCGGACCTGACCCGCGGTGTAGCCGGCGGTGAGCCGTGGATCCTCATGGAACACTCGACGTCGGCGGTTAACTGGCAGCCGCACAACCAGCCCAAGATGCCCGGCGAAATGCTCCGGAATTCCCTGACGCATGTGGCCCGCGGCGCCGATGCCGTCATGTTCTTCCAGTGGCGCCAAAGCAAGGCCGGCTCGGAGAAGTTCCACTCCGCCATGGTCCCCCACGGCGGCCGCGACACGCAGGTGTGGCGTAACGTGGTGGACCTCGGCGAGGCGCTGTCCAGGCTGGAACCTGTCAAAGGCTCCCGCGTGGACTCGCGGGTCGCGATCGTGTTCGACTACGAAGCCTGGTGGGCCTCCGAGCTGGACTCACACCCGAGCAATTCACTGAAGTATTTGGACACCATGCGGGCGTTCCACCGTTCCCTCTATAAGCGCGGGATCACCGCGGACTTCGTGCACCCGTCATCGGACATCTCCGGATATGACCTCATCCTGGTGTGCACGTTGTACGCCGTCACGGATTCAGCGGCCGCCTCCATCGCGGCAGCCGCGGAGGGTGGCGCCACCGTGCTGATCAGCTACTTCAGCGGCATTGTTGATGAACGGGACCACGTTCGATTGGGCGGCTACCCGGGCGCTTTCCGTGAACTTTTGGGCGTTCGGGGTGAAGAATTCCACCCGCTCTTCCCCGGTACCTCGGTCACGTTGAGCGACGGCACGGTATTTGCCTCCGGAACAGTGGGATCCGTGTGGAGCGAGAACGTGCGTGCCGCCGGGGATACAGAAGTTCTGGCAGCCTTCGCCGACTACCCGCTCACCGATGTCCCGGCCCTGACACGGCGAAGTGTGGGCACCGGTTCAGCCTGGTACCTCGCAACCCTCCCCGACCCCGAAGGCATCGACGCCCTTACCGCCCGGTTGATGGACGAAGCAGGGGTGACACCCGTTGCTGAGGTTTCTTCCGGCGTCGAACTTATCCGACGGCGCGCCGCGGACGGCCGCGCCTTCCTGTTCGCCATCAACCACAGCCGGGGGGACGTCACAGTGAAGGCCGACGGCGGCGAACTGCTCAGCGGCGAACGCTTCACTGGGGTGGTACCCGCCGGAGCCGTGGCCGTCATCGCGGAAGACTGACCCAAGAAGGGACAGCACACGCAAAAACCGCGCCCCGGACGGATCACGAATGATTCGCCCGGGGCGCGGTTTACGGTGCGAAAGCTAGCTGATGGCGGACTTCATTTCATCCACTGCCTTCTTGCCGGCTTCTTCGGTGGAAAGCCTGTTGAACAGGACCTCCGAGGTGTAGCGCTTGATGATCTCCTGAATGGCTCCCGCACCCTTCGGCGGTGCCGCCGGAGCCTCTCCAAGTTCGTCCTTGATCGCGTCAATGAAGCTGACAACCTTGACGTCGGCCTTGGCCAGCTTGGGAGCGATGGCCTCGCGGACCTCCGAGTTGGGGTACACGCCGCGGTCGGCCAGAAGTGCCTCGCCAGCCTTGACGTCGTTGGCCAGGAAGTTGATGAACTTGGCCGTCTCTTCAGGGTGCTTGGTGCGTGATGATGCGGACCAGAACTGCGAAGCCTTGTACCAGAGCTTGGAGTCCTCAGCCTTGCCCGTCTTGGACGGGAAGCGCATGATCTGCAGTTCTCCGCCTGCAGCCTTCTCCAAGGCCGGAAGCTGGTTGGACCACCAGAAGGCCAAGCCGTTCTTACCCGTAGCCAGGCCACTCTGGTCCAGCGGGGCGGCCTCGGCTTCAACAACCTCGGACGCTGAGGGAACAGCCTTCTTCTCGCTGAGTTCCTTCAGGAAACCCCACCACTGGGCGATGTCCGAGGGCTCGAAGCCAAGCTTGCCGTCCTCGGTGTAGAGGGACTTGCCGTTCTGGCGGAGCCACACCCCGAGGGAAGCTTCATCCGTACCATAAGCGGCTGCGCCGTAGGTGCCCTTGGGCGACTTGGCCGTGATCTCGGCGGCGACGCGCTCGAAGTCTTCCCACGTCCAGGTCTTGTCATCGGGGATAGCGACTCCGGCAGCCTCGAACACTGCCGGGTTGGCCAGGATAGTGGCGGCGTTGATGCCGGCAGCGATACCGGTCAGGCCGTCCTCGCCCTGTCCGGCTTCCAGCGCGGCCTTGTCGAGCTTTGAGGTATCGATCTGATATTTGGAGAGGTCCAGCAAGGCTCCGCGGGTGGAGTACTCGGTGATATACTTCTCGTCCATTTGGATGATGTCCGGGGCGTCATTAGCTGCCACCTGCGTAGCCAGCTTGTCCCAGTAGCCACTCCAGTCGCCATACTCCGGCTTGATCTTGATGTTGGGATTCTCGGCCTCGAAGGCAGCGATGGCAGCCTGCGTCACCTGGGCGCGCTTGTCGCTGCCCCACCAGGAGAAGCGCAACTCCACCTTGCCGTCAGCACTCTTGGCCTCCGATCCCCCGCCGCCGCAAGCGGTGAGGGCAAGAACTGCAGCAGCTGTTGCTGCCACCAGGGCTGAGGCACGAACTCTACGCCTTGCTTTGGGGGCCTGGGCCTTGAGGGCTGGGGTTCCCGACTCTTCTGCGGGGGCGACTGCTTCACCCTTGGGATGTACCGGCACTGTTGTCTCCGATCTTCATTGATCCTGATGCGATTGGGAAAGCGTTTTCTTACTGAATATTATGATACAAGTCACAGTCTTGTATTACAAGCTATCAACTTGTCTTAGTTGTTGGATTGTCGACGGCGGCACGCAGCCATGCGGGCGGCACGCACCGGCGTCGACGGGCACGCCCTACAGCGGTACCCAGCAAAAGGGGGCGGGACCAACCGCCCCCTTCAGAGAAGCCGGCGGCCTACTTGATGCCGGTGGTGGCGATTCCCTTGATGAGGAATCGCTGGCCGAAGAGGAACACCAGGAACACGGGGAGCAGGGACACGATGGACATTGCGAAGAGCGATCCCCAGCTGGTTGCCGACTGCGAGTCAACGAAGGCCCGGAGCGCTACGGGAACGGTGAACATGTCCGGGTCCGTGAGGTAAATCAGCGCGCCGAAGAAGTCATTCCAGGTCCAGATGAACGTGAAGATGGTGGTGGTAGCCAGGGCCGGGACCATCAGAGGCAGAATCACGCGCAGGAAGATCCTGGGGTGGCCGGCGCCGTCGATGCGCGCGGCTTCGTCGAGGTCCTTGGGGATGCCGCGGATGAACTGGACCATGAGGAAGACGAAGAACGCGTCCGTGGCCAGGAGCTTGGGCACGATCAGCGGCCAGAAGGTGTTCACCCAGCCGATCTGGGAGAACAGGATGTACTGCGGCACGATCACTACATGGAAGGGCAGCATGATGGTCAGGAGCATGATGCCGAAGAAGAGTTTCTTACCGCTGAACTGCAGGCGGGCGAAGGCGTAGGCGGCCATGGAGCAGGAAACCAGGTTGCCAACGATCGAGCCCAGGACCACGATCGCGGAGTTGATCATGTAGTGCCCGAACGGGTGAGTCAGCGCGGACCAGCCATCGGTGTAGTTGCTCATTTCCAGGTTCTCCAGCCAGAGGCCGGGTTCGCGGAAGATGAGGTCATTGGGGCGCAGGGACGAAACCACCATCCACAGCAGCGGGTAGATCATCACACCGCCTACAAGGATCAGGATGGCGTGTTTGATCAGGCCCTTGGTCCGGGCAGAGCGGCTGAAGGCCAGGTTCCCCCGGGATTCGCGGCGGCGCGGGCTCTTGCCGGACTGGCCGGCTTTGGCGTCGGAGGAAGACGCTGCGGGAAGGCTCTGGAGTTTAGTCATCGTAGAACACCCAATACTTTGAAGCGATGAAGTTGATGGCAGTGAAGACACCGATGATGACCAGCAGGAACCAGGCCATCGCTGAGGCGTAACCCATATCGAACTGGCCGAAGCCCTTTTGGTACAGGTACAGGGTGAAGAACATGGTGGAGTCGGACGGACCGCCGTTACCGCCGGAGACGATGAACGCCTGCGTGAACGACTGGAACGAACCGATGATCTGCAACACCAGGTTGAAGAAAATGATGGGGCTCAGCATCGGAAGCGTGATCCGCCAGAACTGCTGCAACGTGGTGGCGCCATCTACCTTGGCGGCCTCGTAGTACATCACCGGGATCTGGCGCAGGCCGGCCAGGAAGATGATCATCGGGGCACCGAACGTCCACACGTGCAGCAGGATGATCGAACCCAGCGCGGTCCCGGGATCCGAGATCCAGCCGGGCCCCTGGATGCCAACCATCGCCAGGACCTGGTTCACCAGGCCGGTGGTGCCGAAGATCTGCTTCCACAAGATAGCAATCGCTACTGAACCGCCCAACAATGAGGGCAAGTAGAACACTGAACGGTAAAACGGAAGGCCACGCAGCCCCTTGTCCAGGACCAGCGCGATCAACAACGCCACCGCCAGCTGCAACGGCACGCCCACCAGCACATACGTGAACGTCACGCCGAGCGAGTTGTGAAGCCGCGCATCACCGAACATCCGCACGAAGTTATCCAGGCCCACCCATTCCGGGGGCTGCAACAGGTTGTAGTCCGTGAAGGACAAATACAACGACATCAGCATCGGACCGATGGTGATCGCCACCAAGCCCACCAACCACGGCAAGAGGAAGATATACGCAGCCTTGTTATCCCGGCCGTTCGCCTTCTTCTCTTCCTTGGTAGCAGGGCCCTTACGGCGGGTCATCGTGGAGAGTTCGCCAATAGCGCTCATCGCTTCCCCCTCACAGGCCCGCGGACGCTTCGCGGCGTCCCCGTGCGTAGTACAGCGGCCATGTGGTCTCCTTTGGTCATCGTGGCCATCCACGGACATCGAGTCTGGTTGGTACTTGCCTTCCGGGACGCCGACCTTCCGGCGTTCCCTCCTGAGGTGCCAGGATCGAGGTCCCGGGTTTCAGCGGCTCCGTATCAAAGTAAACGTTTTCTTGACCCTTGTACAGCCTTTTGCTAATTTTTGAGAAAGCGTTTTCTTAGGAAACCGCCCCAACTTGTTTTTCCACGCTGACGAAGCCCGGCGTGCGCTGGAGCACACCTTCCGCATCGATAAGGCAGGACACTATTGTTCCCCACCGACTCCGCCTGCCATGACCACCGTTGACATGGCAGCATCCCCCACCCGACCCAGTGCACTTGCTGGTTACGAGGATTGGCCGGCCTATGCAGCCAAGCACCGATTCGCTGCCGAGCTCACCGCCGGCCCACCAGAAGCCAGACAACTTGCCGACACCCTTGGCGTGCCCGCCGTAATACCAGACATTGAGTACACAGTGCTTGCCGAATCGGAGCACGACGGCGTCATCACCTCGCATCTGCAGTGGCAGTTGGGTTTCGGCCCTGCCACATCCGCCTGGTTCGTACGACCCGCCGGGGCAACCGGCCCGCAGCCCGGACTGCTCGCCCTTCACTGCCATGGCGGAATCAAGGCATACGGCGCTGAGCGGCTGGTGCGGTTCGAACACAACCCGGAAGGCAACGAGGGCGGCACCTCCGCGGCGGTCGGCTCCGGTTTTTCGTCGCTTGCGTTGCCGCCCCTGGACGTCAGGGCAAAGCTCTACGGCGGCCGGGCACTCGCCACGTGGTTGGCCCGGCAGGGCTTTGCCGTCCTTGCGCACGATGCCTTCATGTGGGGCAGCCGACGCTTTGAACTCGATCCCCTTCCGTGGCGGACTGCCAACGCCGTCAACGGCCGGAAGGCACTATGGCGGGAGGCCGGCGTCGAACTTTCCGTGGCGGAACATTACGACGCCGCGGCGGCTTCCCACGAGGAAACCGTGGCGAAAGCCGCAACGCTGATCGGGACCACCGTGGCCGGGACCGTTGCGCATGACGACCTCGCGGCCCTGGGTGTCCTCGCGTCCCTGCCGGGCGTGGATAGGGATCGGCTCGGTTGCCTGGGATTCTCCGGCGGGGGCGGACGGGCGATGGTACTCGGTGCCCTGAGCCCGCTGATCCGCAGCTACGTGGTCACGTGCATGATGACCACCTTCGAGTCACTCCTGCCCTCATACTTGGACGCGCATTCCTGGTTACTGCACTCTCCGGGCCTGGCCGGGCTGGGTGACTGGCCGGACCTGGCCATCCGTTCCACTGCCGAAAAAGTGCTGGTCCAATACGCCCTGGATGACCCCCTGTTCCCGGAACGGGGTATGCGCGACGCGCACCAGCATCTAGTGGAGGGCATGCCCGCCCGCTACACCGGAAGTTTCTGGCAGGAACCACACGTCTTCACCCGGGCCATGCAGGACGAGGCCGCCGCGTTCCTCACCTCCGCATTGCAGCCCCGCCCCACCACCGCTACCCACGCACCTGACCCCGCTAGGACAGCCTCATGACACAACCCCTGACCGCCACCACCGAGCGCATTGCCCGGCTCCCGCGCATCGCGCTGGTGGGCGTGCACGGTTTCGGCGAACGGCACTTGGACAACCTCGGCAGGCTGAGTGCCAACGGCGTCTTGGAGTTGGTGGCCGTCGCCGATCCCCTGCCCCCGGCGGACGGAACGCTGGGCCCGGAGGTGAAGGTCTTCGCTTCCCTTGACGAGCTCCTGGCTGCAGGTACCAAACCGGACGTGGTCATCGTCTCCACCCCCATCCAAACCCACGCACCTCTTGCCCTCGCCGCCCTCAACGCAGGTGCCAACGTGTACTTGGAAAAACCGCCGGTGGCTTCCATGGCCCAATTCGAGGAGCTCATGGAGGCGGCTGCGAGCGCCGGCCGTCTGGTGCAGGTGGGTTTTCAGAGCCTGGGCTCGGAGGCTTTGCCCGCAATCGAGGCCGTGGTGGCATCCGGCGAGATCGGCGATGTCCGAGGCATCAGCGCTACCGGACTGTGGCTGCGGAACAAGGCGTACTTCAAGCGGTCACGATGGGCCGGCAAGCGGGGCCTCAACGGGACCGACGTGGTGGACGGAGTGGCCACCAATGCCTTGGCACATGCTGTGGCTACCGGTCTCCGGCTAGCTGGTGCGCGGACTGTGGCGGACGTTGATTCCGTGGAGACGGACTTGTACCGCGCCAACCACACCGAAAGCGACGACACGTCCGTGGTGCGGGTCCGGATTACGGGAAGTACTGTGCTGACGTGCGCCCTGACCCTGTGCGCGCCCGTGCAGTCCGCGCCGACGGTCACCATTGACGGGACTCTCGGTCAGCTCACCCTCTTCTACACGGAGGACCGCGTGGAGGTTACCTCCCCCCAAGGCACCCGGACGGAGACCTTTGGGCGGACCGACCTGCTGGAGAACCTGCTGGCCGCCCGCACGGAGCGGGATCTGCTCAGCCCGCTGTCCGGATCGGGTGCCTACGTTTCTGTCTTGGAGGCCATCCGCACAGCAGATGCTCCCCGGCTGATCCACCCGGAATTCATCACCTGGGAAGGTGAGGGTGACGCCGCCCACCCCGTGGTCCATGGCATCGAATCGCTGATCCGCCGGGCAGCCCTGGGGCAGGCCACGTTCGCGGAGCTTGGAGCGCCCTGGACCGTTTCCGACGAGCCCGCCCTGCAAGCCCATGAAACTCTGCACGTTAATGGCGTCCCTGTCGCTACCCTGCAGGACGGGACCCGGATCCGGCCTACGTCCTCCCCCCGCCCCTACCTCCACCCGGTGCGGACGCTGGCGGGAACCGTGGTCACGGACCACGTGCCAGAGGACCATGTGTGGCACCTCGGGGCGGGAGTGGCCCTCCAGGACGTGGACGGCATCAACTTCTGGGGCGGCCGGACCTACACCCGCGACGCCGGAGCGTACGTTTGGCGTAAGGATCACGGCAGGATCGTCACAGAGTCCGCGGAGCACAGTGAAGGACACAGGCGCGAACAGCTGAGCTGGATCGGCCCGGACGGCACACCCGTGCTCCGCGAACAGCGCGAGTGGCGCTGGTCCGCCGTCGGACATTCAACGTGGAAACTGACGCTGGACTTCACACTGGACTCAGCCACGGGACGTCCGGTGCTGCTGGGCAGCCCGGGCTCCAACGGGCGGCCGCAAGGTGGTTACGGCGGCTTCTTCTGGCGGCTCCCCAAGGTTGGCGACGCGACTATTTGGACACCGGACGCGCGGGGCGAGGACGCCGTACATGGCACCGTGGCGCCATGGCTGGCTTGGTCCGGAACGTTCGACGCCGGCACAGCCACCGCTACGCCCGTCACCGGCGTCCCCGGGCTGGGACGCCCGGCAACCCTCGTGTTCCTTGCCTCACCGCAGGCACCGGATCCGTGGTTCGTGCGGCACTCGGGGTACCCCGGGGTTGGGCTGTCCTTGGCCTGGGACACCCCGGTGACCGCCGAACCGGGAAAACCTGTCCACAGAACCGTCACCGTCCTCATCACGGACGGCTTCCTGGCCACACAAGACATTGAACAACTCATCACAACTTTGGGGGAACCGGCATGACCACGCCTACTCAATTCACGCCAGCTCTGACCGCAGTCACTGCGCGAAGCCAGCCCACTGCACCCGGCCCTCTGACTGCGCCCGGCAACGTCGCCGACCGTGCAGTGAAGCGCCGGCGGGTGTTGGACATCATGGACGCAGCGGGTCGCGACTCGCTGCTGCTGACATCCAACACAGCCCTTACCTGGTACTTGGACGGCAGCCGCGTGCACATCAGCCTGGCCGGCGACCCCATTGCCGCCCTCTTGGTGGACCGCACCGGTGATCACCTGGTCACGTTCAACAACGAGGCCGGCCGGATCGCAGCTGAAGAATTGCCCGAGGACGTCAGCCTTGACACGGTTCCCTGGCATGGCCAGTTGCAGGCCTTCGCGGCCGGGCTGGCCCTTGACGGCGACCCGTTGCTGGAAGCGGCTGTGACCGCTGAACTGCGTGCGGCCCGGCAGCAACTGCTTCCCGGCGAGACGGCCCGCTACGCCGAACTTTCCGCCGATGCTGCCGCCGCCATGACCGATGTCCTTGCTGCTGCGACGCCGGAAACCACGGAATTCCAGCTCGTCTCGGAGCTGGCCGCGCGGATCGTTTCGGTAGGAGCCGAGCCGCTGGTCCTCCTTTGCAACGGAGCGTCCCGCAGCGACTTCCGCCACCCCTTGGCCACGCACTCCCCCATCGGACGCCGCGCCATGGCTGTGGTCTGCGCCCGTCGGAACGGACTGGTTGCCAACGTTACCCGTTGGGTAGCATTCGACGCCGGCACTCCCCAGGAGCTCGATGCCGAGGCCCGCATCGCCGCAGTTGAGGCGGACATTCTCCGGGCGACGGTTCCCGGCGCCCGGCTCAATGAGATCTTCGCCGAGATCAAACTGGCATACCTCCGGCACGGCTTTGGCGAGGACCAGTGGACGCTTCACCACCAGGGCGGCCCGGCCGGCTATGCGGGGCGCGATCCCCGGGTCACCGCAGACGTTACGGATACCGTGGTGCTCAACCAGCCTTTCACGTGGAACCCGTCCGGCCCCGGTGTGAAGATCGAGGACACGGTGCTGCTCACTGAATCCGGCATGCGCGTCCTGACCGTCGACGAACGGTGGCCGACCACCCCAGTTGACGGCCGTCGTCGTCCGCTGACGCTGCGCCCGTAAGCAACCCGAAAGGGGCGGGGTCACCGTGTTGGTGACCCCGCCCCTTTCGTGTGCCCTACGGGTGCGGTAGCCGGGGTTAGCTGAGCGTGAGTACGCCGTCCACGCGCCGCGGGATGCCCAGCGGGTTGGCGTCATGCAAGGCAGGGTGCAGCACGCTTTCCGGGGCGTCCTGGTAAGCCACCGGACGCTGGAAGCGGCGCACAGCAGTAGCGCCCACCGAGGTGAACAGGGACGTCGTAGCCGGGTAGGGGCCACCGTGCTGCTGGGCCCAGTTCACGGCGACGCCCGTGGGCCAGCCATCGAACAGGACCCGCCCGGCCAGACCGCTGAGCTGCTCCACAAGGGCGGAGACATCCTCGCCCGGCTGGGCGTGCACCGTGCCCGTGAGGCTGCCAGGGACCTTCGCGAGTGCCGCGGAGAGTTCTTCCTGGTTGGCGTACTCAATGAGCAGCGTGGTGGGGCCGAAGCACTCCTCCAACAGTTCATCCGGGCGTGCCAACACGTTGGCGGCGCTGGTGGAGAACACCACGGGCGCGGCGCCGTCGGCCAGGCTGTCCTGCTGGACGGTGCCACTGACGACGGCGACACCCGGCTGGTCTGCGACGTTACGGAGCCCGTCCGGGTAGGCCTCTGCGATCCGCTCGGTCAACATGGCAGCGGTGGGCTTGTCCTTGCTGGCCTCGGCCAGGTGTGAAGCAAAGTCCGTGCCTTCGGGGATGAAGACCAGCCCGGGCTTGGTGCAGAACTGGCCGGCGCCCTGGGTGAAGGACCCAGCCAGACCGGCGGCGAGTTGCTGTCCTCGTTCCGCGAGGGCGTCCGCAGTGATGACTACGGGGTTGAGGCTGCCCAGCTCGCCGTAGAAAGGAATGGGCTCCGGCCGGGAGGACGCGAGATCGAACAACGCGCGCCCGCCCGGGATGGAGCCGGTGAAGCCGACGGCCTTAATGGCAGGATCCTGGACCAGTGCCGTGCCGGCCTCCCGGCCACTGACCAGGGCAAAGATTCCGTCCGGGGCTCCGGCCTTTGCCAGCGCTTCGGTGACGATCTCGGCGGTCCGCTGGGACAGGCGGAGGTGACCCGAGTGTGCCTTGACGATCACCGGGCAGCCAACGGCCAACGCGGACGCGGTGTCGCCGCCGGCCACGGAAAACGCAAACGGGAAGTTCGACGCCGAGAAAACGGCCACCGGACCAATCGGACGCAGGATGCGGCGAAGGTCGGGCTTGGGCGGAGTTGCCGTTGGGTCGGCGTGGTCGATGACGGCTTCGAGGTACGAGCCCTCAGTGATCACGTTGGCGAACAACCGCAGTTGCCCGCTGGTCCTCGCCACCTCACCTGTGAGCCGGACTGTGCCAAGGCTCGTCTCGGAATCGGCAATGGCCACCAGTTCGGTGACGTTGGCGTCCAAAGCGTCGGCGACGGCGGTCAGCCAGGCGGCGCGCTCGGCGTCGGAGGCCGCTGCGGTCACCTTTGCCGCCTCGGTAGCTGCCGCTGTAACGGCGGTCAGGTCAAGAGTTGCTGTACTCAATGCGGTTTCCTTTACTCTCAGGGGCGGAATGCTCTGGGGCTGCCGCCTCAGGTGCGTGCGGCCCTGCTGTGTGCGGCGTAGAGCTGAAGTCGAAGCCAAGCCCGCGAAGGCCGGACGAGGTGAGCCGGCTGTTGTGGATCCGGATCGGAGAAGGTCCTGCCAGGATGCCCAGCTGCTGGAACGAGGCATCCTCCACGTCTTCAACGCTCACGGCCTCAGCCAGGGTGAGGGCCAACTGTCCGGAGAGTTCCGGAAGAAGGTGCGGAGCAACCCGGATGCTGTTGGCCCGTGCCAGTTCAACAATTCTCCGGAAGGGGGTAATACCACCCACCCGGACGATGTTGGGCTGGATGATGTCCACCGCTTCGGCCTCGATGAAGTCGCGGAAGCGGTAGATGGTGTGGACGTTCTCGCCCAGGGCAATGGGCACCGGGGAGTGCTTGCGCAGGCGGCGGTAGGCCCACAGGTCATCGGCACGGATCGGCTCCTCCAACCACTCCAGTCCGTACTCCCCCAAGATATCCAATGCACGGAACGTGTGGGCCAGGTCCCAGCGCTGGTTGGCGTCGATCATGAGCAGCCGGTCCGGGCCGATCACCTGGCGGACGGCAGCAACGCGCTCGGCGTCTTCCCGAAGCTCGGGCTTGCCCACTTTGATCTTCACCGCGTTGTGTCCCGCAGCAACCCAGCGCTGCGCCTGCTCCACCAGCTGCTCCAAGGTGTAGTGCAGGTTCACTCCGGAGCCGTACACCTCCACGGATTCCTGGCGCTGGCCCAAAAGCCCCGTGACGGACGTCCCGGCCTGCCGCGCCTTCAGGTCCCACAGCGCCAGGTCCACGCCGGCCATCGCGATGGTGGTCAGTCCTCCCCCGCCAACCTCGTGAAGCCTCTTCCAGAGTTGGTCCCACACGATCTCCGGATTCGCTTCCAAACCCAGGATGAACGGGGCGATGTCGTGATCCAGCAGGGCCTTCACCGCATGGGGACCAATGGTGGGTGTCCACGAGAAGCCGTGGCCCGCGCCGCCGTCGTCCGTGGTCAGCTCGGTGACAATCACATGGTTCTCCGGCGCCTCCACGCCCCAGCTGCGCAGCAGCGGGACCGTGATCAGCCGGGTGGAGAGGCCCGTGATGCGGGCGGGCATCAGCGGCCGGCCAGCTCGTGGCCCTTGGCCAGGATGGACTTGAGCTCCAAGAGCTGTTCCTCGCTGGGGTCCACCAGCGGTGGGCGGACCGGACCGACAGGAAGCCCGGCGAGGCGCAAGCCAGCCTTGATCAATGAGACGCCGAAGCCAGGAGTCTGGTCGCGGAGCCGGACCAGCGGCGCGTAGAAACCTTCAAGGAGCGCGTGGCGGCGCTCCTCGTCACCGGACACATAGGCGTCGTAGTACGCCTTGGCGATTTCGGGGGCCATGGCGAAAGCAGCCGAGGAATACAGCGGGATGCCGAGGCCGCGGTAGGCGCCCTGGGTCAGTTCCGCCGTGAGGAGGCCGTTGAAGAGTGCGAAGTCGGTGCGACCGCTGGCGTTGATGGCCGACACGATTTCCTGGGCCAGGCCCACATCGCCGATCCCGTCCTTAAATCCAACAACCTTGGGGTTGGCCGTCAGGCGGGTGATGGCCTCGGCGGTGAACTTGGCAGTCCCACGGTGGTACACGATCACCGGCAGGCTACTCGCGGCCGCGATGGCTTCGACGTAAGCCACCACGCCATCGGTAGGCCCAGTCACCAGATACGGCGGGAGCACCAGAAGGGCGTCCGCACCGGCTTCCTCAGCAACCTTGGCTGCAGCGATCGCGTGACCCAGCGGACCACCCGCACCGGAAACCACCGGCACCGCTCCCGCAACGGCCTCGACGGCGGCGGTCACCACCGTGCGGATCTCATCCAGGGAGAGCGCATGGAATTCACCGGTGCCGCAAGCAGGGAACACGCCGCCCGGGCCGAACGGAAGCCGGGAAGTGATGTGCTCCTTCAACAGGGCAACGTCCACGCTGCCGTCCTCGGCGAAGGGTGTGACGGGGAAGAACAGTACGCCGTCGAAGTTCATGGGGTCTCCTTTGTTGCTCCCGCTGCCACCAGGCGCGCGGGATTCTCGTCATTGAGTGCTGCTTGTTGGTTCTCTTGGTCAGACGCGGTGTCGGCGCCTTGGTAGGGAGGCGTGAGTTCGCTGCGCCACGAGCGCTTGGGCTCCCACCCCAGCAATTCCCGGGCCTTACTAATGGAAAACGCCGGACTGGTGCCGGAAAGGTGCCCGGTGATGGGACCGCTACCCGGCAAAAACCGCGGGAAGAGCTCTGCCAGCGGAGCCGTGGCCAGGGCATCCTTCGCGCCAACGAAGAACACCTCGCCGTTGGGGATCGAGTCCATCTTGTCCAGGAGCACATCCAGGAAATCGGCTACGTCCCGGGCGTCAACATAGTTGAACTGGGCCGGAGCGGACAGCGCAGGATCATCCAGGCGCTCGCGGACAGTGTGTCCCTGCTGCGTCAGCGCACCTTCCCATTCCTCCGGCGAGATGACGTAGCACGGGCGGAATGCCGCATAACGGATCTTCTCGCCCTGCGCGGCCGCGAACATCTGCACGGTTTGCTCGGCGATCAGTTTGGACAGCGCATAGGCGTTCCACGGCTTGGGCGGCGTCTGCTCGTCCAAGGGGAACGACGGCGGCAGCCACCCGGCCGGTGAACCGTAGCCCAGGGCGGTGGGGCTGGACGCCGTCACGATCTTCGGGACACCGGCGTCAGTGGCCGCACTGACAACCGCAAAGGCGAGCCGGGTGTTCGTGCTGAAAATGACGTCCTCGGGCGCGCTGAAAGGTACCGCAATAGCAGCGAGGTGGATGACGGCGTCGGGCGCTGTTTCGCGGATGAGCCGCTCCGCCTCCCCCGGCGCCAGCAGATCTGCGGTGTATTGCTCGGCTCCGGGCGGCAAGTGCTCTGCCGGAATGGCATCCCGGTCAACCGAAATCACGGTGTGGCCGGCCTGGGCCAGTCCGGCCACCACGCTGCGGCCCAACCGGCCGGAACCGCCGGTGACAAAAATCCTGCTCATGTGCGTTTCCTGGTTTCTGTTGGCTGGTCAGTCCTGGCCGCGGCTGAGGTCGGCGCCGAGGCCAAGTTCGCTGATACGGACGGGAAGATCGGTGTCCAGTGACTTGTTGCCCGCGATGCCCACCGACACGGACCGGAGCCCATCGATGTAGCCGGACGGGCGGCCCAGCGGGTCAATGCCGGGACCGTTGAAGAGGTCCGAGAGCAGCAGATTGTCGCCGCCACCATGGCCACCCTCGCCGTTGATGATCGGAACTTCGTACGCAGCTTCCCAGTGGCGCTGGACCACCAGGCGTTCACCGTTTCGGCGCACTGCGTCTTCTTCTTCGATGGGTGTGGCGCTGGGGTCCACCACGGTCTTTTTATCGGTGCTGGATTCGACGGCGGCACGTTCCACCACTTCGAGCTCAGCCCGGCCTTCGGTGCCGTTGACGGTGACGCGGTAACCTTCCCACGGGCTGTGGGCGTTCAGGGAGTAGCTCAGCGTCGGGCCGCCCTGGTAGTCAACCACCAGGGCGAGGTTGTCCTCGATGGTGATGCCCTCGGTGAAGACGTCCTGATCGCGGATGTAGCCGTCAAACTTTTCGTTGTCGTAGTACAGGGCCTTCAGGCGCTCGTCGTCGCGCATGTCCAAGCGGAAGGGATCGTGCTCAAGGCCATCAACGGTGCCGCGCTCCGGACGGGCTCCCAGGCCACGTTCGGCTGCATTCTTGTCGCCGTAGAAGCGCAGGCCACCGGAGGCAAACACGCGCTCCGGAACATCGTTGATCCACCAGTTGACCAGGTCGAAGTGGTGCGAAGCCTTGTGAATGAGCAGGCCGCCGGAGTTCTTCTTCTCGCGGTGCCAGCGGCGGAAGTAGTCAGCGCCGTGCACGGTATCCAGCACCCAGCTGAAGTCGACGGACGTTACCTTCCCGATCACGCCGTTCTGGATAACTTCTTTCAACGCACTGTTGCGCGGCGAGTAGCGGTAGTTGAACGTGACCACCACGTTGCGGCCCGTCTTGGCCACTGCGTCGGTGATCCGGCGGCAGCCCTCAACGTCGATGGTGAGCGGCTTTTCCACCACGACGTCGGCACCCGCCTCAAGTGCCTCCACGATGTAGTCCGCGTGGGTGTAGTCGGGCGTAGTGACGATCACCCGCTCAATGCCGTTTGCCCGGATGAAGCTGGTGAGTTGGCCAGGTTCGAAGGATGCCACCGGCTCCGTTCCGCCCAGTTCCTTGATGAGGTCCTGGTAGAAGTCCACCCGGCCTTGGTTGACATCGGAAAGCGCAATAAGTTCAGCGACGTCCGAGTGCTGCCCGTAGATGGCCCGGATGTACATCTCTGAGCGGCCACCGGTGCCAATGAGCGCTATCCGGGTTCGGTGGGGGCCTTCAGTCTGGGCTGCGGGTGCGGCAGATGCGGTCTGGGTCTCAGCTGAGTCGACGTTGACCATATTGAATGCCCCTTTCAAAAGGCAGGAGTGAACCGCTTGACGGCCCGGCTTCGTATGGGAAGAATCATGAGAAAGCGTTTTCTCAGAGCGTTATAAGCTTTGTATCAAGACTCTGGTGGTCACGTCAACCACTGCTCCAACGACGGAGCATGCGGGAGGCGACCAATGGGAAGGGGCCACATGGCACGCAGGAACACCAACAGGCGCGTTGGCATTGCCGATGTCGCAGAGAAGGCGGGCGTCTCGCACGCCACCGTGTCACGCGTCATGAACGGTAACGCCGCCGTGGACCCCGGCATTGCCGCACGGGTCAGGGCCGCCGCTGTTGAATTGAAGTACCAGCCCAATCCGGTGGGGCGCAGCCTGGCCCTCGGAAAAACTGACACCATTGGGATCGTAGTTCCGGACCTGGCCAACCCCACGTTTCAGGCAATCCTCCGTGGACTCAGCATCGCCGCGGCCCAGGACGGGTACCGCGTCCTCATTGCTGATTCCTCGGAAGTTACCAGCGAAGAAGCCATCCTTGCCGGCGAGGCCCGACGCCGCTGCGATGGCGTAGTGCTCTGCGCCCCCCGCATGAGCGATGCGGAGCTGGAAGAACTAGCGCCCACCCTGCACCCACTGGTGCTGATCAACCGCACCACCATTGCCACCAACACGCCGAGCCTGAGCGTGGATTACGGGCAAGGCATCCAGGAACTGGCCCACCACCTGGTATCACTCGGGCACCGCCGCCTGGTGTTCCTCTCCGGCCCGGAGCACAGCGCATCCAACCGCCAGCGCCTTGTTGGCCTGGACCAATTCCGGACAGAACACCCGGAAATCGAGCTGCAGATGCTCTATGGTGGCTCCAACTTCGACTCCGGCCACGAATCCACCGAGGCCATCATCGCCAGCGGCGCCACCGGAATCCTGGCCTTCAATGACCTGGTGGCCATGGGCCTGCTCAGCGGCTTGCACGAGCGCGGCGTCCGCGTTCCGGAGGACATTTCCGTGACCGGCTTCGATGACATCCCGTTCGCCAAATACACCACGCCCCCGTTGACCACGGCAGCTGTGCCCATCAACGAGCTCGGAAGCCTGGCCTGGCGGAGGATGCGCGAACAGATACAACAGGCGGGCGAAACTGCCACCCAGGCGCAGGATGAGTTCTCACCCCGGGTGGAGATCCGCAAGAGCACCGCGGCGCCCGCACTCACGCCCGCCTCCTAAAACAACGCGGGGCACTCTACTTCGGCGATGGGTTGGAGCCCACTCCCGCCTCTTTGTAGAAGCCCTGGATGTGCGCTGCAACAAGCTCAGCCGCCTTGCCGCCGTCGTGAATGTTCACGGCGGCGAGGATGGCACGGTGTTCGGAGCGAAGCCTTGCGCAGGTTGTTTCCCAGTCCGGGAGGTGTCCCGTCAGCTCACTTGCATAGTTCTCGATCGCACCCCGGAGCGAGGCCATCATCGCGCTGACCACCGAGTTTCCCGCGGCCTGAGCCAAGGCCACATGGAACCGGGCATCAAGGGCCAGGAAAGTGTCGATGTCAGGCGCCGTATCCATCTCATCCAGGAGCGCAGCCGCTTCCTCCAGCTCCGGCACGCCCACCTTAGCCCGTTCCGCAGCCCAGGATTCAAGCAGGACGCGGGTCTCCACAATGTCCGCTACCGGGAGATGGCGCGTAGCAACATGAAGCCTTAGCGTGGACCCCAGAGCCGACCCCGGCTCGGCGATCACCACCGTGCCGGCGTCCTTACCCGACCCCACACCGGCACGGACCACGCCCATTGCCTCAAGGATCCTGACAGCCTCTCGCACCGAGGTCCGGGAAACCTGCAGTTGTTCGGCCATGGCGCGCTCACCCGGCAGCCGTCCCCCCAGGGCGAGGTCTCCGTCAGACAGCTGCTTCTCGATCCATTGCAGGACCAACTCGTGGGTACGCATACCGGAATACTAGTTGATGTGGTCCAACCACATGGATTACAGTGTGGTTAGACCACAGTGGTAGGACCACAGAATTCAAGGGAGAACCGCATGACCGACACCCTCGACCCCAAGATCACGGCTGCGCCAGCCAATGCTGGTAGCGACGAAACCGTGACCCGTCCCGCACAGCCGCGACCCGCCGTCGCGCTTCCACCGGCACTGAAGCGCCGCGTACCCAAGGTCTCCGATCTGGCGCCGCTGATGCAGTTCAAGAAGCCCGAATTCAGCAAGACCGCCCGCCTGAAGCGTGCCAGCACCATCTGGGAACTGCGCGAGATCGCCAAGCGCCGCACCCCGCAGGCGCCTTTCGATTACACCGACGGTGCTGCCGAAGAAGAAATCACTCTCCGCCGTGCACGCCAGGCGTTCCAGGACATAGAGTTCCGGCCCGGCATCCTCCGCGACGTCTCGAAGATTGATCTCCGTACGGACATCCTGGGCAAAGAATCACGCCTTCCGTTCGGCATCGCACCCACGGGGTTCACGCGCATGATGCAGTCCGAAGGCGAATATGCAGGCTCCCAGGCAGCAGAAGCCGCCGGAATTCCGTACACCCTGTCCACCATGGGCACGGCGTCCATTGAAGACGTGGCCACCGCTGCCCCCAACGGCCGGAACTGGTTCCAGTTGTACCTGTGGACGGACCGGGCCCGTTCCCTGGAACTGATCGAGCGCGCCGCCAAGGCCGGCAATGACACCCTCATGGTCACCGTGGACACCGCCGTTGCCGGCGCCCGTCTCCGCGATGTCCGCAACGGCATGACCATCCCGCCGGCACTGACCATCAAGACCGTGCTGGACGCCTCGTACCGCCCGGCCTGGTGGTTCAACTTCCTCACCCACGAGCCACTGACATTCGCCTCGCTCTCCCGGTACACGGGCACCGTTGCTGACCTCATCAACTCCATGTTCGACCCCACCCTGACCTACGAGGACCTGGACTGGCTCCGCGAAACGTGGAAGGGCAAGCTGGTGGTCAAGGGCATTCAGACCGTGGAGGACGCCCGCAAGGTTGTGGATCACGGTGCCGACGGCATCATCCTGTCCAACCACGGCGGACGCCAACTGGACCGCGCCCCCATTCCGTTCCACCTGCTCCCGGACGTTACCGCAGCGCTGAAGGCGGACAACAGCAAGGCCGCGGTCATGCTGGATACGGGCATCATGAGCGGAGCAGACATTGTGGCAGCCCTGGCACTGGGCGCCGACTTCGCACTGATCGGCCGCGCCTACCTCTACGGCCTGATGGCCGGTGGACGTGAGGGCGTGGACCGCACCATCCAGATCCTGGAGAAGGACATGACCCGCACCATGGCGCTGCTGGGCGTCAGCAAGGTGGCGGACCTGAACCCGGACCACGTGCGGCTACTCCAGCGCTGACCGTCACCCATGTAAGTAGCAGCAGAGCGCGTTTTGAGGGCTCAAAACGCGCTCTGCTGCTATTCAGTTGGGTAAAAGTGTTAGATCAGACCTTGGGCGAGCATCGCGTCGGCTACCTTGACGAAGCCACCGATGTTGGCGCCCACCACATAGTTTCCGGGCGCACCGTATTCGTCCGCGGTTTGGGCGCAGCGATCATGGATGCCCACCATGATCTCCGTGAGCCGCTGCTCCGTGTGCTCAAAGGACCAGGAGTCACGGCTGGCATTCTGCTGCATTTCCAAGGCAGATGTAGCCACACCACCGGCATTGGCTGCCTTGCCCGGACCGAACAGGATCCCGGCGTCTTGGAACACGGAGACGGCAGAACGTGTGGACGGCATGTTGGCACCCTCAGCCACGGCGATCAGTCCGTTGCTCACCAACTTGGCCGCAGCGTCGCCGTCGAGTTCGTTCTGCGTTGCGCAGGGCAAGGCCACGGTGCCGTTCACGTCCCACACAGAACCACCGGCAACATGACTGGCGCCCGGCCGGCGTGCGGCGTAGTCCGTGAGGCGACCACGCTCCACTTCCTTGATCTGGCTTAGAAGCGCGACGTCGATCCCGGCTTCGTCCACGATGTAGCCAGCGGAGTCCGAACACGCCACCACATTGGCACCAAGGGATTGCGCCTTGGCGATTGCATGGATGGCCACATTGCCCGAGCCAGACACCACAACGCGCTGTCCGTCGAAGGACTGTCCACGGGTTTTGAGCATCTCCTGGGCGAAAATCACCGTACCGTAGCCGGTGGCTTCGGGACGCACCAGGGAACCGCCCCATGAGATGCCTTTGCCCGTGAGGACGCCGGATTCATAGCGGTTGGTGATGCGCTTGTACTGGCCGAAGAGGTAGCCGATTTCGCGCCCACCCACACCGATGTCGCCGGCCGGGACGTCGGTGTACTCGCCGATGTGACGGTACAGCTCGGTCATGAAGGACTGGCAGAACCGCATGATCTCAGCGTCGGAACGCCCGCGGGGATCGAAGTCCGAGCCACCCTTGCCACCGCCGATGGGCATGCCGGTGAGCGCGTTCTTGAAAATCTGCTCGAAGCCGAGGAACTTCACAATTCCCAGGTACACCGAGGGATGGAACCGGAGCCCACCCTTGTACGGGCCGAGGGCGGAGTTGAACTCCACACGGAACCCGCGGTTTACGTGGACGCGGCCGGCATCATCGGTCCAGGGCACACGGAAGATGATCTGGCGCTCCGGTTCGCACAGGCGTTCCAGAACGGCACCTTCAAGGAACTCAGGGTGACGATCGTGCACAGGGCCGAGGCTTTCAAAGACCTCAGTGACGGCCTGGTGGAATTCCTTCTCCCCCGGGTTCCGCGCCAACACAGTGTCGCGGACAGCTTCGAGCCTTGAATCCATGCGTCTTCCTATCCTCAGTGGGCCGGCCAGCGGCGAGACGATCAGTCCCGCTCATGGTTGCACCGAGGGAGGTGGGATCTCCACCCGGAGGCAATGTGACCCGGATCGCGGAGTTAACACAACTGTAGAAAATCGTTGAAAACTCAAGGAAACATTAGATTAACAAAAACTCACAATGTGATAAGTATCACGTTAAGTCGGGTTCAACTATCGCTTACGGCCGAACTTGGGAAGGTTAGGCAGGTTCGGAAGATTCGCCAAAAGATCAGCGGCCTTAGTGGCAGCGCGGCCAACGGTTCGGCCGATCTGTTGGGGCACAGTATCGTCCGAGGACGGATCCAACGTGACCGGCGTTCCGCTCGCGTGAACCTTGACAGCTTGGCCTACGGCGTCCGCTCGGGTAGGCGGGACCTCCGGAGCGGGGGCACCAACGGCTGAAGACTCAGCGGCCGCCGGCTCGGCGGAAGGCTCAGAGGCCGGCACCGCTACGGCCGGCACTGCTGCGGCCGGCACAGCTGCGGCCGGCACCTCCGAAGGTGCGACGACGGCGGGCGCCGGGGTGCCGACGTCGAACGTTTCCAGCCAGCTGGCGACGCCGGCCAGCGGCTTGGGATTCAGGGCATAGAAACGCTTCTGGCCCTGCGCGCGCATGCTGACGAGATCTGCCTCACGGAGCACTTTCAAATGCTTGGAAATGGTGGGCTGGCTCGCAGCCAGTTCTTCCACCAATTCGCCTACAGCTTTATCCCCAGAGCGGAGGGAGACCAGGATGTCGCGCCTGGTTGCCTCAGCTATGACGGCAAATACGTCGTCAGTCACCATGCCTTACACCCTAGCGACATATACGCCAATTGGCATCCCTGTTTCGTGGCGCTACAGGCCCTAGCCAGACCGGCACCGCTCAGTCGAACCAGGGATCCAGGCCGTAGAGGGGGAAGATCTCCTTGCGCGTGGCAATAACGGTCCGGTCAACCTCATCCGCGGGATCGTAACCAACTTCCCAGGAGCGCCACCAGACGTCCACGTCATCGCCCATCGACTCCGGAGCCCACACGCCGTACGTTTCCTTCACGTAATTCCGCCACGCTTCCGGCACGGGTGTTTTCAGCGGCACCGGCCGTTGGGTCACCATGCCGATCAGATGGCTCCAGGATCGGGGCACAACGCCGGTGACGTCGTAGCCGCCTCCGCCGGTAGCGATCCAGCGGTTGTCGCAATAGCGGGCGGCGAGGCCGGCGACGGCGGAGGCCGCCTCACGCTGCCCATCAACGCTGAGGTTGAGGTGCGTCAGGGGGTCGTCCCGGTGGGAATCGCAGCCGTGCTGGCTGACGATGACTTCTGGTTGGAACGCCCCAACAAGCTGTGGCACCACCGCATGGAAAGCCCGGAGCCAGGCAGCGTCGCCGGTGAAGGCGGGAAGTGCCACGTTGACCGCTGTCCCAGGGGCATTTGGGCCTCCGGTTTCATTGGCAAAGCCGGTTCCCGGGAAAAGGGTGAGCCCGGTTTCGTGCAGGCTGATGGTCATCACGCGGGGGTCGTTCCAGAAAATGCTCTGCGTGCCGTCGCCGTGGTGGGCGTCGACGTCGATGCTCACCACCCGTTGCACGCCGCCGTCGAGCAGCCGTTGGATGGCCAGCGCGACGTCGTTGTAAACACAAAAGCCACTGGCCCGCTCGCGCGCTGCGTGGTGCATTCCGCCGCTGAAGTTCACAGCGCGCACGGCCTGGCCGCTAAGGATGGCCTCAGCCGCTACCAGTGAACCGCCCGCGAGGCGGGCACTGGCCTCGTGCATGCCAGCGAACGCGGGATCGTCCTCCGTTCCCAGTCCGCGCTCCTCCTCAGGAGCGAGGGGATCAGCACTGACCCGGCGTACAGCCTCCACATATTCGCGGCTATGGACGGAAAAAAGTTCGACGTCGGTGGCCACCTTGGGTGCCTGAACGGCCACATGGTTGTGGTTGAACAGGCCCAGTGATTCGGCGAGCCGCGCTGTCAGCTCAAGCCGCTGCGGCGCCATGGGATGACCCGGACCAAAGTTGTAGGCAGTCATGGCTGCATCCCACACCACCGTCGTTGGCAGTGCGGAGCGCGTAATGCTGGAAGCTGTTGTTCCAAGCCTTGAGTTCATCCAGAACAGGCTACCTGAGCCCGGAGTACCCTTCCGCCCGGTTACGCCGCGGGAATAGTGGTTTACTACTCAGGAAAGCTTGTTCAACCGAGGAAGAGCGCCATGTCTCAAAGCCAGTCGCGGTCCACGAGCCCGACCAACTGGCAACCCAACCAGCAGGAGCGGGAAGGTCTCTGGATCTTCACGCGCGTGCGCGACTTCGTCGACAACATTGCCAACACCTCGCCCGCGCGTTTGGCGTTGACCGTCTTTGCCGTGGTGATCCTGGTTTTCACCGGGTTGTTGTCCTTGCCCGCCGCTTCAGCGGCCGGCACGGTCACGCCTCTGCACCAGTCCATGTTCACGGCGGTTTCCGCTGTCTGCGTCACCGGGCTCACTGTAGTTTCAACCGCCACTCACTGGACCTTCTTCGGTCAGCTGGTCATCCTGATCGGCATCTTCGTTGGTGGCCTCGGCACCTTGACGCTGGCCTCCCTGCTTGCCCTCATGGTCAGCAAACGGCTGGGCGTGCGCGGCAAGCTCATCGCACAGGAAGCCATGAACAACGCGGGCAGGCTCGGCGAGGTGGGTACCCTGCTCCGGATCGTCATCGTAACGTCAGTGGTGATTGAGGCCGTTCTGGCCATCGTGCTGATCCCCCGCTTCATGGTGCTTGGCGAGAGCTTCTGGCAATCGGTGTGGCACGGCGTTTTTTACTCGATTTCCGCGTTCAACAACGCTGGATTCACGCCGCACTCCGATGGCATCGTCCCTTACGAGACAGATCTTTGGATCCTCATTCCGCTGATGCTGGGCGTCTTCCTCGGCAGCCTTGGCTTCCCCGTGGTGATGGTGCTGCAGCAGAACGGGCTCAACTGGAAGAAGTGGAACCTCCACACCAAGCTCACCATCCAGGTCTCCTTCATCCTGCTCGCGGCAGGCACGGTCCTGTGGGCGTTGATGGAGTGGGACAACGTACGGACCATCGGCCACATGAGCATGGGCGACAAAGTGATCCATTCCTTGTTCGCCTCCGTGATGACCCGTTCCGGCGGCTTCAACCTGGTGGATCAAAACCACATGGAGTCCACCACCATGCTCCTCACCGATGCCCTCATGTTTGCCGGTGGCGGATCCGCGTCCACCGCAGGCGGCATCAAGGTGACAACCATCGCGGTGATGTTCCTGGCCATCATGGCTGAAGCGCGCGGCGACGCCGACGTTAAGGTCTACGGACGCACTATTCCCCAAGGAACCATGCGCGTGGCGATCTCCGTGATCGTGGCCGGAGCCACCCTGGTCTCAGTTGCCGCTTTCCTGTTGCTCTCCATCAGCGGCGCCTCCCTGGACAGGGTGCTCTTCGAATCCATATCCGCCTTCGCCACCGTGGGACTGAGCACTAACCTCAGTGCCGAGCTGCCGCCGTCGGGCGTATATGTCCTGACCGCCCTCATGTTCGCAGGACGCGTAGGCACCGTAACCCTGGCGGCCGGGTTGGCCCTTCGCCAACGCAGCCAGCTGTACCACTACCCGGAAGAGAGGCCAATCATTGGCTAGTAGCACAGGGGCAGCAAACCGCCCCGCCCACAACTCACCAGTGCTGGTCATTGGCCTCGGCCGTTTCGGCTCCGCCACCGCAGAGCAACTGGTCAAGCAGGGCCGTGAAGTCCTGGCTATTGAGCGTGACCGCACCCTCGTCCAGAAGTGGGCCCCTGTCCTCACTCACGTGGTGGAAGCCGACGCCACCAACATCGATGCGCTGCGCCAGTTGGGCGCCCAGGAATTCAGTTCGGCGGTGGTGGGTGTTGGTACGTCCATCGAGTCCTCGGTGCTCATCACCGTGAACTTGGTGGACCTGGGCATTCAACACCTGTGGGTCAAGGCCATCACGCCCTCGCACGGCAAGATCCTCACCCGGATCGGCGCCAACCACGTGATCTACCCGGAGGCCGACGCCGGTGTCCGTGCAGCACACCTGGTGTCCGGCCGCATGCTGGACTTCATCGAGTTTGACGACGACTACGCAATCGTCAAGATGTACCCGCCCAAGGAGACCGTGGGCTTCACCTTGGAAGAATCCAAAGTCCGCTCGAAGTACGGCGTGACGATCGTAGGTGTAAAAACTCCGGGCGAGGACTTCACCTACGCCCGCCCGGAAACCAAGGTGTCCGGCCACGACATGTTGATCGTGTCCGGACACGTGGACTTGCTGGAGCGCTTCGCGGCGCGGCCATAATCCAGCTGGAGTTTTGGTACAGCTAACGCCCTTTAGACGCTCTTTTAGGGGCGTTATCTGTACAAAAAATCAGCCGAGCTGCTTGGTGATTTCAGCTGCACGGGCCGCTGCCGCGCGTGCACCGTCAGCGATGATCTTGGGGATGCCGCCGTCGTCGAAGGCCGCAATGGCGCGCTCGGTGGTGCCGTTGGGGCTGGTGACGGCGACCCTCAGCTGTGTGGGGTCCGCTCCCGGCTCAGCCAACATGAAACCCGCGCCTGCCACCGTTTCGCGGGCGAGCATCACGGACAGTTCCTGGTCCAGGCCAAGTTCGACGCCGGCAGCAGCCATGGCCTCAGCCAGATAGAAAGCGTAGGCCGGCCCGGAGCCGCTGATAGCAGAGAGCGCATCCACTTGCTCTTCAGGAATCTCCACCACTGTTCCCGCCCCGGCGAACGCCGTCTTGGCCCTTTCGAGCTGCTCAGATGTGCAATGGGTACCTGGGGAGACGGAGATGACCCCACGACCCAGCCGTGCGGGGGTGTTGGGCATGGTGCGGATCACCGGCTGCCCATCCGGCAATGCCGCTTCAAGCTGTTCGATGGAGACGGCAGCCGCGACGCTGACAACGATCGTGTCCTTCGCCAGCGCGGGGCCGATCTCCCGGGCCAGGTCAAGGATGCCCACCGGCTTGACGCCCAGGATGACCATGCCCGAGCCCTTGGTGGCCAGCTTGTTGTTGTCCGGCTCTTCCTCGCCTGCAATGGCCATGACCCCGTGGCGCTGGGCCAATTCATCGGCGCGTTCTGCACGGCGCACGGTAGCGACGATGTCCGAAGGGTCCGTCCCGGCGGCGACAAGGCCTCCCAGAATTGCCTCGTTCATGGATCCACAGCCAAGGAATGCGATTCGGTTGCTCATGGCTCCATCATTGCAGTTGGCCGTGGACGGGGTCTAACGAATGCCGGATTCCCAGCTTGCTCCCAAGGTTATTGCAGGCAGCACTCATGCTTGGTCCGTAACTTAGTAGTTACCTCATTGAGGGTGCGAGTGATGAAGGCGGGCATGGGGATGTCCGCCAGCAGCACCGGTGGCCGGGCGGGTTTTCCCCCATTTCCCGATTCGGCCGCCGGTGCTTTCGCTTTTAACACAGCGTTCCAGCGTCGGGCGCCGGGTCCAGCGCCCGACGCCGGCTAGTTGTCTACGCTGCGCAGCGACGGCACGCTGAGGTGCTGCCGGGCGAAACGCAACGTTTCAGCCAGCATTTCCTCACGTTCCCCCGCAACCTTGGCCTTGCGGGTGGAAATCTCCGCTACTACTACGCCGTCAAAACCGGTGGCGGCCAGGTGCTGCAAGGCATCGGCGCATTGTTGCGTTCCAGTGCCAGGCACCAGATGCTCGTCCTTGCCCGAACCCGAGCCATCGGTGAGATGGACGTGCCGGAGCTTGTTCCCGAGCGCTTTGATGGCTTCCAAACTGTTGGCCCCGGCAGTGGCAGCGTGCGAGAAGTCCCACGTGACGTCGTCGTAATCCTGGCCCAACGGGTCCCAGTGCGGTAGGTAGGCCACCGCCTCACGCCCACGGACCCGCCACGGGTACATGTTCTCCACGGCGATCCGAACGCGGTACCTCGCAGCGATTTCACGCACGCCTTCTACGAAGTTCTCCGCGTAATTGGACTGCCACCGGAACGGCGGGTGAACCACCACGGTGTCGCAGCCGACATCCGCGGCCATTTGGCAGGACTTTTCGATCTTGTTCCACGCCGTGCCCCAAACCTGCTGCGTCAACAGCAAAGTAGGCGCGTGGATGGAGACGATCTCCTGGTGGTACCGGTGGCTCAGCTGGATCAGGGCATCGGGGTTTTGGCTCACCGCATTGTTGGTGACCATCACCTCAACGCCCTCGTAGCCCAGATCCTGCGCCACGGCGAAGGCGTCATGGACGCTCAGGGGATACACGGACGCGCTGGACAGCGCCACGGGGATTTGGCGGGCATTCACTTCAGGTTCGACGTCGTTGCTCATCTCAGGAGGCCAGCCCGCCTGCCACAGGGGCTGGGACCGGTGTTGGGGACGGTGTGTTGACAGGGACCGGGAATTCTTTGAACCCCGGGTGGGGTTCTTCATCTTTTTCAGGAGCCTTGCCGGCTTCCTTTGCTGCCTTCTTCTTTGACTTATCCTTCTTACGCTTCCCCACGTGCGGCGCCGGGTCCAATGCTTCCTCAAAGACCAACTGGTCCAGGCGGCGCAGGATCAGGCCCTCGCGGAGGGCCCAGGGGCAAATTTCCATCTTGGGGAATTCGAAGAGTTCCAGCGCCGCTTCAGCCACCAAGGCTCCCGCCAGCAATTGACGGGCCCGGGCGTCGGAAACGCCGGGAAGGTACAACCGGTCCTCCACTGTCATGGCCGAAATCCGTTGCGCCCACAGTCCCAGATCTGCTGCGTGGAGTTCGCGCTTAACGTACGGTCCTGCCCCGCTGGGGGCTGCACCGGCGATGCGCGCCAACGACCGGAACGTTTTGGACGTGCCAGCCACCAAGTTGGCCCGGCCCAGCTCGTGGAAGTCCCGGACCACGGGCTTCAACGTGGACCGGATATACCGGCGCAGTTCCTTGACGCTCTTGGCAGTAGGCGGATCGTCGTGGAGCCAGTCCCGCGTCAAACGGCTGGCACCAAGGGGAACTGACGTGGCGTGCTCAGGAAGTTCGTCCGTTCCATACGCCATTTCGAACGAGCCGCCCCCGATGTCCAGGTCAAGAATGGGACCTGCGCCCCATCCGTACCAACGGCGTACGGCGAAGAACGTCATGGAGGCTTCTTCGCTGCCCGTAAGTTCCTGGAGGGTCACCGTGGTTTCGTGCTTGACCCGGGCCAGAACCTCGGGGCCATTGGTTGCTTCCCGAATGGCCGAGGTACAGAACGCAAGGAGGTCCTCGGCCTTATGCCTGGCCGCGAACTCCCAGGCCTCCAGGACGAATTCAATGAGCTCGTGCTGTCCGGCGTCGTTGATGTTGCCGTCACCGTCGAGGTACTGCACCAGAGAAAGCGGGCGCTTGTGGGAAGCGAAAGCTACCGGACGCGCGCCAGGGTGAGCGTCCACCAGCAGTAGGTGGACGGTGTTGGACCCGATGTCGAGAACGCCAAGACGCATTCTGCCATTATTCACCGATTCGAAGCCTGCGAAGCAACTTAGCCAAGACGTTTCGCCGGTCGATTGGTTCCCGACAGCTTGGGCGGGCCCTATTCGGCGGGCTCCCCGGCTTCGTCGGCGCGCTTGAAGTCGCGGCGAATGTTGGCAATGCCCTCGGGATCGATTTCGAAGCCGAATTCGCTCCCGGGGTTGATGACCATGCCCAGTTCGTCCCCGATGTTGCCCAGGATGGCAGAGCCCATGGTGCCCAGAACGTGCGGGGCTGCCTCGAGGAAGCGGTCATCGACGCGGCTCGGGTGGCTGAAGACGGCCAAAACAGGCTGGCCGTCGGCGTTCGAGAGCACCAAGGGCTCCACCGATGAGTCCGGGCCGTCCACAGCTTCCGAGCTGACGAGGTAAACCTCGTTGTTCAGGAAAGCGAGGATGACGTCCACCGGGTTAGCGTCCGGCTGTTCGGCCGAGGCCAGCTTGGCCTCGAGGTCGTTCAAGGGTTCACTATCCGGTGAAACGGTCTGTTCAGTCATGGTTCTACTCGACCACGATGCCGGCCGGGACGCAATTCGTGAGTGCTGCCCCGGCCGTCATTCAAGCTACTTTTTGGCTGTTGCCCTCTTGGCCGGCGCCTTGCGGGTGGTGGTCCGCTTGACCGGTCCCTTGGCACGCTTTTCCGCCAACAGCTCAACGGCTTGTTCCCGAGTCAACTCCTCAAGTGAGGTTGAGCGCGGGACGGTGATGTTGGTGACGCCGTCAGTGATGTAAGGGCCGAAACGGCCTTCCTTCACCACAATGTT
Source organism: Arthrobacter sp. StoSoilB22 (assembly GCF_019977315.1). NCBI lineage: Bacteria > Bacillati > Actinomycetota > Actinomycetes > Micrococcales > Micrococcaceae > Arthrobacter > Arthrobacter sp. StoSoilB22. Next base: position 3,631,060 of record NZ_AP024652.1, read on the forward strand.
CTTCTCGGACACGGGGTCCGGACCAAACTCAGCCAGCGGCGGGACGGCCGCGCGGGCGCCACGCTGCTTGGGCTGCGAGTAGATCTCCAGGGCCTGTTCCAGGGTGATCGTGAAGATCTCCTCTTCCGAACCTATGGAGCGGGAGTCCGTGCCCTTCTTCAGGTACGGACCGAATCTGCCATTCTGCACCGTGATGGGGTTGCCGTCCGCGTCCTCACCGAGGACCCGGGGCAGGCTCATCAGGGCAAGCGCTTCATCCAAGGTGACCGTATCCACGGTCATGGACTTGAACAGGGAACCCGTACGCGGCTTGGCTTTCACCGGCTTCTTGGGAGGCTTGGGCTTGCCGTTCTTGTAATACTCCACCGGTTGGTTGGCTAGTTGTTCCTCGGTCATCTCTGGGATGATCTCAGTGACGTACGCGCCATAGCGGCCGTTCTTGGCAACGATGGTGTGGCCGGTGTGCGGGTCCGTTCCCAGAACCCGTTCCTCGGGGGCCGCCGTCTCCATGAGCTCTTTGGCTTTGTCGGCCGTGAGTTCGTCCGGAGCGAGTTCTTCGGGGACGTTGGCCCGCGCGGACTCAACCACTTCGCCGGTCTTCGCATCAAGGGTGGGGATGGAGCTTTCCAAGTACGGGCCGAATTTGCCCACACGCAGCGTGATGCCCTCGGCGATCGGCACGGAATTGATCTCGCGCGCATCGATTTCGCCAAGGTTGTTGACGATGCTCAGCAGGCCGGGGTCTGCATCTTCACCGTAGTAGAAGTGCTTGAGCCAGGCAGCGCCCACAGCCTGGCCGTTGGCGATCTTATCCAGATCCCCTTCCATGTCTGCGGTGAACTCGTAGTCCACATAATCCGTGAAGTGCTGTTCCAGCAAGCGGATCACAGAGAACGCGATCCAGCTGGGAACCAAAGCGGAGCCCTGCTTACGGACGTAGCCACGGTCCTGGATGGTGGAAATGGTGGACGCGTAGGTGGACGGGCGGCCGATGCCACGCTTTTCCAACTCAGCGGTCAGCGATGCTTCCGTGTAACGCGGAGGCGGGGACGTTTCGTGGCCGACAGCCACGATCTCCGAAGCCGTAAGGGAATCATCCTTGGAAACGTTCGGCAGGCGACGGGCTTCGTCGGAATCATCGTCCCCGCGGCTTTCGTCCTTGCCCTCTTCATAGGCTGCAAGGAAGCCCGGGAAGGTGATGACCGTACCGGAAGCCGAGAATTCGGCGTCGCGGCCGTCAGCGGCCACTGCGCCGAGGCGGATGGTGGCAGTGGAACCCTTGGCATCAGCCATCTGGGAGGCCACGGTGCGCTTCCAGATGAGCTCGTACAGGCGGAACTCGTCACCGCTCAGCTGCTTGGCAACCTGCGCCGGCGTACGGAACGAGTCACCCGCGGGACGAATGGCCTCGTGAGCTTCCTGGGCGTTGGCAGCCTTGTTCGCGTAAACGCGGGGGCTCTGGGGAACGTACTCGGGACCATACAGCTCGGAAGCCTGGCGGCGGGCTGCGGTGAGTGCTTCATCGCTCAAGGCGGATGAGTCCGTACGCATATAGGTGATGTAGCCGTTTTCATACAGGCGCTGGGCAACCTGCATGGTGCTCTTGGAGGAGAAGCGGAGCTTACGGCCGGCTTCCTGCTGCAGGGTGGAGGTGGTGAACGGCGCGGCAGGGCGGCGGGTGTAGGGCTTGGTATCTACGGAGCGGACACGGAAATCAGCGTTTTCCAGTCCGGCAGCCAACGAGGTGGCAAGTTCCTGGTTGAGGTGCACCACGTTGGAGGACGTCAGCTGCCCGTTGTCATTGAAGTCCCGGCCGCTGGCTACCTTGGAACCATCCACGGCGGCAAGCTTTGCCTTGAACGAACCCGAGTCCGAACCGAACTGGCCCGTGAGATCCCAGTAGGACGCTGCGCGGAAGGCCATGCGTTCACGTTCGCGGTCCACCACCATGCGGGTCACCACGGACTGCACACGGCCAGCCGAGAGCCCGCGGGCCACCTTGCGCCACAACACGGGGGAGATCTCGTAGCCGTAGAGGCGGTCAAGAATACGACGCGTCTCCTGGGCATCCACCAAAGCGGTGTCGACGTCACGGAGGTTGTCCATGGCTCGGTGGATGGCTTCCTTGGTGATTTCACCGAACGTCATGCGATAGACGGGAACCTTGGGCTTGAGGACCTCCAGGAGGTGCCACGCGATGGCTTCGCCTTCGCGGTCCCCATCGGTTGCGAGGTAGAGCGCGTCAGCGTCTTTCAGCTGGGCCTTGAGCTCGGCAACCTTTTTCTTCTTGTCCGGGGAGACAACGTAGTACGGCTTGAAGTCGTTTTCGACGTCTACTGCGAACTTGCCCAGCGAGGTCTTCTTCAGTTCGGCAGGGAGGTCAGATGGCTGCGGGAGGTCCCGGATATGGCCGATCGAAGCCTCGACGATGAAGCCCTCGCCAAGATACTTGGCGATGGTCTTGCTCTTGGCGGGAGACTCCACGATCACGAGTTTCTTGCCGGTTTTTGCCTTGCTGGGCACGGTGCTCCTACAGAAAAAATGTGTAATTGGGCTGGTGCCCATATTGGCCTAGTTCACCATAGTTTGCAGAATCCTGCGTTCTGGTGCGGAACAAGGACGGACATTCGATGGTCCGGCGGGCTGTTACTGACCGGGCGCTAAGCGGTCGTCCGGGATCATTGACCACAAGGTTGCCACACGTTCGGCACCTTCGGGTATCTGAGTGGGATCCTCAAGTTCGTACTCCCGCAGAACCGCGCGGATTCTGTCCAAAAGTTCCCTGCGCTGCGGGTTGGTCAGATACAACAAGTTGCTGGAGAGAACAACCGCTGCCGGTTCTTCCCCGGTTTCCCCCCGCTGCCGGCGTTCGCCGCGGGCCCTGGCGAATGCAGAAGCCCTGCGTCGGAAGGCATCCAGCTCAAGGTCCACGACGGCTATCTCAGGACTGGCGACGCTGCCTCCGGAGATGGTGAAGTCTGTTCCCGCTGCCTTCCAGCGGCGTTCCCTGGCGTCGCCCGCATTTTCCGCCGGAGCCACGATGCCCCACTTTTGGAGAGCCCTGAGGTGGTAGCTCATTGCACTGGGCGTCAGGCCTGTCCTGGCAGCGAGTTCGGTGGCTGTGTGGCTGACCTGTGTGGCGTACAGCTCAGAGATGACCTCCAGCCGGGCGGCATGCGCCAAAGCACGGATGGCCTTGGGATCGGTGATCACAACCGTCTTCTCGGCACGTTTCCGTCGAGGAACGTCTCCTGACGCTTGGGATGTTTCGTTGTTCACAGTCACTTCATCAGTGTAGTCAGGGTCACTTCCCGGAGGTCCGGCACTTGATGAGCGCGCCGTAGTCCGGATCATTCGCCCACCTGCTCCGGGTCCGGAAGGAGGAATCCGTCCAACACCAGGTTGGTGACGTCGCGGAAGAGTCCTTCGCGGAAAGCCTCTTCATCGAAGCCCTCGCCCCCGCCCAGGAGCGATACCAAGGCCGAAGTGATCTGCCGGACGGACAATTGGCCGTCGCATGCGGAGACGAAACCGGCGAGTTCGGTGCTCAGCAGGTTGGTCCGCCGAAGCCCTGCCCCTTGCCGGAGCAGGATGACCCCCGGATGGGCAGCCCCTGGACGTTGGTGCCTTTCCTCCGTGACATCCTCGGCAACCACCAAGTGCGCCAAGGAAACTGAATGTGCAGCAGCCCAGTCAGCCCGTTCCACGGCGGCGCCGAGATGGGGACCGATGGGTTGTTCGATCGGGTACGTGATTTCCTCGAAGCGGTTGATGACGGCCCCGAGCGCTTGCGCCGGGCGACGCAACCAGATCATGCCGAATCCGATTCCCTCAACGTCCCTGGAAGAAAAATCATCCAAATATGCCGCGTACGCGTCCTGGTATTGCCCGTCCTCGCGGTTCTGGGAAGCATCCTGAAGCCACGTCTCCGCGTACTGCTCAGGGCCAACCTGTTCCCGTTGAATAAACCAGACGTCCAAACCTGAGTTCCTAAGCCATGCCTGGGGCCGGTCCTTCCAGTCCGAACCAGAGGTTATCTCCCAGTTGCCCAGCATCTGCGCTATGCCGCCGGGCTCCAGGACCTCCGCCAGGGACTGTACAAGGGAAGCCACGATGTCGTCCCCCGGAAGCCCGCCGTCGCGGTAGGTGAACTGGTCGGAGGAGGATTCACCACCCGTTCGCGGAGTGATGACGAAGGGCGGATTGGACACCACCAGGCCGAACTGTTCCCCTGCCACCGGTTCCAGAAGCGACCCATGCCGCAGGCTCACCCTGCCCTCCAGGTTTTCGGGGTCCAGCTCCAGTTCCGCAGCGTTCAACAGAAGATTAAAGCGTGTGAAAGCGAGTGCCCTCTCGGAAATGTCCGTGGCCGTCACATGGTCGCAGTGATGGAGCAAGTGGAACGTTTGGATACCGCAGCCGGTGCCCACGTCCAGCGCTCGTTTGATGTGCTTCCTGACTGTGGTCTGCACCAGCGTGGTGGAGGCGCGCCCGATCCCCAGGACATGATCATGCCTCAACACTCCCGGCTGTTGGTGGGCTGCGAGGTCGCTGGCAACCCAGAGTTCCGCGCCGCCACTGCCGTCTGCATTGGCGTCCCAGCCGTAAGGGCGCAGGTCCACTTTGGCCTTGACCACCCCTGAATCCACTGTGACGAGCCCCAGTTCCGCAAGCCCATGAGTGCGGATGCCGGGGAGAGCGGAATCGATGTCCGCCACAGACTGCGGAACGGCCAACAACCACAGGCGAACGACAACTGCCGACGATCGGAGGGCCGGGTCCTGAGAGTCCATGTGCCGCTCGCTGGCCAGCAGAGCAGGGATGAGCTGGTCCCTGCCGAGTGCTTCAGAGGCGGAGGTCCCCAGAAGTTCAGCCACACCATCCACTGTGTAGGAGAGTGCACGAAGGTCCGCGGCGAGCGCCGACAGCAGTTGGGGTTGGTCGCTGCGGGGAGCATCGTCAGTGTTGCCGGAGGTAAAGGAGGAAGCTGTGTCAGTCACCTTGCAAGTGTAGGGGCGGCGTGCGGTGCCCCGGGATGCTGAACCTGTCCTATGTGGACAATCGGGTCCTATGTGGACAATCGGGAACCTGGCCAAGCGGAATGGGCAGGGGTGGACAAAGCTCCCTGCAGGAACCCGGTAGCGTTGGATTCATGCTCAACTTCTCCTCCACAAGGCGCCGCGCGGGCCTTGTTGCCATCACCACTGCGGCGCTGCTGGGAGTCTGCGGCTGCCAGGCACCGGTTAATATCGAAGATGCCGACGTTCCTGCCTGGAAGGAAAAGGTCCTCCCCGCGGCGAGTGGCGTAGTGCTGGAGGACTCCGGCAAAATCCTCAACCGTGACCCCTTGGTCAAGGAATCTCCCAACGTTCCGGCCGGAAGCTACACGCTTACCATGGCGTGTGATGGTGGCGGCAAAGCCTATTTTGCGGTTTCCTCTGGCGGCACCAAGATCGCAGACGCGGCCGCCGCTTGCAACGGCAGCCTTGACGTGGTGAAGATCAAAATGCCCGTTTCCGGTACTTTGAACATCTCTACAAGTAGCGTCGATGCCCCGCTGATCTTCGCCTACCACGTGGTCGCTGCTGCTGCCTAGGACCTGGCCGATGCCCGCCCCCGGCAGGCCTTTGGCTTGCGGCTGTACGGGCGTAAAGTCAGTCCATGGGCAGCAAGGCAGCTCGCTCGGTGATGCCGCAACGGCCGGTGAGGGCCGCCGTCGTGATCCTTATTGCGCTGAGCAGCAGTCTGACGGCTTGCGAATACACCTTGGACGAGGATGGCAGGCCGGATGCCAGCCCTACATCCACTGCCGGCAATGTTGTTCTTCCGCCCGACCCCGCGCTGGAGGATACAGTCACCGGCGAGGCACTGGAAGAGTGGGCCAAAATGGCTTTGCCTGAGTCCCAGGGACAGTCCTTCTACTCAAGCAGCGGCTACCTCAACCCCGGCGAGTCCAAGTCTGAGCAGACTGTGCAGCTGCCTGGCGGAACGTACGCGGTGACGCTGGCATGCCGCGGAACACGCCGCGTTACCTTCAGCGTCGCGTTGGGCGAGGCCAAGCTGGTGGATCTGACCTTGGGGTGCGCCAATGCCCGCGTGAGCGTAGTCCAGTTGGAAAAGGACGCAGTACTCTCCATCACGGTGGGGTCCAGATCGGACTCCAACTTCGCGTACCGGGTGAGCCGCCTCTGAACCGGCCGTCAGGCGGCTTCGCAGCCTCCGGGGCAGCGGAGTGTTTCCGGGCTGGAGGCACATTCCGCGCAGTAAAGGGTCAAAGTACGGCAGCTGAGGTTTGAGCAGTTCTCAAACTTGTTGGTGGGAGCCGCACAGCGGACGCATTCACCAATGGTTTTGGCTTCCTCGCTGAACTCGACATGCATGCGCTTATCGAAGACGTACAGAGAGCCCTCCCACAGTCCTTGATCCTTGAAGGTCTCGCCGTAGCGGACAATCCCGCCATCCAGCTGGTACACCTCTTTGAAGCCCCTGTTGACCATCAGGCTGGACAGCACTTCGCAGCGGATACCGCCCGTGCAGTAGGTGACAACGGGCTTGTCCTTGAGGGAGTCGTACTTGCCCGAATCGAGTTCCTTGATGAAATCGTGGGTGGTGTCCACGTCCGGGACGATTGCGTCCTTGAACTTGCCGATTTGGGCTTCGAACGCGTTGCGGCCGTCAAAGAACACCACGTCTTCGCCACTGGACTTCTTGGCATCCACCAATGCGTGCAGTTCCTCCGGTTGGAGGTGCTTTCCGCCGCCCACCACGCCGTTGGCGTCCACCTTCAGCTCACCGGGCGCACCGAACGACACGATCTCATCGCGCACTTTGACGCTGAGGCGCGGGAAATCTGCAGCGCCCCCCTCTGACCACTTGAAGTCGATGCCATGAAAGCCCTTGTATTCACGGGTGGTCTTCACATACTGCTTCATGTTGTTGAGCTCGCCGCCCACCGTGGCGTTGATGCCGTCCTTTGAGATCAGGATCCTGCCGGTGAGACCCAGCTTTTCGCAGAGGGCACGCTGCCACAGACGCACGGCGTCGGGGTCGGCGATCGGAGTAAAGCCATAGAAGAGCACAATTCGGTTCTGAGCCACTATTAAAGGGTACTTGGTGCAGTAAAATCCTCGCCTCCCGTGCCGGATTCCAAGCAGGGTTCCGGGCAGGTTTGCCTGAGGGACCGTGGTTGGGAAGTCACAATTCCATAAGCAACCATCCCCGGGCTGACGTGGCTCTGTTGCTTCATGATGCGCTGGCATACTCTCTCTACATGAGTCCAGACGCCTTGGTTGAAGACATTGCGCACCTCTTGGAAGTCTGGGTAGCCGGCTGGTCCGGCTGCCGCGGCTATGAACTACGCCAAGAGGGCCGCTTCCCTGCCGCACTTCGCGCCGACAAAACCGGTGACTGGGAGTATTTCGCCCACGATCCGTCAGACGAAGAATTCGCCGTCCTGGCTGACAAGACGGCAGAAGCTCCAACCCGGGTCCTGACGATCCTCACCAACGATGTCCAACGGTACAAATACCTCGCTGAACAGCGCGGACTGACGGTGACCTCCGCGTCCCAGACCATGATGATCGTGGACATGGAAACTCAGGATGCCGAGGATCCGTGGCTCCCTGACGACGATCTGGAGCTGGCTACCTCGGAATCCAACGGTGTCCATTACGCGGTGGTCCATTCCGGCGAGCAGGTGGCTGCCAGCGGCCGGGTGTATGTGGTCAACGGCACGGCCATCTTCGACAAGATCGTCACCGAACCCGATTTTCAACGCCGCGGCTTGGGCAGTTTCATCATGAAGGCCTTGGCGGCACAAGCCTTCGCGCACGATGTGGAGAATGGTCTGCTCCTGGCATCGTTGGACGGCCAAAAGCTCTACTCCCATCTGGGATGGGACGTGGTGTGCCACGTCCTTATGATGTCCAGCGGCACCGAAGGATCGGACCTCTCAGGAGCATAGAGCCTCCCAACCAAAAGCAATGCCCGACGGCGGCGCCCCCAGGGTGCCGCTGTTGGCGTCCCCGCACAGTGACAGAATGATTCGGTGGCTGCACCAAATTCAATGATCTCCTTGCTGGGCCGGACGCCGGACCCTGAGCAGCTGCGCCATGTCCACACCATCCCCGCCCGGAAAGCGGTCAATGAGCCCTGGCCCGGCTGGGTCCATCCGGACGTTGTGGCAGCCTACGGTTCCCTGGGCATCCACGAACCGTACCGGCACCAGATCCAGGCGGCAGACCTCGCCCATTCCGGACAGCATGTTGTGATTGCCACGGGAACTGCTTCGGGAAAGTCGCTCGCCTACCAGTTGCCGGCGTTGGATGCGATACACCGTTCCGAGTTGCGGGTCTTGTCAGATCCCGGCAAGATCCACGACGACGGCGCCGTTACGCTCTACCTATCCCCTACCAAGGCCTTGGCAGCAGACCAGCTGGCAGCAATCCGCTCGCTGAAGTTACCCACGGTCCGGGCTGAAACCTATGACGGGGATACTGACGTCTCCTCCCGGCGGTGGATTCGTGACCACGCCAACTTCATCCTCGCCAACCCGGACATGCTGCACTTCGGCATCCTTCCCAACCACACATGGTGGGCCAGGTTCTTCCGGCGGCTGCGCTACGTGATTGTAGACGAAGCACATAGTTATCGCGGCGTGTTCGGCTCGCACGTGGCCAATCTGATGCGACGACTCCGCCGGATCTGCGCCTACTACGGGGCTGGGACCTCCTTCCCCGAGCCGGTGTTCATTGCCGCTTCCGCCACGGCCTCGGACCCCGGGGTTTCCTTTGGGCGGCTCATCGGCGCTCCCGTCCGGGAAGTTTCCGAAGACTGCTCGCCCCACGGTTCCACGACGGTGGCGTTCTGGGAACCGGCCCTCACCGACGTCAAGGGCGAGAACGGCGCCAAGCAGAGGAGGACGGCCGTAGCTGAGACTGCGGACATCCTGGCGAACCTCGTCTCTTCCCGTGTCAGGACCATCGCGTTCATCAAGTCGCGTCGCGGCGCCGAGTCCATTGCGTCCATCACCAAAAGACTGCTGGACGAAGTGGACCCTAGTCTTCCTGGCCGGGTGGCCGCCTACCGTTCCGGGTATCTCCCCGAGGAGCGGCGGGCCTTGGAACAGGCTTTGAGATCAGGGCAATTGCTGGGGGTCTCCAGCACTTCCGCCTTGGAACTTGGCATCGATATCTCGGGCCTTGATGCCGTGCTGGTAGCTGGATGGCCCGGCACCCGGGCTTCGCTCTTTCAGCAGATCGGCCGAGCAGGACGGGCAGGGCAGGACGCCATTGCCGCCTTCGTGGCAAGCGATGACCCCTTGGATACGTATCTGGTGAACCATCCCGAGGCCATCTTTGACGTGTCGGTTGAGGCCACCGTCTTCGATCCCGGCAACCCGTACGTCCTTGGCCCGCACCTGTGCGCGGCAGCAGCCGAATTGCCGATCGGACCCGCCGAGCTTGACCTGTTTGGGCCGACTGCCGAGGGGCTTCTGGACCGTTTGGTAGTTCAGGGGTACCTTCGAAAGAGGCCCGCCGGATGGTTCTGGACCCACCCTGAGAGTGCCGCAGGCATGGTGAACCTCCGGGCCGACGGCGGCGGTCCTGTCAGCATCGTTGACGCTGAAACCGGGTCCCTCCTGGGAACCATGGACTCGCCGCAAACCCATTACCAGGCGCACACGGGTGCCATCTACGTCCATCAAGGCGAGAGCTACCTGGTGGAGGACCTCAACGAAGCCGACCACTGCGTGATGGTGCGCCGGGTCAACCCCGACTTCTACACCACGGCACGGGACGTAACCCAGATCGAGGTCCTTGAAACTTCCCGTTCCGTCCAGTGGGGCGACATCACCGTGCACTTTGGGGACGTCAAAGTAACTACCCAAGTGGTCTCCTTCCAACGCAAGGCCTTGATTTCCAATGAGATCCTCGGCGAGGAACCCCTCGATTTGCGAGCAAGGGACCTGTTTACCAAGGCCGTGTGGTTCGTGGTGGACAACCGTTCGCTGCACAGAGCCGGGCTGGTGGAAGCGGAGTTCCCCGGGGCGCTGCATGCGGCTGAACATGCTGCAATTGGGCTCCTCCCTTTGGTGGCGTCCAGCGACCGCTGGGATATCGGCGGGGTATCCACTGCCTTGCATGCCGACACAGGGGTACCAACGATTTTCGTTTACGACGGCCACCCTGGTGGCGCCGGGTTCGCTGAGCGGGGCTTTGAGAAGGCCAAGATATGGCTGACAGCCACCCGGGAAGCCATCAAGGCCTGTGAGTGTGATGCCGGCTGCCCGTCCTGTGTTCAGTCCCCCAAGTGCGGCAACAAGAACAACCCGCTGGACAAGGCAGCCGCCATCACCCTCCTGAACGTCCTGTTGAAGGACGCCAGCTAGATTCCCTGAAGCCAGCCGCCCGGCACGAAGCCTGTGTGCTTGGCCCTGTTAGCTGCTAAGGAGGAGGTCCGGCTCGTGCACGGCCAGTGGCAACGCCCCACTGGAAGGGATGGGCCAGCTCCGTGCCGACCTCCACCACCCCACCAGCAACACTGCAGGACGTGATCTTTGCATCGTGCTTCCCGGCCACACTTGCGGCAACGGCGCAAGGCTCCCCGGACGTAAGCCCCCGGGCCGCATCTGCGGCGGCCAGCGCTGCCAGGTCAGCCGCAGACGCCGCCCGGGATGCCATCACTCCGGCCTGCGCCAGTAGGAGCAAGCCCAGCAACAGCAGCATGACCACCGCGCCCAAGGCCAGCGCCAGCACGGTGCCAGCGCCGCCTTCATGCTCGGTGTTTGGCCAAAGGTTTTTCACGGGGTGCCCACTTCTGCCCGTGCTGTAGCCGAGGCCTTCAGCGTCCATGGGATCAACGGGCCCAAAGCCCCGCCAACTGCCGAGGAAGCAGTCACTGTGACCCACTCGCCGTCCCCGTTTATTGACGACGTAACGCCTCCCCCGGCAAGCCGCTTGACGATCCCATCCACCGAGCCGGAGGCCTCACCCCGCGCCGAGGCTCGTGCTCCTGCCCTCGCCGCCTCCTCCAGCCTGAGTTGGGTGATACCTGCGGCGCCGCCTGCCAGCAGGAATGCCAGGAGCAACACAACGGCCGGCAAAGCGACCGCGAACTCCGCAGTGACAGCACCCTTTTCCTTTGCATTCCGGGATCTCCTGTCGGCAGGCAGCAGAGCGGTCATGGCAGGGACAACGCCGTACGGATCAGGTTGAGCAGGAAGCCGCGGACCTCTTCGCTCCGGAGGATAACTACCAACAAACCCGCCAGGCCTACGGCGGCAAGGGTAGCAATGGCATACTCGGCCGTGGCCATGCCCATTTCCGATCCCATCAGCTTTGTCCGTGTGCTTAACCTTGACCAGAAGCCTTCGTCCTCACATGGGCCGTCCTCGGACTCCGCAAGATCCCCGAAGCCGAGTCCTAACTGCAGGAGCTCGTCCTCGAAACCGAATCGCTCGGGATCGTTGTGGTCGAGCTCGTACTCGGAGAGTTCCTCATGCTGGGTCGTCTGTGGTTCCTCGAAGGGAGCCCCAAGGAATTCAACGGGAGCCGGCCGATCCCGCGGCATATCACTCAGGAGGCCTGGAAGCGTAGCGGACAGTGTTTTCATGGTGGTTTCCTTTCCATAAAGTGCCAGCTCTCTGCTGACAGAACCGACTCTTCCGTGGTCCGGAAAGGCCCGGAAGTGGGTGCTCTCCGCAAGTGGATAACCCGTCCCGTCCCGCTGGGTGTGGAGGAAAGGTTGTGGCATTAAAGGCCCTCTCCACGTTTCACCCCGAGGGGAGCATGGCGATCAGGACCGGGACAATGCCAAGGCAGATAAAAGCAGGCAGGGAGCAGAGACCCAGAGGAACTACAAGCTTCACGCCCAAGGCAGCTGCCCGCTTCTCCGCGGCCCGGAACTGCTCGCGCCGCTCCCTCGCCGCTTGTGCATAGAGGATAGAGGCAGACGGCGCACCAGTCAGCGCCGCGAAAGCCAACGCATCCTTGAGGCGGACCACTTCAGGGGCGTGCTTGGTGGGCGTCCGCCAGGCAGTCTCCCAGTCGGCACCGAGGGCCAGCGCGGCAACAACGGGCCGGAGAGAATGCCTGATGGGAGGAGACGCGCACTTGGCGATAAGTTCCAATGCCCGCCCGATTCCGGCTCCGGCGTCGAGCATGGAAGCCACCAATTCCAGCATCATTGCCGTATCGCGCAGTCCGTCTGCATCCTGTTCCGGTGGGGTTGATGCGGAGGACTCCTGCGCCGCTGCTGAGTCCCTTCCCCGGGACGGCAACTGAGTTCCCAACCGTGCGGGCGCCGCGAAGCTCAGGATTGCTGCGAGCACCATGACCGCGATCATCACTAACACCGGCGTCTGGTGCATCAGTAGGCTCCGATCGCGGATGCGACCAGCCGCGATGACCATACACGACCCGCCGCTGTGAGAAGCAGACCAACCGCGAAGGTGGCAACACCCAGGAAGTTGTTCAACAAGATCCCCACCGGATCCACGCCTAATGCCACCCCCAGCCCCAGTCCAAATACCGGGAGCCATGACAACAGGCGCACGGTAGCTTTGGGGCCTGCGAGCGCCGTCTGACGGGCAGCCTCGGAGTCCTCTTCGGCCTCCAACTGCGCTGCAAACCGGGTGAGGAGGTCAGCCAACGGACAGCCGCTGGTCTCCGCGATGTCCAGGCAGGCTGCCAACTCCATCCACACGCGGCGCTCAGAACTCCCGCGTTGCGGATACGCTTTTGCGGCTGTGCCCCGGATGGCTTCGGCCGGCGAATTTCCCACCGTGGATGCTGCCCGCGCTGCTGCTAGAACCTGCAGGGAGGGGTGGGAAAGCCCGGTGTTTCCCTTTGCTGCTGCCGAACCCGCGCCATTTTCCGCTAGCTGCCCTGCACCGTGGACTATCCATAGCTCCTCCCACAGCCTGAAAGCTCCCCGTCCGCCGCGCAGGAGGGCTGCGAGCTGCTGCACCAACACCACAAGTGACAAGGGCTCCGGACGCTTTCGCGGCCTTGGACCTCCGCGCTGCGTCATGGGACGGGCATTGGTGCGCAAGGTCCGGTCCGCTGGTTCCCCCAGCCTCGTCCGGAGACGCCTGATTCCATCCCTGTGGCCTGTGAACTGCAACCAAACCGCGAGAGCCGCAACCAGGACGAAGAGGCCAATCACCGGATATCCCCGAAGTTATGCATCCCCACCGGACGTGACCCGGTTGATGTTGGATTGGCCGTCTTCCGGGACCTGCGCCGTGGCGGGTCATCAGGTTCCGGCCGGTCGACTTCCTGTACGGGTAGATGGTCCATCTCCAGCGGTGCCAGCGAGAGCCGGGAGGCAAGTTCCGGCCATGCCGGCCCTGGTGTCATTCCTGCCGGGCTCCAGCTGAGGGCCGGCACAACCTTTTGCTGTTGCCGTGTGTCTGTGACTACTCCGATGGACGCGACCTTCCGTCCCGATGGTGTTCGGTCTACGTGGATCACGACGTCAAGGGCGCTGGAGACCTGCAACCGAACGGCTTCGGCGTTCAACCCCGCCAAGGCGCCGAGGGCCACCAACCGTGCCGGCACGGCCTCTGCGGTGTTGGCGTGGATAGTGCCACCACCACCGGTGTGGCCAGTGTTGAGTGCGGTCAGCAATTCGCGGACTTCAGCGCCACGGCATTCCCCCACGATCAGCCTGTCCGGCCGCATGCGCAGTGCTTGGCGGACCAGCTCTCCGAGGTCCAGTGCACCTCCGCCCTCAAGGTTTCCGTGGCGGGATTCCAGCGTGACAACATGCGGGTGAACAGGGTTGAGCTCTGCGGCGTCCTCTATCAGTACTAAACGTTCCGCCGGATGGCTCAGCCCGAGCATGGTGGAGAGCAGGGTTGTCTTTCCTGAGCCGGTGGCACCGCTAATGAGGAAACTCAGTTTGTTGGCCATGACGGCACGAAGAACCGACTCAACGTGCTCCGAAAACATGCCGGATTCCCGCAACTCGGCGAGGGTAAACACTTCGTCCCGGCGGATTCGAATGGACAGCAACGTCCCTGCCGTTGATATGGGAGCGAGGACTGCGTGGACCCGGTATCCGCCGTTGAGCCGGACGTCCACGCACGGGGAACCGTCGTCCAGTCTCCTTCCCCCGGCTGAGACCAGGCGGGTGGCCAGCGACCTGATCTGTTGTTCGGTGTCGAAATGAACTGAAGAACGTTCCAGGCCGTTCCCGCGGTCCAACCACACGGAATCAGGGCCGTTGACAAAGATGTCCGTGACGGCAGGATCTTGTGCGAGCGGCTGGAGGGGCCCTAATCCGTTCAGTTCCGCGTTGATGGATTCGGCCGCCTCCAACGCTCCGGCAGTCCCGAGTAATCTGCCGCTAGCCTGCACTGCTGCTGCGACAGTAGAGGGAGTCACGGGTCCGCTCCCTGCGAGCACTGATTCCCGCACCGTTTCAAGGAGGACCGAGTCCAGCCTGCGGCCCTGCCGGCGGCGGGTCCCCTCGGCAAAGATGCTCACTGGACGCCGCCGCTCAGTTCCAGCACAGCCCCGGCGAAGCGGCTGATTGATTTCCTGCGTCCGATTTCCAGCAATCGCCCCAGCTCAGTGCCCGTAGCAACTCCACGGATCTCCGGCAGGACACCCATCAGCGGCAACCCCAGAGACTCCGCGATCACTGGAGCATCCACAGAGGTGGCGCCGCTTCCGCGGACCAGAAGTCCAGCATCTATGGGCGGAAGTTCGTTGAGGACGCGCGCGGCCGCCACTGCGGATTTGAGGTGGGCTTTGGTTAGCAGCAAGATCCTGTCGCAGTCCCACGCGAGCGTGCCCAGTCCCTCCTCACTGCGTCCGATGTCAACCAGGATGAGCTCGAAGCTCCGGCGTGCGGCGTCAACCACAGCGGCCACGGCGCCGGCCGCCGGGATGTGGACCGGTTCACGGGTCCCAGGCCAGGACAGGTAGGCGAAGCCGCCGGCAACCGGCAGTGAATCCCGGAATTGGGATGGATCAATGCTGCCCCTGGTTTCGGCGAAGTCCGGCCATCGGAGACCGGGAACTTCGTCAGCCGTCACCGCCAGCTCAAGGCCACCACCCCAGCGGTCGCCGTCGATGAGCATGGTGCTGATGCCATGACCGGCGGCAGCTTGGGCAAGCCAGATGGCAGTGGTGGTAGTTCCCGCCCCACCACTGCCACCGATGATTCCCATCACCGTACCGCCAGGATCCGGAGAGCCGGACATGCTCAGGTGTTCGGCCAGCCAGGCGGCGGCCTCGGGAAGGACTGCGACGCGCTCAGCTCCGAGCGAAGCGGCTAG
Organism: Arthrobacter sp. StoSoilB22; assembly: GCF_019977315.1. NCBI lineage: Bacteria > Bacillati > Actinomycetota > Actinomycetes > Micrococcales > Micrococcaceae > Arthrobacter > Arthrobacter sp. StoSoilB22. Next base: position 3,646,349 of record NZ_AP024652.1, read on the forward strand.
ACGCCACAACCCGTCACCTTCAGAGGCTTTGCCGAGCAACACCGTAGGAGCCCTTCGCCTGGGCGGCAAGTCGCGAATATCGCTGCCTACCAACACGACGTCGGCATTGTCCCAGCCGTGGACGGCTTCGGCCACGTCCGCGGCTAAACGGAGACTCCCCCCTGCAGCCGCGACTATCCGTTTGGCCTCTTCCTGAAGGTAGGAGTCAGCGGAAACGAGCAGAATGCCGACGGCTTCGCGTGGCAGCCAAGATCCGTCCGGGTCCCCTTCAACTGCTTTCTTGTGGGGGTGCCCGTAATTGTCAGTGGTCTGCTGGATGTGTGCGGGTTGCCTCTGCCGACGATCTCGCTTGCTCATGGCGTCCACACTGGTTGAATCGGCAAACCAACATAAGGTTCGAATTCCCGTATGTGCACAACATAGTGCGGCCGGAAGTTGTGGAGGAGCAGTCCTCCCAGCAACAGCACACCTCCGCACAGGGCAGAATGGACACCATGTATTTGCTGCTCGCCGCCCACCAGCAAGGCGCAGCCATACAAAGGATCTCCCCCACCGGCAAGGCCACTGCAGACGCACGCGTCCTCACCCGGGGTGAGTTGCCCGGCGTCGTGCGTGAATTCGAAACCCAGCGGCCCCGCTGGGTGTGGCACCACGCCCAGGACTGGTATTCGGAGCTGCTGACCCATGGCATAGAGCTGGAGCGTTGCCACGACCTCGCGCTCTGCGGAGCCATCCTTGCCCACTCCGAATTCACGGCGCACACGGATTATGCCCGGTATGCGGTCAAACTCACGCAGGACGACGACTCCGCACCACCCCGCGCTCTTCAGCCCCCACCGCCTCCCGCAGACCAGGGCGCTCTCTTCGAGGACCTGGCCCAGTCCAACCCCAAAGTGGGGTTGGCTGAACTCAGGGAGGAATTCGCGGCGCAACAGCACGCGGTCTCACAAGTCTCCGAAGCCCACCAACAGAAACAGCGCCTCCAACTACTGCTCGCCGCTGAGTCCGCTTGCGCGATGATCGCCCTGGAGATGCAGCACGCCGGCGTCCCCTGGCGAGAAGAGTTGCATCAGCAGATCCTCGCCGATGTTTTGGGGCCCCGGCCACCGCTTGGGCACCGTCCACCGGCACTTGAGGCTCTTTGCGCCGAGCTCAGGAGCATCCTCAACTCCCCCGGCCTGAATCCGGATTCCCCGCAGGACCTCATGCGCGCCTTGCACCGGAACGGGATCGAGGTTAAGAGCACCCGGCAGTGGGAGCTTCAGGAATCCAAGCATCCGGCCATCCAGCCGTTGCTCGCCTACAAGAAGCTCTCCCGTCTGCACACCGCCAACGGCTGGTCTTGGCTGGACGCCTGGGTGCGTGACGGGCGGTTCCATCCCGAGTACGTGGTGGGTGGGGTTGTGTCGGGGCGTTGGGCTTCGCGCGGTGGCGGCGCCCTCCAGATCCCGCGAAATATCCGGGCAGCGGTCCATGCGGATCCCGGGCACAAGCTCATTGTTGCCGACGCCTCCCAACTGGAGCCGCGTGTTCTCGTGGCGCTGGCCCAAGACACGAAAATGGCAGAGGCAGCACGGGACAAGGACCTCTACGCAGGCATCGCAGCCCAAGGCTTTGGGGGTGATCGGGCCAAGGCGAAAATTGCCCTGCTGGGAGCTATTTACGGCGCCACCACGGGCGAGTCGGGGCGGCTTATGCCGCAGCTCACGCGGACCTATCCACGCGCTGTCGGCTTCGTGGAGCAAGCAGCGCGCGAGGGCGAAGCAGGCCGAACCGTCACCACCCGGCTGGGCAGAAGCAGCCCACCGCCGTCGCCCGGCTGGCTGCGCAGCCAGCAATCCACCACCGCCGAGGAACAGCGGCGCGCCGACAATCTTGCCCGATCACGGGGCCGTTTCACCCGCAACTTCGTGGTGCAGGGCTCGGCTGCTGAGTGGGCGGCCTGCTGGTTGGCAGAATTACGACGACGGCTGCGAACCTTACGCGCCGAAGGCTCACCCAGCGGTGAACTCGTCTTTTTTCTCCACGATGAGGTGATGATTCACGCTCCAGTGAACGCCGTGGACGCCTGTATCCGCGCCATCGAAGAAGCGGCAGCATCGGCGAAGGAACTTATGTTCGGACGGATCCCTGTGGAGTTTCCAGTGAGCCTGGCCGTCGTCGATTCCTACGACAAAGCGAAGTAGCGGACCATAGCCTGATGCAGCGGCACTATCCAGTCACATCCCGCTATATGAGCCGGGATGACCCGCCCATGACAGGTACCGCAAAGTAGCTTTGGTTCCGCCCGGGTTCTGGATAGTTTCATGATGTGGATACTTTTGCTGGTCCACCGCAGAATCAAAACAGCATCACAAGGGGGAAGCATTCGATGGCTGGCAGGTTTGAAATTCTCAAGGACAATGCCGAGGGCTACCGGTTCCGCCTTACAGCGGCCGACGGTACGGTGGTTGCCGAGTCACCCACGTTCCCGCACCTCGAGGGTGTTGTGGCCGGCATCAACGCCGTACGGGAAAACGCCGCCACCGGTCTGATCGTGGACCGGTCCACGACGGCCCGCGAGGCAGCGTAAGCCTCGACGGACCACCTAAAGGTCTATGTCCCGCAATTTGTCTTTATCCCAGGGAACTGTCCAGCCCAGTTCGTCGAAGAGGCCACTGAGGACCATCCCCGTGAAGCCCCACACGAGCACACCATTGACGGTGAAACCTGGGCTGGTATAGGTGCGGCCGAACCTCGAGATGGTGGCAGTGACACGGTTGACCGGGTCCAAAAGGTCGCGCACCGGTACCCTGAAGACCTGAGCGGATTCGGCGTAGTCCACCACGCGAACCGGTGACGGCGCATCCCACCATGCCAGCACAGGTGTCACACGGAAGTTGCTCCGGATGAGCCCAAGCTCCGGGATGACTCCAAGAACCCGGACACCACTGGCATCCAAGCCGGTTTCTTCCACTGCTTCACGAAGGGCTGCGGCGACGATCGACTCATCTTCCTCGTCCACGCTGCCGCCCGGGAACGCCACCTGACCCGGATGGTCGTCCAGGGTATGTGCCCGTTCCAGCAGCAGAACATCGAGGTCCGCCGGCGCTATTGGCCGCCCCGACTCGGCAGGGATGTTGTCCAGTACACCGAAAAGCATCAGGACTGCCGCGGCGCGGTTTGTTTCCGGGGTGACGGGAAGCTGCTCCCACAATGCCGAGTGCTGCTGTTGGCCCTCATCGAAGCGAGCAACCAGCGCGGACAGTTCCTCAAGCGCGGTCACCCGGGCCTCCTTTGCGATTCCATGCGGATCTCCGCTGCCCTGTGCGTCTCGGCCAGGAGCTTCTCGAGCAAAGCTTCGCTGCCCGGCGCTAGCTCGTACTTCAACAATTTGGCTGCCTTGACGGGATCAGTTTCGCCCTCGCCGTAGCTCGGGCAGAGGCTTGCCACCGGGCAGGCACCACAGGCCGGCTTCCTGGAATGGCAGACTCTGCGTCCGTGGAACACCACTCTGTGCGAGAGCATGGTCCAGTCCCGGGGTTCAAACAGTTCGGCGACGTCGAACTCGATCTTCACAGGATCGTCCGAGGCCGTCCACCCGAATCGGCGGGCAAGCCGGCCGAAGTGAGTGTCCACCGTGATCCCGGGGACACCAAAGGCATTGCCCAGGACCACGTTGGCGGTTTTGCGCCCGACGCCCGGGAGCGTCACCAGATCTTCGAGACGTCCCGGGACCACGCCGTCGTACTCATCTACGAGCCGCGTACTGAGCGCCAAAACGTTCCGTGCTTTGGCACGGAAGAAGCCCGTCGGCTGGAGTATTGTCTCCAGCTCGAGGGGATCCGCCTCAGCCATGGCGCGGGCATCCGGGTAGCGGGCAAACAGGATGTTGGTGACCTGGTTGACCGCCACATCGGTGGTTTGGGCGGAAAGGACCGTGGCCACCACCAGTTCAAAAGGGTTCCTAAAATCCAACTCCGCATGCGCGTAGGGATACTTCTCCGCGAGAACCCTATTGATCTTCCGTGCCCGGCGTTTGAGCGCGAGCAGCGAACCAGCTTCGGCGATGGCCACGGCGTCCCTGCTTAGCCGCGTTCGATGTTGCTGAGCTCCCGAAGAACCCCAACCTTGCCGTCGGTGTCCTGTACCAGGAACTCATGGCCGCGGTCTTCCAGGGCCAGAACCCATCCACCGGGTTCGATGGTGAAGGCCGGGGTCCCCGAGTGTTCTTCGTACGCAATCCTGGGTTGTGCAACAGCGAACCAGAAAGCCTCATACTGCGGCGAATCGGACTCTTCCGGTCGGCTGGCCGGGTCCACGGTAGCGCCGATCGAGTCGCTCACCCTGCGCGTATCACCGGAAACGATGGGCGTTGCCATGGTGGCAGCCCACGGCTGCTGGGCCGCTGGTTGGGCCGCCTGCTGAGCGGCGTGCTGGGTTGTAGCGGGCTGGGCCGTGTGCTGGGTAGTGGCGGGCTGAGCCGCTGAACCCGTGGCAGGAACGTGGGCATCCTTAGCGCCAGGCTCGCCAACGGGCTCGGCCTTCTCAGGCGAAGACGTAGCGGGCGAAGCGGCAGCAGCGGGTTCAGTGGCAGCGGTGCTGCCAGTAGCGGACCCACTTCCTGTGGGTCCAGTGCTAGCGTAGCCCGAACCATCTGCAGGCTTGGCGTCGGCTGCGTGCACGACGGCGGAAGCTTCAGTTGCCGGCGACGGCGATGTTCCGTAGCTGGCCGGCGGAGCGAAGGGGCTTGCGCCCGTTGCGGCGCCGGTCGCGGCACCTGCACCGGGAGCACCCGTGGAGGCTGCTGCAGCCGCTGTACCGGAAACGTGCGGAGCGGGAGCCTGGTAACCGGGTGCCGATCCCTGGTATCCGGGGGTTGAACTCCGGAATCCGCCGCTTGAACCTGTGGCGTCTGCGGGCTTGGGTGTGGTGGGCGCCTTCGGTGCTTTGGGAGCAGCCGGCTTGCGGCTGGGCACTGCTGCTTCGCGGGCAACCACGTGCGCCGGCGTTTCAGCACGGCCCTTGAAGTCGGCGGAAAGCCACGGAAGATGCGGGGCCAGAACCGTCGCTGCCAGCAGACCCACGGAGCCGACCAGGCCCAGCAGTACGCTGCCGTTGAACGAGTTGGCAATGGTCAGGAAGAACAAGGGGAACGCAAACGAGGCAACCACGGACGCGAACTGGTCAACGGACAGCGAACCTATGCGGAGGATAGTACCCGGCTGCAGCCTGCGGGCTACGAAGAGAGCCACCACAACCAGCGGCAGCAGGATTCCCAGCAGCAGGAAGAACAAGTTACCCAGGTTCCACAGGTTGTAGCGCTCCCCGAACATGGGCAGAAGCGAGGCAACGAACATCGGGAGCGTGGAGCCGAAAACAGTAAGATCCCGGATGGTGAACGGCCCAGCGACGGCGTCATACTTGGCAGCGTCGTTTTTAGGAGCATCGTTCTTGGCAGCAGTGTCCTTCTTGAAAGGAGTTCCGGACGTACCCGTCGCCGGATTCCCAACAGCGGTGCCTTCAGCAGCGTTTCCACCCGCAGCGGTGACCGTTCCAGCCGCGGTGTCCGGTCCCGTCGGGTGTGAGTCGTGCGGGCCTGGGCTCAGCTGGTTCATCTATATCTCCTTCGTACGGCGGCGTCTTGGACAGTCCGGCCCGGCGACCTCCGCGGGACTCCGCAGTGAACCGGACACGCCAGAAGTGCGTCCCAAGACTTCTTCAGCCTATGCCACCCCCCTGACAGGGTTCTAGCTGAAAACGGCCATACGGCTTCGCCCACAGCAAACTCCAAGGTTCCTTACAGAATGTGGCCGACAGTAAGCCCGCCAGCAAAGGCAGCCCGGTGCCGCCGTCGTGCGTCATGTAAACGGTTCCCCACCGCCACAGCCGCCATTCGTCGCTAAATCCGCGCCGTTCACGGCCGCATTTGTGACGACGCCCACGTTCGACTTCTTGAAGCGATAGTGTTGATGCCGGACAGCACTTTGCGGACCCTTGGGGGAAGCGCTCGACGCCGACGACGGCCCGGGCGGGGACCTCACGTCAGGATCCGCGCAGCAAAGATCGATGAATGATGAGGTTCACCATGTCCCAGGACACCACCGGATCCACGGCCACCGCTGCAGCTTCAACAGCTCACAACGGTTCGGCCCCGCACGTCGAGGCGCTTGAAAACCTCCTCCACGAGAACCGCAAGTTCGCCCCTTCTGCAGAGTTCGCCGCGAACGCGGTCGCAAGCGCCGACGCCTATGCTGAGGCAGAAGCGGACCGTCCCGCGTTCTGGGCCAAGCAGGCCCGTGAACTGTTGACCTGGGATAAGGACTTCACCGAAGCCCTTGACTGGTCCAACCCGCCATTCGCCAAGTGGTTCGTGGGCGGCGAGATCAACGCCGCTTACAACGCACTGGACCGGCACGTGGAAAACGGCCTGGGCGACCGCGTGGCCATCTACTTCGAAGGCGAACCCGGGGACACCCGCAGCTACACCTACGCGGAGCTGACCGAAGAGGTCAAGAAGGCCGCCAACGCGTTCGAGTCCCTGGGCGTGGCCAAGGGCGACCGCGTGGCCGTGTACCTGCCCATGATCCCTGAAGCCGTGATCACGCTCCTTGCCTGCGCCAGGATCGGGGCCGTGCACTCGGTAGTGTTCGGTGGATTCTCCGCGGACGCGCTGCGTTCCCGGATCGAGGACGCCGAAGCCAAGCTCGTTGTTACCGCGGACGGCACCTACCGCCGCGGCAAGCCGAGTGCCCTGAAGCCAGCGGTGGACGAAGCCCTCTCCAAAGAAGGCCACACCGTACAAAACGTTGTGGTGGTCAAGCGCAACGGCGAGGACGTCAACTGGGTGGAAGGCCGCGACCTCTGGTGGTCCGACACCGTAGACAAGGCAGATACCGAGCACACCGCCGTCGGGCATGACTCCGAGCACCCGCTGTTCATCCTCTACACCTCCGGCACCACCGGCAAGCCCAAGGGCATCCTGCACACCACCGGCGGCTACCTCACCCAGGGCGCGTACACGCACAAGGCCGTTTTTGACCTCCACCCGGAAACGGACGTCTACTGGTGCACCGCCGACGTCGGATGGGTCACCGGCCACTCCTATGTCACCTACGCACCGCTCATCAACGGCGCCACCCAGGTCATGTACGAAGGCACCCCGGACTCCCCGCACCAGGGCCGTTGGTGGGAAATCGTGGAAAAGTACAAGGTCTCCATCCTCTACACCGCCCCCACTGCGATCCGGACGTTCATGAAGTGGGGCCGGGACATCCCGGACAAGTACGATCTCTCCTCCATCCGCGTCCTGGGCTCCGTGGGCGAATCCATCAACCCCGAAGCGTGGATGTGGTACCGGGACGTCATAGGCGCCAACGCCGGCAAGAACGGCGAGAAGAAGGACAACCCGGCACCGATCGTGGACACCTGGTGGCAGACCGAAACCGGTGCGCAGATGATCGCGCCGCTGCCCGGCGTCACCGCCACGAAGCCCGGCTCGGCGCAGGTTCCGCTGCCCGGCATCGCCGTGGACGTGGTGGACGAAAACGGCCAGCCGGTAGCCAACGGTGAAGGCGGCTACCTGGTGGTCCGCGAACCGTGGCCCTCCATGCTCCGCGGCATCTGGGGCGACCCCGAGCGCTTCAAGGACACCTACTGGTCCCGCTTCGAGGCCATGTACTTTGCCGGTGATGGTGCCAAGAAGGACGAGGACGGCGACGTCTGGCTCCTGGGCCGCGTGGACGACGTCATGAACGTCTCCGGTCACCGCCTCTCCACCACGGAGATCGAGTCCGCCCTGGTCAGCCACCCGTCCGTGGCCGAAGCAGCCGTGGTAGGTGCCGCTGACGAGACCACCGGACAGGCCGTCGTCGCGTTCGTCATCCTCCGCGGTGACGCCGTGAACAACGGCGACGAAACCGTCCTGGCACTCCGCAACCACGTAGGCAAGGAAATCGGCCCGATCGCCAAGCCCAAGCAACTGCTGATCGTCCCGGAACTTCCCAAAACCCGTTCCGGCAAAATCGTCCGACGCCTCCTGAAGGACATCGCAGAAGGCCGCGACACCGGCGACGCCACCACCCTGGCAGACCCCGGCATCATGACCCAGATTGCGGACTCCCTCCGCAAGTAGGTAATTCACGACGGCGCCGCTCACCTCCCCAGGCGAGCGGCGCCGTCGAGCGTTAAGGACCCTGCGTGACGCAGCGGTGACATTGACGCGCCTGGCCTGCCGTACTGCTGGTGCCGTGCGCCCTAGACTGGAGCCAGACTCAGCCCCATGTTTGACGAGGTTCCCCAGAAAGGCCCTGATGCTTCAGGCAGCACGCCACTCAGCCATCATCGACGCCGTCCAGCGTGAACGCGTGGTGCGGGTCTCGGACCTCGCGCAATTGTTGGGCGTCTCCCCCATGACTGTGCGCCGCGATATTGAAGCGCTCGAGGAAGCCGGCCGCGTTGAGCGCATTCACGGCGGAGCCAAGATTCCCGGCGATGCGAGCACCCACGAGCCCGGTTTCGAACTCAAGTCCACACAGCTGCCCGCGGAGAAGCACGCCATCGCGTTGGAAGCCGCGAGCCTGGTCCAGGAAGGCATGGCGATCGGCCTTGGCGCCGGCACCACCACCTGGGCTTTGGCGAAGGAACTCGTCAACGGGCCCCGCATCACCGTGGTCACCAACTCGGTGAGGATCGCCGATCTTTTCCACCACGGCTCCTCGTCCGGCCCGGCACGCTTCGGGTCCACAGTGATCCTGATCGGCGGCGAGCGGACACCGTCGGACGCCCTGGTAGGCCCCATTGCCACGTCATCGCTGAAGCAACTCCACTTGGACGTCCTGTTCCTGGGTGTCCACGGCATGGATGCCCACGCCGGCTTTACCACTCCGAACCTGCTGGAAGCCGAGACCAACCGAGCGTTCATGACATCCGCCCGGAGCACAGTCATTCTGGCCGACCACAGCAAGTGGGGCGTGGTGGGCATCGCCTCGATCGCCCGGCTGGAAGAAGCGGACGAGCTGATCACGGACTCGCTCCTTGGTGAAGACGCCCGGCGCGTGCTGGCCGAAAACGTGGCCAAGCTGCGGATCGCCGAGGCCTGAACCACGTAGTTAACACATAGGTCTCATACCGCAGGTGGAGGCCGCCCCGCAGACTTCAGCCGCGGGACTGATGCCGCGGAGTAACGCCCGCAGGGATGCTGGATATATGAACGCCATCCTCCACGCCCAGCAGCTCACCAAGCACTACCCCGGCAGCATCGCCCTGGACCACGTCAACTTCACAGCCAACGCCGGCCAGTCCATTGCGATCATCGGCCCCTCAGGTTCCGGCAAGACCACCCTTTTGCACTGCCTCGCCGGGATATTGAGGCCCGACGCCGGTGCCATCACCTTGAATACTCCGTCCTCGCCTCTGCGGCTGGACACCTTGGGAGATGCTGCGCTGTCCCGCCTGCGTCGTGAGGAGTTCGGCTTCGTCTTCCAGCAAGGCATGCTCCTGCCGGAACTCACTGCCTTGGAGAACGTGGCACTGGCCCTGATGCTCAACGGCACGGACCGCAATACTTCAGAGACCAGGGCCGCCGAATGGTTGGCAGCCCTGGGCCTCGCCGGGATGGAACAACGCCGCTTGGGCGAACTCTCCGGCGGGCAGGTTCAGCGCGTGGCCATCGCCCGCGCCCAGGTCACCGGGGCCCGGGTTGTCTTCGCTGACGAGCCCACCGGCGCTTTGGATTCGGCCACCTCCAGCGAAGTCCTGGACGTTCTCCTGCACTCTGTGGCTGAGAACGGCCGGACACTTCTGGTGGTCACGCACGATCCCAACGTTGCTGCCCGGTGCGAGCGCGTTGTGGAGTTGCGCGACGGCCGGATCGTGGCAGACAGCGGAACAGTTCCGGCTTCCGGCCCGGCCGCGCCAGCCACCACCAACTTCAAGGGTGCCTTCAATGTCTAGTCTCTCCATGGCCCTGCGCCTCACCCCCTACCTGGCACGAAGCAACGGAAGCAGCTTCCGGGAAGCCGGTCTTCGCGACGCCGGGCTCCCCACCCTCGCTTTCGGGACGGTTACGGCCCTGCTGCTCACCGTTGCCGGTGGTTCACAGGTTTTCTGGTCCTGGTCCGACGACATCGCGGGCACCTACCAGGCCTTGGCCGTGGTCGCCATGGTGCTGCTGATCATCCCTTTGCTGACGCTCGGCGCCTCGGCCGCCCGACTCGCCGCCCGCCGTCGTGATGACCGTTTGGCATCCTTGCGGTTGCTGGGCGCCAACAGCGCCACGGTGGTCTGGATGACCGTCATTGAGTCAACCGTCCTCGCGGCCGTGGGAGCTGTGGCTGGTGCGGGGCTATACGCCTGCGCAGCGCCGTTCCTGGGTTTGATCCAGTTCCGGGGACAAGCAATAGGAAGCCATGCATGGTTGTCAGTGCCGTCCATCCTCGGCTGCGTGCTGGCCGTCTGTGTCCTTGCAGCGGCGAGTGCCGCGTTGGGGCTGCGGAAAGTTGTGGTGACGCCGTTGGGCGTCCGGACCCGGCAAACGGCCGACGGCGCGCACTGGGTTCGCGGACTCATCGCAGCTGTGGTGGTGGTCATCGGAGTGGTGGCTATGGGGATGCTCAGCAGCTTCGGCGCGTTCATTGTGATCATCGCGGTGATGGGCGGTTGCTTTGGCCTGGCTTTGCTGGCGTTGAACCTCATGGGACCGTGGATCCTGCGGCTGCGGGCGTCCTCGCAACTCAAACACGCCAAGAAGCCTGAGCAACTGCTGGCCGCGCGGACCGTGCTGGAGAGCCCTAAAGAATCGTGGCGGCAAGTTGGGGGCGTCGCGATGACCAGTTTTGTGGGCGTGTTCGTGGGCGTCGGCATGGCGGTGGCGGACACCATGGGAACCGGGGGCGACGCTGAAACTACGCTCCTTGTCCGGGACATCAACACCGGAGTGATGATCACCCTGCTGGGCTCGTTCCTGATGGTCGCCTGCTCTGCGGGTGTAAACCAAGCAGCTGCAGTGCTGGACAGGGCTTCCACCCTGGTGGCACTGGACCGTGTTGGAATGCCGCAGAAACTCATGGTGGCGGCGAGGGTCAAAGCCGTCATGTCGCCGCTGTTTCTGGTTGCCGGCATATCCGCGGCTGCGGCGGCTGCTCTGGTCCTGCCGCTCACGGGTGCTGTGCTGCTGACCCAGCCCGTGGTGTTCCTGACCATCGGTGGGGTGTTCGCCGCCGGTTTCCTGCTGGTCCGGCTGGCTGTTGCCGCGGGAACGGCGCAGATCAGCCAGGTGCTGGCCCGCCCCGAGCGCTACGCGAGCATGGATTCGTAACCCGGCCCACCGCCGTCGTCATCCCCGGGTTATTTGCAGCCGCAGGACTGCCGGATGATCAGCTCGGTGGAGAGGATCTGGTGTTTCAGCTCATCGCCACGGCCCTTGCCCACCAGTGCCTGCACCGCGGCTTCGGCCATCGCCTTGACGGGCTGCGCAACGGTGGTCAGCGCAGGCCAGCTGTATTCGGAGTCCAGGGAGCCGTCGAAGGATACCAACGCCAGGTCCTCGGGCACCCTGACGCCTGCCTCATGAAGCGCCCTGAGGATACCGATGGCTTGCATGTCATTGCTGGCAAAGATCGCCGTTGGACGGTTGGCCATGGAGAGGAAACGCTTGCCTACCTCGTACCCGCCCGGACGGGTGAAGGGACCGTGAAGCATGGGTCCGTCCGGCAGTCCGGCGTCACGCAAAGTGGCCAGCCAGCCTACTTCGCGCCCGTCCAGTTGGTTCCCCGTATTGGTGCCGATCGCCAAGCCAATGTTCGTATGGCCGTGGCCTATCAGATGTTCCACGGCGGCACGGGCACCGGCTTCCAGGTCCACACCCACACTGTTGATTCCCGGCGGTGAGCCTGCGTTATTCAACAAAACGGAGGGGATTTCGGAGGCCTCCAGTTCCGTGACATCGGGATCGAACACGCAGCTGGCCAGGAATACCCCGTCCACCTGCCGGGCAGCCAAGGTACGGATGTTCTTGCGTTCGCGGGTAAGGCTTCCATCCGAGTTGGTGAGCACCATGCCGAAGCCAAGTTCCGCGGCCGCATCTTCCACAGCGTGGGCCAGCTGAGTGAAGAACGGGTTGGTGTTGTCCGGAACCACCACGCCAATGGTCTCGCTGGATCCCAACTTCAGGGCACGGGCCGCAGCGTTGGGTCGGTATCCAAGGACGCGGATGGCCTCGCGAACCTTGGCTTCCGTCCCCGGGGCCACGTTCTTGGGCCCTCCGTTCACCACATAACTCACGACGGCGGTACTCACCCCGGCGTACCGGGCCACGTCTTTGCGTGTAACCGGGCCGCGCGAGGTTTGTACCGCCGAAGTTGTCATGAGGTAAATGCTAGCTACTCCACGGGAGCATCACCGAAGTCGCGGATGGGAAGGCGCTCCCCGCCACGGAGCGCGGACTCGTGGGCAATGATGCCCGGCAACGTGAACCGGGCCGCGACCCAGGCATTAACGGGAGGAAGGCTGCGGTTGTTTACGGCCGTGACGAAGTCGTCCACCAGGAATTGGTGGCTTCCTTCGTGCCCGTTGGGCGCTCCGAGGAATTCCTGCGGAAGCCTGGACTGGTCATGGACCGGAGCCAGCCCGGAGATAAAGGCATCGCGCAGCTCCGGCGCCACGTCCGCCAGGGCCGGGTCATCCAGGGACATGGTGGGCTTGGTTTCCACTTGCTCGGACACGTCTTCCACGGTGGACTTGTCCTGCCACACGGTGGTGGTGGCAAGTTGCTCAAAGCTGGCGTCGGTGCCGAAGAAACGGAAGCGGGACTCCCGGATGTGGGAGGGGTACCCCACCCGGCGCATCTCGTTGGTGCGCATCGCGCCGCCGTCGTTCATTTCAAACAGCGCCGTGGCGTTGGAGAAGTCGTTGGCGAACATGCTGACGTCCTTATCAAAAACGCCATCCCCGTGCTGGTCCTTCACGCCGATGCAGCTGACGCTGACCGCATGGCCGGGGACGGCGCCGAGGACCCCACCTATGGCGTGGGTGGGGTAGAGCATGGGCGGGTAGCTGGCGGTTTCCTTCCACCGATCACCACCGCTGTATTGGTACGCCTCGTAGAAGCCCAGGTCCATGTCGTGGACGTAGTCACCCTCGGTGTAGAAGATGCGGCCAAACTTACCTGCTGCATGTTGTTGCCGGGCGAAGACCGTGGCGGGGTTGTAGTAGCTGGTCTCACCCATGGCGTAGACCAGTTTGGTCTCTCGAACGGCCTCAATGATCCGTTCAATTTCCTCTTCGGATATGGCCATCGGCACCGCTGAGTAGACGTGCTTTCCAGCACGCAGGGCCCGCTCTACCAGTGGTCCGTGAGTCCAGCGCTGCGTGAAGATGGCGACAGCATCGACGTCGGAGTCCAGCAACTCTTCAAAGCTGCCCATTACGCCGTCCAGTCCCCAGCGTTCCTGCGCTGCAACTGCCCGCTCAGGGAGTTCATCTATTGCATAAACCGCGCTGACGCCCGGGTGGAGCTTGAACAGGTGGGCGAACTGGCTGCCGAACTGCCCGGCACCCACAACCCCGATCGAAAACGTCATTGTTTACCTTCCCTGGGACTGCCAAAGCAGCCTCCGCTGTGTCCCTGTGTGACTGTCCTGTCGAGTTTTGCATCGGAATCTACTCGAGTCAACAGAAAGAACATCTTTGAACATTTTTCACCAAAATTTTGCCTCCGCTATTGCTATCACCAAATCTACTCGTGTAGATTCTCATCCAGTTGTTATGCACATCACAGTCACGAAAGGGTCGACGATGACCACGCTCACCAAGCAACCGGATCCGGAGCTCTCCTCCGTCGGGGCGCCGCGGAAGTCACGCAAGCGGGTGAAACCAGCCGACGGGTTCCGCGGAGTAGGGGACCTCAAGGTTGCACTCTTCTTCATCGCTCCAGCGATGCTCGGACTGATCCTCTTCTACCTCGTCCCCACCATCCGGGGCATCTACCTCAGCTTCACTGAATACAGCATCCTGGGCGACCCGGAATGGATCGGCACGCGGAACTACGAACGCATAGCCAAGGATCCGCTGTTCTGGAACGCTTTGGGCGTCACCTCGGAATACGTGGTGATCAACATTGTTCTTCAGACGGCATTGGCGTTGGGCCTTGCAATCCTGATGCACCGCGTCGCAAAGTCCACCCTCGTCCGCGGTGCGCTTCTGATGCCCTATCTGATGGCAAATGTCATTGCGGCTCTCCTGTGGTTCTGGATGCTTGACTACCAGATCGGCATCATCAACCAGATCATCGAATGGACCGGGCTGCCCCGGGTAGCCTTCTTCGGCAGCGAGCAATGGGCCATCCCCACCCAGGCTCTCATCAACACGTGGCGGCACATGGGCTACACAGCTCTCCTGATCTTCGCCGGACTCCAGGCAATCCCGAACAGTGTCTATGAGGCCGCCAGCATCGACGGCTCCAAGGCCATGAGCACTTTCTGGCGGATCACCCTGCCACTGCTCCGGCCAGTCCTGGTACTGGTCCTGGTAGTAACCGTGATCGGTTCTTTCCAGGTCTTTGACACTGTTGCCGTCACGACGGCCGGCGGTCCTGTTAACGCCACCCGCGTGCTGCAGTTCTACATCTATCAACGCGCCTTCAATGAACAGGACTTCGGCTATGGCTCCGCCCTGGCTGTGATCCTCTTCCTCATCCTCGCCATCGTCGCTTTCATCCAGATGAAGTTCCTCCGCGGCAACCAGTCGGACCTGGACTAAGGACTCGCCATGACCACTCTTGCCTCACCCAAGAACGGCAGCCGGCGTCGCCCGCTCAGCCGCCCCTTCAACTGGCGCCGCGCCATCGCCCTGACCCTCCTCGCCCTGGCCGTCGCCGTGAGCATCCTGCCCTTCTACTGGGTACTGCGCACGGCCCTGTCTTCCAACGGCTCCCTCGCAGCGAACTCCGCCAACCTGCTGCCCGCCGACTTTAATCTTGGCGCGTTCAAGCGGGTCTTCGGCCTCCAAAGTGCCGCCGACGCTATCGCAGAAGGCGGCTCGGGTGCTTCGATCAATTTCTGGCAGTACCTTTGGAACTCGCTGCTCTTTTCCGGCATCACTACAGCCTGCGCCGTGTTCTTCAGCTCAATGGCCGCCTATGCCTTCTCCCGGCTCCGGTGGAAAGGCCGCGACGCAGTCTTCTCGCTGTTCCTTGCCACCATGCTCGTCCCGCCGATCTTCACTGCCCTCCCCAACTTCCTGCTCATCAAGAACCTGGGCCTGCTGAATTCCATGCTCGGACTCGTTTTGCCCTACTTGTTCATGACCCCGTTCGCGATCTTCTTCATGCGCCAGTTCTTCCTGAACATGTCCAGGGAAGTTGAAGAAGCTGCAATGCTGGACGGCGCAAAGCACTGGCGGATCTTCTTCCAGATCATCATGCCCAACGCCGCTGCCCCGATTGCCACCCTGGCGCTTCTGACCTTCATGGGTCAGTGGAACGAATACTTCTGGCCGCTGCTCGTAGGCACGTCCGAGGAATCCAGGGTGCTCACCGTGGGACTCGGAGTCTTCAAATCCCAGTCCCCGCAAGGCGCACCGGACTGGTCCGGGCTCATGGCCGCAACGCTCGTGTCTGCTACGCCGGTGCTGATCCTCTTCGCCATCTTCGGCAAACGGATTGTCAACTCCATCGGCTTCAACGGCACCAAATAGCTCTTTCTCTTTCCACCCGCAAAAACCGGCCTGTGCCGGCTCGCACCCTCCCGTCCCGAAAGGACCAACCATGATGAAAAAGAAGGCAGTCGGCGCCGTCGCCGTCGCAGCAGCCGCCGTCCTCGCACTCTCCGCCTGCGCCGGCGGAAGCTCCGGAGGAGACGCCGCCAAGGGCGAGATCAGTTATTGGCTCTGGGACGCCAACCAGCTCCCTGCCTACCAGCAGTGCGCCACGGACTTCACCAAGGCCAATCCGGACATCACCGTCAAAATCACCCAAACCGGTTGGGATGACTACTGGTCCAAGATCACCAACGGCATGGCCTCCGGCACTGCACCTGACGTCTTCACGGACCACCTCTCCAAGTACCCGGAGTTCCTCAAGACCAAGCAACTGGTGGCCCTTGACGACAGCATCGCCCAGGACAAGATAGACCTTTCCCAGTACAACGAAGGCCTCGCAGACCTCTGGGTTGGCCAAGATGGCAAGCGCTACGGCCTGCCCAAAGACTGGGACACCGTGGCTTTGTTCTTCAACCAGAAGATGGCCACCGACGCCGGCATCACCCCTGAAGAGATGGGCTCCCTGACCTGGAACCCGAAGGACGGCGGAACGTACGAGAAAGCAATCGCCCGACTCACTGTGGACAAGAACGGCAAACGCGGCGACGAAGCAGGCTTCGACAAGAACAATGTTGCCGTTTACGGCTTGGGCCTGCCCGGCTCCGATGCCGAGAACGCCGGCCAGACGCAGTGGAGCTACCTCTCCGCTACCACTGGCTGGACCACCACCGACAAGAACCCGTGGGGCACCCATTTCAACTACGACGACAAGAGGCTCCAGGACACCATCGACTGGTGGGCCTCTCTCGCCGAAAAGGGCTACATGCCCAAACTTGAAACCACCGTTGGCGCCAACGCCGCCGACAGCTTCGGAGCAGGCAAAGCAGCCATCAACAGCAACGGTTCGTGGATGATCGGCCAGTACACCGGCTACAAGGGAATCGACCTCGGCATCGCCCCCACACCGCAGGGCCCCGAAGGCAAGCGTGCCTCCATGTTCAACGGCCTGGCCGATTCCGTGTGGGCTGGTACTAAGAAGAAGGACGCCGCCATCAAGTGGGTGGAATACCTCGGCTCCACCGCCTGCCAGGACGTTGTGGCCTCCAAGGCCGTGGTCTTCCCGGCCATCAGCACCTCCTCCGAGAAGGCTGCAGAGGCCTTCAAGGCCAAGAACGTGGATGTCAGCGCCTTCACCCAGCATGTGGCGGACAAGACCACCTTCATGCTTCCCATCACGGACAATGCCTCCAAGGTTGCGGGAATCATGAAGCCTGCTGTGGACGCGGTAATCGCCGGCAAGGCCCCGGCGAGTTCGCTGACAGCCGCGAACGAACAGGTCAACGCGCTCTTCAAGTAGAACGCCTCTCATCACTCATAGACTCAACTCGAGTAGATCCCGTTGCGAGGCCCGCTCTGCGGGTTATAAACCACCCGAATCCCGCGGAGCGGGCCTCGCAACACACGTACCTGCCCCGCCTCGGGGCGCATCGACATGAAAGCGACCCACCCTTATGCAACCGCTCCACCTCCGTTCCGCAGGTACCAGCTTGGTCATCAGCACCCATCGCGGAGAGGCTGAGATCATCCACTGGGGAGCCGATCTGGGCGACACACTGCCTGACCTTGCCATCCTCAACGAGCCCATTCCGCCGTCGTCCATCGACGCTAACGTCCCGGCGGGGCTCCTCCCCCAAGCATCGTCATCGTGGCAGGGCAGGCCAGGACTTCGCGGGCACCGCTTCACGGACGGCGTGCCGGGCTTTGATTTCTCAGTACGCCTGCGGGTTGTGAGTGCGACGGTGAATGGCGGCACAGCGGTGATTGTCCAAGCGGACCCCGACGCCGGCATCACCGTCACGTCCACCCTCACCTTGCACCCGGGCGGGCTTCTCGAACTGAAGCACACGGTCAGCAACCACGGCACGTCGCCTTTCCAAGTAGACGAACTGGCGACGATGCTCCCGGTGGCGCCAGACGCCGTCGAACTTCTGGACCTGACCGGCCGCTGGTGCCGCGAGCGGCATCCGCAGCGCAGGACCATTCAGCAGGGAACCTGGGTCCGCACGGGCCGTCACGGCCGCACCGGGCATGACTCGTCACTGCTGCTCGCCGCTGGAACTGCCGGTTTTGGGAACAGGCACGGCAAGGTGTGGGCGACACATCTGGCCTGGAGCGGGAACCACGAGCAGTTTGCGGACAGCATTGCCGATGGCCGCACCATGGTGGGCGGCTCCGAGCTGTTGGGACCTGCCGAAGTGGTGCTGCAATCCGGGGAAAGCTACACCACGCCGGCACTGTTTGCCGCATACTCTGACCGCGGTTTGGACGGGATTTCGGAGGCCTTCTACGCCTGGTTCCGTTCGCGGCCACACCATGTGGGGGCAGTTTCCGGTAAGGCCCGCCCAGTAGTCCTCAACACCTGGGAAGCGGTGTACTTCGACCACAACCTGGACACCCTGATCGAGCTGGCTGAGTCGGCCGCCGACCTTGGGGTTGAGCGCTTCGTGCTCGACGACGGCTGGTTCCGCGGGCGCCGTGACGACCACGCCGGGTTGGGCGACTGGTACGTGGACGAAACCGTATGGCCTGGCGGTCTGACGCCTTTGATTGATGCCGTGACCAGCCGGGGCATGGAGTTCGGGCTCTGGGTGGAGCCGGAGATGGTGAACCTGGACTCCGACATCGCCCGGGCACATCCGGAGTGGATCGTGGGGCCCTCAGCCACGTCCTACAAGGACGGTGGCAGGCTGCCTCTTGAGTGGCGGCAGCAGCACGTGATCGACCTCGTGAATCCGGACGCGTGGCAATACATCTACGAGCGCATGGACACTCTTCTGCGCGAGAATAACATCAGCTACCTCAAGTGGGACCAAAACCGGGACCTCCTGGAACATGGCCACGCGGGCCGGGCTTCGGTACACGAACAGACCTTGGCGGCGTACCGGCTGTTCGATGCGCTCCGAGCGGCACACCCCGGGGTAGAGATCGAAAGCTGCTCCTCCGGCGGCGCCCGCGTGGATCTTGGAATCCTGGAGCGGACCGACCGCATCTGGGCCTCGGACTGCAACGACGCCTTGGAACGGCAAACCATCCAACGCTGGACCGGCATGGTGGTTCCGCCGGAGCTGGTGGGCGGGCACATTGGGCCCACAACATCGCACACTACCGGGCGGACGCACGACCTCTCATTCCGTGCCATCACGGCATTTTTCGGTCACTTCGGCATGGAGTGGGATGTCCGCTCCGTCACCGGGGCGGAGCGTCAGGAACTCAAGCGCTTCATCGGCCTCTACAAGGAGCACCGCGGACTCATCCACAGTGGACGGATGGTGCGCGCCGATGTGCCGGACGAGTCGCTGATGGTGCACGGCGTGGTCGCTAACGAGTCCGACGGCGGCACCCCGGTGGGTGCCACGGCGGCGCTTTTCGCTGTGGTGAAGACGCGGACGGGCCTTACGGAAAAGCCCGGTCGTGTGGCTATTCCGGGGTTGGATCCTTCGCGTGCATACCGTGTGGAAGCCATCTTCCCCTCCCCGGGTGACGCCGACCACGGGCACACGTTCATTGAGGCCAAGCCGGCACCCTGGCTGGCGTCCGGGGCCGAAGCAACGGGTCGGTTCCTGGCCGAGGTAGGCCTTCCGATGCCCGTCCTGAACCCGGAGCACGCCATCCTGCTGCGGTTCACGGCCCTCTGACCCTCTCTCACATCCCCCGGGCTAAAACCGAACCCTCTCTCACATCCACAGACAAAAAAGCCGCCCCGGCGAAACCGGGGCGGCTTTTTTTCGTAGCTGTTTAGCGTGAGCGCTGGCGGAGGCGCTGCATGTCCAGGATCACCACGGCGCGGGCTTCCAGGCGGAGCCATCCGCGCTGGACGAACTCGGCCAGTGCCTTGTTCACGGTTTCGCGGGAAGCGCCCACCAGTTGGGCCAGTTCTTCCTGGGTCAGCTCGTGGGCAACCAGAACGCCGTCGGTGGCAGGACGCCCGAAGCGGTCCGCCAGGTCCAGGAGGGCCTTGGCAACACGGCCCGGGACGTCAGAGAAGACGAGGTCGGACAGCGAGTCGTTGGTACGGCGAAGGCGGCGGGCCAGAGCCTGCAGCAGCTGCGCGGAAACCTCGGGACGCGTGCGGAGCAGAGCGTTGAGGCTCTCGTTCTTGAGGCCGGCCAGACGGGTTTCCGAAACGGCGGTGGCCGTGGCGGTACGCGGGCTGGGGTCGAACAACGCCATTTCGCCGAAGAGCTCACCCGGGCCGAGGATGGCCAGAAGCGACTCGCGGCCGTCGGGGGACGTGCGGCCGAGCTTTACCTTGCCGGAAACGATGAAGTAGAGCTGGTCACCCTGATCACCTTCGCGGAACACCGACGCTCCACGTGAAAGGTCCACCTCGGTGAGTTCGTCCGTCAGCAAGCGGAATGCGTCGTCGTCAAGGGTGGCGAAGAGGGGTGCGCGGCGCAATACCTCGATGTCCATGAAATCTCCTGAATATAAGTTTCGGTCGTGGCGCTCAGGCCATTGTTTCAGAATTTTTAAGCTTCTGTGACGTACTTGGCACGTGAAACGCTGAAATGGCGCGGATTTCGGGGCATACGACCCACTCTGAAGCCTCTCACAGCGGACTAAACGGCCCATATCGTGACCGGACTAACGGTTGGTTGTCAGGGTGGACACCTAGAATTGGCGCTACCCGGCTGTGAGGAGCATTGGTGTTTGGCTTGACGATATTGGATTTGGCATTGATTCTGATGCTGCTGTCCTACCTGATCTATGGCCTGCGTAACGGCTTTATGGTCACGCTGGGTGGAATCGCGGGATTCATCGTCGGCGCTATTGCTGCCTTCATGGCCGTGCCCCTCGTCAGCGGCTGGGTGACCGACAGCGGTTGGAGGCTGACCGCCACGGTGGGTGCCGCCGTCGTGCTTATTGCTTTGGGGCATGGCTTGGGCACCATGATCGGGCGTAAAGTCCGCCACGCCGTGCGGATCAATCCGCTGCATGCGGTGGACCGGTTGATCGGCGGCGTGGTGAGTGTGGTGGTGGCGGCGCTGGTGATGTCCATGCTGGCCTTCAGCATCAGCTCTCTGGGTGTGCCGTTCGTTTCGCAGCAGTTGGCCGAGTCCCGCGTCATTCGCTACATCGACAACCTGACGCCCACGCCCGTCAAGAGCACCATGGCTCAGCTGCGGTCCACGGTGATCGGTGACGGAATACCTAAGCTCATCGAGGGCATCGGGCCTGTCACACCGGTGCCCGTTCCCAACGAGTCAACCGACACACCTGCCCTGAACCAGGCTGCGGATTCCGTCCTCAAGATCGCCGGCACCGCATTCGAGTGCGGGCAGAACCAGACCGGATCCGGATTTGTTGTCTCGCCCGGGCGCGTCGTCACCAACGCGCACGTTGTGGCGGGCGTGTCGCAGCCTGTTGTGGAAGTGCCCGACGGCGGCGCGTTGCCGGGTCGGGTGGTTTACTTCGACTCCCAGCGGGACATCGCAGTGCTGGCCGTGGACGGACTGCAGTCCAGCCCGCTGACCTTGAGTGCCGACCTGCCCGCAGGCAGCTCTGCCGCTTTCGCGGGATACCCGCACGGCGGTCCCTTCCAATCCAAGCCGGCCACTGTCCAAGGCATTTCAACCATTCTGGTTCCGGACATTTATGGCAACAATCCTTCGCCTGAGCTGGTCTACAGGCTGGCAGGCGACGTTCAGCCGGGTAACTCGGGCGGTCCGCTGCTGACCACGCAGGGACAGGTGGCCGGCCTGATCTTCGCCAAGACCACCACCGACGCCGCTCTCGGCTTCGCGCTCACCATGGCGGACCTGGAACCCGTGGCTGCGCAGGCTCCCGGTCTGAGCAGTCCCGTATCGGCTGGCCAGTGCACCCGTAAATAGCTAACGATCTCTCACATCACGCGGCTGTTTGGACGTCGCTCTCTCACATAGTGACTGTTTTCAGGGCACCCTCGCTCACCCTGTGGGCACAATTCCCGCGCACTCCCGCACCGCTATAGATTGGGAGTCATGACTGAAGCCTCTCCTGCCACCGAAACCGGTCGCGGCACCATCCTTGTGATCAACGGCCCCAACCTGAACCTTCTGGGCACCCGCGAACCGGAGAAGTACGGAACGTCCACCTTGGCTGACGTGGAGCAATTGGCCATGAAAGCTGCGGCCGCCCATGGATTCACTGTTGACTGCGTTCAGTCCAACCACGAGGGCGACCTCCTGGACGCCATCCACGCAGCGCGAGGCACCGCCGTCGGAATTGTGATCAACGCCGGCGCCTACACGCATACTTCCGTGGCCCTTCGCGACGCCTTGGCGGCTGTGCAGCTGCCCGCCGTCGAGGTGCACATCACCAACGTGCACCAGCGTGAAGAGTTCCGCCACCATTCGTACCTGTCCGGCGTGTGCAACGCGATCATCGTGGGTGCGGGGGTTCTGGGCTACAAACTGGCCATCGATTACTTGGCTGACTCGATATAACGACTTTGCCGGTGAGAGAGCGACCGGCTCAAACCCGAGGGATGTGAGAGAGCGTCGACCTCAAACACGAGGGATGTGAGAGAGCGTCGGAAGGCCTAGCGTTCGCGCTGGGGCTCCCCTGCCACGGTGCGGGCGGCTTCGACCTCGAGCATGAGGATGCCACCCTCATCCACCAGTTTCGCCTGGTACACGTGCGCTT
Organism: Arthrobacter sp. StoSoilB22; assembly: GCF_019977315.1. NCBI lineage: Bacteria > Bacillati > Actinomycetota > Actinomycetes > Micrococcales > Micrococcaceae > Arthrobacter > Arthrobacter sp. StoSoilB22. Next base: position 3,668,768 of record NZ_AP024652.1, read on the forward strand.
TGCGCTTATAGCTCAGATACGCGATGCAGCCGTTGGCGTTGGCCATTTTTTCGAGCATGATTTCCGAGCCCGGCACCAGGAGCTGGCCGAGCTTGAGGCCCACAGTATTCTCCTGGCCTATCTCATCACCAAGTGCTGAGGTGTCCCGCAGTGCAATGGCTTGGGAGGCACACACCCAGCGGCCCCACACACCCTTGCTGCCCAGGATGCTGGGCTGCTGGTTCACCGGGACAGTGGCGGCAAAGTACCGGGTGTTGAAACGCGCGTGCGCAAAGTCCGGGCTGAGCCAGTTCACCAAGGGTTTCAGGAGGTCGGTGCGGAGGGACAGCCCGCGCTTGGTAAGCATCTCCGTGAAGGACTTCTCCTGGGCGGCCACGGCTTCGCGGGCGCGCATCCAGTCAATGGTGGAGTTCGATTCGACCGTGGAAGAAGCGTCAGGGCCTGCGAGCAGGACACCCGTTTCTTCGAAGAGTTCGCGGATGGCGCCCACTACGTGACGGCGGGCGAGTCCGACGTCGTCCGTTCCCATCTGCTCAGCCCAATGCTGAGGTGACGGGCCCAACCAGCCGACGGGGTCGTCGTCGGACGGGTCCAAAGAACCGCCCGGGAACGCGACAACGCCCAACGGCGAGGAACCCGGCCTGTATCCAAGCCAGGTTTCCAAGCCGGTGGGCGAATCGCGCAACAGCACAACGGAGGAGGCGTAGCGGGCGGCCCTGGGGGTCCGTTCGCCAAGCTCAAGCCAGTTTTGTGCTGCCCCTTCGAGTTCCGGGGGCAGTACAAACAGACGGCGGGCAAGCTGTGGCACGTGGGTGAACCGGTTCCTTAGCTGAATTCAGCGATGAGCTCGACTTCAACGGGAGAGTCGAGCGGCAGGACAGAAACGCCGACGGCGGAGCGTGCGTGCTTGCCGGCGTCACCGAATACCTGTCCCAGGAGTTCGGACGCACCGTTGATCACGCCGGGCTGTCCGGTGAAGGTGGACTCGGAGGCTACGAAGCCCACAACTTTGACGATGCGGGTGACGCGGTCCAGATCGCCGATGACGCTCTTGACTGCAGCGAGGGCGTTGATGGCACAGAGAGCGGCGTAACGTTTGGCGTCTTCCGGGTCAACAGTGGGTTCGTCGGACGTGCCCAACTCGCCGAGGGACACCTTGCCCGTAGCTTCGAGTTTGCCGTTAATAAAGGGCAGCTGGCCGGACGTGTAGACGTAGTTACCGGAAACGATTGCGGGGACGTAATCAGCCACCGGCGCGGCTACCTCAGGCAGGGTCAACCCGAGCTCGGCCAGACGCTGCTCAACAGCAGACGTGGGGGCGCCGGATTCCGCGGCAGACGTGGTTTCTGCGGGGGTTGTCATGATTACTGCTTCTCCCTCTTCAGGTATGCTACGAGGCCTTTGCCATCGGGTCCACCGACGACCTGGACGAGCTCCCAGCCGTCCTCGCCCCACTGGTCCAGGATCTGCTTTGTAGCGTGAATAATGAGCGGAATCGTGGCGTACTCCCATTTGGTCATGACAGAAAGCCTAGCCCTTGCCGGTAAAGTGGAAAACATGGTGACTCGCAAGAACCCACTATTCGACACTGCCACCACCCTCGGAAAGATTCTAGGCTTCCTTGGTGTGAGCGCGATTTGTGGCGTCCTGGTCGCGGGCCTTTTGGTCCCCGCCGCCGCCGTTTCGGGCAGTGCCGCAAGTGGTTCAATTCAGTTCTTTGACACTCTGCCGGCGGAACTTCAGGTGGATCCGCCCAGCCAGAACACCACCATCCTGGCGAAGGACGGTACGCCGATCGCCTCGATCTACGCGGAGAACCGGACCAAGGTTCCCTTGGATTCGATGAGCCCGTTCATTAAGGACGCTGTCATCGCGATCGAGGACAGCCGTTTCTATGAGCACGGCGGCATCGACACCACCGGCATCATGCGAGCCATCGTCAGCACCGCCCGTGGCAACAAGCAGGGCGCGTCCACCATCACGCAGCAATACGTGAACAACGTCATCAACGAGTCCCTGGTGGCGTCCGACCGCGAAGAAGACGTCAAACTCAACGGTGGCGGCAAGGGCGTGGGCGACAAGCTCCGCGAAATGAAGCTCGCCATCGCCCTGGAGAAGAAGTTCTCCAAAGAGCAGATCCTCGAGGGCTACCTCAACATCGTCTTCTTCAACCGTGACGCTTACGGAATTGAAGCTGCCTCAAAGTTCTTCTTCAGCACCACTGCCAAGGACCTCACTCTTCCGCAGGCGGCCCTCCTGGCCGGCCTTGTGAACAGCCCCTCTGCGTTCGATCCGATTGCCAACCCGGACAACGCCAAGGTGCGCCGTGATCTTGTGCTGGCAGCCATGGTCAATCAGGGCAAGATCACCCAGGCACAGTACGACGAAGCTGTTGCCACCCCGGTCACCACGCAGGTCACCCCGGCGCGCCAGGGCTGCGCCTACGCCACCATGGCGCCGTACTTCTGTGACTACGTGCTGCACCTGCTGTTCAACAATCCTGCCTACGGCGATACCCAGGAAGAACGCATCAAGCGTGTCCAGCGCGGCGGCCTCACCATCCAGACCACCCTCGACCCGACAGCACAGAACGTAGCTCAGCAGCAGGTTGACGCGACGGCGGGCGCAAACCCGGACAAGTGGGGCGCCTCGATCGTCTCCGTCCAGCCCGGCACCGGCCAGATCGTCAGCATGGCGCAAAACACTGTGTGGCTGCCTCAAGAGGGCAAGTTCGATCAGACGCAGAACTTCAACGTGGACGTCCTCGACGCCGACGGAAATGACCTCAATGGCATTGGCGGGTTCCAGCCCGGTTCAACCATGAAGCCCTTCACGTTTGCCCAGTGGCTGAACGAGGGCAAGTCGATGAACCAGAACGTCAACGCGGCCCAACGTAAATACGGCGTCAACTTCCCTTGGAAGAACACCTGTCCTACACCGACGGACGGCTTCTATGACGCCAACGTGCCGGGAAGCTTTGACCTGCAAAACTCGGACTTGGGCTACTACCGGAACATGACTGTCCTCTATGGCCTCATGAACTCCATCAACACCGCGACTTTTGCTTCAGCTGCTCAGGTTGACCTCTGTGGCATTCAGGGAATTGTGGACGCCACCGGCATCCACGGCGGTCTTCCCACGCGTGACAATACGGGCAAGGTCACGGATCCCAACCCCCAGGTTCCCATGACACGGTTGTCAAACCTCATTGGCGCAACGCAAACGGCTCCGCTCACCATGGCTGCAGCCTTTGCAACATTCGCAGCCGACGGCAAGTACTGCGAGCCGATTGCCATCACCTCGGTGAAGGACCAGTCCGGAGCTCAGCTTCCTGCCCAGTCTTCCAGCTGTAAAGATGCCGTAAAGCCTGAAGTGGCCCGCGGCGTTGCTTACGCCATGGGCAAGGTGCTGGATGAAGGTTCCGGCTCTTTGATCCGTCCGGCCCTGAACTCCAAGAACTTCCCGGTGGCTGCAAAGACGGGTACCAACGACACCAACGGCTCCACCTGGGTAGTGGGCTACACCTCAGGTTTGGCAACGGCCTCCTGGTTCGGCGATCCTTTGGCTGATCAGTCGCGCTACGGACGCAACCTGACCATCAACGGCAAGTTTTACCCCTCAATCGACGGTTACATGATCGCCGGTCCGCAGTTCACCAACTACATGTTGGCTGTGGCACCTGCGTACGGAACCAACCCGTTCCAGCAGCCGCCATCGAACCTGCTCGGTACGGCTCCCGCGCCGCAGCGGAACAACTCCCCGTCCAACACGCCGTCAACAGCGCCCAACCCCGCCCCGCCCTCCGGTAACGGCAACAACGGGAACGGTAACAACGGCAACGGCAACGGCAACGGCAACAAGAACTGATCATGACCTTCAGTGATTCATTGGCAAACCGCGTCCGCACCGTCGGGCGCGGTTTCGCCGTCACTGCTGCCGTCGGCGCAGCAGCAGGTGCAGCGGCCGCCGCTTACGGCTGGTGGGAGAAGGACCAGTTCGAGGTCCGCCACGAAACCCTGCCCATTCTTCCGGAGGGATCCGGGCCGCTCCGGGTCCTGCACCTGAGCGATATTCACTTCGTCCCAGGCCAGGACAAGAAGACGCAGTGGCTGCAATCGCTGGCAGACCTCAAGCCTGACCTTGTGGTCAACACGGGTGACAACCTTAGCCACGCCAAAGCCATCGACCCCCTGATCCAGGCACTTCGACCACTGCTGGAGTTCCCCGGCGTATTCGTACCGGGCTCCAACGACTACTACGGCCCGCGAATCAAGAACCCGGCGGGTTACTTCCGCGGTCCTTCGCGGATGCGAACCGACCCCATCGCCCTTGACTGGCCCAAGCTCCGCTCGGCGTTCGGAATGGGCGGCTGGATCGACCTCACCAACCGCGCCCAGTCAGTGGTGCTGAACGGTTTGCGATTCGATTTCTCGGGAGTTGATGATCCGCACCTGGGCCGTGAACGCTATGCTGGCTGGCCCCGCGGAACGGTCAACCAAGACGCCCGCCCCCACCTGAAGGTGGCCGTCATTCACGCTCCGTACCAGCGTGTGCTGGATCACTTCACCGAGGCCGGAGCAGACCTGGTCCTTGCCGGCCACACACACGGCGGCCAGATCTGCATCCCCGGCTACGGGGCGCTGGTGGCCAACTGCGACCTTCCTACGTGGCGCGCCAAAGGCCTCCACGATTGGGAAAGCGATAGCTTCACGACGCCGGTAAACGTCTCCGGCGGTATCGGCACGTCTCGCTTCGCACCGGTCCGCATCGCCTGCCGCCCGGAAGCCGTGCTGCTGACGCTCACGCCGCGCAATTAGGTACCCCGCAGCCAAGCCAGGGGATCATTACGATCCTCAATAACTGGGTCAAACATTTCACCAACGTTGCGTTGTCCTGTGAAACGAATCACGCCATGGCATAGGGTAGTTGCTACGGGAAACTACCTCCGCACCATCTGAAGATCCAGCTGTTGAGAAGCGGGCATGTCCAAGCAAACGTCTTTCTTTACCTCCGTCGGCCGCCTGTACCCTCATGTGCGGCCTATCCTCCCCCGACTCTTCATGGGGCTCATCTGCGCCCTGCTGGCGAGCATCGTCGCGCTGACCATCCCGCAAGTGCTGCGGGTCCTGGTCAACAACTCCCTGCAGCCCGGCGGTTCCACGGACGCCGTCTGGATTGCCGCCGTCGTGATTCTTGCCTTGGGCATTGCTGAAGCCGGGCTGGTGGCCTTGCGCCGGCAGTTCGTCATCAACCCCGCCACCACGGTGGAAACCCGGATGCGCGTGACCCTTTACGGCCACCTGCAACAGCTCACCGTGGCGTTCCACGACCGCTGGGGTTCCGGTCAGTTGCTCTCTCGCGCCATGACGGACCTGAGCTTCCTGCGCCGCTGGATGGCGTTCGGCGCCATCATGTTGGTAGTCACCACGCTGACGGTGATCATCGGCGTGGGCGTGATGTTCTCCATGAGCTGGCAGCTGGCACTGATCTTCCTTGCAGCGGCCGTGCCGATCATGATCAACTCGTTCCGCTTCCGCCGCCGCTTCAGCTTGGTCACCCGCCTCAGTCAGGACCAGGCCGGCGACCTCGCCACCACCGTGGAGGAATCCGTCCACGGCATCCGCGTGCTGAAAGCTTTTGGGCGGAGCCGCGAAGCCCTTGAGAACTTCAACGGCCAGGCTGAGGAACTTCGTCAGACCGAGATCGCCAAGGCCAAGCAGCAAGCCGGGTTCACGCTGGTGGTCACTTTGCTGCCGGAGCTGGCGCTGGGCGTCGGTCTGGTGGTGGGCATCATGCTTGTGGCTAACGGACAACTGAGCATCGGCGCGCTGGTGGCGTTCTTTGCCACAGCCGCGGTGGTGGCCACTCCCGTCGAATTCTCGGGCATGCTGCTGGCCATGGCGCTGACCGCCAAGACCGCGTTGGACCGCCACTTCGAGGTGATGGACACGGAAAACACCATCACCTCCCCGGACCACGCCACGGTTCCGGAAACCCTAAAGGGCGCCTTGCGCTTTGAGCACGCAGGTTTCGGGTTCGACGACGGCGGTACCCTCCTGCACGACGTCACCCTGGACATCCGCCCCGGCGAGACCATGGCCCTGGTGGGCATTACGGGTAGCGGCAAGAGCGCCCTGCTCCAGCTGGTCCCCCGGCTGTATGACGTGACCTCGGGTGCGGTGACGATCGACGGCGTGGATGTCCGCGACTACGACATCGATGAGCTCCGGAGAATCGTGGCAGTCGCCTTCGAGGACACCACGTTGTTCTCCAGTTCCGTGCGGGACAACGTGCTCCTCGGAGCCCCTGATCCCAGCGACGCAGCCCTGGATGAGGCCCTGGATGTGGCTCAAGCGCACTTTGCCTACTCACTTCCGGATGGCGTGGACACCTTGATCGGCGAGGAAGGACTGAGTCTTTCAGGTGGCCAGCGGCAACGCATTGCACTGGCCCGCGCCATCGCCGCCAAGCCCAAGGTGTTGGTCCTTGACGATCCTTTGTCCGCCCTCGACGTGAACACGGAAGAACGCGTGGAAGCCCGTTTGCGCGAGGTCCTCCGCGAGACAACCACACTGATCGTTGCGCACCGACCTTCCACGGTGGCCTTGGCGGACCGGGTGGCCTTGCTCGAAGGCGGAACCATTACCGCCGTCGGAACCCATACGGAACTGTTGGCCGAGAACGATCACTACCGCTATGTCATCGCCAGCCTGGACGCCGGCCCGAAGGACTTGGACACCGAACTGGACGAGCTCGAAGAAGCCGAGGAGGCCCGCCGATGAGCGCCGCAACTTTTGGCACGGCCAACGAGGACAACACACACCTCACCAAAGCGGACAGCAAAGCCGTACGACGCCGGTCGCTCACCTTGCTTGCCTCACTCATCCGTCCCGTGCGGCTGCGTTTCTGGCTAACGATTGCGATGGTGGTGGTCTCGCAGCTCACCCGGGTTGCCGGGCCTGCGCTGATCGCCTTTGGCATCGACAACGCCCTGCCTGCGCTGCAGGCTGGCGACAACGGACCCCTGGTGCTTGCTGGTTCGTTGTACCTGGCGGCCGCGATCGCCACTGCTGGGATGACTGCGCTGTATGTGACCTCCACTGCCCGGCTCAGCCAGGCAATGCTTCTGGATTTGCGCCTGCGGGTCTTCCGGCACACCCAACGGTTGAGCCTCGAGTTCCACGAGAAGTACACCTCGGGCCGCATCATCGCCCGGCAAACCTCGGACCTTGAGGCGTTGCGTGAACTCTTGGATTCCGGGGTCAGCTCCTTGGCCTCCGGCATGCTGTTCATGGTGTTCACCGCTGTGACTGTTTTTGCCCTGGATTGGCAAAGCGGACTGATAGTCCTCGCGGCCGGCGTGCCCATGTTCTTCCTTGCCCGCTGGTACCAGAAGCATTCGCAGATCGCGTTCCGTGAATCCCGCGTGGTGTCCGCGCGCCTGATCGTGCACTTTGTGGAGACCATGACCGGTATCCGTGCGGTGAAGGCGTTCCGCAAAGAGCGCGAGAATGCATCCCGTTACGGCGAGTTGGCTGAGGACTACCGCAAGAACACCGTCCGCTCCATCAACCTGAACGGCATTTTCCAGCCGGGCTTGGTGCTGATCGGCAATGTTTGTGTGGCCGTGGTCCTGCTGTTTGGCGGCTTCCGCGTGCTGAGTGGGGACTTGGCTGTCGGCGTCCTGCTGGCACTGATCCTCTCCACTAAACGCTTCTTCCAGCCGGTGGACCAGATGGCCATGTTCTACAACTCGTTCCAGAGCGCCCAGGCAGCGCTGGAAAAGGTGTCCGGACTTCTTGAGGAAATACCTACTGTCCGCCCGCCGAAGAACCCTGTGCCGTTGAAGAGCTCACGCGGCGAAATCGACTTCAAGGGCGTGGAGTTCGGCTACAGCGACGGCAAGGTGGTGGTTCCCAAGCTGGACCTGCACATCCCTGCCGGGCAGACTGTTGCGCTGGTTGGCCAGACGGGAGCGGGCAAGTCCACGCTGGCCAAGCTCGTGGCACGCTTCTACGATGTCACCTCCGGTGCGATCACCCTTGACGGTGTTGATCTCAGGGACCTGTCCACCACGGATCTCCGCCGTGCAGTGGTGATGGTGACGCAGGAAGCTTTCCTCTTCAGCGGCTCCGTGGCGGACAACATCGCCTTGGGCAGGCCCGAGGCGTCGCGGTCCGAAATCGAGGCCGCCGCTGCAGCAGTGGGAGCCCACGAGTTCATCATGAGCCTCCCCGAAGGCTACGACACAGACGTCAACAAGCGCGGTGGCCGGGTTTCTTCGGGTCAACGACAGCTCATCGGCTTCGCCCGCGCCTTCCTGGCCGCACCGGCTGTGCTGATCCTGGACGAGGCAACGTCATCCCTGGACATCCCTTCTGAGCGCATGGTCCAGCAGGGATTGTCCAAACTGTTGGAGGGAGTGGCCGGCGGAAGGGGAGCTCGGACGGCGATCATCATTGCCCACCGCCTTTCCACAGTGGAGACGGCGGACAGGGTCTTGGTGGTCCACGACGGACGCATTGTGGAGGATGGAACCCCTGCTGAACTGATTAGCGGTGGCGGACGGTTTGCCCAGTTGCATGGGGCGTGGCGGGACTCGCTGGTGTAGCGTTCGCAGCGTCGCAGCTGTGACGAGGCACACCGGCTCCTCGATTTCGCATCACGGGACGTTTCGGCTATTCTTGAACAGTTGCTTTCGCAGCGGATCGGGATGTAGCGCAGCTTGGTAGCGCGCTTCGTTCGGGACGAAGAGGTCGCAGGTTCAAATCCTGTCATCCCGACCAAACACGAAAATGGCGTCGAGAAATCGGCGCCATTTTTGTTTTAAGTCTGTCAACTCACCGCACCTATCCACATGTACTATCGTGCCGATTGGCGTCCCCGCCGCGCCTCACTATGATTTCAGTGGCCACCGAAGGCAGGGCACAAAGAAAACCCCGGAGCATCGCTCGTCACGCTCCGGGGTTTCTTTTACTACAATTGTTTTACATAGGGTCGGGCCAGTTGCCGATGGACATCGTAGAGATGGTCGTCTCGGACTTGTCCTTCTTGGGCGCCGTGGTGGTGGACCGCATAGGGTCCGGCCAGTTCCCAATGGCGCTTACTGTGCTGGAATCTGCCGCGGGAGCAGCAGAGACTACACCGGGAGCCGCAACTGCCAGCGTCAGTGCGCCCGCCACGGCCACTGAAGCAATGATTTTCTTGAACATGATGTTGTACCCCAATGCGAGTCGGATTCGTTACGGAAATTGCACGGTCCCTGTTGACATACATTGTAAAATGTTTTCCACAGAGACTGTCAAGGTTTTGGTCAAAAGACACCTGTAGGAGGGACCCGTGGGAAACGGATTCGGCGAGAAGCTACGTGCCGAACGGCTCGAACGTGGGTTGACGCAGGCAGAGCTAGGCAAGAACCTGTATTCACCGAGCTATATTTCGCTGCTGGAGACCGGTCGCCGCGAGCCTACGGCCGAGGTCATCGAGGAACTCGCCCGTCGGCTGGAACTGGCGCCCAAAGCACTTGAAGCGTGGAGCCAACCAGTCTCCGTCAGTGATGCCGAGTACGTCCTCGCCGGCTTGTATGCCCGGCAGGCCTGGGACCTCCGCGACTATCAACTCGCCGCCAGCCACGCAGCAACCGCAGCGCAGATCGCTCTTGAGGCCAAGAACAACAGCGCCTGGTGGAACATGACGTACATGCAGGCCGAGTGTGTGATGAAGCAAGGGCAGCTCAAGGAATGCCAACAGATTGTTGAGCACCTCCTGGAACACCCCATGGCCACGGAGTCCGCCGGCCTTGGAGTTCGCGCCTGGCAGATGCTTGCCGCGGTGTGTCACGGACAAGGCCAGTTGGCCACCGCCGTCGAGCATGCCAAGCAAGCCGTCAAGCTCAGCGAGCAGCTGCCCAAGGGTTCCACGCTCATTATTGGTGCGCACCGCGCGCTGATCGGTGCTCTTGCCGAGAGCGGCAAACTGGACGAGGCCTGGGAATACTGTCTGGCGATGATTGAGCACATGGACGAGCACTCCATGTCGCAGCTGGCAGGCGAAGTGGCCTGGGTGGTGGGCAACGTCGCCTTCATGCGCCACGACTACGTTGAGGGCATCAAGCACCACGAGCGAGCAGCCAAGCTCCTCTCCCCCGCCAACGACATTGAGCTGTGGGCGCGCTTCAACAAGGCTTCAGCAGCCGTTCGACTGTCCTCCGGGATTGTGGAACCGGAAACGTTGTCCGCCATTGAACGAGCGGAACTCGCGCTGTCCATTGTGGGCGGAAACAAGACAGACCAGTTGGAGGTCGCGTTCATCCGCGCCCGCTGGCTGTACTTGACCGGGGACATCCCTGCAGCCGTGGAGAAGCTCCGCGAAATCTACGCGGACCGCAAGGTGCTGGCCCGGCACACCGCCGGCGAAGTGTCGCTGCTGTTGGGTAAGTCCTTGAAAGCAGCAGGGGAAGCCGCTGAGGCGCTCCAATTCCTGGAAGAGGCCCAGCATGACTTCAGCGCGGCGGGAGCGTCGGACCGGGTCCAGCAGGCCATGGACGCGGTCTTGGAGATCCGCTTGGCCGAGCGCCGTGCCGCGAAGGAACACTCGCAGGCCTGACTAAGCCAAGTAAGTCGCAGTTAAGCGCGTTTTGAGCGGTCAAAACGCGCTTAACTGCGACTCAGTTGGGTGCGGTTAGGCGAAGGTGCGGCCCGTGAGCTTCTCATACGCTTCGACGTAGCGGGCGCGGGTGCGCTCAACTACCTCGGCGGGAAGAGCCGGAGGCGGGGTGTCAGAGGACTTGTCCCAGCCGGACTCTGCTGAGGTCAGCCAGTCACGGACGTACTGCTTGTCATACGAAGGCTGCGACTGTCCCGGCGCGTACGTGGACGCATCCCAGAACCGTGAAGAGTCCGGGGTGAGGACCTCGTCACCCAGGGTAATCACGCCAGTGGCAGCGTCAATGCCGAACTCCACCTTGGTGTCAGCCAGGATAATGCCACGTTCGCGGGCGATCTCCTCGGCGCGGGTGTAGATCTTCAGCGTGAGCTCACTGAGGCGGGCAGCGATGTCGTCGCCCACCATGGCCACAACGTCGTCATAGGTGATGTTGACGTCGTGCTCGCCCACTTCGGCCTTGGCAGAGGGCGTGAAGAGTGCCTTCTCCAAGCGCGAGCCATCAACCAGGCCCTCCGGCAGCGGGATATCGCACACCGTGCGGGATTCCTTGTACTCAGCCAGGCCGGAACCGGTGAGGTAACCGCGTGCGATGCATTCCACCGGGAACATGTCCAGCTTCTTGCAGATCATGGCCCGGCCCTCGACGGCGGCAGGAACGCCACCTTCCACCGTGGACGCCAGCACGTGGTGCTCAACGTCCAACTGATCGAACCACCACAGGCTCAGCTGCGTCAGGACGCGGCCCTTGTCCGGGATCTCGCTGCTCAACACGTGGTCGTAAGCACTGATGCGGTCACTGGCCACAACCAAGACGCATTCCTGGCCGATCTTTTCCGTGATGGCTTCATCCGCGGGGACGTAGAGATCGCGGACCTTGCCGGAGTAGACGTGCGTCCAGCCCGGTAGCTCCAGGGCTTCGGCAGCAAAGCCGCCGGTGGGAAGTCCTTCAGTCATGCTCAGGCCTGCACTTTCGGGATGGTTCCGGTTGCGGTGTATGGCACGCGGATTTCGCCGCGAGCGGCTTTGCCTCCAATGTCCGTACGGAACTGTGAGCCTTCAAGCTGAACCAGCTCAACGCCGTCGTACGCCTTTTCGCGTGCTTCCACCAGATCGGAACCGAGCGCGACCACGGCGAGGACGCGGCCACCAGCGGAGACCACCTTGCCTTCGTCGTCCAGCTTGGTGCCGGCGTGGACCACGTGGACACCGTCCAGCTCGTCAACCTTCTTCAGGCCGCGGATGCGATCACCGGTGCGGGGTGCGTCCGGGTAGTTTTCGGCGGCGACGACGACGGCGACTGCCGTGTCCTTGGACCAGCGCAGCTCTTCTGCGGTGTCCAGTTCGCCCTTGGCAGCTGCCAGCAGCAGCGCACCGAGCGGGGTCTTGAGGCGTGCCAGGACGGCCTGGGTCTCGGGGTCGCCGAAGCGGACGTTGAACTCGATGACGCGTGTGCCGCGGGACGTCAGGGCGAGGCCGCAGTAGAGCACGCCAACAAAGGGGGTGCCGCGGCGGGCCATCTCATCCACGGTGGGCTGGGCCACGCGGTCGATGACTTCCTGGACCAGGCCCTCGGGAGCCCACTCGAGCGGGGTGTACGCGCCCATGCCGCCGGTGTTGGGGCCTTCGTCATTGTCGAAGATGCGCTTGAAGTCCTGTGCCGGGGACAACGGGACGGTAGTGCGGCCGTCGCAGAGGACGAACAGGGAGACCTCGGGGCCGTCAAGGAATTCCTCGATCACCACGGTTCCACCGGCGTCGAAGCAGGCCTGTGCGTGGGCCAGGGCTTCCGCGCGGTCCTTGGTGACCACCACGCCCTTACCGGCGGCCAAGCCGTCGTCCTTAACAACATGCGGTGCACCGAAAGTATCCAGGGCATCGGCGGCTTCCTCAGCGTTGGTGGCCACGCGGGCCATGGCCGTGGGAACGTTCGCTTCAGCCATGATCTGCTTGGCGAAAGCCTTGGAGGCCTCCAGCTGGGCAGCTTCCTTGCTGGGACCGAACACCGGGATACCGGCTTCGCGGACGGCGTCGGAAACGCCGGCGGCGAGGGGGGCCTCAGGGCCAACCACCACCAGGTCCACGCCCAGCTTGGTGGCGAGGGCAGACACGGCTTCCGGGTTGTTCCCGTCAATCGCATGGGTGGGAACAAGTTTGCTGATGCCCGCGTTGCCAGGGGCCGCGTGGACCTCGGAAACGTTCGGATCTTCAAGCAGAGAGCGGACAATGGCGTGTTCGCGGCCGCCTGGGCCAATGACGAGTACCTTCACAGTCCTCAAGGGTACTTTGTGAAGGGCGAGCAGCCTAAGCTGTGTCATTCACCGGACCCTGCACGCCTCTAGACTTGGCTGTATGCCCATAAGTTCGCATGAAACGTTCAACGTTGAGTCCGCGGTGGAACTGGCAGTGATCGAACGAAGTGGCTTTATTGAGTCCCGGCACATCGGCGCGGCCGTGGTCCTTGCCGGCGACGGCTCGGTGGTCACCCGTCTTGGCGACATCGAGGCTCCCATCATGGCCCGCTCCACCCTCAAACCGTTCCAGGCCCTGGCCTCCATGCAGTCCGGCGTGCCCCTCCGTGGCGCACAGGTTGCTGTAGCCTGCGGCAGCCACACCGGGTCCCTGGACCATATGGACATTGTTGAGGGCATGCTCAAAGCAGCGGGCGTAAAGGAAGATAACCTCCAATGCCCCACCGCCTGGCCCCAGGATGAGACTGCTAGAAACTGGCTGGTCCGCTCCGAACGCGGCCAATCCAGGCTGGCTTTCAACTGCTCCGGCAAGCACGCGGCCTTCCTGTGGGCGTGCACCGAAAACGGCTGGGACCTGCGGAGCTACCTTGAACCCAATCACCCCCTTCAACAGCGTGTTCGCTCCGTGATTGAGGAATACAGCGGCGAAACCATCTCCCACCTTGGCATCGACGGCTGCGGCGCACCCGTTGCCGCCATTTCGCTGACCGGCCTCGCCCGGGCTTACTCCCGCCTGGCCAAGTCCCCCGGTGATAAATCGTCCAATGCGCGTGCCGCCACCATTGCCACCTCCATGCTGGATTACCCCTGGGCCGTCCAAGGCAAAGGCGAGTCCAACACCATCGTCATGGAAGAACTCGAGGTCCTGGCCAAAATCGGGGCTGAGGGCGTCCTTGTCCTCGCGACCCCCACCGGTGCCACCGTAGCTGTGAAAATGCTGGACGGGAACCTGCGGGCCACGTCCCTGGTGGGGCTGACTCTTCTTGCAGTAAGCGGCGCCGTGGACATCCCGGCAGTATCCAATGTTCTGGAACGGGTGGTTGAGCCCGTACTCGGCGGCGGCCACGAGGTTGGCAAGATCAGGCTGGGCCACGCCGTCTCCGCCCTGCTGGACTAGTACTTCTGAGGAGAACGCCCATGGCCGTCGCACGTCGCCGCGTCAACATTGAGGAAGGCCGCGCCGCGCTGGCAGCCTGGCAGGCCGCCGTCGAGCCTTCAGATGGTGAGCCGGGCAGCCTTGCCGGGCCACCGCCGTCGCGCTCTTTAATTGCGACGGCGGTGCGCTACTCCCTGGAGGAAGTCACCGCCCGCGCACCCGGCAACTCCGTGGAAGTCAGGGTGCCGCCGTTCGGCGTCACCCAATGCGTGGAGGGGCCCCGCCACACGCGCGGCACTCCCCCGAACGTGATCGAGTGCGACGCCGCCACCTGGCTGTCGCTGGTGACGGGACGGATTGCGTGGGCTGACGCGGTTTCGGAGCACAGGCTGAGTGCATCCGGCTTGCGTGCCGATCTTTCGGAGATGCTCCCCCTCTAAGAGTTTTTGTACAGCTAATGCCCCTAAGACGGCGTCTTAAGGGCATTAGCTGTACAAAAACTATCCGGTCAGTCCGGGCAGACCGGGGTGGATGGTTGCCCGCGCTTGCTCATTTCGAATTGCGGGATGTCGTCCGCCGAGGGACCGCCGCGGAACTTCGGCGAAGGTTCCTGGCCCTCGCTGATGCGCTGGAGTTCCTGCTCTTCGAAGACTTCTTCCTTGCCGAGCATGACGGCCGAGTCATGATTGGTGATCTCACCGTTGAAGGCGCGGACCATGACGCTGCGGTCGAACTGGCCCTCCCACTTGGCGACGACGAACGTTGCCACGCAGTTGCCCAGCAGGTTCACCACCACACGCATGGAGTCCATGAGGCGGTCGGCTCCAAGGAGGAGTGCGACGCCGGCCACCGGGAAGATGCCCAGCGCTGCTGCCGTGGCGGAGAGTGCCAGGAAGGACGAACCCGGCACGCCTGCCATGCCCTTGGAAGTCAGGAGCAGGACGCCCAGGGCCGCCAACTGCTGGCCTAGATCGAGGTTGTGCCCGAAGGCCTGGGCCAGGAACAGCAGCGAAATCGACAGGTAGATCGCGGCACCGTCCAGGTTGAAGGAGTAACCCGTGGGAACTACCAAACCGGTGGTTGCACGGGAGCAGCCGGCGTTGGTCAGCTTGGTCATGATGCGCGGCATGACAGCTTCCGTGGAGGCTGTTCCGAGTGCCAGCAGGAATTCTTCGCGGGTGTACTTGAGGAATGACCACAGCGGAACCCTGGCGAAGCTCCAGGCCACCAGGAACAGCAATGCGATGAAGACAATCGCTGCGCCGTAGCAGGCGGCTATCAGGAGGGCATAGGTACTGAGTGTGCCCAGACCGTACTGGCCGATGATGAATGCCATGGCACCGAAGGCACCGATGGGAGCCACTTTCATGATCCAGGACATGATCTTGAAGATCAGTTCCAGGACGGTCTCCATGAGGCTGATGACCGGCATGCAACGTTCGCGGCCGATGACCACGATGGCTGCGCCGAAGAAGACGGAGAAGAACAGCACCTGAAGCAGGCTGTTGTTGGCAAAAGCACCGATCACGCTGACGGGAATGACATCCAGGATGAACGCTGCGGCGTCCTTGGGAGGCGCATTGCCGGTCTTGGCGTTGAGCGCGTCCTGGGAGAGCGTAGCGGGGTCGATATTAAGGCCAGCACCGGGCTGAACGATGTTTCCGACGATGAGCCCGAAGACGAGGGCGAAAAGAGTGGCGCCGGTGAAGTACAGGAGCGCTTTGACCCCGACCCTTCCGACCGCCTTGACGTCGCCCACTGCCGAGATGCCTGTGACGATCACGAGGAAAATCAGCGGGGCGATGATCATCTTGATGAGTTGAATGAATCCATCACCCAGTGGCCGGAGGGCGGACCCAATGGTCGGCCAGAAATGACCGATGAGTACACCTGCGACGACGGCGATCAGGATTTGAAAAAAGAGCGACTTGTACAGCCGCTTTTTCTTCTGCGGGGCCGAACTCGCCTTCAGCGCCGCGGAGTCTGGGATCTTCATTGATCTGAACCAATCAGTTGGGAACAGCCCCACATTTTGAGGGGGTTTTTCAAATGTAAGCCTGGTCACACCATTCCGCAAGGGGAAATTCTGTTTCCATAATGCGGAAGTCATATTTGGTTTTTTGTACAGCTACTGCCCTGATGAGTAGCTCATAAGGGCCGGATCTGTACAAAAACTCAGGACCTCCACCCCTGCTTCCGGAGGGCTTGAACCACGCGGGCCACCACCCATTTCCTCCCGTGCTTCATGTCCACCTTGTTGATCTTGACCTGGCGCCAGCCGGCCTCAGAGACGCGCTGATCCCGGTACGCATCCAGCGCTTGCTGCTCTGGAGAAAGGTGATGCAGACCCTCGTATTCGAGGCAGGTCCGATACTCCGGGCATCCGAGATCCGTCCACACCGGCCTACCAAGGGCGTCGTCAACCCTGCAGTTAGGAACGAAGGCAGGGAGTCCGGCATCTTCCAGCATCAAGCGCAGCTTTGTTTCCGGAGGAGAATCAACGCCAACACGCAGACGTTCCAATGCGATGCGTGCCTTGCCCACGCCATGGATACCGTTAGCCTTTTCAACGAAGTGTTGCAGCTTCGGCATAGACACCATGGGAACCCGCGGCGGCCCGAACGAGCGTTCGTGTTCGCTGACAATGGCATCGCCCACCACCACCAGATCTTCCATGGGCAACATCGAGGCCAGATCCACCCACGTCCGCGCAACAGACGTGAGAACTACCCCGTCCTCGTCTGTGAGGTCACCGTCCCTCAACGTCAGGCGATGGCCGGCAACTCCCCTACGCCGAGGCAGCGATCCGTTCCTGGGCCGAGATAGATGGATGAATCGCCCCGGCTCCCGAAAATGGGGCCCGCTTTTTGGCCCCCAGGGGATAGGTTCGACGACGGCGGTCACCGGGCCGCCGTCGTCGGGCTTGAACTGCGCCCAAGCAGGCAGCGGTAGGCCGAGCACCTCCGCGGCACTGATGTGGCTCAGGAAATCACCCTGACGGAGGTCAAGATGTGGCCGGGCAACCTCCAGCAACGTCTGCACTCGCCGCGGCAGCCGGAGTCCCCTGCTGGGCACTAGTAGGTCCGATGCCCGCAGTCGCTTCGGGGCAATGCCGAATTCATCAGCCTCAGCCAATGTAAAGGCGCGGTCAGAGAGTGCGGGAGGAAGAGAAGACAACGGACGCATGCCCCATTCAGTCATAACGAACGAGGCGACGAAGAGTTATCCACAGATCATTCGCGTCAGACCTGAGTTTTTGTACAGCAGATGCCCGTAAAGGGCTATTTTGAGGGCGTTATGTGTACAAAAACTCGCTAGCCGCGGCCTACGAACGGCATGCCGGCGGCGGTCACCACCAAGGATCCAACACTGGCCGACGCCGGCATGTTGGCCATCATCAGCACGGCGCGGGAAGCGTCCTCCACAGGGAACATGGGCTCCACCTTGCGGCTGCCATCAGCCTGCAGCGCGCCGGACCCGACGCCGATGGTGTCCATGATCTCGGTGCGCGTATTTCCGATGTCGATCTGCCCGCACGTGATGCCAAATTCCCGGCCATCGAGCTCGATGCTCTTGGTCAGGCCGGTCATCGCGTGCTTGGTGACCGTATAAGCCACGGACCTGGGCCTGGGCGAGTGCGCGGAGATGGATCCATTGTTGATGATGCGGCCACCCTGCGGCTCTTGGGCCTTCATGGTCCGCACAGCCTCGGCCGCACACAGCATGGAACCAGTGACGTTCACCCGCAACGTTGCTTCCCAGTCCTCCACGCTGATCTCGCCGACGTCGCCGGCCGGGCCGAAGATGCCCGCATTGTTGAACAGCACATCAACCCGACCCCAGCGCTGGCGGACCTCCGCGAAAAGGCGTGCGACGTCGTCGGGCACTGTTACGTCGCACGGAACCGCTAGCGCCTCCGCATGACCGCCGGCGGTTTCCAACAGTTGCGCCTCACGGCGCCCGGCCAACGCAACACGGTAACCTTCGGCGAGCATGAGCCTGGCGACGGCCCGCCCAATACCCGAACCGGCCCCGGTCACGACGGCGACCCTCGGGTTTGTGGGCTGGCTGGAGTCAGTCATGTGGTTGCCTTTCAGGATGGTGCAGTCAGTGTGCAGCTTGAGCGGGTTGGGCTGCTGTGGCTTTGGCTGCAGTTATCGGCCAGCCTATGACAGTCTTCGGGCGCGGCGTGGCGTAGGTTCGCACCTTGGACGTGGACAGACCAAGGCGGACCAGGGACTCGGCGATGGTGACCGCTGACGCCACTCCGTCCACCACGGGGACGCCTGTTCGTTGACGGATCTGCTCGTCCAGCCCGGCCATGCCGCCGCAACCGAGGACAATAACCTCGGCTTTGTCGTTCTGAACAGCTTGCACTGCCTGGCTCACGATTGCTTCAACAGCACGCTCCGGGTATTCCTCAAGTTCCAGCACGGCCATGCCACTGGCCCTAACAGAAGCACAACGTGCGTCCAGGCCGGCGAGTTTGAGGCGGTCCTCGATCAGCGGAACGGCGCGATCCAGCGTGGTGACCACTGAGTATTTGTGTCCAAGGAACATCGCGGTGCTGGCTGCCGCCTCGGTAATATCCACCACCGGGACGTCCAGAAGTTCTTGGAGGCCTTCGCGGCCGTGCTCGCCATAGCCGGCCTGGATGACAGCGTCGAAGGGTTCGGGATAATTCACCACAGCATCCATGACGGCAATTGCGGCGAGGTAGCTTTCGAAATTGCCCTCACAGGAGTCGGCGCCAAAACGCGGAGTGATACCGATAATTTCCGTGCCGGGGGCAGCTGCTGCACGGGCCTGGGCTGCTATGGACTCCGTCATGGACTGGGTGGTGTTCACGTTTGCTACAAGGATGCGCATGGTTTTCCTCTCGACGGCAACGCCCGTCCTCTTCCGATGGAACGGAGAGGACGGGCGAGCCTTGATGTTTTCGGTGAGTCAGTGGGTGCTCGCGACGGCGATCGGCTCGCCGGATACGTCCTCGTGGACCTGCTTCTTATCCGCGACAGCGAAGTACGTCAGGGCAGCGACGCCGGCCCCGATGAACCAGGCGAACGGGGCAGCTGCTGCCAGCCCCGGGATGAAGGCGATGGCGATGGCAAGGCCGGCGGCCGGGATCATGGCAATGATGGCCTTCGGGTTCACGCCGCGCTTGTAGAAGTAGGCACCCTTGGGGTCCTCGGTGTAGAGCTCCGGGACGTTGACCTTGCCGCGGCGGACCAGCCAGTAATCGGCCATGACCACACCGAACAGCGGGCCTAGCAAGGCCCCGAGGCCACCCAGGAAGTACACGATCACAATCGGGTTGTTGTAAAGGTTCCACGGCAGGATGATCAGGCCGATGGTGCCGCTGACCCACGCCGCTTTGCGGAAGTTCAAGTGCCGCGGGAAGAGGTTGGTCAGGGCGTAGACGGGAGCGACGAAGTTGGCCATCAGGTTCACGGCGATGGTCAGGATCAGCAGTGCCAGGCAGGCAAGGACCAGCAGAAGCGTATTGGGGATGCTCTCCACAATGTCCGAAGGGCTCTCGATCACAGTGCCATTGATCTTGTACTGACCGCCGGCCATGACCACAACGATTGCGCCGAAGAGCAGCATGTTGATGGGAATGCCCCAGAAGTTGCCCTTGACGATTGACTTCTTGGAGGCGGAAGAACGCGTGAAGTCGCAGAAATTCAGGACGAACGTTCCGTAGATGGAGACCCACAGTGCGCCGCCGGCAAAGATGGTCAACCACATCTCGGTCCCCTCAAGGCCCTTGATGCCGCTCCACTGGATAGCACCGCCGGCTTCGATGAAGACCCACACGGCAATCGCGGCCATGGTGACCAGGATGATGGGTCCTGCGAAGGCCTCGTATTTACGGATCATTTCCATACCGAAGCTGACAATGATCAGCTGGACAATCCAGAGCGCCACGAAGGAGAACCAGCCCAGAGTGGAGAGGCCAAGAATGGAGTTGCTGTCCAGGTCCTTCAGACCGGGAGCCATGGCCACCAGCATCACGCGAAGGACCACCGAGGCCAGGTAGGTCTGGATGCCAAACCATGCCACGGCAACGGCGCCGCGAACCAGGCTGGCGATCTGCGCTCCACGGATACCGAAGCTGATGCGGCTCATGACCGGGAAAGGGACGCCGGTCTTCTCGCCCATGAACCCGGAAAAGTTCAGGAGCCCGAAGAGGAGAATGGCACCGATACCCAGTGCTACCAGGATCTGCCAGCCGCCCAGACCGAGGGAGAAGAGGCCGATGGCGAAGGCATAGTTACCCAGGCTGTGGACGTCGTTGGCCCAGAGGGTAAAGATGCTGTAGCTGGTCCACTTGCGGCCCTTGGCCCTAGTGGGCGCAAGGTCAATGTTGTAAAGGCTGGGGCTGATGGTACGGCCTGCGGCTTCGGAAGCAATGGCGCAGAGGTCAGTGTTTCCCACCACTGGGTGGTTGGGGCCACCTGCGTTTTTGTCTCCCGGAGTCTCAGTGACGCCGACTGATGAAGTCGTCTGCATCGTGGATCTCCACTTCGTACTGATTCCATAATGCGGAATCTAGTTATTGAATAGTGAAAGCACTTTATGACTCAGGTCACGTAACGTCAAGAGTTCCCGGTGTATGCAGGGTCACATTCGGTTGCTTGAGCACTGCTTTCCCAGTTGACTGTTTTGGTTACGCAATCCGTGTTGACGCTGCCCATCAGCAGACGTAATCTCGAATTGCAGAATTTTATTCTCACAATACGAAATTCCTTGAGCGCCCCCACAGAGCAAGCGCCCAGACATTCAATGAAGAGAGGTTGGACGTGGCTGCAGGAGAAGAGACCTCACACATCCTCAGCGGGTTGACTGCCCAGCTGCCTGATCGTGATCCGGAAGAGACCGCGGAGTGGATTGAGTCCCTTGATGCGTTGATCGCGGAGCAGGGTACCGAGCGTGCCCAGTACATTATGCGTTCGTTGTTGCAGCGTGCTGGTGCGAGGTCGGTGGGTGTGCCGATGGTGACGACCACTGATTATGTGAACACGATCCCGGTGGACCAGGAAGCACAGTTCCCGGGGAACGAGGAGTTCGAGCGCCGGTACCGTGCGTATATGCGCTGGAACGCTGCGGTGATGGTCCATCGTGCGCAGCGCTCCGATATTGGTGTGGGCGGGCACATTTCCACTTATGCCGGTGCTGCGACCCTGTATGAGGTGGGTTTCAACCACTTCTTCCGCGGCAAGGACCACCCCTCGGGCGGGGACCAGGTGTTTTTCCAGGGTCACGCCTCGCCGGGCATGTACGCCCGGGCGTTCATGGAAGGCCGCCTCACGGAAGAGGACTTGGACGGGTTCCGTCAGGAAAAGTCCAAAGAAGGCCACGCCCTGTCCTCCTACCCGCACCCGCGCCTGATGCCTGATTTCTGGGAATTCCCCACCGTGTCCATGGGTATCGGCCCGATGAACGCGATCTACCAGGCCCAGTCCAACCGGTATTTGCAGAACCGTGGCATCAAAGACACCTCCGATCAGCAGGTCTGGGCGTTCCTCGGCGACGGGGAAATGGACGAGCCCGAGTCCCGTGGCCTGCTCCAGCTCGCCGCGAACGAGAACCTGGACAACCTGAACTTCGTGATCAACTGCAACCTCCAGCGCCTGGACGGACCGGTCCGCGGTAACGGCAAGATCATGCAGGAACTCGAAGCGTTCTTCCGCGGTGCGGGCTGGAACGTGATCAAGGTCGTCTGGGGCCGTGAGTGGGATTCCCTCCTGGAAGCGGACAAGGACGGGGCGTTGGTGAAAATCATGAACGAAACCCCCGATGGTGACTACCAAACCTACAAGGCCGAGTCCGGCGGGTTCGTCCGGGAACACTTCTTCGGCAAATCCCCGCAGACCAAAGACATGGTGGCGGATTTGGACGACGAGCAGATCTGGGGCCTCAAACGCGGCGGTCACGACTACCGCAAGGTCTACGCCGCGTACAAGGCAGCCACCGAGTTCAAGGGCAAACCCACCGTGATCCTGGCCAAAACGGTCAAGGGCTACGGCCTGGGCCCCCACTTCGAGGGCCGCAACGCGACCCACCAAATGAAGAAACTGACCATGGAAGACCTCAAAGCCTTCCGTGACCACCTCCGGATCCCCATCAGCGATGACCAACTCGACGCTGACCTCTACCGGCCCCCGTACTACCACCCCGGCATGGACGCCCCCGAAATCAAATACCTCATGGAACGCCGGGCAGAGCTCGGCGGGTTCGTCCCCGAACGCCGCCGCACCCACACCGAAGTCACCCTCCCCGAAGCGAAATCCTACGAAGTGGCCAAACGCGGATCCGGGAAACAACAAGCCGCCACCACCATGGCCTTCGTCCGGCTGTTGAAGGACCTCATGCGGGATAAGAACTTCGGCGCCCGGTTCGTTCCCGTCGTCCCGGACGAATCCCGCACCTTCGGGATGGACGCGTTCTTCCCGACCGCGAAAATCTACAACCCCAAAGGCCAGAACTACCTCTCCGTGGACCGCGACCTCGTCCTGGCCTACAAAGAATCACCCGCCGGACAACTGATCCACCCCGGCATCAACGAAGCCGGCGCCGTCGCAGCGTTCACCGCCGCCGGGACCTCCTACGCCACCCACGGCGAACCCCTGGTCCCGATCTACGTGTTCTACTCCATGTTCGGCTTCCAACGCACCGGAGATTCCTTCTGGGCCGCAGCAGACCAAATGACCCGCGGCTTCATCATCGGCGCCACCGCAGGACGAACCACCCTCACCGGCGAAGGACTCCAACACGCCGACGGACACTCCCCCATCCTGGCCTCCACCAACCCCGCCGTGAAAACCTACGACCCCGCCTACGGCTACGAAATCGGCCACATCATCCGCCACGGCCTCGAAGAAATGTACGGACCCGACAGTACTGACGGCACCGGTGAAGACCGGAACGTGATGTACTACCTCACCGTCTACAACGAACCCATCACCCAACCCGCGGAACCCGAAAACCTCGACATCAACGGACTCCTCAAAGGCATCTACCGCCTCGCAGAAGCCCCGCAAGGCGACTCAAACCGGCCCACCGCGAACATCCTCGCCTCCGGCGTGTCCGTGCCCTGGGCCATCGAAGCAGCCCGGATCCTGAACGAAGACTGGGGAGTCGCCGCCGAAGTCTGGTCCGTGACCTCCTGGAACGAACTCCGCCGCGACGGACTCGCCGCCGAAGAACACGCCTTCCTCAACCCCGGCCAACCCGCCCGCACCCCGTTCATCACCGAACAACTCAAAGACACCACCGGACCCGTCATCGCCGTGTCCGACTACATGAAAGCCGTCCCCGACCAAATCCGCCAATTCATCCCCAACGACTTCGCCTCCCTCGGAGCAGACGGCTTCGGCTTCTCCGACACCCGCCAAGCCGCACGCCGCTACTTCAAAAACGACACCCACTCCATCGTCGCCAAAACCCTGCAGTTGCTGGCGGCGAGGGGCGAGGTAGAGGAGGGCGCGCCGTCGTACGCCATTGACCGCTACAAGTTGCTGGACGTGAACGCCGGTACTACCGGCGGAGCAGGCGGCGACGCCTAAACAGCCCGCACAACACAAGCGGCGGCAGTGTTCGTGAAGAACACTGCCGCCAATTTGTGGTTGAACGGGTTTTGCGGAATCGGGCTCAGGTGCCCAGGTTCCTTCTATCAACCACGAAGCCGGTTGCCGCGTTCTCGCGAACTGCGTTGATACCAGCCACTACAGCTTTCAGATTCGGAAACTGTGGCGACACTGCCACAACCGTTCCATCCTCCGCGGTCAGCCGGAACCGGAATGAGTTGGTTCCTGCCTTGAGAATTTCAAAACTGCCAGCCATTTTCCCCTGTTCTTTCACGCGACATTGCGTACCGAGCTGACTTCATAACTCCCTCAAAGACCATATCGGCCATTTCTGGCGACCAAAAGCCCTACTGATCGGTAATCTACAACCGATATTGGTAGATCTCTTGGAAAGAACCCCTAGGAGCTAGAGACCGCATGGACCGCCGCGCGTATCGTGAGGATATGACTGACACCGGCACGGCCCCCACCACGGGCGTGCTCCTCGCTGCAGGCGCCGGAACACGGCTGGGCCGTGGCCCCAAGGCGCTGCTCCCCTTCCGGGGCAGGACTTTGGTGGAAGTCTTGGCCGACACCCTGTTCGACGGCGGCTGCCGCGAAGTTGTGGTGGTGCTCGGCGCGGAGGCCGACCACGTCCGGCGGAGCACCGATTTGGGCACTCATACGGTGGTGGAGAACCAGAACTGGGCCAAAGGAATGGCCGGTTCCTTCCGCGCCGGCATTGACGCGGCCACGCCAGGCAACAGCATCATGGTGGCGCTGGTGGACCAGCCCGGGTTAACCCCGACGGCGGTGAGCAGGCTGCTGGGCAGCCACCGTCCCGGCCGGGTCACCGCAGCCGCATACCCTGATGAGCACGGCCACCTGAAACGCAGGCACCCGGTGATTATCGACGTCGGGCTTCGCTCCGAAGCGGCCGCAGCCGCGAATGGTGACACGGGTGCGCGCTCCTTCCTCAAGGCGCATCCCGGCCTGGTGGACTTGGTGGACTGCAGCGACCTCTGCTCCGGCGAAGACCTGGACACCAAGGATCAACTGCATCTTTTGGACGGGTAGAGGCGGGTAAGTTAGGGGCATGATCCGCATCGAAACTGATGATCTCGCGCGCCCTGATGTCCATCAGCTCCTGAGCGAGCACTTGGCCGATATGTTCGCCACCTCCCCTGCGGAGAGTGTTCATGCCCTGGACCATTCGGCGTTGTCGCACGAGTCGATCACGTTCTGGACTGCACGCGAGGACGGGGTTCTGCTGGGATGTGGGGCGCTGAAGGTGCTCTCTTCCGGGCACGCCGAGATCAAGTCCATGCGGACCACAGCCAGTGCCCGCGGACGTGGTGTGGCCACGCTGATGCTTGAGCACATTGTGGCCGAGGCGGCCCGGCGGGGCTACGAGCGCGTGAGCCTGGAGACAGGAACGGAAGACTACTTTGCTCCTGCCCGCAGGCTATATGCCCGGCACGGATTTACGGAGTGCCCGCCGTTCGGGGACTACACCCTGGATCCCAACAGCGTGTTCATGGAGCTCACCGTCTCACCCAAGTAAGTCGCAGCAGAGCGCGTTTTGACGGCTCAAAACGCGCTCTGCTGCGACTCAGTTGGTTGCGGGGTGGGTGGGTGAGTTGGGCTACACGGGCGCAGTGGTGCGGTCGCGGAGCGCCAGGTAGATCTTGTCCCGCGCGATGGGCAGCTCGCCGAAACGGATTCCGGTTGCGTTGCGGATCGCGTTGGCCAGGGCGGGAGCCACGGGGTTGAACGGGCTCTCGCTCATGGACTTTGCACCCAGAGGGCCGGTGGAGTCGTTAGTGGTTGCGAAGTAGACCTCGCTCCGGGGCACGTCCGCGAACGACGGAATGTGATATTGCCGCAGGATGTCCGTGGTGACGCGTCCGGCGTCGTCCACTTTCACTTCCTCGTACAGCACCGCGCCGAGCGCCTGCGCAATGCCGCCCTCGATCTGGCCGCGGCACTGCCGCGGATTCACCACAACACCGGCATCGGCGGCCTGGACACTTTGCAGGATCCGCAGCTCACCGGTTCCCGTATTAACAGCAACCCTGAACCCGTGCACGTTGAATGCGACCGACCGCGGCGTTCCTCCCCAGTTGCCGTCCGTGGCGAGCCGAACGCCTTGCAGCCGGGCGGCGTCGACGATTTCTTTCAGCTCCACCGTGCGATCGCCGCATTCAACGGCGCCATCCACCAAACGGCAATCCGTCAGGGCGGCTCCCGTCAACGACGCCGCAACCGTCTGGATCCGCGTGGCGAGTTCCAGCGCGGCCCCGAGCGTCGCCTTCCCGGCCACCACCGTGCCGGCAGAACCGAACGCACCGGTGTCGTGCTCCACGAGGTCGGTATCCGACTGACGCACGGTCACTTTGGACGCGGTCGTGGCCAGCGCGGTGGCAGCCAGTTGCGCATGAACAGTTGTGGTGCCGTTCCCGAATTCGGCAGTACCGACGTCGACGGCGAACCTTCCGTCCGCTTCCAGGCTCACCCGGGTGTGGGCGAAGTGGCCGCGGGGCGGGACGGTGTCGATCATGGACAAGGCCGAGCCCTCCCCCACCACCCAGTCCGGCCCCAGATCATCCAAGCCCGCGGCGCGGTAGCGTTCCTTGCCACGGTCCAGCGCGTCCCGGACCAACGCCACGCACTGGTCCAGGCCGTAGCTGCCGTAGTGGACGTCTTCCTCGGGCTCGGGTGTTGTGGAGAGCATGTGATCGCCGGGCCGAACCATGTTCTTGAGCCGGAACTCGAGCGGATCCATGCCGATGCCGATGGCGAGTTCGTCAATGGCCGACTCGATCGCGAAGATCATCTGGCTCAACCCATAGCCCCGAAAAGCGCCTGCTGGGACGGTGTTGGTGTAGACCGCGTGGGCGTCAACCTTCTTGTTCACACACTTGTAGACGGCCAGCGATTCTCCACAGCCGTGGAACATCACACCGGGAGCGTGGTTTCCGTAGGCGCCGGTGTTGGTAAGGACGTCCAGCTGGAGCGCTGTGAGATACCCATCGCGGCTGGCGCCGGCCTTGAGCTTGATGGTGAAGGGGTGCCGGGTGGTGGTTGACGTGAACTGCTCCGTGCGGGTGAACTCCAACTGCACCGGCCTGCGAAGGGCCAGGGCCGCGAGGGCTACAAGATCCTCAGTGAGGACTTCCTGTTTTCCGCCGAATCCGCCGCCAACCCTGCCGGCAACTACGCGGATGGTCTCCGGCGCCAGGTTGAACACCCGGCTCAGGGTCCTCTTCACCAGGAAGGGAACCTGCGTGGAGGACCGGATCATCAAGCGGCCATCCTCATCAAGCCAGGCAATGGACGCGTGGGTTTCCATGGCCACGTGCTGGACCCGCTGCGTCTTGTAGGTGTGCTCGTGGATAAAGTCGGCAGCCGCGAAGCCGTCGGCCACGCTACCCAGTTCGGCGTGGACCTCGGCCACTACGTTGTGATGCGGGCGGGAAATCCGGGAGAAGACGCCGTCCTTTTCACCGTGAATCGCCGGGGCGCCGGGGAGGATGGCTTCCTGCGGAGTGAACACCGGTTCCAGGAGTTCGTACTGCACTTCCAAGGCCCGCGCACCAGCCTCGGCTGCGCCCACGGACTCAGCCACCACCGCTGCAACCCGTTGCCCGATGAACCGCACCACGTTGTCCAGCACACGGGTGTCGTCGGGGTCGTCCGTGTAATTCTCGTGTTGGGCTGTGGAGAACAGAAGCTGCGGAGCATCCTCATAAGTGAAGACCGCCACGACGCCGGGAACTGCCAGAGCAGGCGCTTTGTCGATGGACACGATCCGGGCATGCGGGTGCGGCGAACGCAGCAACTTCATGTGCAGCAAGCCCGGAAGTTGCTCAGCCGGAACATCAAGGGTGTAACGGGCAGTTCCGGTGACGATCGCCTGGCCGGCGGGTGCCGGAACGTTGTCGCCGAGCTGGCCCGGCGTCGCTTCTACAGCGACTGGCGGCTGAGTACCCGACACGGAATGCGCCCCCGAAACTGTCTGGGCCCCCGAAACGTCCGCACCGGCGTCGTGCTGGTGATCGCTGCCGTGGCCACAGACCGCGTCCGCGATGGAGCGGTAGCCGGTGCAGCGGCACAGATTGCCCTTGAGGTTGCGGGGCAGGTTGGCGCGCTGCTCGTCGTCGAACGTTGCAGCGGTCATCATCATGCCGGCGGTGCAGAAACCGCACTGGAACCCCTGGGCCTCCAGGAACTGCTCCTGCACAGGGTGCAGCCCATCAGCGGAGGCGAGGCCCTCGATGGTGGTGACCGCTTTGCCCTCGGCACGGACAGCAGGGTAAATGCAGCTGTGGACGGGCATGCCGTCAACGTGCACGGTGCACGCACCGCAGTCACCGCCGTCGCAGCCTTTCTTGACGCCAAAATTGCCCTCTTCGCGGAGGAACGTGCGCAAGCACTGGCCGGGGCGGGGGGTGGCCTGCGAGGCAGTTCCGTTGATCTCAATTGCCATTCGGGGCCTCCTTCTGCTGGGTGCTTGATGTGGTGGGCTGGGTGGACAGCTGGGGCGAGGTGTTA
The DNA here is from genome assembly GCF_019977315.1 of Arthrobacter sp. StoSoilB22. Lineage (NCBI taxonomy): Bacteria > Bacillati > Actinomycetota > Actinomycetes > Micrococcales > Micrococcaceae > Arthrobacter > Arthrobacter sp. StoSoilB22. Next base: position 3,696,901 of record NZ_AP024652.1, read on the forward strand.
TGCGGCGGCCAAAAATCACCGGACACGCTCATGGACTCGCCCAGCAGCTCCGCCCTGATCTCCTCGGCAAGCTTGAACGTCATGTCCCGCCGCCAGGCAGGGAGCCCGTGGATGTCGTCGTGGTACAGCGGCCACGGAATGGAATCGCCGACGGCGTCAGCCAGCGTCCCGGCGTCAGGAACCTGACCTGCGGGGAACCTCAGTTGCACAGGCCGTTTAGTGGACGCGGTGACGGTGATGACCAGGGCGCCGTCGGGATCGAGCCGCCCGATCAGGAGCACACCGGAACGGCCAAGGTTGCTAAGCGATAAACGCCGGAAAGCGACGCGGGCGGACAATGCGGACGCGGGAAGATGGATGCTGCGGAGCAGTTCCCCCGGTGCCAGGAGAGTCTGCATATCCCCGGTGACGACATCCGCCACCGGAACATCCCGGCTGCTGCCGTCCGGGCTGAGGATGGTGGCGACGCCGTCCAGGCCTGCGCAGAGTGAGGTCATTGGCCCCGCCGGCAGGCCGGTGCAGATGTTGCCACCCACGGTGGACATGTTCCAGATCTTGAACGAGGCCACGAACGAGTCGCAGCACGGGCGGATCAGTGCCAGTCCGGGCCATTCACGGTTGGCTGCTTCCGCGGCCAGCGGCAGGGCGTAGAGCTCCGCGACAGTGCAGGTGGCGGCCAGTTCGACGCCCTGGTCAGTGAAAGTGATAGTGGGCCATTCTGCTTGGCCGAGGTCAAGGAGCCGCTTCAGGACGTTGCTGCCGTAGGAGAAGAGGACCGTTCCTCCGGCGAGCCAGGCGTCGCCGTCGCGCCATTGTGCCGGGTCCGTGGTGGGGACCACGGCCTCGATCGTGTTCATGTCCATGGGTCCTCCTGAGTGAGGTGTTGGGCAGCCGCCTGTATCGGGGTTGGACTAATCGGGGCTGGGTGAATGGGGCCGGTGCTGTCCCTGAGGGAAGGAAACCCGGGGGTGCTGGTTTGTCCGCCGGCACCGCGGTGGGCGATGATTTCTGCCGTGATGGACACGGCGACCTCGGCAGGAGTCACGGCGCCGAGGTTCAGGCCGATGGGCGAGTGCAGCCGTTCCAGGGACTCCAACGGCGTGCCTGCCTCAAGCAGGGCGTCGATCCGTTGGCGGTGGCTGCGCCGCGAGCCCATTGCCCCAACATATGCCAGCCTCAACCGGAGGGCGCTTTCGAGCAAGGGGACATCGAACTTGGGGTCGTGGGTCAGGATGCACACCACCGTGCGGGCGTCGATGCGTCCTGCCGCTGCCTCCGATTCGAGGTAGCGGTGCGGCCACTCGGTGACCACTTGCTCTGCTCCGGCAAAGCGGCTCTGCGTCGAGAAGGCAGGCCGGGCGTCGCAAAGGGTGACGTTGTAGCCGAGCAGCTGCCCGGCAGGCAGAAGGGCTGCGCTGAAGTCGTTGGCACCGAAGATCAGCATCCGTGCTGCCGGCAAACGGCTTTCGACAAACAGCGTGATGGGCTCCGGCTGGGCTTCTTCCTGTGGAGGCATGGCCAGCCTTTCGGTGGTCATCCAGCCATCGATGCATCCCTCCGGCGGCGCCAAGCGAACCAGGCCGGCACGGCCGCCTTGGAGCAGCGGCTCCAGCTGGGCAGCGGCAGCGAAAAGTGTGGAGGGGTGGTCGCCCAGCAATTTGGCGAGTTCCTCGGATTCCATGGCACGGAACCGGACAGGATCATGGACCACCATGACTCCCCCCTCAGCATCGAGCCGGCGGATCAGGGCCGCTGGACGCTTCGCTTCAGCAAACACGGAAAGTTCGGGCGATCCAGCCATGAGCGGCTGGATGTGGACTTCCAGTTCCCCTCCACAGGTGAGTCCAACGGCGAACGCGTCCTCGGAACTGTAGCCAAAAGACTCAAGGCGAGGGCCGCCGTCGCGCATTGCTTCCAAGGCCGCCTCCACCACGGCGCCTTCCACGCAACCTCCGGACAAGCTGCCCAGGATTTCGCCGTCTTCGGAGACCATCATGGAAGTCCCCAGGGGCCTCGGCACGGAGCCGCCGGTCCCTACGATCGTGGCCACAGCACACAATTGGCCGGAGACCGCAGGCCGCCAGCTGCCCAGTGAAGGCATCAGATCCAGCATGGCAACACATCCTTATTCCAGGTGTCCCGGCGGGGTGGCCCGTCCGGAGCAGTGCGCGATCTTGCCTCATATTCTCATTGACAGAGGATGTTGAGGGGTAGTCGCAGGTAATCAGCAAAAGTTCAATCAGCAAGAGTTCATAGGAACGGGGGCAAGGGCTTCATCTCCCTGCCCCCGTTCCCTGACGGAGCGCGCGGTAACCAGCCGCCGCCCGCCGTCGTGCCTTTTCCAGTCCGTAAAGGCGGGAAGGACCACGACGGCGGACGCCTATTCGTGCGGTGGGTACCGGCGGACCGTCGATCAGAGTGCCGGAATGGTGCCCGCCGGCGCGGGGTGCGGCTCCTGGTTAGACGCCCATCAGGGCGTTGATGGGGCCCCGGGCGAAGTAGATGATGAAGCCCGCCGTGACAACCCACATCAGCGGGTGGACCTTCTTGGCCTTGCCCGACGCCGCGCTAATGACGGCGAAGGAGATGAAGCCGACACCGATGCCGTTGGCGATGGAGTACGTCAGGGGCATGGTCACGATGGTCAGGAACGCCGGGAGTGCGATGGAGAACTTGGTGAACTTGATCTCCCGGATCTGGGCCATCATCATGGCACCCACTACCACCAGGGCTGCAGCTGCAACTTCCAGCGGAACCACGGAGGTGAGCGGTGTGAAGAACATGGAACCCAGGAACAGCAAGCCGGTGACCACTGAGGCCAGGCCGGTGCGTGCGCCTTCGCCGATGCCCGCCGCCGAGTCGATGTACACGGTGTTGGACGAACCGGACGTTGCGCCGCCCACCACTGCGCCCATGCCTTCAACAATGAAGGCCGACTTCAGCTTGGGGAACGTACCGTCCTTGTGTGCCACGCCAGCGCTCTTGGCCAGGCCCGTCATGGTGCCCATAGCGTCGAAGAAGTTGGTGAACACCAAAGTGAAGACCAACATGGTGGCCGCCAATCCGCCGATCCTGGCGAAGGAGCCGAACAGATCGAACTGGCCTACCAGGCTCAGATCCGGGACCGAAACCAGCTGGCTGGACAGGATGGGGACATTCAGGTGCCAGCCGCCGGGGTTCTGGGCGCTTCCGGGACCAATCCGGAACACGGCCTCGGCTACAGCGGCGAGGACAGTGGTGGCGACGATGCCGATCAGCAGGCCGCCCTGGATTTTGCGTGCCACGAGGATGCCCATGGTCAGCAGTCCAACAATGAAGACGAGGGTGGGGATGGACGTGATGGAGCCGTTGTCCCCCAGCTGAACCGGCGGTCCGCCTGTGGTGGCGCGGACAAAGCCGGAGTCCACGAAGCCAATGAAGGCAATGAACAGGCCGATGCCAACGGTGATGGCGGCCTTGAGCTCCTTGGGGACTGCCTTGAAGATCGCCGTCCGGGCTCCGGTGGCACCGAAGATGACGATCAGGATGCCGTTGATAACCACCAGGCCCATGGCTTCGGGCCACGTGACTTCCTGAATGACCGCGACGGCGAGGAACGAGTTGATGCCCAGGCCGGCGGCAAGGCCGAACGGGAGGTTCGCGACGAGACCGAAAATGATGGTCATGACGCCGGCGGTCAGGCCGGTGACGGCGCCTACTTGCGCAGCCGACAGCCACCCCCCGGCAACGTCCACAGGGGCGTTGTCTGCCGAGAAACCACCCAGGATGAGCGGATTGAGGATGACGATGTACGCCATGGTGAAGAAGGTGACCAAGCCGCCGCGGAATTCGCGGGCCAACGTGGAGCCACGCTTGGAGATCTGGAAGAACTTATCCAGGAAGGAGTTCGACACCGGGGGCTTCTTGTTGCCATCTGCCAAGCCGGTTGCCGTGTGCTTTGCAGCTGTGGGCTCTGCGCCGTCTCCCTTGGGAAAGAGTGCAGCCTGCTTCTCAGCTGAATTGTCCAGGATTGTCATGTCAGCCACCGGGCCCTAGTAGTCAATCCTGGAATCAAGCGTGTTCCATGTGGTGAACGGCTGGAGGGCCTCCGGAGCCTGGGGGTCGCCCAGTTCCAGCTTGGCTACCGGCATCAGCGCGTCCCGGTTGTCGTTCTCGAAGTATTCGTAGAAGACGGCGTCATCGAAGCCAACGGATGCGGCGTCGTGACGGTCTGCGGCAAAAAACACGCGGTCAACGCGTGCCCAGAGTGCGGAGGCCAGGCACATGGGGCATGGCTCGCAGCTGGTGTAGAGGGTTGCTCCGCTGAGATCGAAGGTGCCCAGTTCGCGGCAGGCGTTACGGATTGCCGTGACTTCTGCGTGTGCGGTGGGATCGTTCGTGGCGGTGACGCGGTTGACGCCTTCGAAGGCTCGTCCGTCCGCGGTGACAATGACGGCGCCGAAGGGGCCCCCACTGTTGAGGACATTGGCTGTTGCCAGCTCAATGGATGTGGCCAGGAATTGCTCGGCCGTGACGGTTGTACTCATGTTGCGACTTCCTTAGTGCTGAGGAAGCCAGGTGACCTGTTTGGGGGCGCTACAGAGATGAGCTCCAGTTAGCTTGGTTACCAGGCTTCAGCATGTGCGATGAAGGTTAAGTTGCGCCTGGTAGATAGCTTCCCGAGGTCCGGGTGCCCGCCTTTGGCAGTTAGAGCGTAGCACCAGGTTTGTGAGCCGCGCCATAGTTTTTTGAAAACTTAATTTCGTCATGCGAAATTACTTACCCTGCGGTCCTGGTGCCCGAATATGACCGCAGCCCGCCCGCAAGCGTTGACTGCCGTCGTCGAGCACTTTACGCTTTTCGGACTGGGCCGCGTTCTGACGGTCCGGCAACCTGGATCAGCAGACAGGGCCTAACTGAGCTGGAACGCATACATGCCGACCAGACAAGGAACCTGCAATGACCCCACTTTGGATCAAGAACCCGCTGGGTATCTTCACCGCAAATGACCACGACGCCGGCGGCGGCCTGGTGGTTTCCGACTCCGGCGCCATCATTGAGCTGGTGCCTTCGGGCGGGCAACCTTCTTCTCCCGCAACCGTTTTTGATGCATCCGGGCACGTGGTTCTCCCGGGGCTCATCAACACGCACCACCACTTCTACCAAACCCTCACCCGCGCCTGGGGTCCCGTGGCCAACGCGCCCCTGTTCCCCTGGCTGCAGAACCTCTACCCGGTATGGGCCCGGCTCACCCCGCGCAGCCTCGAACTAGCCGTGCAAGTGGCACTGGCCGAGCTGCTGCTTTCAGGCTGCACCACCGCCGCCGACCACCACTACCTCTTCCCCGACGGCATGGAAGACGCAATCGACATCGAAGTGGCCGCAGTCCGGGCCATCGGAATGCGGGCCACGCTGACCCGCGGCTCCATGACCTTGGGAGAGGACGACGGCGGGCTGCCGCCCCGCACCACGGTCCAGTCACCTGAGGCGATCCTTGCGGACAGCGAACGGCTCATTCGCCGGTACCACGAGACGGGTGACGGGGCAGTTGTTCAGATCGCCCTCGCCCCCTGCTCGCCATTCTCGGTGACCAAGGAAATCATGGCCGAAAGCGCTGCCATGGCCGAACGGTTCGACGTCCGGCTCCATACTCACCTTGCCGAAACGATCGACGAGGAAGACTTCTGCCAGTCCATGTTTGGGCTGCGGACCGTGGACTACCTGGAGTCCGTGGGCTGGTTGGGTTCACGTACCTGGCTTGGACACGGCATCCACTTCAATGACGAGGAAATTGCGCGGTTGGGTGCTGCCGGAACAGCGGTGGCCCACTGCCCGACGTCGAACATGCGCCTGGCATCCGGCACCGCGCGGGTCCTGGAACTCGAGGCTGCGGGTGTTCCCGTGGGTCTGGGTGTGGACGGATCTGCGTCCAATGACGCTTCCAACATGATCCTTGAAGCCAGGCAGGCCCTGTATTTGCAGCGGCTCCGCTACGGAGCGTCCGTTCCCGTGGAACGTGCACTCGGCTGGGCCACCCGTGGCTCCGCCGCAGTCCTGGGGCGCTCCGATATCGGCCAGTTGGCTCCGGGTTTCCAAGCAGACCTCGCCCTGTTCAAGCCGGACGAGCTGCGTTTCTCCGGCAGCCACGATCCCGTAGCTGCGTTGTTGCTCTGCGGGGCTGACCGCGCTGATCGTGTGATGGTTGGGGGTGTTTGGCGGGTTGTTGATGGCGCGATTCCAGGGCTGGATGTGGCCGGGCTGATCGCCGAGCACTCGGCCGCGGCCCGGAAGCTGGTGGCGGGGTAGCTCCGGGGCGCTGAGGCCTCGCCCGATTCGATGGTTCGCTGCGTACTATGCCGTGCGTTCGGCACAGCACGCAGCGATTCCACGAATCGGGCGTTTTCCACATAGGGCAATTGGATCCTTTTCCCCGAGCCGCGCACCTTCGAGGCTGGTCAGATGACGAGGATTACCCAGCGCAAACTCCCTGAAGGTATGGATCTGTGGCGAACAGAAGAACTTCACGCTGCCGGATTCAATGATCGGAAAATTGCAGCCTTGGTGCGGAGCGGAGTTTTGGTCCGGCTTCGCCGAGGCTGTTACATCCGCGGCAGCACCTGGGAGGCGCAGAAACCCTGGATTCGAAGCCGTCAGCTGATTGCCGCACATGCCCACGGAACACTCACGACGGCGGCCGGCGGCTTTGTCTACAGCCACACCTCCGCCGCCCGCCTCCACGGCTTGTTTCTCTGGGATGTGGATGACCGCGTACACATCAACACCGTGACAACCCCATCCCGCACTTCGCACGGCGTTGACGTTATTCCACACACGCGGGCATTGAGTCCCCTAGAGGTGGAAACCGTGCAGGGCATGCCATGCACGTCCCTGGAACGAACCGTCGTGGACTGTTGCCTCATGCTCAACTTCAAGCAATGCCTCATCGTGGTGGACCACGCGCTCAGGATGGGTGCCAACGCCCTTGTTTTGCAGGACATGTGCCACAGCCTGGGTGGGCGGAATGGCGTCATTAATCTTCGAAGGGCTCTGGAGAATGCCGATCAAAAATCGGAATCACCAGGTGAAACGCTTACCCGTGAACTGATCCAACGGCTGGGAATCGCCATGCCTGAGCTGCAAGTTGAGGTAATTACCAATAAGGGCAAACACCGCCTGGACTTCGCGTGGCGTGCGAAGAGGTTGGCGTTGGAGTTTGACGGGAAGGTCAAGTACTTCGACTACGCCCCCACCGACGAAGTGATCTACCGGGAGCGCCAGCGCGAAAAGGCCCTCATGGAACTCGGCTGGAGGTTCATCCGGATCACGTGGCAGGACCTTTTCCGCGAGCACGAGTTCAAGGTTCGACTCCTGCGCGCTCTCCAGGAATAGGGCCACCCAATTCGTGGGCTCGCTGCGCACTCGATGTCGCGCACGGCACCCTACGCAGCGAAGGGTCGAAACGGGCGGCGGAGCGGAGGCGGTGCAGGCAGCATGCGGAAAGGCGGGCGATACCTCCCCAGGTATCGCCCGCCTCTTTGGCTCTGTTGCGCAGAGTCCGCGCCCCTAAGTGCCTAGGGGCGCTGCCGGCCGAACACAGGGAGCGCGCGCAGCCAACGGGAGAACCCGCCGGCTTTGCGGTCACAGTCGGCCGGAATGTAGAAGTCCGGATCTGTCGCACCGAAAGGCAGGTACAGCTCCTGACCCGGCGCCGGGAATTCCACGACGTTGTTCGTATCCTTCGAGTCCATCTGTTCCTCCTCTTTCACATGCACTCAGTTTCCGCTCTTCGGAAAACTTTTATTGTTATGTGGAAAGTGTAGGCAGTCGGGAAACGAGCCGTCAAGACCCCCGAGAAGCCATACCGAGTTGCCCCGGTCACATTTGGATGGTTCATAACGATCCACGGGAACCCGTATACACAAGACGAAATAGTGCGCTACTCTCGAATGAGTTCGTGGCGTAGGTCACGTAACCTGAGAGCAGCAGGCAGGGTCGTAATGAGCTGGCATCAATGGATGTCGGCTCTTTTTTGTTGGGTCGGCTCCACCAGAAACGCAGTGGAAACACGCGCTTAATTTCATTGATGGAACCTAGGTTCCACCTCACAGAAGTTGGGATATGACCATGAGCAACAACATCGTCCTCGGCGAAAACCAGTACGGCAAAGCAGAAGTCCGCGTCGTCAAGGTCACCCGGGATACCGACCGCCACCACATCGAAGATTTGAACGTCACCTCGCAGCTGCGCGGTGACTTCCAGGCGGCCCACCTCGAAGGCGACAACGGCCACGTCGTTGCCACCGACACCCAGAAGAACACGGTTTACGCCTTCGCCCGTGAAGGCATCGGCTCACCCGAGTCCTTCCTGCTTCGCCTCGCAGACCACTTCACCGGCGGATTCGACTGGGTTACCGGTGGCCGCTGGGAAGCCGAAGCCTACAGCTGGGATCGCATCCAGGCCCACGGCGAGGGACACGACCACAGCTTCGTCCGCAACGGGCAAGAGGTGCGTACCGCCGTCGTCGTCCGTGATGGCGCAACCACGCACGTCATCAGCGGCCTCAAGGACCTGACCGTCCTGAAGACCACGCAGTCCGGTTTTGTCGGCTACCCGCGCGACAAGTACACCACCCTGCCGGAGACCACCGACCGCATCCTGGCCACCGATGTATCCGCCCGCTGGCGCTACAACACCAACGTGGACTTCGCCGGCACGGACTTCAACAAGAGCTACGAGGACATCAAGGCACTCCTGCTTGAAGGCTTCACCGAGAACTACTCCCACGCACTGCAGCAGACGCTGTTCGACATGGGCAAGAAGGTCTTGGAAGCACACAGCGAAGTGGATGAGATCAAGTTCTCCATGCCCAACAAGCACCACTTCCTGGTTGACCTGAGCCCGTTCGGCTTGGACAACCCCAACGAGGTCTTCTTCGCCGCGGATCGCCCGTACGGCCTCATCGAAGCCACGGTCCAGCGCGAGAACATCGAGGCTGCACCGGTGGCATGGAGCGGCATCGCCGGCTTCTGCTAAACCCGCACCAAACGCGGACTAAGCCGCACCATCTCAAGGGTTTGTGTGCAGGTCCCCCCAACGGCGCCCCGTAAAGGCAGGACCTGCACACAATGCCAACCCCAAAAACCAAAGATTTGTTAGCCAGACACAGTTAGCCAGACGAAGACGTCTGCCATGAACCCAGAAAGTCTGCCATGAACATCAAGAAGAAGTCCCGCCCCGCGAATACCACCTCGTCCCGCGCAGAACGCGCAGGACGACCCGAGCGGCCCGAGGACAAGCGACTCTCCATCGGAAGCACCTTCGCTTACGGCTTCCAGCACGTCCTCACCATGTATGGCGGAATCATTGCCCCGCCCCTGATCATCGGCGCGGCGGCCGGCATGAACTCACAGGACATCGGCCTGTTGATCGCCGCCTGTTTGTTCGTTGGCGGCCTGGCCACCATCCTGCAGACGGTGGGCATCCCGTGGTTCGGCTCGCAGCTGCCGTTGGTCCAGGGCGTGTCGTTCGCCGGAGTCTCCACCATGGTGGCGATCGTCCAAGGTGGCGGCGGGATCCAAGCGGTGTTCGGATCAGTGATTGTTGCCTCGTTGATTGGCCTGGCAATCACACCCCTGTTCTCCAAGATCATCAAATTCTTCCCGCCCGTAGTTACCGGCACAGTCATCACCACCATTGGGCTCACCCTGATGCCGGTGGCCGCGAACTGGGCCATGGGTGGCAACGCCAAGGCTGACAACTACGGCAGCATGGCCAACATCGGCCTGGCCGCAGCAACCATGGGTGTTGTCCTGCTCCTGAGCAAGGTTGGCAACGCCGCCATCTCCCGGCTCTCCATCCTGCTGGCCATGGTCATCGGCACCATCATCGCGTTGATTGCGGGCATGGCTGACTTCTCCAAGGTTGGCCAGGGCGACATCGTCGCATTCCCCACGCCGTTCGCTTTCGGCGCTCCCACGTTTGAAATCGCCGCGATCATCTCCATGCTCATCGTCATCCTGGTGACACTCACTGAGACCTCGGCAGACATCATCGCAGTGGGCGAGATCGTGGACACCAAGGTTGATTCACGCCGCATCGGCGACGGCCTCCGCGCAGATATGCTCTCCAGCGCCATCTCCCCGCTGTTCAATTCCTTCACGCAGAGTGCCTTTGCCCAGAACGTTGGTCTCGTGGCCATCACGGGCATCAAGAGCCGCTTCGTGGTCAGTGCCGGCGGCCTCATCCTGGTGATCCTCGGTCTCCTGCCGATTCTTGGGCGAGTAGTCGCAGCGGTTCCGACGCCCGTCCTGGGCGGCGCCGGCGTCGTGCTCTTCGGTACGGTGGCCGCCAGCGGTATCCGTACCCTGGCCAAGGTTGAGTACAAGAACAACATGAACCTGATCATCGTGGCGGCCTCGATTGGCTTCGGCATGATCCCGATCGCCGCCCCGAAGTTCTACGACCAGTTCCCCTCCTGGTTCGCCACGATCTTCCACTCCGGCATCAGCTCGGCTGCCGTCATGGCCATCCTGCTGAACATCCTCTTCAACCACTTCAAGGCCGGCAACTCGGACAACCAGTCGGTGTTTGTGGCGGGCACTGACCGCGTTGTCAGCGAAGAGGACATCAAGTGCCTCAGCGAAGGCGACCGCTTTGAGAACGGCAAGCTGATTGACGCCGACGGCAAGGAAGTCCCGCTCAAGACGTCCAGCGCTTCTGAGCACTAGCACCCTTCCGCAGATGACAGCAGGCGGCAGTGTTTTCCTTGGGGGACACTGCCGCCTGTTGTCGCCTTGGCATGGTATGTACGACGGCGGCTCTCGCCTTTGCGGCTTGGCCACTAGCCCGCTCCAGGACCTCGCCGAAACGACAAAAGATGGCAATGTTTCTGGGAAACGTTGCCATCTTTTGCCATTCCGCGCGCGGGAGGCGGGGGTTAGTTTTGGTTGAGCTCCGCGGAGATCGCCAGGGCAGCCTCGCGCAGCATGGGCACGGCGCGGTCCGCGAAGCTCTGGTCAACGCGTGTGATCGGGCCCGAGACGGAGATCGCCGTGGGCGTGGGTGCGTTGGGAACGGCCATGGCGAAGCACCGGACGCCCAGTTCCTGCTCTTCCTCGTCGATGGAGTACCCACGCTCACGGATCAGTGCCAGGTCCGCAAGCAGGGAGTCGATGTCACCGATGCTCTTGGCCGTGGGAGTGGGCATGCCGGTGCGGGCCACGATGCCACGGACCACTTCGTCATCCAGCTGGGCGAGAATTGCTTTGCCCACGCCGGTGTCGTGCGTGTGGGCGCGCCGGCCAACCTCGGTGAACATGCGCATGGAGTGCATGGACGGGACCTGTGCCACGTAAATGACCATGTCCGAGTCCAGGACGGCCATGTTGGACGTCTCGCCCAGCCGCTCCACCAGGGTCTTGAGCTGCGGACGGGCCACGGCGCCGAGTTGCTTGCTGGCTCCTTCGCCGAGGCGGATGAGCCGCGGGCCCAGGGCATAGCGGCGGTTGGGGAGCTGCCGGATGTAGCCAAGGGACACCAGGGTCCGGAGCAGGCGATGGATGGTAGGCAGGGGCAGGTCAGTGGACGACGAGAGCTCGCTCAACGTGACGTCGCCGCCCGCGTCCGTGATCAATTCCAGCAGTTCAAAGACGCGCTCAACAGACTGCACGCCTCCGGAGGCTTTTTCAGCCATTCCCTTGTCTCCAATGACTCAGATTCCGACAACTCTTATCCGCATCGTGAAAAGAATTGCTTAGAACACCCAACATACAGCACGCGTGCAAGCTGCGCGATGACACCGAACATGACCAAGCAAGGGGTTGTGTTTCCACTTTGTAGATAATAATATCCATAATACGAAAACATTCAGTTGGAACGGCGGCCCGGGAACGGGCCTAACAGGAGGAATTTCAATGGCGAATCCGAGCCCCGGAAACTCGATCACCCTGCGCGTCGCCGCACCGTCGAGCTTCACCGCAACCAGCGAACTTGCCGCAGCAGTCGGCGCCGCCGGTGCAGCAATCACCGCGCTGGACGTCACGGAATCCCACCACGAGAAGATCGTTGTTGACGTCACGTGCAACACCACCGATGACGACCACGCAGCCCGCGTGAAGGACGCTTTGAACGCACTCGACGGCGTCACGGTCCAGCACGTTTCGGACCGCACATTCCTCATGCACCTCGGCGGCAAGCTCGAGGTCGTCCCCAAAGTAGCCCTGCGCAACCGCGACGACCTCTCGCGTGCCTACACTCCCGGCGTCGCCCGCGTTTGCATGGCGATCGCAGAAGACCCGGCCGCCGCCCGTAACCTGACGGTCAAGCGCAACACCATCGCCGTCCTCACCGACGGTTCGGCCGTCCTGGGCCTGGGCAACATCGGCCCCGCCGCAGCCCTTCCCGTGATGGAAGGCAAGGCCGCACTGTTCAAGCAGTTCGCCAACGTTGACGCCTGGCCGGTCTGCCTGGATACCCAGGACACCGAGGAAATCATCATGATCGCCAAGGCCATGGCCCCGGTCTACGGTGGCATCAACCTCGAAGACATCGCCGCACCGCGCTGCTTTGAGATCGAGAACCGCCTCCGCGAAGAACTGGACATCCCGGTGTTCCACGATGACCAGCACGGCACCGCGATTGTCACCCTCGCTGCCCTGGTCAATGCCCTCCGCGTTGTGGACAAGAAGCTCTCCGAGGTCAAGATCGTGGTCTCCGGCGTAGGCGCTGCCGGCTCGGCCATCATCCAGCTCCTCAAGGCCCAGGGCGCGCAGCACATCATCGCCGCCGGCCGTTCCGGCGCCATCCACTCCGGCGAGGAATACGGCGACGAGCACCGCAGCTGGATCGCCGCGAACACCAACGAAGAAGGCTTCTCCGGAAGCCTGCATGACGCCCTCAAGGGTGCGGACGTGTTCATCGGCGTCAGCGCCCCGCACGTGATCGGCGAAGAGCAGGTTGCCTCCATGGCCGAGGACGCAATTGTGTTCGCCATGGCCAACCCGACCCCGGAAATTGACCCCGTTGTAGCGTCCAAGCACGCAGCCGTGGTTGCTACCGGCCGCAGCGACTTCCCCAACCAGATCAACAACGTGCTGGCATTCCCCGGCTTCTTCCGCGGGCTGCTGGACGCAGGGGCCTCGGACATCACCCCGAACATGCTGGTGGCCGCCGCCGAAGCAATTGCCAACCGGGTGGCTGACGATGAGCTCAACGCGAGTTACATTATCCCCAGCGTCTTCGATCCCCATGTTGCTGCCGATGTTGCTGCTGCGGTGGCAGCCGCCGCGCACGCAAACGCCGCCAGCGCGCTGTAGCACCAGCGCACCCTAGAAAAAGGAATCCGCTCACATGGCTATTACAGTCACTGATCCCCGGCCGATCGATCGCGCCGAGGAGATCCTCACCCCGGAGGCACTGGCCTTCATCGAAGAACTGCACACCCGCTTTGCCGGCACCCGTAATGACCTTCTGCAGGCCCGCAAGGCCAAGCGCCAGCAGGTTGCGGACACCTCCCGCCTCGATTTCCTCCCGGAAACCCAGGACATCCGCGACGGCGACTGGAAGGTCGCCGAGGCACCTGCAGCTTTGCAGGACCGCCGCGTTGAGATGACCGGCCCGGCAACCCCGGCCAAGATGGCCATCAACGCGCTGAACTCCGGCGCCAAGGTGTGGCTGGCTGACCTCGAAGACGCCAGCACGCCCACCTGGTCCAACGTTGTTGACGCGATCCTCAACCTCCGCGACGCCGCCCGGGGCACTTTGAGCTTCACCTCCCCCGAGGGCAAGGAGTACCGTCTCCGCACGGACGCTCCCCTGGCAGTTGTGGTGGCCCGCCCCCGTGGCTGGCACATGGAGGAAAGCCATGTACTGCTCGACGGCGCCCCCGCCGTGGGTGCGCTGGTTGACTTCGGCCTGCACTTCTTCCACATCGCCAAGCAGTTGCTCGAAAACGGTCACGGCCCGTACTACTACCTCCCCAAGATGGAGAGCCACCTTGAGGCCCGCTTGTGGAATGACGTCTTCGTGTTCGCACAGGACTACCTCGGCGTTCCCCAGGGCAGCGTCCGCGCCACCGTGCTGATCGAGACCATCCCGGCAGCGTTCGAAATGGACGAGATCCTGTACGAACTGCGTGACCACGCAAGCGGCCTGAACGCCGGCCGCTGGGACTACCTCTTCAGCATCATCAAGTACTTCCGTGATGCCGGCGAAGAGTTCGTGCTCCCGGATCGCGCCACCGTGGCCATGACGGCACCGTTCATGCGCGCCTACACCGAACTCCTGGTCAAGACCTGCCACAAGCGCGGCGCCTTCGCCATGGGTGGCATGGCCGCCGTCATCCCCAACCGCAAGCAGCCGGATGTCACCGCCGCAGCCTTCGACAAGGTCCGCGCCGACAAGACCCGCGAAGCGAACGATGGCTTCGACGGCTCCTGGGTTGCCCACCCGGACCTGGTCCCCACCTGTCGCGAAGTCTTCGACTCCGTGCTGGGCGACCGGCCCAACCAGCTGGACAAGCAGCGCCCCGAGGTGAACGTCACCGCTGAGCAGCTGATCGACGTCGCCTCCGCCGGCGGCACCGTCACCGAGGCAGGCCTGCGCCTGAACCTCTACGTCGCCGTCGCCTACACCGGCGTGTGGATTTCCGGCAGCGGCGCAGTTGCCATCCACAACCTGATGGAAGACGCAGCGACGGCGGAGATCTCCCGCTCGCAGGTCTGGCAGCAGCTGCGGAACAAGTCCATCCTGGCGGACACGGGCAACACTGTTACCCGCGAACTGGTGACCAGGATCCTGGGCGAGGAAACCGAACGCCTGCGCATTGAATTCGGCGACGAGAACTTCGCAAAGTACTACGAGCCTGCGTCCAAGCTGATCGAGGACATCTGCTTGTCCGACGATTACACGGACTTCCTCACCACGCCCGCGTATGAGTTGGTGGGCTGAGATGGGTTCATTCTCTTCCTCTGATCTGGCTCACATCGAATCCCAGCTCGAGGCGACGGACCAGTTGCTGGACCGCAACTACCCCGGCGACGACGGCTCGCGCCAGCCCATCCACACCGTCTACATCCCGGCCGACCGCTTCACGCCCACCTTCGTGGCGGACTGGGGCGCCCAGGCGCTGACGACGGCGGAGGCCCACGGTGGCCTGGAAAAGCTCGGTCAGCTGTTGGGCCAGGAGCCAGACCTCGCAATTGCTGTTGCGGAGCGTGTAGCTGCGAAGCTTTCTGCCGAACCGATCGAGGACCTGCGTTTGGACTTCGAAGACGGCTACGGTGACCGCGGCGACGAGGCAGAAGACGCCGACGCCGTTGCTGCCGCCCAGGCTGTTGCCGCTGCAGTTGCGGCCGGAACAGCTCCGCCGTTCATCGGCATCCGCTTCAAGTGCTTCGAAGCCCCCACTCGGGCCCGTGGCCTGCGGACGCTGGACCTCTTCGTCTCCACGTTGGCTGCCGCCGGGGAGCTCCCCGCAGGGCTGATCCTTACCTTGCCCAAGGTCACCACCGTGGCCCAGGTGCAGGCCATGGACTTCGCAGTGTCCCGCCTTGAGGAAGTCCTGGGACTCCCCGCTGGCCGGCTCCGTTTTGAGGTGCAGGTGGAAACGCCGCAGCTCATCATCGGCGCAGACGGGAACTCTCCCGTGGCGCAGCTCCCCCACGTGGTTCCGGGCCGCATCAGCGCCCTGCACTACGGGACCTACGACTACAGCGCTTCGCTCGGAATTTCCGCGGAATACCAGTCCATGGAGCACCCAGTGGCCGACTTCGCCAAGCAGGTCATGCAGCTCGCTGTCGCCGGCACGGGCATCCGCCTGTCCGACGGTTCCACCAACATCATCCCCGTGGGTGACGCTGTTGAAGACGCCTGGAAGCTGCATGGCCGCTTGGTCCGCCGCTCACTGGAAAACGGCTACTACCAGGGCTGGGACCTCCACGCCGCGCAGCTGCCCAGCCGCTTCTCGGCGTCATACGCTTTCTACCGCGAAGGCTTGCCCGCCGCGGCCCTGCGCCTCCGCAACTACGTGGAGCGCACAGAAGGCGGCGTCATGGACGAGCCCGCCACGGCCCGCGCGTTGGCCGGCTTCGTCCTCCGCGGCGTCCAGTGTGGCGCAGTGGGGACCGACGAGGTCAAGGCGCTTGCCGGCGTCGAACTTTCACAGCTGACCGCGCTGGCGCACCCGCGGCTCGCACAACCGACTTCCCACTGATAGGAGCAACTCGAATGGGCAAGTACTACTACCCGCAGGGCGGCCTGCCGCCGCAGACCCAACTGACCACCGAACGGGCCATCGTCACCGAGGCTTACACGGTGATCCCCAAGGGCGTCATGACGGACATCGTCACCAGCAACCTGCCGGGCTTCTCCAACACGCGCTCGTGGATCATCGCACGGCCAATCTCCGGCTTCGCCACCACGTTCTCCCAGCTGATCGTGGAGATCGCTCCGGGTGGCGGCGCACCGAAGGCCGAGTTCGAGTCCGGCGTTGAAGGCGTCATCTTCGTGACCAAGGGCCAGGTCAACCTCACCCTCGACGGCGAGCTGCACCACCTCGAAGAGGGCGGGTACGCCTACCTGGCCGCCGGTTCAGAGTGGGGCCTGGAGAACGTGTCCAACGACATCGTCTCCTTCCACTGGATCCGCAAGGCCTACGAGCGGCTTGAAGGTTTCGAAGCCAAGTCCTTCGTCACCAACGAGAAGGACGTGGAGCCCACCTCCATGCCGGACACCGACGACGTCTGGAAGACCACGCGCTTCACGGACTCCAGCGACCTCGCCCACGACATGCAGGTCAACATCGTCACGTTCCAGCCCGGCGGTGTGATCCCCTTCCCGGAGACGCACGTCATGGAGCACGGCCTGTACGTCCTGGAGGGCAAGGCCATGTACTTGCTCAACAACGACTGGGTTGAGGTGGAGGCCGGCGACTTCATGTGGCTGCGTGCTTTCTGCCCGCAGGCTTGCTACGCGGGTGGTCCGGGCGAGTTCCGTTACCTGCTGTACAAAGACATGAACCGCCAGGTGAAGCTCACCTGATGTGCGCCGAGATCGCCGGAAAGCTGCCAGTTCGCTGGAGCTATCCGGCGATTTAGCGTTTCTCCGGCGAACTCAGCGATTCTGGTGACGGCGGCGGCCGATTCTGAGCCCCGCCCAGAACGCGAGGACCAACAGGCCCAGGACTGTCACGGCGAGCCCGAGCTGCGTCCCTTGGCTGACCATGGCCGCGCCGTTCCCGATGAACACTGTCTCGCTCAGCGGCGCATAGGCGAACCAGCCGAAGTCCGTGCTCTGGTTGTTCCACGCCACCACCACCCCCACGATCACGGCGATCAAGCCCAGCAAAGGCACGACGACGGCAGAGACTCTGCGTGCAGGCCGCGGTGTGTTGTGTTCCCCAAGTGTGTTGTTGTCCCCCATGGCCCGAGTCTAGTCTGCGTGCCGACCCGACGGGGCGCCGGCGATTCTGTAAGACTCCTGGAGCAGTTCGTCGAGCTCGTCCGTCTCGATTCGTTCGAGCCGGACCAGCAGGAGCTTCGGGGATTGCTCGTGATGCGGGGTCCAGAAGAAGGTATCCGGTTCCATGGCTGCGAGCGCCTCGCGTTCATCAGTCTTGACCGTGACAACCCCCTCTTCCCAGATCCGTGCCATGAGGGACTTGGCAAACCATGCCGGCTGCCCCCAGCTCAGTCGTTCGCTGACGCCCGGCATGTCCAGGCAGATTCTCCTGACATCCTCTTCTGTGGCCATGGTTCACTGTGGCATTGGCGTTCATGCTGCCGCAAGCGACTTCGCCGGAAACGTGCTTGACCGCTGGAGGTGTGCGAGACCGCCGGACCTCTCCGGCGAAGTCGCACTGCTCCGGCGAAGTCGCGCGGGGGCGGGTGGGGCGGGGCGGGAACGTGGATAGAGTGCACCCATGGATGACAAAGCCACGCTGCTCACTTATTTGCGACTCCGCAGGGCGGACCTGCTGGGGAAATTGGATGGCCTCAGTGAATACGATGCCCGGAGGCCCATGACGCCCACGGGGACCAACCTGCTGGGCCTGGTAAAACACGTAGCCAGCGTGGAGTTGGGGTATTTCGGGGAAGTCTTCGGCAGGCCCAGCGGACGGGACTTGCCCTGGCTGGCCGAGGATGCCGAACCGGATTCCGATATGTGGGTGCCGGTGACCGAAACACGCGAGCAGATCCTGGAACTCCATCATTTCTCCGCCAAACACAGCGATGAAACCATCGAATCCCTCCCCTTGGATGCGCCGGGTGCGGTGCCATGGTGGTCGGAGGAGAAGAAGAACGTGACGCTGCACCAGATTCTGGTTCACATGTGTGTTGAGACAGCCCGGCACGCTGGGCACGCGGACATCATCCGCGAACTCATTGACGGCTCCATGGGGCAGAGGCCTGGGGATCCGAACATCCCCAGCCGGACCACGGAAGAATGGGCAGCCCACCGTGCACGCATTGAACAGGCAGCTCTGGAGGCGGGCCACAGCAAACCTGAAACTTCACAGCCCCCGCATATCTTGGGCAAACCTCCGGCGTAGCCTCGCTCCGTAGAAATGAGGCATGACTTCTCCACAGACTGAACACCGTAAGGGCGGCCGGACACGGCGCGCCGTGATCTCCGCCGTTCTGGCGGTCACTCTCTCTGCCGGGGGTGCCGCCGCCTGGGCCCTGGACCGGTTTGTGGTCCCACACGCTGAGATCACCAACGTCTCCGAATACGAGGCGAGCCAGGCCGGCACCACAACAACAACGACGGCGGATGAGGCTTCCGCAGAAACGTCGGCGAGCGCCGTGGTCACCGATACGTCCTACGCCTCCGGGGACACGGGGGTCACCATCTCCACGGTGACCACAGGCACCGGTGACGACACCGTGACGTACTACGTTGCCGACGTCGTGCTTGATGATGCCACCACGCTGAAGTCGGCGTTTGCCGAGGACACGTACGGCGAGAACATCACCGAAACTACATCCGCGATCGCCGAGGACCATAACGCCATTTTCGCGATCAACGGCGACTATTACGGCTTCCGGGACACCGGCATCGTGATCCGTAACGGCGTGGTGTACCGGGACGAGGGCGCGCGGCCGGGCTTGGCGTTCTACAAGGACGGCACGGTCAAGGTTTACGACGAGACCACAACTACCGCTGATCAGCTCATCGCGGACGGCGTGTGGAACACGCTCTCGTTCGGGCCGTCGCTGCTGGACAACGGTCAGATCGCGTCCGGCATCGAGGACGTGGAGGTTGATACGAACTTCGGCAACCACTCCATCCAGGGCGAACAGCCGCGCACCGCTGTAGGTGTCATCGATGAGAACCACCTGGTGTTCGTGGTGGTGGATGGCCGCAGCCCCGGCTACAGCTCCGGCGTCACCATGTCCGGCCTGGCCCAGATCATGAAGGACCTGGGCGCCACCACCGCGTACAACGTGGACGGCGGCGGCTCCTCCACCATGTACTTCAACGGCTCCCTGGTGAACAACCCGCTCGGCGAAAACAAAGAGCGCGGCACCTCGGACATCCTCTACATCGCCCAGTCATGATCATCCTGATACCGGCCTACGAGCCGGACCACCAGCTCATCACGCTTGTGCGGAACCTCCAGACGGCTGACCCGTGGCTCACCATGGTGGTGGTGGATGACGGTTCAGGGCCGGACTATCAGGAAACGTTCGACGCCGTTTCGCGGCTTGGGTGCCACCTGCTCAGTTACGACGTGAACGGCGGAAAAGGCCACGCGCTCAAGAGTGGCTTTGCCTTCATCGCAGAGCGTTTTCCCGGCCACAACGTGGTGTGCGCGGACAGCGACGGCCAACACGGAGTGGCCGACATTCTTGCCGTTGCCGACCGCGTCCGTCACGTCACGGCTGCAATGGTCCTGGGCTGCCGGAACTTCACCGGAAACGTCCCCGCCCGGAGCCGATTCGGCAATACAGTGACCCGGGGTCTGTTCAGGCTCGCCACCGGCCAAGGGATCACGGACACGCAAACCGGCCTCCGCGGGTACCGGGCTGACATGCTCCCGTGGTTGCTGACCGTGCGCGGCGAACGCTACGAGTACGAGCTGAACCTGCTGCTCGAGTCGAAGCAAGCCGGCTACGGCATCGTCACAGTGGAGATCGCAACCGTCTACCTGGACCACAATTCGGGCTCGCATTTCCGGCCCATCGCCGACTCCATCAGGATCTACGCCCCGCTGCTGAAGTTCCTGGGGTCCTCGCTGTCCGCATTCGTGGTGGACCTGGTGATGTTCCTGATCTTCAGCGCGTTCACGGACTCGCTGCTTCTGGCGGTGGTGGGAGCCCGTCTGGTCAGTGCCACGGTGAATTTCCTCATCAACCGCCGGATGGTCTTTGAGCACGGCAGGGACACCTCGTTCCGCGCCGCCGCCACAGGATACGTTGCGCTGGTTGTGGTCCTCCTGTCCGCAAACTACGCCGCTATGTGGACCCTCACCTCCCTCGCCGTTCCAGACGTGCTGGCCAAGCTTGCCACCGAGATGACGCTGCTGGGAGTCAGCTATGCAGTGCAACAGCGCTTCCTGTTTGCGCGCAAGGGACATGCCGCGTCAACGGTTCACGCCGCCCAAACAACAGGGCCCAAACCATTGGAACCGACCGTGGTCGAAACACATATCCCAGCCTTGGTCCCGGCACAGTTTCAGCACAGCATGGTCGGGAAAAGTGGAGATCAATCCCCCAAGAGATTCCGGAGTAACTGATGAATACCATCATCCTCATCGCGGCAGACCTGGCCGCCATCACCATTTTGACGCTTGCCCTCTACCTCCGCCGGCACAGGCGCCGCGACCTGGTTGTTTCTTACCTGGGCATGAACGTCGGCGTCCTGGCAGTCGCCACGGCATTGTCCGGTTCGGCCGCAGGCGTTGGCTTGGGGCTGGGTTTGTTTGGTGTTCTCTCCATCATTCGGCTCCGGTCCACGGAACTGGCCCAGCACGAGGTGGCCTACTACTTCTCGGCGTTGGCGCTGGGCTTGATCGCAGGCATCGGCGTCGAACCTCTCTGGCTGACGCTGTCCCTCATGGCGTTGGTCCTGCTGGTGATGTTCGTCGGCGACAACCCCCGGGTCCTCCCGGCCTACCGCCACCAGGTGGTGGTGCTGGACCGGGCCATCAACAACGAACCCGAGCTCTACGCCCGGCTGGAAGAAGTCCTCCACGGCACTGTCCACTCGGCCACCATTCAGGAACTGGACCTGGTGAACGACAAAACGATCGTGGACGTACGATACGCGGTGCGGCCCCTCCATGAGGACCTATCCCAGCCGCGGCACGCCCAGCTTGGCTTCAACCAACCAGCCGGTGCGTTGACCCCGGCTCCGGAGGAACTCCCGGCCCAGTCCGCGCAGCCGGTTCAGCCGGCTCACTCCGCTCAGCCAGCACCCCAGCACACCCAGCAATCCGTACCCACCTCGGCCGGTGTCGCATGAGCCGCATCGACGCCGAACCGATCATCCCGCAACTGAGCCAGCTTCCCGCCGTCGGGCTTGAAGAGCTCACTACCGAAGCCGCCCTGCTGACCCGGGTGGACCGAAAGTATCTGGTTCCTTCGGCAACGGCACGCAAGGTCCTGAGCACCTTCAGCTCCGAGGCCCGGGTCTTGGACATGGAAGGGAACCGCACGTTCGCTTACGACTCCGTGTACTTCGACACCGCCGAGTTGGACAGCTACATGCTCGCCGCGCACGGCAGGCGAAGGCGGTTCAAGATCCGTACCCGCACCTACCTGGACAGCGCGGTCAGCTTCCTGGAAGTGAAGACCGAAGGCGCTCGCGAGGCCACCGTCAAGGAGCGCATCCCCTATGAGCTGGGCGACCGGGACCGGCTCACGGAAGAGGGCCTGGCCTACGTGAATGAGACGCTGGCCGCGGCCATCGGTGACATGAGCATCGGACCGCTGGAGCCGGTGCTTTCCACCCGCTACGACCGCACCACACTCTTCCTCCCCGAGTCCGGAAGCCGCGCGACCATCGACTCCGACGTCACGTGGCAAAGCCCAGACGGCCATCCCTGGGTTTTGGACAACGCGGTGGTGGTGGAGACGAAGTCCGGCTCAGCGCCCGGCCCTTTGGACAAGCACCTGTGGGCACACGGCGTCCGGCCTTGCCGCATCTCCAAGTTCGCCACCGGCATGGCCGCACTCCACCCCGAGCTTCCGGCCAACCGCTGGAATCAAACCCTTCGACGCAGGATGCCCCTGCGCCCCCTCCACTGACATTCCCTCCACAGACTTTCCCTCCACAGACTTAGGAATCCACTATGCGCTCCTTCCGCACTTCCCTTTCCGTTGCCGCCGTCGCCCTGGCCATTTCCTTGGCCGGCTGCTCCACGGCCGCCACCAGCTCAACGTCCACCGGCACCACCGGCACGTCAACCAGCACCACCCAGCAGGCCGTAACGGCCGGGACCATTGAAGAAGACACCCACTACGACAGCGACGACCTCACGTGGGACGCCGCAACGGAAGTGGCAATCAGCCTGTCCGACGGCGGCAGTAAAGTGACGTCGTCGTCCTCCACCGGCGTGGCTGTAGACGGCAACACCGTCACCATCAGCGCCGCGGGAACGTACCGCCTCAGCGGCTCGCTGAGCGACGGGCAGATCGTGGTTGCAGCCGGTGAGGAGGATACGGTTCGCATCATTCTGGACGGCGTGGAACTGGGCAACTCCACCGGCTCGCCGTTTGTAGTGCAGAGCGCCGACGAAGCGATCGTGTACTTGGACGAGGGCAGCACCAACACGTTAACGGATGCCACCACCTACGCCGACCAGGGCGAGGACTCCCCCAATGCAGCCCTCTACTCCATGGCGGACCTGACCATCGCCGGGACCGGTGCCCTCACCGTCAACGGGAAATCCAACGACGGCATCGTTTCCAAGGACGGCCTGGTGATGGCTGCCGGCAAGGTCACCGTGGACGCCGTGGACGACGGCATTCGCGGCAAGGACTACACAGTGCTGCTGGACGGCGCGTACCAGGTGACCGCAGGCGGTGACGGCGTGAAGGCAGACAACGACACCGACGAGGGGCGGGGGTGGCTGTTGGTCAGCGGCGGCTCGTTGACAGTCAACGCGGGCGACGACGGCGTGAAGGCGTTCAACACCCTCACCGTTTCCGGCGGAACAGTCACCGTGGCCGAGTCGGAGGAAGGACTGGAAGCGCAGCACATTGTGGTCTCCGGCGGCGACGTCACCGTCACAGCGAACGACGACGGCGTGAACGCCTCGGGTGGCTCTTCGACCAGTACCGATGCGGGCACGGCAGGCGGCGGAGGTCCAATGGGTGGCGGTATGGGCGGCGGGGAGACCGTTGGCGACTACACCGTGGACGTCTCCGGCGGAAACCTCACCATCAACTCAGAAGGTGACGGCCTGGACTCCAACGGCAACGCCAGCATTTCCGGCGGGACCGTGGTGGTCAACGGCCCCACCAACGACGGCAACGGGGCCTTGGATGTGAACGGTGAACTGACCGTGACCGGCGGCACCGTAGCAGCGGCAGGCAGTGCCGGAATGGCGGTGACCCCGGGCACCTCTTCCACGCAGTCCGGTGTGCAGTTGACCTTCGACTCTTCGGTGTCTTCCGGCACGCCTGTGCACATCGTAGACGCCACGGGAGCGGTGGTGGTGACATTCGTGACCACCAAAACCATCGCATCCCTGGTGTTCTCCTCCGCCGCGATCACCGACGGTGCGACGTACACGGTGTACACGGGAGGCAGTGCTGACACGGAAGCCGGCGTCACCACAGGCTCCATCGACGGCGCAGAAGAACAAGGCACCGCGACCGCGGGCCAGTACACGCAGGCCCAAGGTCCCGGTGGTGGCGGCGGCCGCTGGTAAGTCAGACAATGGGGGACTGGATTTCGGACCAGTCCCCCATTGACGTGTTTCAGAGTGTTGCTTAGGTTTAATTTGTTGGCGCTAACACAGCCCATCAGCAAGGAACTACGTGAGCAACCAAACCCAATCCCCGGTGAAGTCACCACTCTTCAGGGACCCCATCGAGGACGGTGCCGCAGATCCCACCGTCATCTACAACCCGCGCGAGCAGGCCTGGTGGATGATCTACACCAACCGCCGCACCACGGTCCCGTTCGAGGACGGACTCAGCTGGCTCTACGGTTCCAAGCTCGGAGTTGCATCATCCACGGACGGCACACACTGGGACTACCGCGGAACCCTTGAGGGCCTTGACTTCGAATGGGGCCACAACACTTTCTGGGCACCCGAAGTCTTCGAGCACGCGGGCACTTTCCACATGTACGTCAGCTACATCCGCGGCATCCCCGCCCACGGCAATCCGCATTCCATGGAAATCCACCACTACACCAGCCCGGACCTTCTGGCATGGACCCACCACGGATTAGTTCCGCTGAGCTCCAACCGGGTCATCGACGCCTGCGTGCACCCACTCCCCGGCGGCGGATTCCGCATGTGGTTTAAGGACGAGGTGCAAGGCTCGGAAACCTGGGCGGCGGACAGCGACAACCTCTTCGATTGGAAGGTCCGGGGCCACGTACTGACCACACCCTCGGGCCACGAAGGGGCCAACGTTTTCCGCCTGGGCGGCTGGTACTGGATGATCGTGGACACGTGGTCCGGCCAGGAAGTGTACCGCTCTGACGATCTCGATTCATGGGAGAAACAAGGGGTCATCCTGGACGCAGCCATCGGCGACACCTTCGCACGGACCGATGATGTGGGGCCGGGCCTCCACGCAGACGTGGTTGTCAACCATGGCCGCGGATGGATCTTCTACTTCACGCACCCCAGCCGCGCCGGTGCGAGCCACCCGACTGTCGAGAGCCGGCGGTCATCGGTGCTCGTTGCCGAACTCACCGTCCATGAGGGCGTGCTGCAGTGCGATCGGAACGCGGACAGCCTGCTGGTACTGAAGCAGCCCGAGAGCGCGTAGCTTCGCAACAGGGCTCGACGACGGTAAGCGACGTGCCGCCGTCGAGCCTCCACACGGGCAGGCCGTCCCCCTTAAGGCTCCCCGCAAACTTGATGCGAACTTGAGCCAATCGAAAAGCTTCCTTGATATAGCAGCGCCACGCTGGAAGCACGAAGCACCAATACCAAGGGGTTTCGGCAACGAATTCCAGATATGAAACACAACGATGTGGGGGAAGCAATGGAACAGGCATCAGCACTCACCGAGGTGATAGCCATCAAAGGCATCATCCAGGACCAGCACCCCGTGGATTTCTATGCGCTGGGTGTCGCCGGATGCATCGACCGGCTTGCTGCACCGCTTCGGCGCGAGGGCGTCACCGTCCATTGGCACACCCCGCACCACGGCATCGAGATCTCCTCCTCAGCCGCCGCCCTCCTGTATCACGTGGCTCAGGAGACCTTCAGCAACACCCTCAATTACGCCAATGCCAGCGAGCTCACGGTCCGACTCAACGCCGTCTACCACGGCATCCAGCTCACCATCACGGACGACGGCTGCGGTTTCGAAATCCACGCCGCGCCCAGCGGCCGCAGGCACGGATTCGGATTGCTTCTGATGTCCATAGCAGTACACGACGCCGGCGGGACAGTAGACATCGACTCCGCGGTTGGGCGGGGCACCAGTGTGAGGGTCACTCTGCCGCTGGATTGAGTCCTATTTGGGACCATATTCGGGCGCCCAACCCGTAGCCGCGCAGCTTTGCCGGACGTATTCTATAGCTACTTTTCAGCCGGGTTATCCCTACGGATTGGCACGAAAATGGCGCGGAACAAGGGTCCAAAGATAGGTCTTGGCAAGGTCCTTTTGAGGGTCTTCGGGTTCTTCTTCGTGAGCACCCTCTGCGGAGTTCTGATCACAGGATTCCTGGCACCCGTGGTTGCTTTCACCAGCACCACCGTGGGCGGTTCCCTGGGGTTCTATCAAAGTTTGCCGAGCGAGCTGAACGTTGATTCACCTTCGCTTTCCAGCACCGTGGTCTCCGCGGACGGGCAGCTCATTGCCACCTTCTATGCGGAGAACCGGGTAAAGGTCCCGCTGGAGGAGATGTCCCCGTTCATCCGCGAAGCGATCATCGCCATTGAGGACAACCGCTTCTACGAGCACGCGGGCGTGGACGCCCAAGGCATCATGCGGGCGCTGAGTTCCAACCTGACACAGGGCACCCGGCAAGGCGCCTCCACCTTGACGCAGCAGTACGTCACCAATGTGCTCAACGAGTCCCGCTTATCCGAGGGGCGTCCGGAGGATGTGGTGCTCAGCGGGCAGAAGACCGTGGGTGACAAACTGCGCGAAGTGAAGCTCGCACTTGAGCTGGAAAAGCGGTTCAGCAAGGATCAGATTCTTGAGGGATACCTGAACATAGTGTTCTTCAACCGGAACGCCTACGGCATCGAGGCTGCATCCCGCTATTTCTTCAGCACCTCCGCGATGGACCTGACCTTGCCGCAAGCAGCCCTCCTGGCTGGTCTGGTCAATGGCCCCAGCATTTACGACCCCATTGTGGATCCTCAGGCTGCACTCAACCGGCGCAACCTGGTGCTGGACCGGATGCTGGCACAGGGCAAGATCACGGCTGTGGATCACGGCGTCGCTGTAGCCTCTCCCCTTGAGCTCGACATCACCCCGTCCCTGCAAGGTTGCGCGGGTACCTCGTTTGCCACCTACTTCTGTGACTACGTCTCCCACCTCATCCTTAACGACGAGGCCTACGGTGACACCGTGGAGGAACGTGAACGCTTCCTCTACCGTGGCGGATTGACCATCACCACCACCTTGGACAGCCGGCTCCAGAACGCCGCGCAGGAGCAAGTTGACGCCTCCGCCGGCGACAACCCGGATAAATGGGGCGCCGCGATGAGCACCGTCCAGCCGGGCACAGGCAAGATCCTTGCGATGGCCCAAAACACGGTGTTCGTTCCCCAGGAAGGAAAATACGATACCCAACTGAACTTCAACGTCGATGCCAAAGACGAGAACGGCTACGACCTCAATGGCGCAGGCGGCTTCCAGCCCGGTTCCACCATGAAACCGTTCATTTACGCCGAATGGCTCAATGAAGGCAAGAATCCCACTGCAGTTGTTGACGCTTCCCGCCGGGTCTATCCAGTCGGTTTCCCGTGGCGCTCAAGCTGCGGCAGGGTCCTTGGGGGTTACAGCACCGCGCAGAAAGCCCAGAACCTTGGCGCCGATGACGACCTGCAAAACAACGACGCCGGCTACTACCGGCCAATGCCCATCAACTACGGCCTTTACAACTCCATCAACACGGCCACTTTCGCCACCGCAGCCCAATTGGATTTCTGCGGGATCCAAAAAATGGTGGACACCGTGGGCCTGCACAGCGGCTTGGACAACGCACCGGTCAACATGCACCAGATCGGCAATCTCCTTGGCTCCATTGGAGTGGCCCCTGTGGTCCTGGCGAGCGCCTACGCCACCTTCGCCAACGACGGCACCTACTGCAAGCCCATTGCCATCACCGAGATCAGCGATGCCCAAGGACGCCAGTTCCAAGCCCAGACCCCTGAGTGCAGGGAGGCAGTGAAGCCAGCCGTGGCGCGGGGCGTCAACGCCGTCCTGCAGGATGTTCTCAAGATGGGCTCGGGCGTTTACATCGAACCCAAGGTCCAGAGTCAGGCTCCGGTGGCGGCAAAAACAGGCACGTCCAATAACAACGGCGCCACCTGGGTTGCCGGCTACACCACAACTCTTGCAACGGCGTCGTTCTTCGGGGACACGACGGCGGGCCAGCAGCGAGCCGGGCAAAACGTCACCATCAACGGCAAGTTCTACAAGTCCTTGGATGGCTACATGATCGCCGGCCCACAGTGGGCCAACTACATGATGACAGCCACGTCCCTATACCCGAGCGGGCCTTTCCCGGCACCGGCCCCTCCCCCAGCGCCCACCCCGTCGACACCGCAGCCCACGCGCCGCTGACCCCACGCGTTGCACCCACCTTGCCTCGCGTTGCGAGGCCCGCTCTCCACACAATTCCAAGGCCAAACCCTGCAGAGCAGGCCTCACAACGAACTTCTACAGTGCGAGCTCCATCTCCGCCTGCGTGCCGTCGTCCTCATATGCAGTGACGCCGGCGAGGTCCCGTCCGGCGATGTAGCCAAAGGTCAGTGCGGGTCCCAGGTTGATGCCGCCGGCGGGGTAATGCCCGCCCATGACACTTGCTTGATCGTTGCCGGCTACGTAGAGGCCATCTATGGGGTGGCCTTGGTTGTTGAGCGCCCGCCCTCGGCCGTCAGTTTCCACGCCCGCGAATGTCCCGAAGCTCCCTGGCACAACCCGCACCGCATAGAACGGCCCCTTCTCGATAGGCCCCAATGACGGATTCGGCCGGTGCGTGGCGTCGCCGCCGTAGCGGTTGAACGCGGATTCGCCGCGTCCGAAGTCCGGGTCGACGCCGGAACGGGCATTCGCGTTGAAGCGCGCCACCGTCCGGCGCAACTCCGCGGGGTCAATACCGCATTTGGTCGCAAGTTCTTCCAGCGTTCGCCCCTTGATGAGGTACCCGGAGCGCAGGTACGGGAAGAGCGGCACGGGCAGCGGCTTGGCCATGCCCAGAGGGAACCTGCGGACAAATCGGCTGTCCGCGATTTGCCACGATTCCACAGTTTCACCGTCGGGAGTCGCTGCGAGGAGGGCCTGGACGTAGTCGTAGTAGCCATTGGCCTCGTTCACAAACCGCTTCCCGTCCGCGCGGACGCCGATGCTGCCCGGCTTCGCACGGTCCATGATGTGGGGGAACACGCCCGTCCGGCCGTTGCGGTACGGCACCAAGGACACCGGGCACCAAGCGGCCGGCGACTGCACTGCGGTGGTGAAGCGTGCACCCACGGCCTGCGCCAGGTTGATGCCATCACCGGTGGTTTCCGCCGGGGACAGCGTCCAGTGCTCCCGGCCCGTGGGCGTCTTCGGAAACAGCTCCTTGCGCCGCTGCACATCGTTGGGGAAGCCGCCGGTTGCCAGCACGACGCCGCGTCTCGCGTTGATCTGCACCTCACCTTCGGTAGAACGCACGACGGCGCCGGTCACCTTGCCGTTTTCATCGCTGAGCAGCGCTGTGGCCGGCGTGGCGACCCGGATGTCCACTCCGAGATCGTCAGCGGATTTCATGAGCCTTCCGGTCAACGCTGTGCCGTTGACCAGTTGCATGTTCCTCCGGTGCGTCAGCAGGTCCAGGAGGTGGAATCCGAAGCGCCAGCCTGCGTGGAACAGGCCCTTGGGGTTGCCCCGGGATGCCGACAGGAACTTACCAAGGTCCGGACCGGCCATGATTCCCATGCCTAGGAACGAGGTTTCGTAGAGCTGATGACGCATCTTCGCCCTCAGTCCAGGCTTGAAGGTGCGGGCGTTCAGAGGCTTAGGACCGACCGAACGATTGCCAGTTCCTGCACCTGGAAGGTCACCGTAGATGTCGTTGATTTTGCTGCCGGGAACGAACTGCAGGGACGTCTTGTTGTGGAAGAAGCCCACCATGTGCGGGGCAGCTTCAAGGAAGGCATCCACCCTGTCAGCCTGGTAGTCGTCCCCGAGAACCTCCCGGAGGTATGTGCGGAAGGTTTCCTTGTCCTCATTGACTCCTTCGGCTTTCGCCAATGGGTTGCCCGGTGCCCAAGCCCAACCTCCGGACCAGGAGGTTGCACCGCCGCAAACCTCTGCCTTCTCCACCACAATCACCTTCATTCCGTGGAAGGCTGCTGTGACAGCTGCAGACATGCCACCGGCGCCTGAGCCGATAACCAGGACGTCGCAGTCCACGGGGCTAGGTGTACTGTCCATCATTTGTTGCTCCCGGTAAGTGCTGCGATGTTGTGTGCTGGGCTGTTGACTGCTGCGGTGGTGACTGCTGTGGTGGTGAGGACGGAATCTGCCGCCGCTTTGAGATGTTTGGCCCATGCCAGTTCGCCCATCTCGGCCGCCCTTTTGTCCGATGGCGTTTCGATGCTAACCGGGGTTCCTGCGGCGAAGGTCGCGAGTATGCTCGCTAGGTGAAATTCACCGTCGCCGGGTACGCCTCGCTCCGAGCGCGACTCGACAATCAGGGCTTCCCTGTTTTCCGGCGCAGCAGCAGGACCATCGCAGAGTTGGACCAAAGGAACCAGATCCGTGGCCGCTTCGAGCTCAGCCGTAGTTGCGCCGAAGCGGTTGACGTGGAGTGCGTCAACAACAATCTTGCAGCCCGCCCGCCGGGACAGCTTCACTGCCTGGGGAAGGGAACGAACGGTTTGGTAGGCGATGGGTTCCAGCGTCGGCATGATTCCGTAGGACTTACCGTCCTGGGTCATCTGCGCGAGGTGGTCACCGAAACGGTCAAGGTCCGGGTCTGCGCAGGCCACCGTCAGTGTTGATGCCCCGAGGGCTTGGCCGGCCTCCATCATTCGCAGCCAGGCTTCGCGTTGATCCTGCCCGCCCTGCAGGCCAGTTCCGTCCAAGAGGAGAAACTCAACATCCTCAACCGTGATCCCTGTATCCGCCATCCGTTGCAGCGTCTCCTTGAGCAGGTGGGAACCGGGCTGGAGATCGTATGGCCGCTCCGTGGCGGTGACTGGACGGACTCTGGCTCCGATGAAGTCGAAGCCGGCCTGTGCCGCGATGCTCACCAAATCCGGTGGTGCGGTTCCGACCAGGGAGAGCTGGGCGATTCCCAGCCGACGCGTAGGTGTGGTCACTTTCGGGCTCCGTTCACAGTGAAGTCATGCTGGGTGTCGGCGAGGTCGCTGGAATGCTGCGAATTCGCCGAAACTCTCCGGCGATCCGGCACTGTTCCAGCGATCTCGGCGAAGGGGGTGTCGGCGGACGGGGTGGCCAGTGCCGCGGCAATGCGCTGGGCTGCGTCGTAACCGCTCTTGACCGCGTTGGACACAATGGCCGGTGCCTTGTCCACGACCGTCCCGGCGAGGGCAATGGGGAGCGAAGCGGCAAAGCTGAGCTCGGCTTCCCGTTGCTCCAATGTCAGCGGTTGCTCCAGCGTGGGCGGCCCGTCCAGCGGCAGCACCGAACGCGAGACCAAAAGATCGCCCGGGGCATCAATCCACTCGTCCTCCACACCCGAGCGCCTGATCCGAACCCTATTGACGCCAGGCTCACCAGTACCGTCAAACTCCTCGATAGTGCTGGACAGGAAGATCCGCACCTTCGGATTGGCTTCAAGCCGGGGTACTGCGAGGATCTTGGCTCGACGGCCGGATTCAGGAGCCAGGGCTTCCTGCGGCCCAATGATCAGCACGGCAGTACCAAGTGCTGCAAGGGTGTCTGCCACGCTCATGGCAACAGAATCCGCACCCCAAATTGTCACCGCTTCCGGCGCACTGCCCACAGAATCGTCCGCACTGACCAACAACCCGGACGAGCTCCCCACGGGACCGGACCCGTTTCCTGAGGGCCTGGACACGCTGCCGTCAAGGACCTCAGGATGCGCGGCTAGCCAATCCCGGATGTCAGAAACACGGGGCGAGTCGCCGCCAATGAACCCGGGAGCAGGGCGCACCCCGCCCGTGGCCACCACCACTGCGTCTGCGCCGAAGTCGCGGGCCAGCGAGCCGACGTCGAACGTGTCCACGTGGACTCCCTGGCAAACCTCAACGCCCAGCCGCTCGTTTTCCGCGCTGGACCAATCTGCAAAGCGGTGGAAATCCGGCGTCGATTTCATCCGCTCAGCGAGCGCGAATTGCCCACCCGGCCGCACGCCGTCGTCCATCAATGTCACGCTGGCACCGGCTTCGGCGAGTTCGCGGGCAGCGGTGAGGCCCGCAGGCCCGGCGCCGACCACCAGCACCCGGGAGCCCGGGCGAACAACGGGCGTGGGAACGGGAACACGTGAGCGGCCAACTGCCGGATTGACCGTACAGGTGACCTGACCGAGGCCAAGGTTATCTATGCACACATTGCACGCGATGCAGGGCCGGTACCGTTCGCCCCGCAGCACCCCGCCCACGAAGGCAGGATCGGCATGGATGGCGCGCGCTAGGCTCACAAAGTCGCAAGTTCCCTGGGATAGGACTTCCTCGATGATTTCCGGGCTGTTGAGTCGCCCGGCCATACCCAGTGGAAGTCCGAACTGACGGTAGGCCTTGGCGTACTCGGCCAGGATCCCGGGCTTCCACTCCCCCGACTGGACGATCCACTCACCGGCGTCGTAGCTACCCGCAGAGATGTCCAGGAAATCGAGCTTGTCCAAGTGGGCATTGGCGATGATGGCCACTTGCTGCTCGGCGCTGATACCGTCGGCCGGACCTTCCACTACCGAGACACGCATTCCCACAATCGTGTCCGGCACGGCCTGCCGCACGGCGTCGATCACCAGGTTCATGAAGAACTCCGGTGCTGCGAACTCGTCAGTTCGGTGGTTGGAAATGGGCGACATGAACTGATGGATCAGGTAGCCGTGGGCGCCGTGCAGGTTGATCACGTCGAACCCGGCGGCCACCGCGCGGCGGGCCGCAGCCCCATAAGCTTCCACAAGTTCGTAGCACTCAGCGGCGGTGAGCTCCCGCGGAATCTCACCACCCGCCGTCGGGCAGGGAACCGGCGACGGCGCGAGGTTCTTGAAGCCCGAGACTGCCGCTTGGGCGGTGCGGCCACCGTGATTAAGTTCGACGGCGGCCAACGCACCTTCGGCGTGCAGGGCGTCGGTGAGGCGGCGAAGCCCCGGAATCATGTCATCGGTGTGCAGGCCGAGTTGGTGGGTGCGGCCCTTACCGTCAGCGCGGACGTAGGTGGCCTCCGTGGTGACCATGCCGAGGCCGGCCTTGGCACGGGTCACCAGGTAGTCGATGTATTGCTCGGTGATGAAGCCATCCGTGGTGCCATAGTTGCGTTCCATGGGTGCGGAGGCCAGGCGGTTGCGAAGGGTCTTGGGGGTGCGGCCGTTGCGACCCAGGGTCAGGGGCATTCCCGCTGCGGGCGTGGTGGAAAGCATGGTCAGCGAGCCACCTTTTCACGGCCGCGCAGCTCGGGAATGGCTGCGTGGGAGGGCTGGGCTGGTGCGAAGCGGACGGGTTGGCCGGTGCGTGAAGATTCGTAAACGGCGAGGAGTATCCGCAAGGATTTCAGGGCGTCTTTGCCGGTAATTGCCGGTTCCGTCCCGTTTTCCAGTGCCTGGACAAAGTCCTGGACCTGCAGTTTGTGGAACGGGATCAGCTGGCCGTTGATGACGGACAGATCGACGTTCGGCTCCACGCCTTCCGGGTGGACAGGCTCGACGACGATTTGCTCGCCTACCGCCCACAGGTCCAGCCGGCCGTCGCTGCCTTCCGGAAACTCGGTGAGGGAAGCCGAAGCCCCTGTTTCGCCGGTGATGCGGAGCTGGATTCCGAGGTTGGGAGACACTGCCGTGGAGGCTTCCAGCGTGGCCATGGCTCCGGAGGTGAAAGTGATTACCGCCTTTGCGGAATCCTCTACCTCTATATAGTCGGCGTGACGGTAGGTGTTGACCTTGCCGTAAACCTCGGCCACGTCTCCCAGATACCACTGGAGGAGGTCGATCTGGTGGACCGCCTGTGACATGAGGACTCCACCGCCGTCGCTCTCCCACGTGCCGCGCCACGCGTCGCGGTTGTAGTAGTCCGGGGCACGGTGCAGCATGACCGAACACTGGGCCAGGATTGCCTTGCCCAACGTGCCGTCGTCGATCGCGGCGCGGATCTTCTGAGAGGCCGGCCAGAAGCGGCGCTGGAACAAAACCCCTAGTTGGACCCCGGCGTTCTCGCAGGCCTCCACCATGCGTTCGGCTGACTCCAGTTTGGTGGCAATCGGCTTTTCGCAGAGTACATTAACCCCCGCCGCCGCAGCTTTCAGCACCACTTCCTCGTGCGTGGGATGTGGGGTGCAGACAGAAACAATGTCCAGGCCCAGGTTGAGTAGTTCC
The DNA here is from genome assembly GCF_019977315.1 of Arthrobacter sp. StoSoilB22. Classification (NCBI taxonomy): domain Bacteria; kingdom Bacillati; phylum Actinomycetota; class Actinomycetes; order Micrococcales; family Micrococcaceae; genus Arthrobacter; species Arthrobacter sp. StoSoilB22. Next base: position 3,730,753 of record NZ_AP024652.1, read on the forward strand.
TCCATGCTTGTTACCGCATTCGGTATGCCCCAGGCTTCGGCTGTGGCCCTTGCCCGGTCCGCATCCACATCGCAGACACCCACGATCTGCACGTTGTTGAGGGCACGGAAAGCCTCGAGGTGGTTTCGGGAGATGGCACCGCAACCCGCGATTCCAACGCGGAAGGTACGGGGTGCGGTTGCTGACGAAGTCATGGGTATCCAACTTTCAGGGCATGAGTCGTAGAAGTGAGTGCGGATATGACGGGCGCCGGAGTCAGGGGCGCGGCGGGTTGCCCGGAGGCGAACGGGTGCCGGGCGGCTGAGAGCCGCCGCCCGGCGTCGTGCTCTATCTGTTGACCTGCGCGCTGCGCGGCTTGCCGAGGTCCTCAAGCGGGACGTTGTAAGTCTCGCGGGCCGTCATGATGGCGATGGCCGAGGCTGCCAGGCAAAGGATGGTGAAGCCGGCTACCGGCCACCAACCGTTGGGACCGGGTTGCGCAAGGAGCGTTGCGATTGCGGGTGCGAACCCGGCGAGGATGAGGCCGATCTGGCTTCCGATCGCCATGCCCGAGTATCGGACTGCTGCCGGGAACATCTCCGGGAAGAAGACCGTCCACACACCGTTCCAGCAGGAGTAGAAGACGGTCATGTTCAGGAAGCCGAACAGGAAGATCAGGGGGATGTTCTGCCCGCTGATGGCCCAGAAGTAGCCAATGGTGGTCAGAGCGCAGCCGAGGGCTCCCACCAACAGAACCTTCTTGCGGCCAATGCGGTCCGAGATCATGGCGGAGATGGGAATGGTCACCATGGAGAGACCGATGGTTACGGCGTTCACGGTAAGCATGAGGGTGCGGTCGATGCCCACGGCCGGTCCGGTGGCGTAGGCCAGGGCGTACACGGTGAAGGTGGTCTGCATGACCGAGAAGAGCATCACCACGCCGACGCGCAGGACGTCGCGCCACTGCGTTTTGAAAACTGCGACGGCGGGGATCGCCTTGGGTTTGTTGTGCTCCACGATCTCTTCGAACACAGGCGGCTCATCCAGGCGGGTCCGGATCCAGTAAGCCACAGCGAGAACCACTACCGAAAGCCAGAACGGCACACGCCAACCCCAGCTGAGGAGCTGCTCTTCGGGCAGCGCGGCCAGCGGAATGAAGACGATGGTGGACAGCACCATTCCCGAGGCGTACCCGGTCATCACGAAGCTGGTGAAGAACGCGCGGCGGCCTTCCGGTGAGTGCTCCATGGTGAGTGTTGACGCACCTGCGGCTTCGGCGCCGGCGGAGAATCCTTGGGCCAAACGGCCTACCAGCAACAGCGCCGTTGCCCAGTACCCGATCTGCCCGTACGTGGGCAGGAATCCTATGCCAATGGAGGCCACGCCCATGATCACCAGCGTGATCATCAGCGCTTGTTTGCGGCCGATCTTGTCGCCGTAGTGGCTCATCACCAAGCCACCCAGCGGCCTGGCCAGATACCCGACGCCGAACGTAGCCATCGCTCCAAGGAGTGCCACTACGGGGTCGCCGCCCGGGAAGAAGATCTTGGGGAAGATCAGGGCGGCGGCGGTGCCGTAGATGAAGAAGTCGTAGTACTCCAAAGTGGATCCCAGGAAGGAGGCAAGGGCCGCCTTCTTGGGCATTTTGACGTGCTCAACCGGCGCTGCCGGGTTGACGTCCGAGGGCGAGTGCTGCTGCACGTTTCCCATACTGTCTCCTCATTGAGTGCGCGGGAAGTGGCACCGCCATGGTGCCTTGCCCGGCAAAGAATTAGATGAGTCACGAATCGCCGGCTGCCGATTTGTTGGGCAGTCCATCCTGTGGCCGTTGATAACGAATTCAGGATGTGTGGTCCAGGTCACTGGCGATAGTTCCTCTGGGATCGACTGTAGGACCCAGGTCACAGGCCGAGGGGAAACTTCCCGTTGAACGGGACAGCCATGCCTGGCTTAGTCAGTGGTAGACAACCAGGGGCGGGATCCGTAGGGGCGACGCTCAGCACCCATGGTCCGCGACAGGCCGCGGCCAGCGGCCACCAGCACGGGAAGAATCAGCCCGGCGTCCTCGTCAACGGAGGGCACGACGACGGAAATCGCACCTATGACCGCATGGCCCTGGCCGAATACGGGAACGGAGTAGGCGGTGTTCTCCTCCACAAGGACGCCGACCAACCGGGCGTAGCCGCGCTCCCGGATCAGCGCGAGGTTGGCCCTGACCCTTGCAGGATCTGTTTCCGTAGCCGGAGTGGTCTTCTCCAACGCCCCGGCCAGGAATCGGTCCTGCACCCAGCCCGGCATGTGCGCCATCATGGCCATCCCGGAGGATGTGGTGTGGATGTCCAGTCGGCCCGCCACCTCGGCCAGGTTCATGACCGTTCCATGCCGGTCCAGACGCTCCAGGTACAGCACGCTGTTGTTCTCCACGTCAGGTATGGACAACGCCACATGCTCCCGGACGGCCGCATGAACGCCTTCCAAAAACGGCAAACCCCGACGGCGGAACTCCTCCAAGGGGTTGCTGCGGGAGGCCAGCTCCCACATCTTCATGCCGACCCCGAACTCCCCTGAAGCATTACGTTCCAGGAGTCCACTGGACGCCAAGTCCATGGCCAGCCGATGCACGGTACTGCTGGACATCCCGGTAATCCGGACCAGCTCCTTGAGTGGAAGCCACGGTTGGCCCTTGGAGAACGCATCCATGATTTTCACAACACGCTCAATGACGGACTCCCCCGACGCTGAGTTAGCCATGATGCCTCCCGTTAGCTTCCCGGCAATCCGGCCACCCCGGACGTCCCGGACGTGAACCCAATATAGCCTTGCACTTGACCTTGAAAATGTGGGAGGCAACGTGGAACTGCGGCAAATTGAGGCCTTCCTGGCGGTGGCCGAGGAACTTCACTTCGGCCGCGCGGCGGAGCGGCTCCGGATGGCGCAGTCACCACTGAGCCAAACCATCAAAAAGCTCGAAAAGGACTTGGGGTCGGCGCTGTTCGAACGCAACACCAGGTCTGTCACGCTAACGGCAGCGGGGCATTCACTGCTTCCGCACGCCCGGAAAATCCTCGACGAAGTGGACTTGGCCCGCCGTGCAGTGAACGCCGGAACCGGGACCGTTTACGGCAAGCTTGCCATTGGCTTTTCCGGGGCGTTGAACCACACCACGCTTCCCCCTCTGGCACGCGCTCTTCGCCAGCATTACCCGCAACTGGAGGTGACATTGCATGGCGGGCTACTGACCCAGGAAGCACTCCATCAGTTGGGCAACAACGTGTTGGATCTGGCCTTCATCGGCCTCCCCATCGACTCGCCGTCGTTAGCCACCCGCCGGATTGCCACGGAGCGTCTGGGGGTCACAGTTCCCGCGGACCATCCTTTGGCCGGGCAGACGTCGGTGGAGATGGCCGAACTCGCAAGCGACCCGTTCATCACCATGCCTGCCGCTCAAGGGTCCACACTCCGGGACGTCACTTTCGCAGCCTGCGCCGCTGCTGGATTCCGGCCCCGTATCAGCCAGGAAGTGGCCGATCCGTACACAGCCCTTTCCTTGGTAGCAGGCGGCGTGGGAATCAGCCTGATGCCCGAATCCATCCAAGGAATCATGCCGGCGGGCACCATCTTCCTCTCCTTGGCGGGGGAGGATGTCCTGCTGTTTTCAGGTCTCGCGTGGAACCCGGCAGCAACGTCGCCAGCCATCCGTGCAGCCCTGCGGTTGGCCGAAGAAGTGCTCCCCACACCGGCACCCTGATCACTATGTGTTTTTAGCACATAGTGAGAGAGCAATTAAGTATTGGACAAGAGCTAATAGTTTGCCCAGCATTGAGGAAAGCCCCCACTCACTCAATGAAGAGGACACACTCATGGCCACTTTCGCCGTTACCTACGCTTACTCCCCCACAACATCCGCCAGCCGGGATACGATCCGTCCGTCTCATGTCGAGTTCCTCAAAGCCCAGTTCGACGGCGGTCGCCTCCTGAAGAGCGGACCCTTCGGTCCCGAGGAAACTCCCGGCGCATTGCTGATCATTTCCGGCGATTCCAAGGCCGACGTCGAAGCCCTCATGGACCAGGATCCATTCCAGCTCGCCGGGCTCATCCAGGAACGCACCGTGCGCCAGTGGAACATCTTCTTTGGCGCTGACACCGTGGTGCAGGACGCTCAGCCCGCGGGCCACGCTACGGGCCAGGTCTGAGGTCCGGGAATGCTCTCCGCAGTCACCGTCTCCCAGGAAACCATTGAATTCCGGGACTCCCCAGAGCCCACCCTCCAATCAGGCCACGCCCTTGTCCGGGTCCACAACGTCACTCTGTGCGGCACCGACCTCCACATCTGGGAAGACGACTACCCCACAGATTTGCCGCTCATCCAAGGTCACGAATTCTCCGGGATCGTGGAGGCCCTAACGCCCGGCGAGGTCTCAAACGACGACGCTGCCATCAGCATCGGCGATCGCGTGGCCGTCAATCCCATCATCTGCTGCGGCAAGTGCCGCCCATGCCGGACGGGCCGCTACAACGTCTGCCACAACGTGGGCTGCCTGGGATGCTACTCGGACGGAGCGCTCACTGAACTGATCAGCGTCCCACTGGACAAGCTCTGCCCGGTTCCGGACGAGCTCCCTTTGGATATCGCTGCCATGGGAGAACCAGCATCCATCGCCATGCAGGCAGTCAACCGGGGCCGGCCTGAGGCCGGTGAAACCGCGCTGGTGCTGGGCAGCGGTCCCATCGGCTTGTTGGCCACCCTGTATCTGACAGAGCTGGGAGTCACCGTGGTCTGCGCCGATACCGAGCAGCACCGTCTGGATCTCGCCGTCGAGTTCGGCGCCACGGACACTTTGTTGGTGTCCCCGGGGAGCAATTTCCCGGACGCACATCAGGGACCTCGGTTGGATGCACTCACCGATGGCTACGGACCACAATTGGTCATCGAGGCCACGGGCGTTCCTTCGTCTTTGGAGAACGCCATCAGGCTTGTGGCCAGTGCCGGGAGAATCGTCCAAGTAGGCATTTCGCCCAGACAGGCCAACGTGTCCATGAAGGACATCCCTTATAAGGAACTGGACATCATGGGAAGCCGCATGAGTCTCAACCTCATCCCTGACGGTCTGGCCCTCCTGGCCAGACACCCAAAGCAGGCCAGGGCACTCATGACCCACCGCTTCGCCTTCGCGGACTTGGAACAGGCATACCGCCTGATGCAGGGACGCAAGGAAAAGATCGGCAAAATCCTCATCGAGATGCCAGCAGGAACCACCGCATGAGCACCCCCATCCTCACCGCACCCGAGCAACTCAACGCAAGCTACGACGTCGTCATCATGGGCAGTGGCGCCGCCGGGCTGGTGGCTGCCGTCCGCTCGGCCGACGCCGGCCTCAGCGTCCTGGTTGTGGAAAAGGCTGACCTGCTGGGAGGCACCACGGCGGCTGGGGGTGGCGTGATGTGGGCGCCCAACAACCATCTCGCCAAGGCTGCGGGATACCAGGACAGCCATGCCGACGGCGTCGCGTACCTTTCCGAGGCGGCCGGGCACGTGATGACGGCCGAGGAGATCGAATGGTACGTGTCCACTGCGCCGCGGGCCGTGGAATTCCTCAACCGGAACACGAAGGTTTCCATGGTTCCGATCGCCCGTCCGGATTACCACATGGAGTGGAAGGGATCCGCAGATGGGGGCCGGGGCCTGGATAACAACGCGTTCGATCCCCAGGATTATCCAGGCCTTTCGGAACTGATCCGGCCGTCCTCCTATTTCCCGCTGCTCACTATGACCGAGCGCGATGAACTCAATGGCCGTGCGGCCGATCCGGCGCTCCTGTCGCGCCGGGCCTCCTCAGGGATCCGGACCATGGGCGGTGCACTGGTGGGCAGCCTTGTGGCGAGCGCTTTGGATCGTGGTGTTCACATCGTTGCCTCCAGTCCTGTGGAGGACTTGTCGCCGTCCGGCACCGGATGGAACGTGCGTCTCGGCGGCGGCGCCGGAGCGCACGTGGCCGCGACCGCCGTCGTACTCGCCTCCGGAGGGTTCGAATGGAACCCACGGCTCCGCAGCGCCTTCCTGCCGTATCCGGTGACGCCCATCAGCGCACCGTCCAACGAGGGCGACGGGTTGGAACTGGGATTTAAAGCCGGAGCGGCTGTGGAGGACATGTCCGCTGTGTGGGGCGTTCCTGTCATATCTACGGCGGCGCATCAGTACGCTGGGCAGCGTTCCGGCCGAATGGGGAACGTCGAGATGACACTCCCGGGGTCCATCACCGTGAACAGCGACGGCAAGCGTTTCGTTAACGAAGCCCTCAACTATCACGATGCCAGCCGGGTTTTCGCGTCCATCAACCCGCATACGGGCAGGCAACAGAACAACCCCGCATGGCTGGTGTTCGACTCCACCTACTTAGCCAAGTACCCCGTGGCGGGTTCCACTCCGGGTTTGGCAGCCGAGTGGATGGTGTCCGCACCGAGCCTTGAGTTGTTGGCACTGGATCTGGGCATCAACCCGGCCGGGCTGGACGCAACGGTTGCCCGGTTCAATGCAGACGCTGCCTTGGGCGTGGACACGGAGTTCGGACGCGGCGCCACCCCACAGGACCGTTTCCTGGGCGACGCCGGCAACACTCCCAACCCCTGCCTTGCGCCTCTACTTGCGGCACCGTTCTACGCCGTTCCTATCCACGCCGGGGTACTGGGCACTTCCGGCGGGCTTGCCACGGACGCCAACGGGAGGGTGCTTGACCATCGGCAATCGCCCATTCCGGGGCTCTACGCGGCAGGCAACGTATCAGCCGGTGTGTTCCGAAACAATTACCCCGGCGGGGGCGCCACACTGGGCTCGGCGATCACGCGTGCCTTCGCTGTTGGAGAGGACCTGGCTGCCCGGCTCACGTAGCCGCACCTTAGGGGACAACAACGTTTTGGGGGACGAACGCTCGACGGCGACTACCGCCGTCGAGCGTTGGGCGTTGCGAGGCCCACTCTGCGCCCTATTTCGTGCGCAAGGGGCGTAAAGCAGGCCCCACAACAAACACCCCCCACGTTGCCAGGCCCACTCTGCGCCCAATTTCGTGCGCGAAGGGCGCAAAGCAGGCCCCACAACAAACACCCCCACGTTGCCGGGCCCACTCTGCGCCCAACTTCGTGCGCAAGGGGCGCAAAGCGGGCCCCACAACGCACGGGCTAGCGGGCGTAGCGCTCCGCGAAGTTCCTGAGCACCCGCATCGGCTCCGTCACGGATGATTGGCGCGCCGACTGGATGAGCTCGTCGGCCGTGTGAGGCGGGAAGTAGCCAGCGTTCTTGTAGATGTCGATGCGCGTGATCAGCCCGTCGGCGTCGAGTTCGGGGTGGAACTGCGTGGCGTAAAGGTTGTTCTTGATCCGGAACATGTGCACCGGGCAGGCAGCTGAACTAGCTAACAGCACGGCGTGTGCAGGGAGTTTGCTGCACGCTTCCTTGTGCCCAACGAACGCCTCAAAAGAGCGGGAGACTCCGTGAAGTATGGGATCGCGTTCTCCCTCCGCCGTTAAAGTGATCTCCGTGGCTCCAACGGGCTCCCCGAACCGACGATCAATCACAGCGCCCTGGTGCACGCCCAAGGTACCGACGCCGTAGCAGGCGCCCAGGAAAGGGAAGTCATCGGCCACGATTCGGTCCAATAATGATGAGAGTTCGGCCTCAACCCGGATCTGGTCTGCGCTCTTCTCCTCCACAGGATCGCTGGAGGTGTACGGGCTGCCGCCGACGATCACACCGGAATAGTCGGACAGTTCAAGGGCCGGCAAAGGCCCGGATTCCAGCCGAATCCGGACCAGTTCTTCCGGTTTCAGGCCACAGTACCGGAGGTAGGCCTGGTACTCGTCATCGGCTGCGGCGTCTTCGGCTCGGGTGGCCAGCAAGAGAAAGGGCTTCACAGGCCCAGTCTGCGCGAGGAATGACTGACGGACAAAGTGTGTTGCTAACCGGAGGGGGTTTCTGACAGAGACTCCCTCGCATCGCCGTGGCTGCATAACGTTGTAGGGACCCCTATGAACTAACCCTTTATTCATTCCAGAGGAGCAATCTTTGAAGCAGGACCCCGTGGTCGTCGGAACGCCATCAGCCGAGGCGTCGCGTGCTGCAACGCAGCAACCGAAGAAGATCCCGTGGGGCGGGCTGTTGGTCTTGGCGGCTGCAGGTTTCACCGCCGTGACCACCGAGCTCCTGCCCTCCGGCCTGCTTCCCCAAATCAGCCGTGATCTGGGAGTGGACGAATCGGCCGTGGGTTCTCTGACTGCGGTCTACGCTGCGATTATCGTTTTCACTGCCCTGCCGCTTTCCCGGTTCCTGGCTGGACGGGTCCCCCGCAAGACGCTGCTGATCGCCACCGTACTGGCGTTTGCCCTCAGTAACGTTCTCCTGGCCTTGAGCCCGACACTGGGTTGGGCGATCGGGGCGCGGCTCCTTGGCGGCATCGCGCATGGCATGTTGTGGTCCAGCATGGCCCCGTATGTGGCCCGCATCGTTCCCGCCCATTCAGTAGGCAAGGCCATGGCTGTGGTGTTCAGCGGCAACAGCATTGCACTGGCCGTGGGTGCTCCCATCGGGACGCTCATGGGTTCACTTATGACGTGGCGTGCCTCGTTCCTGGTGTTGGCCGGGGTGGGCGTCCTGCTGGCCGTATTGGCTTTCTGGCTCCTCCCCGGCGCCCACGACCAAGCCAGCCAGAAAACTCCCTCTCTCCGGGCGGCCATGAAGCTGCCTGGCGTGGTCGCAATCGCCATCGCATGGCCACTCTTGTTGCTGGCCCATTTCACGCTGTTCACCTACGTTGCGCCCTTCCTCCTCGCATCAGGACTGCCGGAGTCCGCCACCAGCCTCTCCCTCTCGGTGGTGGGCGTGGCAAGCCTCGTGGGTATCTGGATTGCCGGCATGACCGCTGACTCCCGCCCGCGCACTTCGGTGATTGCCGCCGTCGGGCTCTTGACGTTGGCATTTGCCCTGCTGCCGGCGCTGGGCGGCACCTGGGTGGGCGCGTTCGGACTGATGACGCTGTGGGGCATCGCCTTTGGCGCGGTGGGTATCTACAACCAGGCCGCGATTCTCCGTGCCGGTGGTGAGCATAAGGATGCTGCCAACGGCCTCACCGTGGTGACCATTCAGTTGGGTATCGCCGTTGGGGCTGTCTACGGCGCCTTCGCCCTCACCTCGGTGGGGGCACAGTTGGTGCCTCTGGCCGCGGCCCTGCCCACGGCGACTGCCTTGGTGATCATCATCGCCAGCCGTCGCGGAGGCTACCCCTCCGGGCCACGCGAGAAGCGCCGTTAACATTCCTGAAACATGGCAGTGACGTGATCTTCACGAACGCGGGATTTCTGTAACTTAGCTGCAACTTAGCTCTTCTGAGTCGGAAACATAGCTCACCGAATATTGATCGGGGGGTTGGACTCAATGAGAAGGGAACGCAGGTGGAGATCTCTGCGCAACACGTCTGGATGATGTTGTCGGCGGCAATGGTGCTGTTCATGACGCCCGGCCTCGGCCTGTTCTACGGCGGCATGACCCGTGCCAAGGCAGCGCTCAACATGATCATGATGAGCTTCATCTCGGCGGGAATTGTTGGCGTGGTGTGGGTCCTGTGGGGCTACTCCATGACCACGGGCGACGGCTTCCTTGGCCTGTTCGGCAACCCTTTCGCGCACTTCGGCTTGCAGGACCTGATCGGGTCGCCTGACCTGATCAAGGCCGGCTTTGCAGCCACCTTCGCCATCATCACCGTGGCCCTGATCAGCGGAGCAATTGCCGACCGTGCCAAGTTCGGCGCCTGGGCGCTGTTCGTACCGATCTGGATCACCGTGGTCTACTGCCCACTGGCCTACATGATCTGGGGCGGCGGTATCATGAGCGCCGGTGGTGCCGTGACGCAAATCTTCGGCCAGGTCATCGACTTCGCCGGTGGCGCAGTGGTTGAGGTCAGCTCCGGAACCGCCGCTTTCGTCCTCGCATTGATCGTGGGAAAGCGTCACGGATTCGCCAAAGACCCCAACCACCGCCCGCACAACGTGCCGTTCATCATGATCGGCGCGGCCATTCTCTGGTTCGGCTGGTTCGGATTCAACGGCGGCGCAGCAACCACCGCCGAGCAAGCCGGCCTCATCTGGATCAACACCCTGGTCACACCGGCAGCAGCAATGCTCAGCTGGCTCATTGTAGAAAAAGTCCGTCACGGTCACCCGACATCGCTGGGTGCGGCGTCCGGGGTCGTGGCCGGCCTGGTGGCCATCACGCCTTCCTGCGCCAACATCAGTCCGCTTGCCGCACTGGGACTTGGCCTGGTTGCCGGCGCCGCCTGCGCCGTGTTCGTGGACCTGAAGTACAAGTTCGGGTTCGACGACTCCCTGGACGTGGTGGGCGTGCACTTCGGTGCGGGCGTCATCGGCACGCTCTCCCTGGGCTTCATCGCGTTCCCCACCGAGGGCACGGCCGGCGGCCTCTTCTACGGCGGCGGCCCGCAGCAGCTGATTGCCCAAACAGTTGCCGTACTGATCACCATCGTCCTGTCCGGTTTGGGCACACTGGTGATCGGCCGGATCATCCACAAGACCATCGGATTCCGGGTTCCCCTGGAGCACGAAGTCACCGGCGTGGACCTCACCCAGCACGCAGAGTCCGCGTACGAGTTTGGCCTCACCGCCCACGGCCACTTCCGCCAGCAGCAAGCTCACCTCTCAGCCCTGATCGCCCGGAAACCGGCTCCAGCTGCCCCGGAGGCCAAGGAAGACAGCTTCGCCTAAAGTCCTCTCACACAGAACAGCAGCCGACGGCGGAACTCAGGTTTCGCCGTCGGCTGCCGTTGTGTGCCCCTCACCCGGGGCCGTTCCAGAGTCGCTGCCACCACGTTCGTTTGCCGGGCGGGTCAGGCTCCGGCTCGGGTGGGGCTGCTGCGGCCCTGCGCTCCCGCCACCTTACAATTTCAGCCTCCACGTCGCGGAGCTTAGTGATCACTGGCGGGCCGCCTTGTAATTGCCGCCGCGCCTCCACCACGCGTTTGTTGAAGTCCTCCAGCAGATCCCGGACTTGTTTCTCGGTGTATTGCAGGTCCACCTTGGCGTCGAGTTCCGAGTCCTCAATCCGCAGTAAGATGGCGGGCGGCCCGATGCCGCTGAGCCGTTCACGCTGGATGAGCCCCTTGACCCACCAGTCGGGGTCGTAGTGCTCCCCCAAACCGGGGATTGGTTTGCCGGCGTACTTCAGGTTGTCGAACTTGCCCTGGTTCATGGCATCGCGGATGAGGTATTCAACCCGTGCAGCGTCATCCACCTTGCGGCGTTTCTCGCGTTCTTCGGCATCCGCGGCCTCAAGCTCTGCGTCTTCTTCGGCATTCCCGCCCCAAGACCGTACTGCCCGCAGTTCCGCGCCCCGCTCGAGCTTCCGTCTGAAGGCGTTGTTCTCGGCATTCACGTTCCCCGCCACCTCCTCACACGGCAGCCCTCGCCTGCCGGAAATCGTGGTCTCTGAGTCCAGTATTGCGCACGCTGTGGGTGGCCCGGGCCTCCACCACCCACATTAAAACTGAAACAGCCCCGACACGCCGCCGAAGCGGAGTGTCGGGGCTGTTGTCCTCCCAAAGTGGGTGGATGGGGCCAGTCTGGGGCACGTGGAGCTACGCGCGAACCGCCATGCTCGGGTCCAGTTGCTCGATGCCCTCCGGCGTCACCAGGACAACCCGGGCCGAGCAAATGTCGTAGAACAAGCCAGTGGCCTCAAGTTGACCGGACGCCAAGGCAGGCCCGGTGACCGGGTGTTCTTCCAGCTTCCGGAGTTGGAGGGCCACGTTCACCATGCTCAATTGGTCCAGCCGGCTGTAACCCTCAGCCGCTGCAGCAATCGCTACAGGGTGGCCGGTCATCAGGGCAGAGTAGCTCGGCCGGGCGTGCTCCAGCCACGTATCAAAGCCTTTGCCCATGGCCGGCGCAGCTCCCTCAGCATCGGCAATGACAGCTTTCATCGCACCGCAGTTGGAGTGCCCACAGACCACCATCGAGTCCACGGACAAGCCCTTTACGGCGAAGGACAGGGCAGAGTCGATCGAAGCATCGCTGCCGTCATTGCACACCACGTTGCCAATGTTCCGGAGTGTGAGGAGGTCGCCGGGCCCGCTGCTGGTGATCAGGTTGGGATTGACTCTGGAGTCCACACAGGCAACAAAGAGCGTGTCCGGATTCTGCCCTTCGGTGAGGTCCTGAACCAGGGGCCGGACCTTGTCTGCGTGCCGCCGGTGATACTTATCGATGCCCAAGAGGATTGACCGCAGCGGCAGCCGCCCGCCGTCGTCGTGAGCTGGGGTGACACCGGCAGGCAACCAGGACGTACGGGGCGGCAGCGGGAATTCGCGCGGGTCTTGGCGCTGCGGGGTGTTGTCCGCGGCGTCGCTGAATGCAGTGGTTCCGTGCTCTTCGAGGATCACGGAGGCGCCGGTGTTGCGCTGCTGCTTCTGCCAAGCGACCAGTGCTTCGCGGAAGGCGTGGTCAAGGTAGTCGGCGTTGAGTTCCACCACCACATCCTGGCCTTCGGGCACGGAATGGAGGACGCGGTTGAGCCGGGGCAGCGCGAAGAAGCTGCAGGAGCCGGCGATGGTCACGCGCCACGGCAGTGCTTCTGCAGAGGGAGCGTGCGCATGGATCTGTGCCCGGAGCACGCGCCACAGTACGCAGAGGGCGGCCAGTGCGAGGCCGATGATGACGCCTTCAAGGAGGTTGAGGGCCACCACGCAGACCAGGGTGACGCTGTAGACGAGGAGGTCTCCCGTGCGGAGACTGGTGCGGATGTCCGCGACTTTGATGAGCTTGGCGCCGATCACCAGCAAGAGCCCGGCGAGCACGGACAACGGAATCAGTTGGATGAGTCCGGCGAAGAGGGCCGAAAACACCAGAACCCACACGCCGTGCAGGATTGCGGAGGTACGGCTCTTCGCTCCGGCTTCTACGTTGGTGGCACTACGGACAATCACACCGGTGACGGGCAGCCCGCCGAGCATGCCGGAAACGACGTTCGCGGAGCCTTGGCCCACGAGTTCCCGGTTGAGGTTGGTGCGCGAGCCGCCCATTTTGTCTACGGCGACGGCTGACAGGAGCGACTCAATGCTGGCGATCAGTGCCACCGTGATGACGGCCATGGCCGCGGCTCGCCAGTTTCCGTCGGGCAGGCTTGGGAGGGCGATGGCGTCGAAGATGGAGCCGCTGAAGCTGATGCGCTCCACGCTTGGCGCAACCGCAACTGACAGCGCCGTCACGGCGACGACGGCGGCAAGCGGCCCGGGGATCTTCCGGACTGCGGCGGGGAGGAACTTCCACGTCAGCAGAATCGCGACGACGGCCACGCCCAGCAACGCCGAGTGCAGCTCGACGTTGGTGATGGCTGCGGGGAGCGCTGTGAGGTTTTCGATGGCAGATCCAGCGGCCTGACCGCCAAGAAGTACGTGTAGTTGCTGCAGGATGATGGTGATGCCGATGCCCGCGAGCATCGCCTTGACTACCACCGGCGAGACTGCCAGCGCAGCACGCCCGATGCGGCTGACACCCATGAGGAGCTGCACGACGCCGGCAGCAGCGGTGATTGCGCATGTCACCTGCCAGCCGAACTCGTCTACCAGACCGGCAACGACGACGGTCAGACCGGCGGCTGGGCCGCTCACCTGCAGTGGGGAGCCGCCCAGGCTGCCTGCAACAATGCCGCCGACGGCTGCGGCAATGAGGCCCGCCATGATCGGAGCACCTGAGGCGGCGGCGATGCCGAGGGAAAGCGGGAGTGCTACGAGGAAGACGACGAGCGATGCGGGTAGGTCTGCTCCCAGGTTGCTCAGGAGGCTGGTCTTACGGGCCTTGGGGCCTGGCGGGCTGTGTGAGTCGGCGGGAACGGTGGCGGATTCGTTGGACTGCGGCATGGGAACTCCTAGCTCTGGACTGCTGACCTTTCCAAGCTACGGAACTTGTCACCGTTAATGACAACAAGATGTGACAAGCGTGACAAAAGCTGTGAAGATGCGCTTCATGTTGGGACCAATGGGAACTTTGGCGGGGGTTGAGCGCGTTGGGGGTCCGAAGCTTTGGCCGCTGGACGAAACATTGGGACCCGGATCACATCCAATGCTCGGCCGGCTGTAAACTTCGCTGGTTGAAGCGATAGTCGCTCATCGAATTTATTGGGGGTTGAGCCTTGGCTGCTCGGGGTATATCCAGGTCTTTTGTCGGTGCCGCGGGGAGGCGTCTTGCTGCCGGGCTTCTTGTGCTGCTCACGGCGGCGAGCATCCTGGTCGGAGTGGGAGCCGGGTCGGCGCAGGCTGACATTCTGACTGACCAAAAGTTCAAAGGCAGCATGCCTATAGACGAAGTGTTGAATGCCAAGACCAACAAGATCTACGTAACGAACTACACCGCCAAGTCGGTGATGGTCGTTGATGGAAACACCATGACCTCGAAATCGATCGCCGTTACCGAATTTCCCGAGGAAATTGCCGTCAATGAAATTACCAACAAGATTTACGTCTCCCATGCTGGCAGCAAAGTGGTCACAGTAATCGACGGCGCATCTGAAGTGACCACGACCATCGCTCTCGCGGCACGCCCATCGGTTCTCGCCGTCAACAGCAAAACCAACAAGATCTACGTTAGCCACAGGGGCGCAGGACTCTCAGTTATCGACGGGTCCACTCGGACAGCTACTCTTTTGCCTTCGCCCTTGGCTGTTGAATCAATGGCCGTTGATGAGACAACGAACCGGATCTTTGTCACGGATTGGGTCGGTAAGAAGACTGCGGTTCTCGACGGAGCTAACCACACTTTCAGCACCATTGACCTTGGATGTGTCGCCCAGTCCATGGTCTTGAATAGCGCTGCCCAAAAGATTTTCTTTGCCTGCCCGGCCGCCAAGGCATTTGCGGTTCTCGATGGACAAACCAATGCTGTGACTGTTGCTCCAACTGGAACAGATGCGCGTCCCGGGGTCATGGCCATCAACCGCAAAGCCAACATGGTCTATGCCTCAGATGAAGGCGGCCAGTACCTGACGGCGCTCGACGGTGCCACCCTGAAAGTTACTAATACCCCGGTGGACGACACCAATTATCAGAGCATGGCAGTCAACGAAACCACCAATAAGGTCTATGCATCTGATCTTTACAACTACCGTGTAACGGTATTTGATTCGCAGGCAAACCTGCTGGGTGATGTCAGGGACTTCAATAATCCGGCTGACCTGGCCGTGAACGAGGCCACGAACAAGATCTATGTCCTCGACTCAGGTGCCGCTGAAATCCGGATCATTGACGGGAAGAACGTTGCGCCGGTCTTCACCTCCGGTAACCCGCCAAACGCAGGGACTGTCGGGGTCCGGTACCAGCACTACTTCACGGCTAGCGGCTCGCTGGTACCCCAGTTCAAGGTTGCAAGCGGCTCATTACCGCCCGGCCTCACTCTGCAATCACTAAATCCTGGCGGGGTGCTAACCGGCGTTCCCACCACACCAGGCACTTACACGTTCCGCGTCGCGTCCACTAATGGCTACGGTTCAGATGCGATCAGCGCACTCCTGACCATCACGATCAAAGCGGCTAGCGTGGGGCACGACTTCAACGGAGACCGAAAGCCCGATGTCCTTTCCCGCGATGGAAACGGGAACTTGTGGCTTTACCCCGGTCAGGGCAACGGTGGCTGGCTTCCGCGGATTCAGGTTGGCCAAGGCTGGAACGTGATGACGTCCATGGTTGCCCCCGGAGACTTCAATGGGGACGGCAATGCCGACGTTCTGGCGCGTGATGGCGGCGGCGCACTCTGGCTTTACCCAGGCAACGGCGGAGGCGGTTGGTTTGCTCGAGTCCAAGTGGGACAGGGATGGAATTCGATGAGCGCTGTCACAGCAGTCGGAGACCTCGACCTTGACGGAAGTGCCGACTTGGTAGCCAGGGACGCGGACAGCTACCTCTGGCTCTATCGAGGGAACGGAAAAGGTGGCTGGCTTCCGCCGAGCCGGATGGGGAACGGGTGGCATGTATTGACTGCGATGATGGGGCCCGGCGATTTCACCAAGGACGGCGTTCCCGATCTTCTGGCTACTGACGGCCCCGGAGCATTGCAGGAATACAGAGGTCACCAGACACGGTATGAGTGGGGAGTGCATTCGTACTTCACCGGCCCCACCACCGTAGGCAACGGCTGGAACGCCATGACCTCAATCATCGGCCCCGGCGACTTCAACGGCGACGGCAACGTGGACCTCCTGGCCCGCGACGCAGGCGGAGCCCTCTGGCTCTACCCCAGCAACGGCCAAGGAGGCTGGCTCCCCCGCGGCCTGGTCGGCTCCGGCTGGAACGCCATGAACCTGATCATCTAGCACCTAAAACAAAGCAAAGCGGACGACGGCGGGAGGCTCCCGCCGTCGTTCGCTTGCTTTCCGAACCCATAACCTAAGGTTCCTTAGTTTAGGCTTGGCATCATGAGCTATTCCGAAGCCCAGCCCGTCCGCATCAGTTCCGAACCTGCGCAGCTGCAAGCCCTGGAACCTGTGCTCCAAAAAGTGCGGGCAGCAGTGGGCGACGTGCCGGCATTGCTGACCCTGGCCGAGGACATCGGCCGGACCGCCCCGAAGCCCGGCGAGGGAAACACCGCCAAGCTGTGGGAATTGCTGGCCTCCGTCACAGCCGTGGATGTCGCGGCCGGGCGAGTGCTCGAACCACACCTTGATGCCTTGGCAATCCTCTCTCAAGCGGGGGCAGAAGAACCGCAAGAGGGAACATGGGGAGTCTTCGCAGCGGAAGGCCCCGGAACAAAGCTCGAGGCCAAGCGAACCGCAAACGGCAGCTACGTCCTCAACGGATCCAAGCCGTGGTGCTCACTGGCCGCGCAGCTGGACGGCGCCGTCATCACCGCCCACACGGAAGACAACACCAGAGCGGCCTTCGCCGTTGACTTAAAGCACCAAGGCGTGACAGCGGAGACACCTGCGTGGACCAGTCGCGGCCTGCAGGAAATCCCCAGCGGAACAGTCCACTTTGACCAAGTGGAAGCACGGCCCGTCAACCACGGAAACTGGTATTTCCAGCGCCCGGGTTTCGCTTGGGGCGGCATGGGTGTGGCTGCGTGTTGGTTAGGCGGAGCCGTCGCCGTAGCGCGAGACTACACGGATGCGTTGACCAAGGCCGCAGCCAACGGCCGCGAACCGGACCAGATTGCGCTGGCTTCCCTGGGCGAGATCGACCGTATCCTTGCCACCACCACGAGCCACCTCGCCCAGACCGCGGAACGCATCGACGCCGGTGATCTGGAGGGCTCAGATCCCGACGGACCAAGCCCCTGGCCCGAAGCCCTCCGTATCCGCGGAACTGTTGCCACCGCCGTCGAGCGTGTCCAAACCTTGGTGACCCAGAACCTGGGCCCCGGCCCGCTGGCTTTCGACGAAGCTTATGGAAAGCGCATGGCGGACCTGTCGCTGTACATCAGGCAGCATCACGCCTTGCGGGACGACGCCCAGTTGGGCGCCCTGGCTCTGAAAGGGGACCGCAGTTGGTAGCTTTCTCGCACACGGACACCGGCACGTCGGAGTCGGAATGGGCTGCCAGCGGGGTTGCTGCCTTGCCCGAACTGCCCCTGAGCGCAGACGAACTGGCTGACATGACGTTCGTAGTTCTCGCGGCCCACCCGGACGACGAAACACTGGGTGCAGGTGGCTTCCTTGCCAAACTTCATGCCGCCGGAGCTGCAGTGGAGGTTCTGCTGTGCACCGCCGGCGAAGCTTCGCATCCTGACTCGCAAACCACGACGCCGGAACAGCTTGCCGCTGTCAGGCTCACGGAGTTCGACTCGGCAGTGTCCGGGCTGAATCCCAGCGCCACGTGGCGGTTCCTGGAACTTGCCGATGGGCAGCTCGCGGCCAGTACGGAGAGGATCGCGGACTCTCTTCGGGCAGCGGTTGCGGGAAGGCCGGCAGACAGCGTCACGATTATTGCCCCCTATCGCCATGACGGGCACACCGACCATGACACCCTTGGCAGCATCGCCGCGGAAGTCGCGGCACAGGGCGGCCATGGCCTGCTGGAGTATCCCATCTGGTACTGGTTGTGGGCTGGTCCGGATGACTCCACATGGAACTCGTGGGTGCGGGTGCCGTTAGCGGATCAGGATCAGCGCGCCAAACAACGGGCAATGGGTGCCCACCTCTCCCAAACGAAGCCGCTGTCCGATCAACCCGGAGATGAGACGCTCCTTTCAGATACGTTCCTTGAACACTTCAGAAGGCCATGGGAGGCCTTCGCTTGGCATCCTTCCACGGCCGGGAGCAACAGTGCCGCAGACGCCGAGCGGATCTTCGACGAGGTCCACTCCAGGGAGGAAGATCCCTGGAGTTACACCACCAGCTGGTACGAACGGCGCAAACGGTCACTGACCTTGGCCGCGCTGCCGGAGGAATCATATGAATCCGGGCTGGAACTGGGTTGCTCCATTGGCACTCTCAGCGAGGAACTCGCCCAGCGCTGCCAACAGTTCCTTGGAGTGGACGCCAGCAGCGCAGCCCTTGCTCAGGCAGCTAAACGGCTGGCCCGATTCCCCTCCGCCCATGCCAAGCACCTGACCATGCCCGGTGAATGGCCTGAGGGAACGTTCGATCTTGTGGTGTTGTCCGAGACGGGTTACTACCTTTCGCCGGATGAACTCTCTGAGCTCTTGGCACGGATTGAGGCGACCACGCGGCACGGCGGCACCTTGGTGTTGTGCCATTGGCGGCACCCCATTTCGGGCTGGCAACTGGACGCCGAAGCGGTCCATGCGATGGCACGCACCCAGCTCGGCTGGCCCACGCACGGCCTCTACCGTGAGAAAGACTTCATGTTGGAGATCCTTCTGGCACCTGAGAGGACAGCATAACCATGCCCCGGCCGCTGGAGATCAAGAGCCTGGCAGTGGTGATGCCCGCCCATAATGAGGACCAGCACATCGGCAAAGCTTTGGCCGCACTGAAAGCCTCCGCGGACGCTCTCCACCACGAACGCCAGGACATTGAAGCCAGGATCGTGGTGGTTCTTGATCATTGCACCGATCGATCAGCAGAGATTGCCGCTGCCCATACCTCCGGCGACAACCGCTTCAGCGTGGTGAACGTGCAGCTGCGGAGCACGGGGGCCAGCCGGGACTTTGGTTTCCGCGCCGCGTTGGAAAGCCTGCGTGCTGATGACGCTGCCGGTATCTGGCTGGCCACCACGGACGCCGACTCCGCTGTACCCCTGCATTGGCTGACGCGGCAGGTGGAACTGGCCGATGCCGGCGCGGACGCCGTCCTTGGGTCGGTTGAACCCGACCCAGCAGACATGGAGCCAGCCATCCATCGCCGCTGGCTGGAACTCCACCCTTTTCGGGAGGACCATCAGCACATCTACGGCGCCAACATGGGAATCCGGGCCTCGGCATACATCAGCGCGGGCGGGTTCCCCGAGTTGCGGGCCCATGAGGACCGCGTCCTGGTGGAACGGCTTCGCCACCGAGGTTTCGCAGTGACAGCCACGGACACCATCCGCGTTGTAACCTCTGGGCGGACACATTCCCGCGCGCCGGAAGGGTTCGCCGCGTATCTACGCTCCCTCGCAGCCGAGCTTCCGACTCCCGCCAGCGGCTGACAGCCAGCGGCTGACAGCCAGCGGCTAAACCGCCAACGCCCCCTCCAACGCGGCAATCGCAGCCTTCGTGATCGTTCGGCGTTCGCCCGTTCCGTCAACGCTGAGCAGAATCCCCCGGTTCGAGTACGCCGTCAGCACTGGCTGCGTTTGGTCCCGATACAGCTCAAGCCGCCGCTGAATCACGGGTTCGGTATCGTCGGCGCGTCCCTGTTCCTGCGCCCTGCGGAGCATCCGGGAAAGCAATTCGTCGTCTGATGCGGTCAACTCGAGAACTACTTCAAGGGTTTGCTGACGGTCGGCCAGGATCTCGTCCAGGGCGCCGATCTGGATGACCGTCCGTGGGTAGCCGTCCAACAGGAACCCGGCCGGCGCGTCCTCTTCATCAAGCCGCGCCCTCAGCATGGCCGTGGTGACGTGATCCGGCACAAACTCCCCGCGATCCATATAGCCGCTGGCTTCTGCCCCCAATTCCGTTTTGTCGCGGACGTGGTCACGGAACAGCTCACCAGTGGAAATGGCGGGGATCCCAAAATGCCGGGCAATGTGCTCTGCCTGCGTACCTTTACCGGAACCGGGAGGACCCATGATGATCATTCGCGCCATGACACTGGTCCGTTTCGAGAGGCAACAGGGACTTAACCATACGCCGGCGACGGCGGGAGGCGCCCGCCGTCGTCGGCATCTTTTTGCTTTGGGTTCAGTGATCAGGCATTGGCAAGCATGGCGTCGATCTGCCCGACTGCTTCCCGCATTCCCTCATCCATGCCCATCTCGACCATCTTCTGCATCTGTTCTTCGGAGTCGAAGGTGGACGTGATGGTCATGCGGGTGCGGTTTTCCAGGGGCTCAAGTTTCACGGTGGCGTGGGTGATACCCAGGTCATCTACCGGCTCGCCTTGTTCGTCGGCGAATCCGTCGTCGAACTCAAGGTGGTCCGGGGAGTTGATGGCGGTGAACTTCCACCAGCCCCGCGCTTTGGTGCCGTCCGGACCGGTCATGTAGTACGCGGCCTTCCCGCCAACGGTGAATTCGTGCGTCTCAAAAGTGGCCGGCCAGGTGGGCGGTCCCCACCAACGCTCAAGCTGCCGGGGGTCTTCCCAAACCTGCCAGACGCGCTTCACGTCGGCATCGAATTCAGAAACAATGCTGAAGCTCAGGGCCTCAACATCCTTGTTTACGCTGACAACAGTCATGGCAGATCCCTTTCATCATCTTCGGCGAGTATGTCCGCAATCCGGTCGGCTCGTTGCCTCCAGATCATTTCCAGTTGATCCAGCAGATGGCGGGCTTTCTGTAGTCCTTCATAGTTTCCCCGCACGATCTGTTCCCTCCCACGCTTCTCCTTGGTCACCAGGGAGGCCCGTTCCAGGACCGCAACATGTTTTTGTACGGCCGCGAAACTCATGGTGTAGAGCGCAGCAAGCCCGGAGACCGAGTACTCCCCCTCGGTCACCCGGGCCACGATGTCCCTGCGGGTGGCATCGGCCAAAGCCTGAAAGATCCGGTCGATCTCGGCGTCGGAGAGGTGTGTACGGAGCTGATCTACAACCATTTGGTTGTACGATATCGCTGACTCGTAAGGGTGTCAACGGGTTACCGACGCGACAGTTCGCCGGCGACAGTTCGCTGGCGACAGTTCGCCGGCGACACGCACATTCACCAGGGCCGCCCACCCGCACCACCAATCGCCTTCCCGGCGCTCTCTCACATAACGCGCCATTTCCGCCGACGCTCTATCACCGGGTGATAGAGCGTTGGGCGGAAGGGGCTGTTATGTGAGAGAGCGTCTGGGCTGACCGGGCCTGTTATTTCCCTCCTCAAAGACCGACAATGTAAGTATGCTGATTATTAACGGGCAAGGCTAAGAGGAGGACACAGTGACCACGAAAGTGAACAAGACAATCATGGTCAACGTCCCGGTCAGTACGGCCTACAGGCAGTGGACCAAGTTCGAGGAGTTTCCGCACTTCATGGGCGGAGTTGAGCGCGTCACGCGACTCAGTGACGACCGGCTGGAATGGGTGGCCGAAATCGCCGGCGTCCATCGCCGCTGGGAAGCCAAAATCGTCCAACAGGACCTGGACCGAGCGGTGGCCTGGGCCGCCGTTGAGGGTGCCAAGAACGCAGGTTGGGTTGATTTCAAAGAAGCAGGCCCAAGCCAGACGTCACTGCATCTGTCCTTGGAATACGAACCGCACGGCGTCCTCGAGTTCCTGGGCGACAAGTTGCACATTGTTGAAAGGCAGGCTGAGTCAGACTTGAAGAAGTTCAAGGAGTACATCGAAAAGCAGGCACCGGAGACCGGCGACGAGAACCCCAGGCCAGGGACTGCCGCTGCCGGGGCGTCGGCTACCCCCGCCTCGGACTCGACACCGATCGTGGATCCCATCACCCACCCGTTCGATCAGACCAACGGCCTGGCCGACGTGGATGGCGACTCCGACGAAACCGCCGAGAGCGACACGCGCAGTGCCGCAGAACGGAAGCAGGACGAGGACCGCGGACCGGGCTTCATACCGCCACAGAGCGGCTTCCTGCCTGGGCAGCACTAATCGCTCCTCCCTTGTGACGACCCGTTTCGCTGCGTTTCGTAGGATTTAGCACGGTTGAGCGGGGTGACAGACCGGCTTGGGCGCAGGCACCTCGCTCCGTAGTGTCGTGCCATGCCGAAGCCTTCAGTTACTCCCCTTTCCGTCCTTGACCTGAGTCCGGTATCGGCCGGGCAGACCCCCGGCGATGCCTTGCGGAGCACTCTTGCCCTGGCCGCTGCTGCCGAGGCTTCCGGCTACTCGCGGTATTGGCTGGCCGAGCACCACCTCAACACAGGCGTTGCGGGGTCAGCCCCGCACATTCTGGCCGGGTTGGTTGCCTCCGCCACCACGACCATCAGGGTGGGGACCGCGGCCACCTTGCTGGGAAATTACAGGCCGCTCCAGATTGCCGAGAGCATTGGAACGCTCGCCGCCGTTTTCCCGGACCGCGTGGACCTTGGCTTCGGTCGCTCCGGCCCGCCCAAGTCGCCCAGCGAACCCGCGCCCGGAGTCGTGCCCGCGGCGGAGGCCGTCAGCGATCGAGTGGTTGACGGTCTGCTGATCCCCGCGCCGCGCCCCATCTTCGGTGCAGTCCTGCCCAGGAAGTTCCGGCTGCAGGGTGAGCTCCTGGGCCGCTTCCCGGGAGACGCGGACAACTTTGAGAATGACATCCAGGACATCATCGGCTTCTTCACCGGCGAGTACAGGACCAAACACGGCGAGGAAGTCACTGCTACACCCGCCCTCGGCCACGCGCCGCAGTTCTGGGTCCACGGCTCAACAGCCGGACCCAGTGCACGGCTGGCCGGCAAGTTGGGCCTCCCCTTCGGCGCGAACTACCACGTGGCACCGGCGGGGGTTCTGGACTCCATTGCCGAGTACAGGGCCCACTTCGAACCCTCCGCAGCCTTGCGGGAACCGCATGTGATCGTCTCCGCGGACGTGCTGGTAGCTCCGGACGAACGCCAGGCCCAGCGCTTGGCCCGCGGCTACGAACACTGGGTGCACGGCATCCGCAGCGGCCACGGCGCCATCCCGTACCCGTCACCAGACGATGCGTTGGAGCTCACCCTGGATGCGGAAGCCAAGGACCTCATCAAGGACCGCTTGGACACACGGTTCGTGGGCGATCCCCACCAGGTCAGCGAAGGTCTCCGTACCTTGCAGCGGGCCACCGGCGCCCAGGAACTGCTCATCACCACCATTGCCCATGACCCCGCCGACCGTCAGAACTCCTACCAGCTGCTGGCCGAAGCCTGGGGCCTCTAGCCTTTTCCGATTTTCCAACCACCACCTAGCAAGGGAGCACCATGTCCAACGAAACCGCCGTCCAGGAACCCGTCCAGGAATCAGTCCAGGACACCCAACTGATCACCGCCGATGCCGCGGCCAAGCTCATCAAAGAAGGTGCCCTGCTGATCGATGTCCGCAGCGAAGGCGGCCGCGCCAGCACCGGCGCAGTCCCCGGCGCTGTGGTGGTGAACCGCGAGCACGTGGACGAAGACTTCAGCCCTGAATCCGCACACCGCCTCGCCCAGCTCAGCGGCACCGACCAGAAAATCGTGGTGTTCTGCGGCTCCGTGAACGGTTCACGACCCGTCGCGCAAAAACTCAAGGTCCTCGGCTACACCAACGCTGTCCACGTGGACGGCGGCTTCCCGGCCCTCCGCGATGCCGGCGTCCCCACCACCGGGCCCACCGCCCCGCCCGTCGAAGCGACTCCGCCCGCAGCCACCACTCAGGCGTCCACCGATTCGGTGGCTTCCGAGCGCTGAGTACCTGCCGCCGTCGGGCCTTCCGGCGTCAGCACCACCGCCGTCGTCGCGGCTTCCTTTCCGGAAGTCACGACGGCGGCACTCGTCTTTGCGCGATCCCGCGCCTCACGAAGCCAGTCGATTCCAGCGGCGAGCGGGGCGACGCCCAGAAAAATGCGGCACATGACGATGCCTTGGTGGAAGGCGTTCTTGGAAGCTTGGCCGGTGGCGGCGCCGTTTGCCTGCAGGAACCGCATGACCGTGTGTGAATCAGCACCCAAGGCCCGGACCCACCGATAAACGGACACTCCCGAATGGAGCATCCGGAGTGCCGTTTGTCGGCGGATCATAGCGTCGGCGGGGAACGACGGGCGGCATTGCACCTGAAGGGAAAGCGGTTCGTGAGAGAGGGACGCCCAAAAACCCGCGGGATGTGAGAGAGGGTCAGGAAGTGTGGGCCAGCACCCGCGCTCGGGCGGCGGCTTGGCCTGCCCGGAGTTCCTCGGCGGTGCGGCCCTGCTCCCGATGCGCCACTTCCTGCTTCAACTGCGGGATGACGTGCTGGCCAAACTCCAGTGCGTCCGGGACGAAGTCGTAACCTCGGAGGCCGAAGATCTCGAATCCGAGGTCGTGGTAGTCCAGGATCGCTTGGGTGACGGTGTCGTAGGAGCCGACCAACGCCGTCGCGCTTCCGCCCCCGCCGCCCGCTGCTTTGGCGAGTGCCGTCCAGAGGGCGCGGTCGTGAAGGTCGCCACGTTCCGCGGCGGCGAGCAGCCTTTGGGTGCCGGCAGCTTCAGGCTTCTGGTTGTAGTGGCGGACGGGATCAATCACCTCGCCGGCGGAGCGCCGCGCCTCAAACGTTCCAAGGATGGCGTGCGCTTTCTCCCACGCGAGCTCATCAGTCGCTGCAACAATGGGCCGGAACGCGATCTGCCAGCGCAACGGCTCAGTCCGCCCAACAGCAGCGGCCCGCGCAAGGATCTGCTCTTGCTGCGAAGCGGCGTCGGCCAAGGGTTCACCGAACAGGGCATAGATGTCAGCTTCAGCGGCGCCCACAGACCACGCAGCCTCGGAGGATCCGCCAAAGGAAATACCCGGCCTCTTGCCGGCAAAAGGCCCTAGCCCCGAGGCAAAGTCCTGGAAGCGGTAATGCTCGCTGTCCCAACTGAACGATTCCCCGGACCACGCCCGCCGCACGATCTGCATGTACTCCTGTGTCCGTCCGTACCGTGCATCCTTGGCCAGGAAATCGCCTTCGCGGGCCTGGTCCGCTTGGCTTCCACCGGTGATGAAGTGCACTGTCAGCCGCCCTTGCGCGATGTGGTCCAGCGTCAGGAAGGAACGGGCGGCGAACGTCGGATGGGAGACGTTGGGCCGGTGCGCCAACCGCAGCTGGATTCGCTCCGTGTTCGCAGCTACCCACGCCGCGTGGACAGAGGGATCCTGTGTGGTGGAGTTGTACGCAAAAAGTACGTGGTCCCAGTTGTTGTCCTCGTGGATCCGCGCAATGCGGGCCGCGTACTGAGGGTCGAAGAAAGACGTGGTGGCAGGCGAAGTCTCCGTGGAGTCGTTGCCGGCGCCCATGCCGAGGAACTCGATAGGCATAATAATTCTCCAAAAAGACTTAGCGGCGAAGGATGCGCTGGGCCAGGAAATTACCCAGCAACTGCGCGGCCTGGACCATGACGATGATGATCAGGACTGTCACCAGGGTGACTTCCCAGTTGAACTGCTGGTAGCCGTACATGATGGCGAAGTTGCCCAGCCCACCGCCGCCGATGTACCCGGCCATGGCAGACATGTCCACAATCGCGATGATCATGAACGTGTAGCCCAGGATCAGCGGTGCCAGCGACTCGGGAATCACCACGGCCCACAGGATGTGCAGTCGGCTGTCGCCCATGGCCCGGGCGGCCTCAACCACGCCAGGGTCTGACGCCACCAGGTTTTGCTCCACTACCCGCCCAATCACCACACCGGCCATCAGCGCCATGGGCAGGATCGCGGCAGTAGTGCCAATAGTGGTGCCCATGATGATGAGGGTCAGCGGCGCAATGGCCGTGATGAAGATGATGAACGGGATGGGCCGGATGATGTTCACCAGGAAATTCAGGAACGAGAACACGGCCTTATTGGCAAACAGGTTTCCGGGCCTGGTGGCGTAAAGGGTGACGCCCAACGCCAGTCCGGCGATGCCGCTGAGCAGGACGGTGATGACCACCATGTAGATGGTCTGTTGGAAGGATTCGCCCAGGACGGGCAGGAGGGTTGTCCAGTCGGTCATGGCTATTCTCCGGCGTTCGCGGGGACGGGAAGGTGCGGAACGGCACTATCGGCGGGGGCCGCCGTCGGCGTTTGGCGTTCGACGGCGGTGACGTCGCCCAGGTCGGCGAGCGCGGCGTCAATCGCGGCGTCGCTGCCTGTGAGCTCGTACGTGAGTGTGCCCAGGATCTTGTTCTGGATCTCGGTGATGCCCCCGAACACTACGCTGGAGCCCACGCCGTGGCGCTCAAAGGTGGCCGCAACCAGAGGAGTAGGCGCTGCCTCGGAGATGCCAATGGAGACAAGCTGGCCGGGGTGTGCCGCGGA
Source organism: Arthrobacter sp. StoSoilB22 (assembly GCF_019977315.1). Taxonomy (NCBI): domain Bacteria; kingdom Bacillati; phylum Actinomycetota; class Actinomycetes; order Micrococcales; family Micrococcaceae; genus Arthrobacter; species Arthrobacter sp. StoSoilB22. The sequence continues at coordinate 3,757,237 of NZ_AP024652.1, forward strand.
GAGGCGGCTGACGGTGTCCGGTCCCGGAGTGCCGTGGACGGCCGTGGAAACGAAGCGTTGGGTGGAGTCGCTGCGGGGGTCGGCGAATACGGAGTATGTAGGCCCGGATTCAACTACCCGGCCGGATTCCATCATCACTACGGTGTCGCAAATTTCTCGGACAACGTGCATCTCGTGGGTGATCACCACAACGGTGGTGCCGAGTTCTTTGTTGATGCGGCGTAGAAGGCGCAGGACGTCGCGGGTGGTTTCCGGGTCCAGTGCGCTGGTTGCTTCGTCAGCGAGGAGGATGTCCGGGGCGTTTGCCAGCGCACGGGCAATGCCTACGCGTTGCTGCTGCCCTCCGGAGAGCCGGCGTGGGTAGGAGCCTGCCTTGTCCGCGATACCCACGAACTCAAGAAGCTCCTCCACGCGCGGCTTGATCTTCTCTTTGGGCCACCCTGCCACCTTCAACGGATACGCGACGTTCCCGAACACGGTGCGGGACTTCAGAAGATTGAATTGTTGGAAGATCATGCCGATGCCGGCACGGACTGTGCGCAATTGGCTTTCGGGGAGCGAGGAGATGTCCTGGCCTTTGACGTAAACGTGGCCCTCGGTGGGACGTTCCAAGCCGTTGAGCAGGCGGACCAGCGTGGATTTTCCGGCACCGGAATATCCCACGATGCCTACTACAGTGCCCTCTTCAATGTCCAAGGTGACCTCGTCTACGGCCCGCACTGCTTCGGTGCGTTGGCTGCGCTTGCTTCCTTGGATCGGGAACAGCTTGCTGACTCCGCGCAGGGAAACGATCGCGCTCACCGGAGCCTCCTTCGGGGTTGATTGAATGCCCATTCCAGCAGCGCGGTCACCGGGTGACCGAACCGCGTGAAGCCCTGTGACCTGCGGTTTCTTCCCTTGACGGCCCGCGACGGAGTGTTGCGCAGGCATTCGATTCACACCATCCACCGTGCCTAGCGTGAGCCGAGGGGAACACCCTGCACCTTCCATTCGCATCAAGACCCTTTGTACGGAGAAGCATCATGAAGAACCGCCTGTTAGTCGCCGCCGTCGGCCTGATCGCCGCCCTATCGCTCTCGGCATGCGGGGGTGCGTCAAGTGGTTCCACAACCTCTGCGAACACCAAGGTGGTCATCGGCGTGGACGACGGTGCCGAGGAGCACTGGACCATCCTGAAGAACAAGCTCAAGGATCAGGGCGTTGATCTTGAGGTCAAGAACTTCACAGATGGCGCGCAGATCAATACGGCAACCCAGCAGGGCCAGGTGGACATCAACCTCTTTCAGCACCTGAAGTACCTGTCCCAGTTCAACGTCAACAGCAATGGCTCGCTGGTCCCGGTAGGCGCTACCGCCGTTTACCCGCTGGCTCTGTACTCGGAGAAGTTCAAATCCGTTGGTGAGCTGCCGGCGGACGCCGAGGTTGCGATTCCGAACAACCCCACAAACCAGGCCCGCGCACTGCTGAACCTGCAGACCGCCGGCTTGCTGCAGCTCAAGGATGGCGGCAACTCGCTGTCCACTCCGGCTGAGATCACCTCGAGCAAGATCAAGGTTGTCCCCGTTGACAGCAACCAAACGGTGAACGCGCTCAAGGGAACCACGGACGCCGCCGTCGTGAACAACACCCAAGCCCAGAAGGGTGGACTGGGTGACGAGAAGATCATCTTCAAGGAAGACCTGAACTCCGAGTCCCTGGCCCCGTACATCAACGGCTTCGTGGTGAAGGCCGACCGTAAGGACGACGCCACGTGGAAGAAGATCGTTGATGCCTACCACTCCCCCGAAGTTGAGGCCTCGGTGACCAAGCTCAACGACGGCAACTTGCAGTTCAAGGCTGACTGGACCGCTGCGAAGCTGCAGGAAGTCCTCACTGCTGAAGAAGCAGCCATCAAGAAGAGCAAATAGCACTTGAGGGGCGGCGGCCCTGCGCCACAGAGTGCCGCCGCCCCTCAACCTTCCTGACCCCAAAAAGCAACAGCACCGAAACAGGCCCATGAACCAGACACTCATCCGTGAACGCCAGCAGATCCATTTCTTCGCCTACCTTGTGGGCACAGGCATCCACCTGGCTTCATGGCGCCACGAGACAGCGTTCCCTCAGGCGAGCATCGACTTCGCCCACCAGGTACAGCTAGCCAAAACTGCCGAAGAAGCCAAGTTCGACGCGATCTTCCTGGGCGACTCCCTCGCGATCGATGAGACGTCCAATCCGGGCATCCTCAACAGGTTTGACCCCATAGGCCTGGTCACGGCCCTTGGCGCGGTCACCAGCAACATCGGCCTCATCGCCACGTCCTCAACGTCCTATGACGAGCCGTTCAACTTTGCCCGCGCGGCCCTCACCGCGGACCACATCAGCGGCGGCCGTGTTGGCTGGAACATCGTGACCACGCGGGACCTCACCAACAGCACGGCCAGCAACTTCAGTGCCGATGAGCACTTCGACCACAGCCTCCGCTACCGCCGCGCTGAAGAATTCGTGGAGGTCACCCAAGGGCTCTGGAATTCCTGGGACCCGGACGCTTTCCTCTACAACAAAGCGCAAGGACGATTCTTTGACCGGCGCAAACTCAACCGGCTGGACTATAAGGGCCAATTCTTCAAGGTCGCCGGGCCGCTGAACATCGGTCCCTCCCCGCAGCACTCCCCCTTGCTGGCCCAAGCAGGAACATCCGTCCCCGGCCAGAAGCTGGGGGCCCGCTTCGCCAACGCCCTTTTCGCGAGCCACCCCGACATTCCGCAGGCTCGGCAGTACCGGGAGTCCGTCCGGGCTCAGGCGAAGGCGTTCGGCCGGAATCCCGAGGAAATCTACATCTACCAGGCCATCTCGCCCGTGGTCGCGGACACCCGGGACGAAGCTTTGGAACGCATCCGGGAGTTGGACAACCTCATCACCGATCAGCAGGTGCTGGATTTCCTGCAGGAATACTTCGCCGGCCAGCTGGATTTCACCGGGCTCGGAGCGGATGCCACCGTGGCCCAGTCCGGCATCCCCGGCATCACGCAGCCCAGGACCGATTTCCGCTCCGCTGGCGAACAGATTCGCGGCCGGGAGGATGAGGTGACGCTCAAGGACCTCTACTCGATCCTCACCGGCGACAAACGGAATCACGACTTCATCGGGACCCCGCAACATGTGGCCGACTCCTTGGAACGCTGGCACGCCGAAGGCGCCGCGGACGGCTTTAACCTCATGTTCTCCCTTCTCCCCCAGGACCTGGAGCGTTTCGCCGCCGGCGTCATTCCCCTGCTTCAGGAACGCGGCCTTGCGCGCACCGAATACGCGGGCACCACCCTGAAATCGCACCTGGGACTTCATCCGCAGCCGAAAGGACAATCATGACCACCCAAGCAACCGTCGCCACCGGTGCCTACGTGATTCGCGAGGCCCGCCACGAGGAGTACGACGCCGTAGGGCGGCTGACGTACCAAGGTTTCGGTCATCATCTTCCCGGCTCGCGTCAGCCCGACGGCGAGCGGCTCGCTCTGTTGTTGGACGCTGAAGCCCGCGCCCGCGAGGGCGTGCTGCTGGTGGCCGAGGACACTGACACCGGAAGCCTTGTAGGCACTGCCAGCCTCCTGCCGTTCGGTTCGTACCTGAGCCGGCAGGCCGAAGAAGGTGAAGTGGAGCTCAGGCTGCTGGCCGTGCTCCCGGAGGCCCGCCGCGCGGGGCTTGGCCAGCGGCTCCTGGATAAATCCGCCCGTATTGCCGCCGCCCGGGGCGCAGACCGCGTAGTCCTGGACACCGCCGTCGATAATGAGCCGTCCCAGCGGCTCTACCGCCGCCTTGGCTACGTCCGCCGGCTGGAGCGTGAAAAGGAGCGCCCTGCGCCGAAGGTCCAACTGGTTGTTTACACGCTGGAGCTGGCTGCATCGAAGTGACTCCAGCGGCGATACAGGGCGTCACGAGCGACGTGTAATCGGTCACACTTAGCCGAATTGACTTGTCAACGGCGCCGGACAGCATGAACCATGAATGAGGGAATTCGTTCCCGCACAAGCTGAATCAGCAATCCTCACCGACGAGGATGCGGGCCCCGGGCGAAGAAGCTTGGGGCTGTCACCGGCCTGAGTGAAAGTACTGACAATGACGACACATACTGACTCCATCACGCTGAAAATCTGGGACAAGTCGGCAATCGACCACACGATCGATGCCGCCATTGAATCCCTCTCCCACCGCGCTGCCGCCGAAAACTGCGGAATCGCGGTAACCCTTAGCGGCCCCAAGACCTTCACGGTCAGCCTGAACCGCTAAGCAGCTCAAGCTCCACGAAAGAGGACGACGCCGGGACGCCCCGACGTCGTCCTCTTGCGTTAAAGCGCGCCACGCCACGTCAGTACACCCACCCCAAATGAGTACAGCCATCCCAAAGTCAGTACAAGTGGGCCCCTACCCCGAAACGTGACGGAGCTCAGAAAGTCCTGAGCAAACCTTGAGACTTCCTTGATGGTTTCCCTCCCCTGATCTTGCGTTCGCGTTGGAACTCTAAGTGAGTCAACGCTTCAAGGCACGAACGGAGGGATCACAATGCTCACGGAAACAACAGCGGCACCTGCCCCGGCAAGCGCCCCGGACACTGCAACCAGGCGTCGCCGATCCCACCGTGCGGCTGGCGGGGTAGTCACCGTCCTGGTTCCGGCGCACAACGAGTCCGCCGGCATCACCGAGACGCTCCACTCCCTGAACAACCAGACCCATCGCCCGGATCGCGTCATTGTGGTGGCAGACAACTGCACTGACGACACTGAAGAACTTGCACTAGCCCAGGGTGCCGAGGTGATCCGCACCGTGGGGAACAAGGACAAAAAAGCCGGTGCCCTGAACTTCGCCCTCAGTCAGCTCCTTCCTGATGCCGACCCCGAGGACTTGGTCCTGGTACAGGATGCCGACTCACAGCTGGCCCTGGACTTCATTGAAAACGCCACCAAGAACCTGCTGGCCGACGAACTGCTCGGCGCCGTTGGCGGAGTGTTCAGCGGCGGCCCCGGCGGCGGCTTTGTGGGCCACCTCCAGCGCAACGAATACGCCCGCTACGCCCGGGACGTGAAGCGACTTCACGGCAAGTGCCTGGTGGTCACCGGCACAGCAGCCCTTTTCCGTGTCAAGACATTGCGCGACGTCGTAGCCGCCCGGTTGAAGGGCACACTCCCTCCCGGCAACGGCAAGGGCGGCGTCTACGATACGTCGGTTTTGACCGAAGATAACGAACTCTCCTTTGCCCTGTTGACCCTGGGCTACCGCATAGCATCTCCCTCGAACTGCACGCTGGTCACCGAGGTCATGCCCACGTGGCGTGAACTGTGGTCCCAGCGGCTCCGGTGGAAGCGCGGCGCGGTGGAGAACTGCGTGCAATACGGATGGACCAAAGTGACCCGGCCTTACTGGGGACGCCAGTTCCTCTCCATGATCGGCGTCGTAGTGACGTTGGCCTACTTCGGTTCCATCCTGTTCGCGCTGATATCCGGGATGGGCCTGAATCTTCAGCCGTTTTGGATCACCGTCACCGGCATCTTCATCCTGGAACGCATAGTCACTGTGCGTTTCCGGGGCTGGAGGTACATGCTCCTTGCCGCAACCATGTACGAAACCGTCATCGATATCTTCCTCCAGGCTGTTCACGCCAAGGCGTACCTGGATGCAGCATTCAACAGAAAGAAAGTTTGGTAACTGACTCATGTACAACAACCCAGTAGCCCCAGTGACAGGGGCAGCAGCAGCCGGAATGGGTTCCGGAACGCTCGCATTGACCGGTGCAGGGGACCTCTTCTGGTTCGCACTGGCAGCCTTTGCCATGCTGGCACTCGGCCTTGCCATCAAGAGGATCGTCCCTGTCCGGGCCCAAAAGGGCTAGGCCGGAGCATCCAGGCCGGCCACTTAGCCCGCAGTTGTGTCGCTACCCCCAGCGCGACACGACTGCGGGCTGAGTGCATGCGGAATTACGGCCTACAGAACCAGTGCCGTGCCGGCCGAGAATTTAGCCACCGTGGTGTAGCCGGCCTTAGAACCTGTTACCCGCACACTCATGGAATCAGCCTGGTCAACGCTCACCAGCTTGTAGCTCCTGGAGGTAGCTCCGGCGATTGCCGCACCCGACCGGTACCACTGATACGTCAGGGTGCTCCCGGACGTCCACGTCCCGGGGTTGGCCGTGAGCGTAGAACCCACTGCGAGCGTTCCGGTGATGACGGGGGTTGGGGCTACCAGCGTCCCTGCCACCACGGTTGCTGTGGGAGCGGACTCCTTGATGGCTGTGGCATATCCGGCTTTGGTTCCCGTTACACGAACCGTCAGAGTGCTACCTTGGTCGGCTGCTGCAAGGACCCGGGCGGCACCGGTTGCGCCGGCAATTGCTGTGCCGTTCCGGAACCATTGGTAGCTTAGGGCGGTTCCTGTGGTCCAGGTTCCCGGTGCTGCTGTCAGCGTTGAGCCCACAGCGGCCGTGCCTGAGACGGTGGGCGTTGGTGCGGTGAGCTGACCTTGATCTGCAGGCACGAAGGAGAAGTCACGGATGGTCACCGTTTCAGGAGAAACGTGTGCGGCGTCCCCTCCGCCACCACCGGTGACCCACAGGTTGAAGTGAATTTGCTCCTTTGCCGGAAGCGGGACAGTAGAACCTTCAAGGACAGTCCGCTTCAGGAGGGTTCCGTCGTAGCCCTCGCCTGCAAACGTCTCATACGTCAGCTTGCCCGGTTCCCACACCATCCTGTGAGTGAGAATCGGAGCATTGGTGACATCGAAGGTGACAGTGTTGTTTCCCTGTCCGGGCGGCAAGGTGGCGTCAAACCAATATCCATGCCCTTGGGTCACCGGCCAATCCTCACCGTACGCGGCGCCCCCGCCCCAGGCCGAGGCCTCACAAAGGTCAATCTCCGTGTATCCGGGCTCGGCATTGGGATCGTACGTGAACAGGCAACCCCACACCACTTCCTTCTGCAGGGAGCTAACGTCTTTTTCCACGGTGGTGCTGTACGTTCCGTACCCGAAACCTTCACGCGTGGACTGGAACTCAGCACCCTTCGGAGCCGAGCCCGTGGGGTTGCTGATGGAGAGCTTGACGTACCCGTTGGCATCCGGGTTACTCACATTATTCGCATCCCAACTGGCGTTATACATGGGCGCACCGCCCCAAAAACGCTTCTGCCAGTTGAATCCTTTCCAGGCAAAACTTCCCACCGGGCCGGGATCCTCAGCCATGGGCGTGGTGTCCGCCGCATGTGATGGACCTATTCCTGTGAACATCGATAAACCGACCGCAACGATGACGGCCAACCCCATTGCTTTTCTTCCCCCATGTGGAAGGAGCCTCACTGACAATGCCATAGCTGTTTCCTCCTGCTGATGCGCCCAGACCCGTCAACGGCTGATGCCGGTGACCGCAACGACGTTCCACCCCCGAGGAACGCCTGTCCTCGATTATCAAGTAGCAAGGGCCCTGTCGGAAGGAAAATGAACAAGCAAAAATCATTGGCCCGACATCAGTTGGATAACGGCGCCAACTCCACGAGTAGCCTTGACCTGTCCGAGAGACTTTTTCCGCCTCGCCAAACCCGGGAGGGAACATCACAATCCGCAGCGCTGGCATCCTCCTTCACCGGCGAAACACGGCCGGGCAATTGGAGCTTTGGATAGCCCATATGGGTGGACCCTTTTGGGCCCGCAAAGATGAACACGCCTGGTCTATTCCCAAGGGAGAATTCCCTGAGGACGAGGACGCACTGGTTGCCGCCCAGCGGGAATTCACTGAAGAAATAGGCACACCGCCACCGTTGGCGGATTACGAACTTTTGGGCGTTTTTAAACAGCCCTCCGGAAAGCTGATCACCGCGTTCGCGGCAGAAGCCAGCGACTTTCAACCGGAAAAGATTGTCAGCAACACCTTCCCCATGGAATGGCCCAAGGGCTCGGGTGCCATCAAGGATTTCCCGGAGATCGACGACGCCAGGTGGTTTGAGGAAACAGTGGCCCGGACCAAGCTCGTCAAAGGGCAATTGCCCATTGTGGACGCACTGGTCCGGCACCTTGGTGAGAAAACCCTATAAGGCCGACCAGCCGCCGTCGGACGCCAGAATGGCGCCGTTGACGTTGGTGCCGTCGTCACTGAGCAGGAAGGTGATGGAAGCAGCCAATTGTGCTGCGGTTGCGGGGGTGGGAACCGTTGCCTGCATCAGCGGACCGAGGCGTTCGGCCGCGAGTTGCGATCCCCAGTTAGCCACGATGTTGGTGATAGTGGGACCGGGAGCCACGGCGTTGAACCGCAAACCCTTGGGGCCGTACAGCACTGCAGAATTCTTGGTCAGGCCCACCACCGCATGCTTGGACGCCGTGTAAGCAGCTCCGGCGGCCGAGCCGCGCAGGCCAGCCTCCGACGCGACATTCACTACGGAGCCGGATCCGGCTTCCAACATGAGCGGCACCACTGCGCGGGTCAGGCGCATGAGGGACGTTACATTGATGCGAAAAACGCGGTCCCAAAGCTCGTCATCAACCTCATGAATGGGTGCAAAATTGTCCATGATGCCGGCAACGTTAGCCAGTGCATCCACGTGTCCGCCCGCAGCGGCGAGGACAGAGGCCACCGTCTCTTCAGTGGAAATGTCGCCAGCCACCGGTATCAGGTCCAGGCCGGCGTTCTCCTCCACAAGAGCGTCAAGGCGCTCCTGGCTGATGTCGGCAGCAATGACCCTACCGCCCTCCTTCGCAATCCGAAGCGCGGTCGCCTGGCCGATTCCCGAGGCTGCGCCCGTGACGATGATGGTCTTGCCGGCAAAACGGCCGGAGGTAATGGTCTCCTGCCATGAAGCGTCGTTGCCCATGATGTCCTTCCGATGATTGCTGAGTGGTCCACCCAGCTTATGACACTCTGTGTCATTATGTAAGAGTGAATACTGGAGAAATGACTTCGGACGATGCCCAACCCCCGCGTCCCAGCGGCAGACCAGCGACCATTGACCCGGACGCCGTGGCCGGATTGGCTTTGGACCTCTTCGCTGAACACGGCTACGAGAACACCTCCATGGAGGACATCGCGAAGGCGGCCGGAATCGGGCGCAAGAGCCTCTACCGCTATTTCGCCAGCAAAGCCGACCTCGTGTGGGGCGGAAGCGAGCCGGTGGTGGAAGCCTCGACGCTCGCCTTCGGCTCGTTCCACAGTCCCGGAAAGTCCGACGGCGGCGTGTTGGCCGGGTTGCGCGCGGCGGCGATCGCCGGAGTAGCCGTCATCCCGGACCTGTCCGTCACCCGCGGCAGACTCCGCCTGATTGCCGAGCACCCTGAACTGACCAGCCGCAGCTACGAGTCCCTGGCCCCCCAGCGCGAAAGGGCCCTGGCTTTCCTTGCTGAGAGTGGCCTTTCCGAAACGGCGGCACGCTACCTGAGCGCCGCGTACCTCGCAGCCACCTTCGAAGCATGGATGCAGTGGGCCGCGGGCTCGGAGCCAGACCCAACCCCGTACCTGCTGGCCGCCCTGGAGGTTTTGAAGGTTCCTTTAGATAATGCAGGAGCTGGCCAGTGGAAGCACTAGCGGTGCTCTTTGATGTGGCCAAGGGAGCAGCATCATTGGCACCTCTGGCGACGTTCGGCGTGGCCTTGGTGGCTTACTTCGCTTACCGCCAGAAAACCAAGGCCGACAAGCGGGACCAATGGTGGAAACGGGCACAATGGGCAATCGATGCAGCACTGGATCAGGAAGATCCCCAACGCAGACTTACAGGAGTAAGTGTTCTAGTACACATGGTGGACAGTGACCTTGCCACAACCGAGGACGCCGACCTCATGAAAATCGTCTCCATAGCAATCCAAGATGAAGAACTCGAAGAAGAGGTTGATGACGAGGAAGGTGAGAGCCGAGTAGACGACACGCCGGACGTCAGCCAAACTTAGAACAAGGAGATGAACATGGCTAAGAAAACAGCAATCGATACATCCCACCGACCATCAAGCGGAGGACGGTACGAGGTGCGCCTGGTATCCCGCAATAAGACAGTCACTGTCTCGTCCCCAATTCGGGCCAAGATTCTCGAACAGACCGAGAAGCTGATCGCTGCTTCAGAGCGCAAGGCTGGACCGCCCAAGTAGCAAACCGCTTCAAGAGTCCCCGGATTATGAGCGGCTCTTTCTGGCGATGAATTGCCGGATCCACTCAACTGTCTCGGGGTGGTCCAAGTGGAGGCCGTGCCCTGCACCAGGAACCCGCACCAGTACGGAGCCACGGATGTGCTGGCGCATCAGAAGTGCATTGGGCAAGGGCGTGAGCACGTCCTCAGTTCCATGGAGTAAGAGCGTGGGGGCTTGGATGAAACCGAGATGACTCCAGGCGTCGTGCTCGCGGCTAGCGTTAAAGTGTCGCGCCTTGGCCCATGCCGACGCGTGGGAGTTGAAGAACGTGTGAACCGCCGCAGGATTGCTTTGCGCCCATTCAGCATCGAAGAAGAGCGGCTCCAGCCGGGACATATCTCCACTGGTCAAGGCGTCCAATGCCTCTCGATCCGGCTGGGTCACAGCGTCGGGCCACTTTCCACCGCTCGTTGCGGCAAGAACCAGCGTACGGACTCTCTTCGGGTAGTCGATGGCCAACCACTGGGCTATGCGCCCGCCCATCGAATGACCGTACACGTGTGCTAAATCCACACCCGCGGCGTCAAGGACGGCTACGGCATCCTCGGCGAGAAGCCGCGTCGTGTAGCGCTCGGCGTCACCCTTCCCACTCCGACCAATCCCGCGGTGATCGAAGCGAATGACGCGGTATGTGCGGGACAGAAGTGCCGCCGTCGGACCCCAACCGTCCATGGACGTGGCCTGTCCTGCGATCAGGAGCATTGGCTCACCCTCGCCTTCGGACGTCCAGGCGAGTTCAGCGCCGTCGGCGGCCTCAGCAAAGTTCACCGTGCCACAGTATCCGGGCCGCCCTCAAAGCGCTGCGGCGCAGGACACAGTGTGTCAATCAGCAGTGAAGATGTCCTCTATAGCGCAGTCAAAGGTCCTGGCAATCTGGAACGCCAACGGCAGCGAGGGATCGAACTTCTCCCGCTCGATGGAAATCACCGTCTGGCGGGACACTCCGAGCGCGGCAGCCAGATCCGATTGCGTCCAGCGCCGTTCCGCGCGACGCTCCGCGAGGTTGTTCTTCACTTCAGAGCCCGGTGGCGGATGACGAGGTAGCGCGCTCCGGCGTCCACCGCGCTCAAGCCGACCAGGGCCAGAAGGATCGGAAGGGCATCCACAGCGATGCGTCCGATGACCAGCACCATAGCAGCCGCGATGGTGGCGACGAGGACGTCGATGAAAGCTCCGGCGCCGGCTTGGCGCATCCACTGCAGCTCCACGCCCTGTTCGCCGTGGGCATCGCGGGCCACCGTGTGGTTCGACACGAAAACCTTGGCACCCAGCGACATAGCCGGGTAAACGGCACAAAGGGCTCCGATCCCCGCAGCTAGCCAGAAGTCATCCGGGTTTGATGCACCCACCAGGACAGAAACCGCCATGGTCAGGATGATGCCGAGCGTCACCGCCAACACGTAGTGATGGAACGGTGCCCGCCTAGATGTAAAGGAAGCTTTACTCATCTTCAAAGTAAAGCACCCTTTACATGTGGAGGCAATGGTTGCGCATCGGGGCTAGCGTTGGGGGATGAGCGCTGACTACAGGTACGACGTCGAGGTGCTGCACCTTTTGGTGTCGCCGGCACACGCCTACTTCGGCCGCGCCCGCGAGGGAGCTGCAGATGTCCCCACCACCGACGCGGACCACGCGGAATTGGTAGCGGGCAAAGGCATCGTTGGCGACCGATTCTACGGCAAGGCCGCACACATGGATGCTGCCTTGACGCTGTTCGCGGTGGAGGCACTTGAGTCCATGGCAGCCGAGCTTGGGGCTGGACCGTTTGACCCTCTCCTGACCCGTCGAAATGTGGTGCTGCGAGGCGTTGAGCTGGCTCCCCTGCTCGGACACGAGTTCACCCTTGAGTCCGGCGGAGACACCGTGCGGCTCAAGGCCGGGCGACCCACTCACCCCTGCGCCTGGATGGATGAAATGCTCGCTCCCGGCGCCCACAAGGCGATGCGCGGGCGTGGTGGCGTCCGGTGCCAGGTGATCACAGGCGGCGTGCTGCATCGAGGCCCGGCAGTACTCGTCAGCCCCGTGCCGCTCGACCCTGCTAAGGCCGGGGACGCCAACGTGCTGAGGCCATCGAGGTTGCCATAATCCGTCGCTTCCAGCCCTTCTTTGAGCCATCAGTACCCAAAATCAACCTATACTAGTTGCAAAGCGGCCCATCGGCGTCGAAAGTTGGGCCAGAAGCGACGAGCCAGAAGCGACAGGCGAGACCTCACACCTCAGAGACAGGCGCCGCGAACTGGGCCTCGTACAGCCGCGAGTACGCCCCACCCGCGGCCAGCAGCTCCGAGTGTGTCCCCTGCTCCACGATCTGCCCGGCCTCCATCACCAGGATGAGATCGGCGTCGCGGATGGTGGAGAGCCGGTGGGCGATCACGAAGCTGGTCCGGTCAGACCTCAACGCGTTCATGGCTTTCTGAACCAACACCTCGGTCCGGGTGTCCACGGAGCTGGTGGCCTCGTCCAGGATCAACACTGAGGGGCGGGATAGGAAGGCTCTGGCAATGGTGAGCAACTGCTTTTCGCCAGCGGAGACATTCCCGCCTTCGTCGTCCAGCAGGGTGTCGTAGCCCTCGGGCAAGGACCGAACAAAGCGCTCCACATAGGTTGCCTGGGCGGCCTCCACAATCTCGTCCTCGGAAGCCGTGGGCCTGCCGTAGGCGATGTTGTCCCGGATAGTCCCGCCAAACAGCCACGTATCCTGCAGCACCATGCCCATCCGCGAGCGCAGTTCCTGCCGCGAGAGAGACGCAATATCCACGCCGTCCAAGGTGATGCGCCCGGAGTCTAGCTCGTAGAACCGCATCATGAGGTTCACCAGGGTGGTTTTGCCTGCGCCCGTCGGCCCAACAATCGCGATGCTCTGCCCCGGCTCGGCAACCAGACTGAGGTCTGTGATCAGCGGCTTGTCCGGCGAGTACCGGAAGGACACATTCTCGAACACGAGCCGCCCACGGGAAGGGCCGGAAGCCGAAGCAGCCGGCTCCTCCGATTCTTCATCCTCATCCAACAGATCAAACACCCGCTCGGCCGAGGCAACACCGGATTGCAGCATGTTGGCCATCGAGCCAAGCTGCGCCAAAGGCATGGTGAACTGCCGTGAGTACTGGATGAAGGCTTGGACGTCACCCAACTGCATGGAACCGGAGGCGACTTGCAGGCCACCCACTACGGCGATCCCCACGTACACCAGGTTTCCGATGAACGTCATGGCCGGCATGATCAGGCCGCTCACGAACTGCGCCCCGAAGCTCGCCTGGTACAACTCCGAGTTCTTGAGACGGAACTTTTCCTGCACCTCGTTCTGCCGTCCGAAGACTTTCACCAGCGCATGCCCGGTGTAGGTCTCCTCGATCTGGCCGTTGAGTTCACCGGTGTTCTTCCACTGCGCCACGAACAATTTCTGCGAGCGTTTGGCGATCAGCAGTGTGGTTCCCAGCGTCAGCGGAATGGTTACCAAGGCGATCAGGGCCAGCAGCGGTGAGAGCAGGAACATCATCACCAGCACACCCAGCACGGTCAGAAGGGAGGAGACCACTTGGCTGATGGATTGCTGGAGGCTTTGGGAGATGTTGTCCACATCATTGGTGACGCGGCTGAGCAGTTCTCCACGCTGGATTTTGTCGAAGTAGCTCAGGGGCAGCCGGTGTATTTTCGCTTCGATCCGTTCACGCAAGCGGTACACGGTGCGTTGGACAACGCCGTTGAGCACGTACGCCTGCATCCAACCGAACGCTGAGGCCAGGACATACAGCGCCAGCGCCCACAGCAGCACCGAGGACAGCGCAGCAAAGTCGATTCCGACGCCGGGAGTGAGGGTCATGGCGCTCAACATGTCGGCCTTGCTGTCCTCACCTGAGGCGCGCAGCCCTGCGATCACGTCGGCTTTGGAGGCGCCGGCGGGAAGCTGTTTTGAGACGACGCCGGCGAAGATCAGGTTGGTGCCTTCGCCCAGTAGCCTCGGACCAATGACAGACAAGGCAACACTGACCACGGCGAACACCAGCACCAGGATCAGCCAGAATCGCTCCGGCCGCAAGGTTCCCAGCAAGCGCCGGGCGGAGGCACTGAAGTTCGTGGCCTTCTCGGCCGGGATGTTCATACCGGCGAAGGGTCCTCCGCGGCCCGGTCCCATGGCCGGCCGCTGGGGACCGCGCGGGCCAGCTGACACGGAGCTCATGCCGCTTCCTCCGCCGCGAGCTGGGAGGACACGATTTCCCTGTAGGTTTCGGAGGTCTCCAGTAACTCATGGTGCGTTCCGCGCCCAACAATCCTGCCGTCGTCGAGCACTAAGATCTGGTCCGCATCCGCGATGCTGGACACGCGTTGCGCCACGATCACCAGCGTGGCTCCGTTGGTGTGGCGTTTGAGGGCCTGCCGGAGCCGGGCATCGGTGGCGGTGTCCAAGGATGAGAAGGAGTCGTCGAAGATGTAGAGCTCCGGCTGTTTCACCAGTGCCCGGGCGATCGCGAGCCGTTGACGTTGCCCGCCGGACACGTTGGTGCCGCCTTGCGAAATGACCGCATCCAGTCCGCCTTCCATTTCCTCCACAAAATCCCGGGCCTGAGCCACGGACAGCGCCTGCCACAGCTCGTCCTCAGTGGCGTCGGGTTTGCCGTAATGAAGGTTGCTGCGGACCGTCCCGGAGAACAGGTAGGGCCGCTGCGGCACCAGCCCGATGTGGCCCCAGAGCAGATCCGGGTGCAGTTCGCGGACGTCCACGCCGTCCATCCGAACCGACCCGGAGGTGGCGTCGAACAGCCGAGGCATGAGGTTCACGAGCGTGGTTTTGCCGGCGCCGGTGCTGCCGATGATTGCGGTGGTCTCCCCCGCTCGGGCGGTGAAAGAAAGCCCGCTCAGCACCGGTTGCTCGGCACCCGGGTAGGCGAATCCGACGTCGTGCATTTCCAGTTCGCCGCGACGGATGCCGCCCGTGACAGGGTTCGACGGCGGCTGGACACTTGATGCGGTGTCCAGAACCTCGCCGATGCGGTCGGCAGAAACGGACGCACGCGGGATCATCACGGCCATGAACGTGGCCATCATGACGGACATCAGGATCTGCATGAGGTAGCTCAGGAACGCTATCAGGGTGCCCACTTGCATGGAGCCGTCCTCGATCCTGAAAGACCCGAACCAGATCACCGCCACGGAGGAAACGTTCATCACCAGCATGACCACAGGGAACATGAGAGCCATCAGACGGCCGGCCCGCAGCGCAACGTCAGTGACGTCGTCGTTCGCTTTGGCAAAACGGGCGGCTTCCATGTCCTCCCGGACGAAGGCCCTCACCACACGGATGCCGGTGAACTGCTCGCGGAGGACCCTGTTGACGGCGTCGATCCGGATCTGCATTTTCCGGAACAGCGGCACCATCCGGGTGACGATCAGCCCCACGGCCACCAGCAACACCGGCACGCACACTGCGATCAGCCATGACAATTGCGCGTCCTGTCGCACCGCCATGATCACGCCGCCAATGCTCAGCATGGGCGCCGCGACCATCAGGGTGCAGGACATAAGGACCAGTTGCTGCACTTGTTGGACGTCGTTGGTGGAACGGGTAATCAAGGAGGGCGCCCCGAACCTGGTGACCTCCTGTTCCGAGAACTCCCCTACTCTGCTGAAGATGGCATCCCGGAGGTCACGGCCCATCCCCATGGCAGCCTTGGCGCCGAAGTACACGGCCACCACGGCACACGCGATCTGCAGCAAGGTAATGAGCAGCATGAGCCCGCCCATGCGCAGGATGTATTCGGTATCCCCGGTAGCAACGCCGTTGTCGATGATGTCCGCATTGAGTGTGGGAAGGTACAGGGACGCGATGGACTGCGCCAGTTGGAAGAGAACGACGGCGATCAGCAGCCGCTGATGCGGCCGCAGGAAGCGAACAAGAACCTTCCACAGCATAGGGTCTCCGAACCAAGGGTTGTGAACCGAAGGCCAGTTTACGTCTGGTTGCTGTGGGCAACTAGAGGGAAGTGAGGGGTAATGTCAGGGACTCCCTCACTCTGCCGTGGCCCCATAACGTCGAAGTAATCATCAGCCCGAACTGCAGAGGAAACCAACCATGGAAAAGCGCACACTCGGTACCGGCGGCCTGGAAGTTTCCGCCATTGGCATGGGATGCATGAGCATGAGCGGCGGCTACAGCGAACGGCCGGATCGCGACGAAATGATCTCCCTCATCCGCACAGGCGTGGAACGCGGCGTGACGTTCTTCGATACCGCCGAGATCTACGGGCCCTACGCCAATGAGGAACTTGTTGGCGAAGCATTGGCACCGTTCAAGGATCAGGTGGTCATCGCCACCAAGTTCGGCTGGGACATCGACCCAGCTGAGCGGAAGCCAAGCGGCAAGGTCACCAGCAGGCCCGAGGTCATCAAAGAAGTAGTTGAGGGATCCCTGCGGCGGCTCCGCGTGGACGCACTGGACCTCTACTACCAGCACCGCGTCGATCCGGAGGTGCCCATCGAGGACGTGGCAGGTGCCGTCAAGGAATTGGTAGACGCCGGAAAGGTGAAGCACTTCGGTATGTCGGAGGCAGCCGCAGGCACCATCCGGCGAGCCCACGCAGTTCTCCCCGTGGCTGCGGTTCAGAGCGAGTACTCGTTGTGGTGGCGCCGTCCGGAGGAAGAAGTCCTGGGTGTATGCGAAGAGCTTGGAATCGGCTTCGTTCCCTTCAGCCCACTCGGCAAAGGTTTCCTGACCGGCACCATCAACGCTTCCACCAGCTTCGAATCCGGCAACGACATCCGCAGCACCATCCCCCGGTTCACGCCCGAGGCCATGCAGAACAACCAGGCCGTGGTGGACCTCCTCGCCGGAATCGCTGAACGAAAAGGCGCGACGCCGGGCCAGATCGCCTTGGCATGGTTGCTGGCACAGAAGCCTTGGATTGTTCCCATTCCCGGTACACGGAAACTGCACCGCCTGGAAGAAAACCTGGCCGCGGCCGACGTCGAACTTTCATCTGCTGAGCTGGACGAAATCGAGGCGGCCGCGGCGAAAATCACCGTGGAGGGTGGCCGCTACAACGAGGCTGGCGAGCGGATGACCAACCTGTAAACCCGTGCCGGCGTCGCAGCAGGACAGTAGGCTGGAAACGTTCGTGTTGAACCGCATCGAAGGGACTTGAGTTTTGGCTTACATCACCGTCGGAAACGAAAACAGCACTGAGATCGAGCTTTACTACGAGGACCACGGGACCGGCCAGGCAGTGGTCCTGATTCACGGCTACCCGTTGGACGGTTCCTCTTGGGAGAAGCAGACAGCCGCGCTGCTCGACGCCGGTTACCGCGTCATCACGTACGACCGCCGCGGGTTCGGCAAGTCCAGCCAGCCCACCGAGGGCTACGACTACGACACCTTCGCCGCAGACCTGAAAACCGTGCTGGACACGCTGGACCTGAACGATGCCGTCTTGGTGGGCTTCTCCATGGGCACCGGCGAAGTTGCGCGCTACATCAGCACCTACGGTTCGGCCCGTGTCGCCAAGGCCGTGTTCCTCGGTTCGTTGGAGCCTTTCCTGCTGAAAACCGACGACAACCCGGACGGCGTGCCGCAGGAAGTCTTCGATGGCCTCGCCGCCGGCGTCAAGGCTGACCGCTACGCCTTCTTCACCGAGTTCTTCAAGAACTTCTACAACAGCGACACCTTCCTGGGCACGGATCGTCTCAGTCAGGAAGCCGTGGATGCGAGCTGGAACCTGGCCAGCAAGTCGGGTGCTTTCGCCTCGGTGGCAGCCCAGCCCACGTGGCTCACCGACTTCCGTGCCGACATCCCCAAGATTGACGTGCCGGCCTTGATTGTTCACGGCACTGCGGACAACATCCTGCCGATCGACGTCACCGGCCGGCGTTTCAAGGACGCCCTGCCCAGCGCCGAGTACCTGGAAATCGAAGGCGCGCCGCACGGCCTGCTGTGGACGCACGGCGCCGAAATCAACCAGGCCTTGCTGGCGTTCCTCAAGAAGTAAAGCCCGCAGTTTTTGTACAGCAGATGACCTTTAGAGGGCGTTTTAAGGGCATTTGCTGTACACAAACTCCTACTTCTTCAGGCGAAGCTTTCGCGCCTTCTTTCCCTTCCGCAGGTACTCGTCCAGCGTCGCTTCAGCGGCGGTGCTTTCCATCGCGTGGAGCACTCCATAGGTGAAAGCGCCGTTGCTGACGCCTGGCGAGGACCCCAGCTTCAGCAGTTCCGTTTGGGCCATGACGCTGTCCTGATGGTCGCCAAGGATCGATTGAATCCTGTGGGCGGCATCCTCCAGCTTCACCGCGGGTTTGCCGTGGATGGCCTCCACTGCCGCTGCGGCAAAACGCAACTTTTTGGCGGCCTTCCGAACTTCGTGGAACGCCGTGTCGCGTTGAGGCCCGACGGCGGCTCCCACCGCTGCGTCATGACGTTTGCGGAGCCTTTTGCCGGCTTTGTTGACGAGCCTTGCCGTGGCCTTCTTCGCCGGCACGGAAGCCTCTGATGTCAGCGGCGGATGACTAAGAAAGGACTCCAGATTGTCCAGCAACGTGAAGTAGCGCGGGCTGTTCAACCGGTTCTTCACGGCAGACATCGCATTCCGGGCCCTCAGGGTCATTCGCTCTTCCAACTCGTCCCCGAGCTGACCCAGAACAAGCTTCCCCGGCAATTGATCGAGGCTGACCTTCAACCGTTCGTGCAAAACCTCCACATCGCGGTACCGGCCAAGTGTCTTTGCAAGCGATTTCAGCTCCCTTTCCAGATCCTTCACCGCGGCCTGCGCGAAAAGCTCGCTATAACCATGCAGCACTGCACGGATTCGGCGAATCTGGGACCTCATTTGGTGGACTGAATCGTCCCGGGCGAGGCGTACGTGGGAGTCTTGGAGGAGCATCTCAGCCACCTGCTCCTCCAGATAAAGGAGCACTGGTGTTACTGCAGGACCACTATCGCTGGGCGCTTCACGTTCTGACTGTTCCGACGTAGGCCAAGCGTCGCCCAACGCAGTAGCCAGCTTGGAGGTACGCTGGCTCGGCTTTGCTCCGGCCTGGGAAAGTTGCTGTGTCAGTGTGCCCAGCAGGGTGTCGTCACCGTCGTCAGTTCCATCCGGTGCCAGCTCCACCTCCCATTCCCGCCAAGTCATATCGCGCGGTTCGCCGAGCATCGACCGGGCGCGAACGCGGTCATCCACAAAGTCGGCCATGCGGTGGCCATCCTTGCCGTACAAGGAGTAGCTGGTACGTTCCGTGTTCAGAGTTGCGATGGCGGCCACTGCATCACCCCGGGTGTAGGCCAGTATGCGGTCCATGAGTTCAACCGGGACAGTATCGGCAGTACCCAAAGGTGCCTGAATCTCCGTTCGCCGTCCCGCGCTATGTGGGAGCTTCAAGTGCCAGCCTGCATCGGGTCCGCCCGTGCGGCGGCGCAGCGTGATCCCGCGGGCGGCGAGGGCCAAATGCCGTGTATCGAAGTAGACGGCTTCCAGGTTGTACGTGCCAGGCTCGCCCACACGGCTTACCCCGTCAATCGCGTCAAGGCGTGGCAGCGGCGTGGACGCTTCGGCGTCGAATTTCTGCTCAGCTTCCACGCTCCAAGACGTTGCCATCGCTGTCAGAACTCCTTCTGCCGCTGGTCTTAGCTATGCCGCGAGGGCCGGCCCTTGTGGTGGCCGGCCCTCGCTAGTGCTACTGATGATTCGATATCCAGTTTGAACCAGTCCTCAGCCTGGCGCCAGAGTGCCTAGAGACCAGGAGCACGCGGCTGGGGCGGCTCGGCAGGCCCCTCATTGGCCGCGGGGGCTGAGAGATCCGGGTCGACGGACGGGAATTCGGCTGTTGCCACTCCCCCGCTACCAAAAGGTTCACCGGTGTCATCAACATCGCCCCCGGACACCGTGCCGCGCCAAGCACCCGTTTCATGGCCTTGGGCTTCAATGAACTTCTTGAACTTGTCCAAATCCGCGCCAACCCGGAGGCTGTCCGCACCAAGGGCTGAACCCGCCTTCTCAGCAAGGCCCTCGGGTTCCCAGACAATCTCAACGTTCACCCGCGTGCGGCTGGCGTCGAGGGGCTCAAAGCTTACGGTGCCGCCGTTGCGGGGCCCGTCAACGCTGGCCCAACTCACCAAGGTATCCGGGACTTGCTCTATGATCTGCGCGTTGTACTCGCGCTTCACTCCACCCACGTTGGTTGAAAAGTGCAGGCCGGTCTCGTCAATCTGCTGTACGGCCTCCACTCCATTCATGAACTGGGGGAACGCCTCAAACTGTGTCCACTGGTTGTAGGCGACAGATACGGGGACATCCACTTCGACTGATTTATGGACGGTAGCCATAGATTTTGCTCCTTCGATCTCGTCTCGGGTGCTCATGCTGTACTGCTGGTGGCGCGCCAGCCAGCTGGCTGCTTAACCAGTGGCGCGCCTGTCTAAAGCGCGCCAGCCAAAGCTCTTAGCCGGCGTCGAAACTTTCTTCGTCATCGTCGTTGGGAGACTCTTCCTCAGGAAGGTCGTTGCCGCTTCCGTCCGGAAGGTTGCCGTTATTGCCGTCAGGCAACGAGGACTGCTCCGCGTGGGCCTGCTCCTCAGTACCGCCGAATCGGCCGGCACCGGGCTCGCCCGCACTGTCTGAGTCCTCAGGATTCAGGTGGCTGAGGTTTGGCGCGCCAGTGCCCTCTCCGAGGGAAGCCTCCTCGATGTCTTCTTCCACGCGGGGCTGTGCCTGCCCTCCGCCGGCTTCCTGCTCCGCGGTAGGAGTGCCGTAGCCTCCCACTTCCTCTTCCGGTGTGGCATTCTGCTTGTCCATGTGAACTGTCCTTTCCCTGAGCGGTGGAACGTGTTAATGGAACACTTCGAACCTATAAGGCCCCTTGGTGGCATGTCCATGCCTTTGACGATAATAGTCAGCAAACTTAGTAAAAGGCTATTCGGGGGCTAGGATGCCGCCGCGGGTGGGATGCCATCACGGCAGGCGCCATCAGCGCGCGCGGCGTGAGCGGGCGGGCTTGAGCGGGCGCGGGCTTGAGTGCGCGCGGGCGCCAACGCGCCAACGAGGTGTCCTGCGGATCTACTTATGACGGCTGTGGAATCTCACAGCCACCCTGAGGATTCAAGCCTGTGTAATTCAGCGGGCCGGCAACGATATTCAGCGCTATGGTGGCAAACTGCGAACACTGCGCGGGCGGTGATGTGAAATATCCCCGCTGACCGGCAGCAATAGCTCCAATAATGAGCCACACCACCACCAACAACCCGATGATTGAACCGATTCGCATCTTTTTCCCAATCGCTAAGACAAGGCCCGGCAATTAGCAGCAAACCACAGATCCTGGTTTGCCACGAGAACGCGGCCGCGGACGGGATATCTCCTGCTCGCGGCCGCGCTGGTGCCGATCAATCCGTAGGATTTGTTTCGGTAGTCAGACCACGCGGGTCCGCGGTCTTCTCGTCCTTTTCTTCGGCTGGTCCGGGCGGACTGGCCGATTCGCTGGGACCGGTATCGACGGCGTCGTCCGGACTTTCCGACGAAGCATCACCTGCAGGCACTTGGCTGCTTTGGCCGGGCGTCCCCGGATCCCTGGGAATAGGGTTGCCGGGGGTGGTGGTCCCATCGCGAACTTGGGCAAAACCTGCAACTTCGCTTGGGTCTGTTGTCATACGCGCGACCGGCCTCGGCCTACTACCCAGCCAATCAGTGCCAGCACCAGCAGGATGATTCCCACCCACAGCAGGAAGCTGAGGGCCTGATTGAATCCGCCTACCAAGAGCAAGATGATCGCTATAACACCGGCGATTATTAAGAGAGTGTTCATTGAGCTACGCATCCCTTTCAATAACTGTTGTCTATTCAGGAAGGCGTCCGCTGGTACTCCATTACTGAAGCGCCACCCATGCCAACGGGCACCGATGAGAGAATTTCTTCCCTATATCGCTTACGTACCCCCACGGAATTAGTTCAAACGGACCCTCTGCCCGTGAAGGGGTACGTACATAGCATCATGATAGGCGCGCATTAGGCCGGAACGAAGTATTCAGAGAGGAAACTTAGTAGCCCTTTGTGGAGAACGCCCCCAAGGCGCGGCTGATCTCCAAAGCAGTCCCCGCCGCCGCCTCGCCGTACTCCTGGTACTTGGCCGGAACAATTCTGCTTGATGGACCGGAAATGGAGATCGAGCCCGCCGCAACACCGCCCGAGCCCAACAAGGGAACACCGATTGATGTGATTCCTGTGCTGAGGCCTTGCTCGTTGATGGAGTACCCCCGAGCCCTGGTGTCTGCGATCATCGCCCGAAGCCGGGCAGGGTCTACTACGGTCTGGGGCGTCAAAGCTTCCAGCGGACCGGTCAGATATTCATCCACAAATGCGTCGTCGGCTGCCGAAAGGTAGGCCATCCCCGTGGAGGAAGCGTGCATGGGAAGCCTCGAACCAAGCGGCAGGAACGCCCGGAGAACGTGCGGGGTGTCCAGGCGCTCGATGATCAGCATGTATCCGCGGTCCGGCACGGCCAGGTGAACGGTCTCGGTGGTGTCCAGCTGCAGCGCGTTCAGTGGGCCCATGGCGGCATCGCGAATGACCGAGCCGCTGCTTCCACGGCTCGCAACAGCAAAGGCGTGGTTGGTCAGTACCCATTTCCCGGCCTGGGATTCCGACTGAGTCACCCACCCCAATTCACCCAGTGTCCTAAGCATGCGCAACACCGTCGCCTTGGGTACATCCACCTCACGGCTCAGCTCAGACAGACCTGCCGGCTGGTTGTCCGAGACAGCCTCCAATACACGAATCGCCGTGACCACGCTCTGCGTACTCATCCACACTCCTGCTTGACCGACTTCCCTCAGTGCCCTACATTACAGGCGACTTCCCAAAATGAACCAACGGTTCATCCAGTGAACCGATGAAGCAAGCGCAAGTTTTGCAGGCACGAAAGGTGCACACCATGCTCAAACCACTTCGCGGAATCACCGTCATCGACCTCAGCCGTGCCCTCGCCGGCCCCTACTGCACCGCGCTCCTGGCCGACATGGGTGCCAGGATCATCAAAGTGGAAAGCGTCAACGGCGGTGACACGGCCCGCCAGTGGCCCCCGTTCCAGGACGGCCATAGCTTGTACTTCGACTCCGTTAACCGCAACAAAGTCTCCGTGTGCATCGACTTCTACTCTGAAGAGGGACGCGAAATCCTCTCCGGCTTGATCGCCGACGCGGACGTCCTGGTGGAAAACTTCAAGCCCGGAACGCTGGAGAAAATGGGTTTCACTCCTTCCCGGCTGGAAGAGTTGAACCCGGGGCTCGTAGTGGGATCCGTGACCGGATTCGGCAACACCGGTCCCCTCAAGGACGACGCCGGCCTGGACCAGGTCATCCAAGGAATGTCCGGGCTGATGTCAGTGACAGGCCCCGGACCGGGCTCGGCCTACCGCGTAGGTGTGCCCATTGTGGACATCACCTCGGGAATGATTTGTGCTTTTGGAATCGTGGCCTCGCTCATGGGTGCACGGAACGGCGAGCGTCCCAGCCGGGTGTCCACGTCCCTTCTGGAAACCGCACTGAATTTGTCCGCTTTCCAAGGACAGAAGGCACTTAGCCTCGGCGAAGCACCCACACCGCAGGGCAACAACCACCCAGTGATCGCCCCTTACGGCATGTTCGCCACAGCCACGGAGTCCATCAATATTGCCGTGGGAAGCGACAAGCAATGGCGGGCGTTCTGCGGCTTGATCGGTGTTCCCTGGGCTGTAGAGGACCCCCGGTTCATTACCGGGGCGGACAGATCAGCCAACAGGGATCAGTTATCGGAACTCATCGAAACAGCCCTTGCGGCCAAATCCGCCACCGATTGGGTTCCGCTGATCAGCCAGGCCGGGATCCCCTGCGGACCGATTTATGACTACACGCAAGCCCTCGACTCGGAGCAGGTTGCCGCTTTGGGACTGGTGCAACGCCGCGAGCGCCTGGACGGCTCCGAGCTCCCCTTGCTCCGTGGCCCCCTCAGCCTGAATGGCGAGGCCAGCGAGGTCCTCTCGCCCCCACCGCTTCTGGGCGAGCACACCGCGGATGTACTGATGGAGTTTGGAATGACGCACGACGACGTCACCCGGCTTGAGCGCGAAGGCCGCATCATGTGCGGGCCGGCAAAGATTGGAGCACAGCGATGACCACGGTTTCCGACGTCAGGGCAGGCCGTATGTCCGTCTCGATCATTGATGGCGTGGCCACCGTGGAGATCTGCAACCTGGCACAGCGGAACGCCCTGACCCGGGGTATGTGCTTGGAAATCCAGGAACTCATGCCACGCCTGGACGCCGATCCGGATGTTGCCCTGGTGGTGCTAAGAGGGACCGGGGACACGTTCTGCGCCGGGGCCTCCATCAGTGAACTTTCTTCGGTGCTGGTGGATCCCCAACCGGACGGCACCACCCTGGATCATCTCAGTGGGGCCGATGCAGCCATCGCTTCCCTGTCCAAGCCCTCCGTCGCTTTGGTGGATGGCGCCTGCATGGGCGGGGGCTGGCAGATCGCTTCGGCTTGCGACTTCATTATCGCCAACGAGCGTGCCGTGATCGGCCTGACCCCGGCCAAGATCGGGATTATCTACCCCCGCCCGGGCATTGAACGGCTCGTCCGGCTTGTGGGACATGCCAACGCCAAGTACATCCTCCTCAGCGGACTGACGTTCAGCGCAACCGAAGCCCGGACGCTCGGGCTGGTGGCCGACGTCGTGCCTTCCGAATCCTTTGAGGACAAGTGCGCAGCACTTGTCAGCACGCTGCGGAGCCGCTCCCGGTTCTCCATGCATGCCATGAAAAGACTGATGGACGCCGCCCCATCCGATGCTGATCAGGAATGGGCTGACGCCTGGGCTGCCATGCCGGACAGCCCGGATATGGGGATTGGTATCAGCGCATTCCTGAACCGTGAGCAGCCGCAATTCAGGTGGCGGCCTGTGGGCTAAGCCGACCGAGGTGTGATCTGCACCTCAACCGGCACAAGTGACGCCCTCCCCGCGTTGTACAGAGAACGAGTTGTACAGAAGACGAAGGGAGGGCTCATGCTCATTGTTCTGACGGGAATTGACGGCTCAGGAAAAACGACGGCGGCCCGCGCCTTGGTCGATTCGGCTCGCGCTGAAGGACGAAGCGCCCTGCTGCTCAGTAATCACGCTGCCCGGCGCCGACTATCGCTGTGGTCTGAACGTTTCGGTTGGCAGCTGCCACCGCGCGTATTGGACGTCATTGAAACCGGCGTTCGATTGTTCAACGTGCTGGTCAATCATGCGAGGGCCCGGCAGTTTGATGGCTTGGTGGTGATGGACCGCCATCTCCACTGCCAGCTGGCACTCCGGAAAGCATACGGCTTGCGGCGTGGGCGGGTGCTTCCGTGGCTGCTGGAGAAGCTGCCCGCAGCCGACGTTCACGTTCACTTAGACGCAGATCCCACCGTTGCCCACGCGCGGGTCATGGCCCGTGGCACGGACAAGGAAACAGTGGCGGATCTGCGGGCGTTCCGGGAGGCATACCGTTCGCTACCCGAGTATGAAAACTTTGTTGTGGTGGACGCCAACGGCAAACCCGGCGACGCCCTGGCCCAGCTGAATCGGGCCATCACTTCGGCCAGCAAACCCCCCGCCCGCTCTCCCAACTGAGTCGCGGCAGAGCGCGTTTTGACGGCTCAAAACGCGCTCTGCTGCTACCCAGTTGGGCAGCCCGTCACCTTCTGGCCACGTGACCACTTGACTGGTTCCCCATTCCACGACAAGTAGGCTCGCCCCATGCGCACATTTGGCAAACACTCCCATGGAAGTCACCAATGATTTCAGAGGCCCGAATCAGTCGCGGCTCTCAGAAGGTCATCGCTAGCGTGGTGGGCCTGCTCTGTTTCTTCATCATTGCAACGGCCATTCCCAGCGGAGTTCTGATGATGAGCGCAGCGCTGGTTGCGGCGATTGCGCTCCTGACAGTTTCGGTACTCCGAATAAGCGTGACCATCGAAGCGACAGGCCAGAACCTGACGGTCAAATGTCGGCCGTTCTACTCCAAGACAATTCCGCTGCAGGACATCGGTGATGCCTCCCCTGCGCCATCCAGTTCCATGATCGAAGGCTTCGGCGTCCGGTACTTGGGCCAGCGAACGTGGGGGCTGCTGGTCGGCGGTCCGGCCATCGTCCTGGAGACCCCAAGCCGCACGTGGCTCATCTCCACGCAGGACCCCGAGTCCACAGCAGCGTCCATCCTGACCCATGCTGGCAAACTGAGGGACAGATGACGGCCTATTGAGCCCTCAGTAGAGCGTTTGCTGTTACCCAGGTGGGTGCGCAGGTACGTTATTCTCTCGGCCGCATCAGCGGCGGGTTCAGTACCGCGCGGGTGGGCTGGCCCGGCGTCGGACGCGCCTCGGGGGCGAGCCTGAACAGGGCAGCCGGCCGACCGGCGTCGCCCGTTGTCATTCGTCCTGTGTCCTCCAGGAAGCCCGGCGTTCCGGTGGCTTTTCTGTGGAAGTTCCGCGGGTCAAGGCGCGTCCCCCACACTGCCTCGTACACTGCGCGGAGCTGGGCGATGGTGAATTCTTCGCCGCAGAATGCGGCGCCCAAGGGTGAGTATTCGAGTTTGGACTTTGCCCGCTCCAAGGCGTCGTCAAGGATGCGTGCGTGATCGAAGGCCAGCTCAAGCTTCCCGTCAAGGATGTCCCGCACCGGATACCAAGCGGCATGTTCAGCGTCGCTGCCCGCCGACAACACCGGAAAGTCCGGTGCCAGGAGCAGGTGCGCCACAGTGAGGACGTCACCGCGGGGGTCGCGCCCCTTCGGGCCGTAACTGCCCAACTGTTCCAGGTGTCCCGGAAGATGCTCGACGCCGGTTTCCTCCGCGAGCTCCCGGCCGGCTGCCTCAAACAGTTCCTCGCCGGCGAGAACGAAACCGCCGGGGAGCGCAGGCTTGCCCTTGAAGGGTTCGATGAGGCGGGTGATGAGAAGGACGTTCAACTCGCCGTCGCGCACAGTCAGGGCGACGACGTCGACCGTCACCGGGAAGCGTTCGGGCGCTGGATGGGATGCAGGCATGCATCAATTCTAGATAGTTATCGTCATGTTGACAATAAAGCTTGGTGACTCTATTGTTTAGTTATCGTCAACTTGACGAGAAACAAACGAAAGAGGCGAACATCATGGCAATCATCAAGCGCTACCCCTGGATCAGCCACTTCCTTGGCAGCCCCACCGGTTACGTCGTACACCTCCAGAAAGGGACAGTCAGGCACCAAGGAGTTGGTCAGGCATTCTTCTTCCGCCCCGCGAACTCCGTGTTGAGCGAGGTACCCGTGGACGATCAGGAACTGCCCACCCTCTTCCACGCCATCACCCGCGACCACCAGGACGTGAGCGTTCAGGCCAACGTAACCTACCGCTTCATTGATCCCGTGGCCGTCTCCACCCGACTCGACTTCGGGCTCCAGACCGCCGGCAAAGCACCTGCAACCGGACGCGAGCAGGTGTCCACCATCATCGGCCAGCTCTGCCAGAGCCACGCGATCGACCAGATCGCCACCACCACACTGGCCGAAGCATTGGCACGCGGAGTCAGCCAACTCCGTCTGGTGCTGACCGACGCACTCCGTGCCGACGCGAGGCTCCAGTCCACCGGCATCGAAATCCTCGGCGTGCAGGTACTGGCCATCCGACCCGAGGCCGACGTCGAACGTGCGCTGCAGACTCCAGTGCGCGAACAACTCCAAGCCGAAGCGGACCGGGCTGTGTACGAGAGGCGGGCAGTCGCCGTCGAACGCGAACGCACTATTTCCGAAAACGAGATGGCGAGCCAGATTGAACTCGCCGTCCGGCGGGAGAACTTGGTGGCCCAGGAGGGTGCCAACGCCCGCCGCGCCGCCGAAGAGAAAGCTGCCGCCGGTCTGATTGAGGCACAGGGTTCAGCTGAACGAAAAGGTATTGGCGCCGAGGCTGAAGCACACCAGATCCGGTTGGTGGGCGAAGCAGCAGCGGCCCGCGAAGCAGCAACCATGGAGGTATACCGCGGCATGGAACAGGCCACGCTCCTCGCGTTGGCACTCAAGGATGCGGCCGGCAGCCTGCCGAACATCGGTAACCTCACCATTACCCCGGACCTGCTCAGCGGAGCACTTGCCGGACTGTTCAAGGAACCCGCCGCTACTGTAGAAGCCACCAAGTAAGGACACGTCATGGCAACCCCGCGCATCGTCATCGTCCACCGGCGGACCGAACTCCAGGAACTCCTGGACCGGCACGCCACCCGCGGCCAGGCCGAATTTTTCCTCCGCACCCGCGGCCGCAGCATCCAGGACGTTCAAGACCGGCACGACCGCCTGACTGACGCGCTGGCAACCATCAGGGCTTCCGTACCATCTGATTGGCGGCAAGCCGAGGTGGAACGCGCAGACCTCAGCCGGTTCCTGCTCACCGCCGAGGACATTATCGCCGTGGTAGGTCAGGACGGACTCGTGGCGAACGTTGCCAAGTACCTGAATGGCCAGCCGGTGATCGGCATCGATCCTGAGCCAGGCGCAAACCCGGGCGTACTGGTCCGGCACACCCCCGCAGCGGCCGCAGCACTTATGGCTAGTGGCGACGCTGCCCGCCTTCGCTGCCAAAATCTCACCACCGTGACGGCAACCCTCGACGACGGTCAGCAGCTTTCGGCGCTCAACGAAGTTTTCGTCGGGCACGCCTCACACCAATCAGCCAAGTACTCCATCACGGTCCCGAGCTTCACGGTTCCGGGCGGGCAGAACGAGCGGCAGTCGTCGTCGGGCCTTATCGTTTCCACGGGCACCGGCGCCACGGGCTGGTGCGCCTCGATCGCCTTGGAACGCGGAGGGCGGGCCCTCCCGGCACCCACCGATCCGCGGCTCGCGTGGTTCGTCCGCGAAGCATGGCCCTCCCCCGTCACTGGCGCTGCCCTGACCGAGGGCGTCCTGGAAAGCGGCGAGGTTCTGCGGATTACCGTGGCTTCCGATCAACTGGTGGTCTTCGGCGATGGCATGGAAGACGACCGGCTCACGGCATCGTGGGGGCAGGAGATCACGGTGCAGTTGGGGCAGAAGCCGCTACGGCTGGTGGCATGACGTCCACTGACCCAGCCGATTGATAGGCATAAACTATCGGAGCCCCCACCCAGGATCCGAAGGAAACCCATGGACACGCGAAAGCTCAAGTACTTCCTCGCCGTCGTCGATCATGACGGGTTCAACCGGGCAGCCGAGCATCTCCTCATTGCGCAACCGTCGCTGTCCCAGACCATAGCCGGCCTGGAGAAGGAACTCGGCGTTCCGCTCTTCCACCGCATCGGCAGGCGGGCCGTGCTGAGCGAGGCGGGCAAGGAGTTGGTGGGACCAGCCAGGCTGGTGATGCGGGACCTGGATGCAGCACAGGCAGCCGTCCAGTCCCTGCGGGGGATCCGCAGCGGGAAGCTGGACATCATCACCATGCCCTCCCCGGGAATCGAGCCCCTGACCTCCATGATCTCGGCGTTCACGCAACGCCATCCGTCCGTTCGGCTCAATGTTGGTGCGGCTTTCACTCCGGAGGAAGTGATCGAGTCGGTGCGCAGCGGCAGCCACGAGGTAGGGCTGGCCGGTTCTTCGACGCCGGTGAAGGTACCCGGCGTCGAGGTCCTTGAACTGGAGCGGCAACCGCTCATCCTGATCGTCAATCCACGGGCGGACACGTTCCCCTCCACCCACACAGCGATCCAGCGCGAGGAACTCGGCGGCCACCGGCTGATCGCCAGCCAGCGGGGATCACTCATGCGCTGGCTCGTGGATGATGCGTTGGCCCATGGCGTGGAGGTGGAGATCGTGGTGGAAGTTGCCCACCGGACCTCCATATTGCCGCTGGTCCTGGCCGGTGTGGGGCATGCCGTGATGCCGTCGTCGTGGGCGCCTACTGCCCATAAGGCCGGGCTCCGGACCTTGCTGGTGGAACCGGTGAACTACCTGGATGTCGCGGTGCTCAGCCGGAAGGAAAACCTCACCCCTGCGGCCAAGGCCTTCCTACAGGTTGCTGCCTCCCACACCGCCAGCACTGCTGGGACCAGGGACTGTAGGTAGTACCTATCAGCCGTATCGAAACCTGGTCTTGGACGCCGACTACCCCTCCGCCGTCTACTTGAAGAGGAAGAACAGTGTGACCCGGCTAACAGGCTCACTGCTAACAAACTCAACGAGGAGGTAGGCATGAGCGCCACCCAGAAATTCAGCATCGCATCTATCCCCGCCGACGGCGTAGGCAAGGAAGTTGTTTCCGCCGGCCGCCGCGTATTGGACGCTCTGGCTGAGAACTCCAACGGCAAGTTCGCGTTCGACTGGACCGAATTCCCGTGGGGATCGGAGTACTACGCAAAGACCGGGCTCATGATGGATCCCAAGGGCCTGGAAGCCCTGAAGGACTTTGACGCCATCTACTTTGGAGCCGTTGGCTGGGAGAACGTACCGGACCACATCAGCCTCTGGGGCCTGCGGCTGAACATCACGCAGAACTTTGACCAGTGGGCCAACATCCGCCCGGTCAAATTCCTCCCCGGCGTCCAGTCCCCACTCCGCAAGGCTGACAACACCGAACTCGACTGGGTGGTTGTCCGCGAGAACAGCGAAGGCGAATATGCCGGCCTTGGTGGTCGCAACCTGAGCGGCCGAGGCCCCGGCAACGAAGTCGCCCTTCAGACTGCGCTCTTTACCGAAAAGGGCTGCGAGCGCATCATGCGTTTCGCGTTCGACCTCGCCCGGACCCGCACCGTGAAGAAGGTTTCCTCGGTCACCAAGTCCAACGCGCAGCAGTACGGCATGGTGCTCTGGGACGAAGTCTTCAACCGCGTGGCCCTGGACTACCCGGATGTGCAGACCGAGAGCGTGCTGGTCGATGCGATGAGCGCCAAATTCATCCTCAAGCCCGAGGACCTGTCGGTGGTGGTGGCGTCCAACCTCAATGCCGATATCCTCTCGGACCTCGGCTCGGCACTGGCCGGTAGCCTTGGCCTGGCCGCCAGCGCCAACCTGAACCCGGAGCGCCGCTTCCCGTCCATGTTCGAACCGGTCCACGGCTCCGCACCGGACATCGCCGGCCAGGGCATCAGCAACCCGATCGGTGCGATCGCCAGCGCCGCGCTCATGCTGGACCACTTCGGCCTGCATGAGGAAGCCCGCCGTGTGGAGGCCGCCATCGAAGCCGCCACCGGTTCAGGCCACTTGACCCGCGACGTCGGCGGCGACGCCACTACCGAGGATGTCACCGAGGCCATCATCAAGGCACTGGTCACCACTCTCGCAACCGTCTAAAGCGCGGACTCAAACGTTCGACGGCGGCCGGCCCGCCGCCGTCGAACGTTCCCTTCAGTTTCACTCCAGAGACATTCCACAACGAGGTAGGAATCATGGACCACAGCAGCACCCACGGCGCAGCCGCTTCCGGCACATCAGCCACTTCAGGCACCAAGGCGCCACCAAAGACCCGCTGGTACAGGCAGTTGTACTTCTGGGTATTGACCGCAATCGTTGTCGGCATCCTGGTCGGATGGCTTGCCCCCGCGGCCGGCATCGCCATGGAACCGATCGGCACCACGTTCGTGGATGCGATGAAGATGCTCATCGGACCCATCGTCTTCCTGACCATCGTGGGTGGAATCGCCAGCGTGGCCGACCTGAAGAAGGTGGGAATGACGGGCTTGAAAGCCCTGACCTATTTCCAGATCGGGACCATCTGCGCCATGCTTTTCGGCCTCGTGGCCATCAACATCTTCCGGCTCGGTGACGGCGTCAACGCAGATGCGAGCACTATCGAAACCTCCGACTCCGCAGCCAAGCTGATCGACGCCGGCCAGCACCAGGAATGGTGGCAGTTCCTCACGCACATCATCCCCGAAAGCATGGTCTCGCCCTTCGTTGAAGGCAACATCCTGCAGATCATCTTCATCGCAGTGATCTTCGGCATCGCCCTGAACGCCATGGGCAAGGTCGGTGCCCCCGTGCTGGACGGCGTCCAACGCCTCACCAGCGTGATGTTCAAAATTCTGGGCTTCATCATGAAGGCCGCCCCGCTGGGTGCCTTCGGGGCCATGGCCTACGCCGTGGGCAAATACGGGGTTTCCTCACTGACCAGCATGGGCGGACTGATCGCCCTGTTCTACGTCACCTCGATCCTGTTCGTCGTGATCGTCCTCGGCTCCGTCATGGCGTTCCTGAAGCTGAACATCTTCACCATGATCCGCCACCTCAAAGAGGAATACATGCTCATCCTGGGCACCTCCACCGCCGAGCCTGCCCTCCCCGGCCTGATGCGCAAGCTGGAGCACGCCGGCGTGAAGAAGGAGACCGTTGGCTTGGTAGTCCCCACCGGCTACAGCTTCAACCTGGACGGCGCCGCGATTTACCTCTCCCTCGCCGCCCTCTACATCGCCCAGGCCACCAACACGGACCTCACCATCGGCCAGCAACTGGGCCTCCTCGCCGTCATGCTCCTGACCTCCAAGGGCGCGGCAGGCGTTGCGGGCGGCGGGTTCATCGCCCTCACCGCAACACTGACCACCCTTGGCACCATCCCCGCGGCCGGCATCATGCTCATCTTCGGCATCGACAAGTTCATGTCCGAATGCCGCGCCCTGGTGAACTTCACCGGCAACGCCGTCGCCACGCTCTTCATCGCCTGGTGGGACCGCACCCTCGATGCCGACCGCGCCCGGCGGGTCTTCCGCGGCGAACCGGTAGAACCGTTGCCCGCCGAGGACCCCGTCCACGCTGACCAGGTCACCGACATCGACGACGACCTGATCGAATACGGGCACCACGGGCCAAAGGACCCCTCATCTGGTGCGGGACCTGCCTCGGACCATGGACCATCCAGGCCAGCCGCCTCAGCCGACCGCCGCCCCGCCTACTCGGAGACCGTCTGAGATGACCCGCACCGTTCTCATTGCTCCCGACAAATTCAAAGGCAGCCTCACCGCCGCCGAAGTAGCCGCTGCACTGGCAGCAGGGCTCCGCTCGGCAGGGTCGGATGGTTCCGGAACGGTCCACTGTGAGCTCCTTCCCCTCGCAGACGGAGGTGACGGCAGCGTGGACGCCGCCGTCGCCTCCGGCTTCTGCCGCCACTCCGTCACCGTCACCGGCCCCACCGGGCAGTCGGTTCACGCCACCGTAGCGTTCGACGGCGTTACGGCAGTGGTGGAGGTCGCCAACACCTGTGGCCTGGCCGTCTTGCCGGGCTCCGCCCTTGCCCCACTGGATGCTTCAAGCCGTGGGTTCGGCCAAGCCGTCCGGTTCGCGTTGACGCTGGGTCCATCCCGGGTTGTGCTGGCTTTGGGCGGCAGTTCCAGCACCGACGGCGGCATGGGAATGCTCACCGCCCTGGGCCTGCAGTTCCTGGACAACTCCGGTTCCTTGCTGGAGGGCACCGGCCGCTCGCTGCCCCGCCTCCACTCGGTGACCGGCTCCCTCATCCCGGAGCTGGACGGCGTCGAACTCATCCTCGCCACAGACGTCCACAACCCCCTGCACGGGCCCACCGGCGCGGCGGCCGTTTTCGGCCCCCAGAAGGGCGCCACTCCCGCCGAGGTCTCAACACTCGACGCCGGACTGGTCCACTTCGCTTCGGTCCTCACCGACGCCGGACTCGCTGATCCCGGACTTCCCCACCACCCCGGTGCCGGAAGCGCCGGCGGCATCGGCTTCGCCTGCCTGCTCCTCGGCGCAAAGCAGGTCTCCGGCGCAGACTACTTCCTGGACCTCCTGGACTTCGACACCCGCAAAGACGCCTGCGATCTGGTCATCACCGGTGAAGGAAGCATCGATGAGCAGACGCTGGCCGGAAAGCTGCCCGCCGCCGTCGCCCGCCGTTCCCTTGGGCGGCCCATCGTCGCCGTCGCGGGACGCTCACTGCTGGCACGTGAACAATGGACCGAAATGTCCCTGACGTCCGTCTACGCACTGACCGACTACACGGACAAGGACTCCTCGAAGGACCCCGGGTTGTCGGCAGAGTTGCTGAGGGTGATTGGGCGGGAGATCAGCGAGGATGTGTTGGGGATGGCACGGGCCTGAAGGCTCGACCAGTGGAAATCCCGTCCTACATGGTTTTTTCCGAGCCCTCCGCTAAGGTTTGGCTCACGTGTCGAAATCTAGACCATGGGGGTCAAATGGAATTTGCAGAGCGACTGTCAGCTTTGGCCGCGAAAGTGCGACAGCAACGAGGCGTGATCGAGACTGAAGAGGCAACAAAAAATGCATTCGTGATGCCCTTTATCTCCTCGATTCTCGGCTACGACGTCTTCAATCCACTGGAAGTTGTCCCTGAGTTCACCGCCGATGTTGGTGTCAAGAAGGGTGAAAAAGTTGACTATGCCATCGTGAAAGACGGCGAAGTACAGATACTCATTGAGTGCAAGAAGTCGATTGAGCCTGTTAAAATTGAGCATGCGTCACAGCTGTTTCGATATTTTGCCGTGACCAATGCGCGGATCGCCATCCTGACCAATGGTGAGATTTATCAGTTCTTTACTGATCTCGATGCCCCAAACCGCATGGATGCTAAGCCTTTCCTCATCCTGGATTTGAACGACATAGACGAGAGTCTCCTGCCTGAACTTCAGAAACTTTCCAAAGATGTCTTTGATCTGGATTCCATTATCAGTGCGGCAAACGAGCTCAAATACATCGGTGAACTGAAGAGAACTCTCGCAGCGCAGTTCCGCGAGCCCGAAGACGAATGGATCAAGTTTTTGACCTCCCGCGTTTATACGGGCGCGTATACCCAGCGAGTGCGCGAGCAGTTCACGGCATTGGTCAGCAAAGCCACAAAGCAGTTTCTGAATGACCAAGTCAACGAACGATTGAAGAAAGCCCTTGGCGCTCAAGCCTATGCGCCCACTGACGAAATCGCATCTGCGGCAGTGTCGAGTCAGCCCGCGGCAGAGGCGGACCTTGCAGAAGTCGACGCCGTCGAGACAACACTTGAAGAAATCGAGGGATACCAAATCGTTAGGGCCATCGTTTGCAGTGAAGTGAAGCCGACCAGGGTTGTACAACGCGATGCTAAATCGTATTTTGCGGTGCTTTTGGACGACAACAATAGGAAGCCAATAGCCCGCCTTCACTTCAACCGATCCCAGAAATACATTGGCGTGTTTGACGCAAACAAAGAAGAGACCAGAGTTCCGATCAGTTCACTGGAGGAGATCTACGAACACTCAGAAGTTCTCCGGGCCAGCGTAAAGAGCTACCTCTGACCCTGGGGCGGGAGGCGAATATTCACCTCTCGCCCCCCAACGCCCATTAGTCCATTCGGTGTAGTATGGGTGGCTTGCCCGCCTAAATTAGGCGGCACTCCGTTCAGACTCATACCAGGAGCCTCGTGAGCCACCCTGAGAACACTGCCCAGACTTCCGCCCCAGCCCCGAACCCTCCTAGAACGCCCGGCCGGGTCGCCTTGTGGGGGTGGTTGATCGGTCTTCTCGCCGGCATTGTCGGTCTGGTGCCATGGTGGATCACGGGCGGCACACTGCCACTTCAGAACTTGTGGGCCACACAAGTGATGCCAGCTCAGATGCCTCCCGCTCTCCTACCCCTGAGCCAGTACGAGGCGACGACCATTGTCGCGCTGCTGACGGTTGGCGGAGCATTGGCCGGGCTTGCTGTTCGCATCTGGTCACCCGCCCGCCGTCGACTCGTCATGGGGTGCGCGGCTGCCGGTGTTTTCGCGGTGCACTTCACAGCCACCGTCCAATCATTTTCTGTAATGCACCAGGGCCTCGCCACAGGCACCTTGGCCAGCCTTTACTTCGGTGGCCTCCTCGCGGGCGTCGTCGGTTCCGTGATCGCGGCATTTGTTGCCATGCTGCTCATCGCTTCACCCTCCCAGGTCAAAGCCACCATCGGATTCGGGCTCATGGCTGTTCCCTTCACTTCGTGGGCAGTGGTGTGGGTAGTGAGCGTGGTGGGGTTCCTCAATGTACCCACTGCCGTGCCGACCATCGCGCGATGGGTCCCCGCCGTCCTGGTGGGTTCCGCGCTGGCGTGGTGTGGCCTCCGACCCGCCCGTCGAGCGGTTGCTTGGGTGCTTAACCTCGTACTCCTATGGCTGCTTCCGGCACTGTTCACCGCCGTCCAAGCCGTCCTCGGAACCCGAGTGCTGGCCGGAGATATTCCGGAGATGCTGCTGATGGGCAGGCAAGTTCTGTCGGCAGCCCTTGGCCCGGACGGAGGGGCCTTGCCCACGATCTTGCTGGCTCTGGCTATCGGGCTAGTAGGCGTCGGTGTACACGAGGTCATATCGCGCAGGAGCTCCGGCACAGCTCACTAATTCTTATGAGTGCGAACCATTCGACAACGCACGTCAAAAGTTGATTGCCATGGCTCAACGGTACAGGCAGTCATAAGCCGTGCCTGCGCGCGGAAGTCGATGGTGCGCTGACCGCACCTACCCCCAATAGCCCTCGAATATCAACCGTTGTCCCCAGGCAAACCCCGCGATAGGGTGACCGGACCGTCCACCACATCACCGTCTGGAACAACTCTGGGAGACACCATGACTCATGTGAGACGTCAATTGGCTGCGGTCACGGCAGCATTGGCACTGACCGCGACGAGCGGCGCGATGGCCAGTCCGGCCTTCGCCGACCCCCGCGAAACCGACAAGACAGCCACGGCCACAGGTTACGGCGGTGCCGTCAGCACGGTAGATCCAGAGGCTTCCGCAGCCGCAATCGAAGTACTACGAAAGGGCGGCAATGCTGCCGACGCCGCCGTGGCCGCAGCAGCAACCCTGGGTGTTACCGAGCCCTACAGCGCCGGCATTGGAGGCGGTGGCTACTTCGTCTTCTATGACGCGAAGACCAAGCAGGTGGGAACTATTGACGGGCGCGAGACAGCTCCGGCGGGTATCAAGCCGGACGCCTTCATCAACCCCGCGGACCCCGACGGCAAGCCCTACAAATTCACACCGGACCTGGTCACCAGCGGAGTCTCCGTGGGCGTCCCCGGCACGCCCGCCACGTGGGAGCGCGCGCTGGAACGCTGGGGAAGCATGGACTTGGGAGACGCGCTGAAACCAGCCATCAAGGTGGCAAACCGCGGTTTTGTTGTGGACCAGACCTTCCGCCAGCAAACGTTGGACAACAAACTCCGCTTCGACGCTTTCACCTCCACACGGGACCTGTTCCTGCCCGGTGGTGACGCTCCCGCCGTCGGAAGTGTCTTCAAGAACCACGATCTTGCGGCGACGTACAGGCAACTGGCCAAGGAGGGCACTGACGCCTTCTACGGCGGCCCTCTCGCCGAGGAAATCGTCAAAACCGTGCAAGCTCCACCCAAGACGGCAACAACAGAGCTGCCTGTCCCCGTTGGTTCCATGACCACCCAGGACCTGGCCAACTACAAGGTGGTGGACCAAGATCCCACAAAGGTTGAGTACCGGGGGTACGACGTCTACGGCATGGCTCCTTCCAGCAGCGGCGGCACCACGGTGGGTGAGTCCCTGAACATCCTGGAAAACTACGACCTCAAGGGCATGACGCCAGTGGATGCCCTGCACCACTACTTCGAGGCCAGCTCGTTGGCCTTCGCGGACCGCGGCGCTTACGTTGGTGATCCTGCTTTCGTGAAGGTCCCCACCAGCACGCTGCTGGACGACGTCTTCGCCAAGGAACGCTCCTGCGAAATAGATCCGGCGGCGGCAGCCCCCAAGCCAGTAGCCCCCGGCAACGTAGAAACGTACGACGGCGCGTGCCCGGCTGCTGCTGCACCGCTCGCCAATGAGACGGATACAGAGAACATTTCCACCACCAACCTGACGGTCGCCGACAAGTGGGGCAACGTGGTGGAATACACGCTGACGATCGAGCAGACGGGCGGTTCGGGAATCGTTGTTCCGGGCCGGGGCTTCCTGCTGAACAACGAGCTGACTGATTTCAGCACCGTCTATGACCCCAAGGACCCCAACCGGATCGAACCGAACAAGCGGCCGCGGTCCTCGATGTCGCCCACCATCATTTTGAAGGACCAGAAGCCGTTCCTGGCACTGGGCTCCCCCGGCGGATCGACCATTATCACCACTGTGCTGCAGACCATCCTGAACCGCGTGGACTTGGGCATGACGGTTTCGGAGGCCTTGGCTGCCCCGCGGGCTGCACCCCGGAATGGTGCAACCATCAGTTCGGAGCCAGCCTTCATTGACGCGTACGGCCCTGCGCTGGAGTCGTTGGGGCACGATCTGGTTCCGGCCGGGGACGCTTTCACGTCCGCGGCTGAAATCGGGGCGGCAACCGCCGTCGAGTTCAATCCGGACGGATCTTTGACCGCGGCAGCCGAGCCCCAACGCCGTGGCGGAGGTTCGGCGATGGTGGTGAAACCGGCAAAGCCTGGAAAGTAAACCTAGGCGCAATAGGTCCTTTCACGGTTGGCGGTTTTTCCTGACCTCCCGGTTGAACCTCCACAGTGTCACCAAGGACGCGGCCGCTATGAAGATCCCGGAAAGGATGGACCACCACGTTTGCTCTGAATCGGAGACGAAAACGGTCACGGCATAGGCGCCCAGGACCAATGCCAGAAAGAGCCATACCAACGGACTGCGGTTCATTGCGAATTCCTTTGTTGAAGTAGATGAAATGTCATGCCAGATCCCGCTTCAGGAACATCCCGAACGCAACCGCTGTAACCACTACAAGCCAGATCATGGCCCCTAGAAAAGAACCTGTGGCTGGTATGTGGATTGCTACGTGGTCAGCCCAGTCAGCGGCCAAGACTGGGAAGAGGAATTGTTCGGTGTTCCTTGAGGTGGCTGATAGGAGGTCAGGAAGTACCAAGCTCAACGGCACCGCGAAGAGGCTCACCATGTGGCTCCGGATGAGGGATCCCAGCGCAAAGCCCCACAGCGATCCCATAGCGGCCGTGCCCGTGAAAGCCAGAACTGCATGAGGTGTAATTCCCCAAGCGCTGTCCATGAGTTCTCCGGAAACTCCGAACAGCACTCCTACGGTTGCTCCCGCAAGGAGCGCCGCCAGGACGGTGCTGACTAACCTGGCAGTGAACGCCGGTGCGCGCTGAAACAGCAAGACCCTGCGCGTGAAACAGCCCGCCCTATAGTCCGAGGTAAAGGAGAACGACCCCATCACCGCAGCCACTGTGAGCATGAGCGACATGCCGGCTTGGCGGAGAACAAGGTCGAACCCCGGTGATGTTTGAGATTCGAGTCGCGCCATGCAAATGAGTACGCCCACGAGCCCTGCCACCAAGAGGGCGCAGAGGGCTGATCCCAGCCACAACCTGGGCCTTCTGACGTCAGAGAGAAAGGCTGACACCATCTAGAACTCCTTCCCTAGGAGAAGACGCACGGCACATAGACCTGCCGCCATGAGCCAGCCAAGGGATACAAGGAGAGCAGGAAATGGTGCCAGAAGTCCGTCGAAGGGCAGGGACGCAATTCCCGCCAAAGCTCCGGAGGGAAGCCAGCGCGCTACTTCCGGTGCACTTGCCATGAGTGGCACCTCGACGGCCAGCGGAATCAGCAAGGTGAGTATGGTGGTCGCGTAGTAGTGCCGGATGATCCAACCCAGCGAGCATCCCCACAATGAACTCATGGTCGCGGCGAGCACCACACCCGGCATCTGGTTCCAGGACTCTGCAGCCAGCAGTTTGCCCAGCACACCCGAGGGCAGCGAAAACGCCGCACTGACGCCCCAAAGCACTGTTCCTGTGGTGACCGTGGCGAGGCCAACAATCGCTGCGGCCAAGTATTTGGATATCAGCACCTGCTTCAGCCCTGACAACACCACACTGCGCCGGAGGCTTCCGTAATAGGACTCCCGGGTGACCACATAGCTTCCTGCGAACGTAGCCACGGGTGCAATGCTTGCTGAAAGAGTCCAAAATGTCCGGACGTTGTCCGCGGCGGATAGCCCTTCCGAGTTATCTGGCCAGCCCAGGAAGTTTGCAACGAACCAAGGGACCAATGCGGTAAAAGCCAGAATGCCGAGCACTGAATAACCGCTGACATACCGCAGGAGCTCTGCACGGAGTCCACTGCCCATGGAACTTACTGCCGTTCCATTCACCGGTTGCCCTCCAGAATCTTGAAGTACGCGGATTCCAGGCTGCCCCCACCGAGCGCTTTGGCCTCCTTGAGGGTTCCTCGAAACAGGGTCCTTTGCCTGAGAACCACAACCTCGTCCGCAACCTGTTCCAACTCCATGAGTTGATGGCTGGAAACGAGGGCGCTCCCGCCGGATGCGGCGAATTCCCGGAGGAACCTCCGCAGCCACTGGACACCCTCAGGGTCCAGGCCGTTAGCGGGCTCATCAAGAACAAGCATCTCCGGACTGCCCACCAGGGCGGAAGCAATCCCCAGGCGTTGCCGCATTCCCAGCGAGTAGTCCCGTACCTTCTTGTTTCCTTGAGCTGCGAGATCCACCAACTCAAGGACGCGATCCACAGTCTCCGGCTCAGCCCCCACGGCCAGCCGGCAGATCTGCAGGTGCCGGCGTCCTGTCAGCCCGGGCTCCACGTCCATTCCGTCCAGGTTCACGCCAACTTTGGTGGCGGGCCGGGGCAGTATCCGGTAGTCACGCCCGAAGACGGTTGCACATCCGGACGTGGCCTCCACAAGGCCGGTTAGCCCTGCGAGCGCTGTGCTCTTCCCCGCCCCGTTGGGACCAATCAAGCCCACCACCCGCCCGGCCGGGACATCGAAAGTTAGGTCTTCAACAGCAAACCGCGGGCCTCTCTTCTTACTAAACGCCTCGAAGCTGGCGTGGACAATCATGAGTGCCCTCCCTTGGATTCGGTGGTTTGCCCGGACTGCACTGGCCACAGCGGCGAATTCATGGCCGTGTCCAGCAGCCACTCCCCCAAGCTCATCTCCCCCTGGCTTGTCACTTCAGCACGGCCAGACGAGGACAGGTTCATGCCTGATTCCAACTCGCTTGGGTAGGCAAGTACCGGCAGGTTGTTCCCGGC
This sequence comes from Arthrobacter sp. StoSoilB22, assembly GCF_019977315.1. Lineage (NCBI taxonomy): Bacteria > Bacillati > Actinomycetota > Actinomycetes > Micrococcales > Micrococcaceae > Arthrobacter > Arthrobacter sp. StoSoilB22. The sequence goes on from NZ_AP024652.1 coordinate 3,798,284, forward strand.
CAGTGCAACCGGGGCGATGGTGTCCAGCGCTGCCATGGCGTTCGACGGCGGCGGGTCACCAATGGTGGCCCGGCCCAGGTTCTCGTGGATGATCATTCCCTGCGATTGGAGCGTGACGTGATCGCCGGGTTCGAACGCGGCGCCGGAACCTTGCAGCGGTGCCACGATATTCAGTTCGCCGTTTATGTAGGTGTAGCCGGTTACGGTCACGGGTCTTACTGGAATGGAAGCCATGAGCGCTCCGGCGGCCACAGCACCCAAACCGACAACCAGAACCCGCCTCCACGCTGGGCTTCCATTCTTGGTTGCTGCACGGAAAAAGCCGACGACACCCTTGGCGGCCATCACCAGCAGCAGGCAAAGAACACCGAAAACAACCAGGTGCCCTGCATATCCAAGTTGCAGGAAGATGGGCACAAGCCTTTGGTAGCCGATCACCATAAAGGCAATCCCTGACAGGAAGCTTGCTAGACCGAACCAGGGCAAGAGACCTTGGTTCGGAATACAGCGCCGGGATCCAAGAACACGGGAGCTGACCACGTCGGCCAGCGCATCGATCGATTTCTTCCGGAGATGGGGAAGGTCCACGGCGGACATCAAAGCCACATAACCGTCCAATTTGATGAAGGGAAAGAGGTTCAACACCGCCACGGCGTAGCAAATCAATCCGTAGAGAACAGCTGCGTCCTTCACTGACGACTCCGGGAGGAACACTTGCACCGCCATCACAATGCTCCCCAAGGCAACGTGCACCAAAGGACCGGCAAGGGCGACGAACACCCGCTGCCTGCGCGAACTTAGCCGCCACCCATCGGTAACGTCGCAGAAGAAGGCAGGTGAGAGGTAGAACAGCATGATCCCGATCCGCCGCGGTGTGCCCCCAAAGTAGGTAAGCGCCATGCCATGGCCCAGTTCGTGCAGCAACGTCGACGCGAACATCGCTGCCACCACGTACAGATAGGCCTCCAAAGGAAGAGGGGTAGACAGGACACGCCACATGCTGGGCCCCGCAAAAGACGCACCGATCAACCCGCTGAGCAGGAGAAGCAACGCTGTGACGGCGCCTGCAGGTCTGATCATGGCTGTGAATGCCGGGCGGAAACTCTCCAACAGCTGTGCCGGATTGAAAAGGGTGAACTGCACTGTGAAGGGCGGTCTGAACTGGACCAGTCGAGTCTCAGCCGGCCCCGCACCGTCGTCGAAAATTCCCGTGTGCGCCAGCTGGCGCACAATCCCTTCCACGTCCGCGGGCGTCCAAAGTGGTCCCAGCAGCTGGGCGATCTGGGCCGGTTGCATGGAGCCGTCCACCGCTTTCAAGACATCGGCGACGTCGGAGGAGACCCTCGCTTTCGGCACGCCATTGATGGCGACGATCCAAGGCCCGCCTTCCTGCAACGGCCGGTCGATGGAAGCTGCCGACGCGAGCTGCACCGGCCACTCGAGCCCGCCATGTACAGCCTTCCCGGACCTGCTCATATCAACGGATGCGGCGTTGCAGGGCAGCCCGGCATCACGAACAGCTCCTTGGTCTCGTCCATGGTCAAGGGAACAGCCCCCGGGCAGATGGTCTTGCCGGCCGTCCAACCCAGCTCTTGGATAGCTCGAGGAAGCCTATGCGTGAGGTTGACCCAGTGGGTGCGAATGTTTCGTCCGGCCAGGTACTGCACCAGACCATCCACGTCGGGCGTGGGCCGGCATCCAGGAAAGCTAGATGGTATGAAGGACCCAACCCACTGCCGCAATTCGGTTACCGCCGGTGCAGTCGTCCAGAAGTCAGCGCGGGAATCGTCGTCGGTCACGGGTGCGTCCGTCACTGCGGTGAGCGCGCGGCCGGAATCCGAAGCGGTTGGGACCCGCCCGGCAGAAGGCATGCGTGTTTGGAACAGCTCCCGGATTTGGAGCCCTTCTTGAAGCGCTCCCCTCAACGCCACCACTGGGTCCGAGGCAGATTTGAGTCCCACAGCGCCGAATCCGGCTAAACCGTTTTCCTCAGTAATGATGCACACGGCGGTCAACAGCGGAGCATCGTTGCTCGGAATGAAGGCGAGGATGGGCTCAACACCGGCTGCCCGGGCAGCCACAAGGAGCAGGCTAAGTCCTCTGGCTTCAGATGACTGGCGCACCATCACGGGCATGCTCTCTGCGTCGAACTTTTCCAGTGGGATCCTCTGACGCCACGCTGTGAGGAAGGCGTCGCGTTCCATGACTTCTGCGATCCCGGAGCGCTGGGCGAAGGATTCCGAGGGTCCGGACGCCGCGCCGTTGGGCGAGGGATCGAAGTACCTGTCCCACGGTTTCGTCTGTCCGCATCCAGGGGAGTAATCCACAACAGGGGCGGGAACTAGCGTGGGCTCGCCAGTCAGCAAGTCGATGGCACGGTACCAAGGGAAGTCCCAGTGCAAGGCGGAGGCGCATCCCAGGCCGGCGCCGACAAAGTCAATCTTGGTGCCGGGGCTGCCGTTCCCGGCCAGCAGATACTCGGAATCTTCCGGCACGGGAACCAGGGCGAATCGTTCAACCGCTTCGCCGGCACCTCTCGTCAGAGACGCCCGCTTTGTGACATCAAAGGCCCCTACTGCAGAGGCGATCCGAGCACCCGGTGTGCTGTTGGCTAATCGCCCCACGGTTCGCCACAGCCCCACATCATTGGGTACATAGATGGAGGCTTCAGACACCAGCCCCAGGGAAGGGTGGAGCGTCCGTACGGGATCTACGCTCATTTGCCGCAAACCCATAGCTCCACATCATTCAAACCCGGGCTTGGCGACGCTATCCGTACCGGGCGGCGCTCAATAATCTTGAGTCCTTCTGCACCGATCTCTTCCTCGAGGAGGCTGTTGCTCAGGAAAGCGACGTCGCTTGCGTAGGCGGAGGATCTATATGTCCCGTCCAAGCCAAAACTGACATGGATCATGGTCACGTGACGCGCTCCGTTGGCAGCGTCCCGGCCTTCCGCAGTGATCAGGAACGAATCGTCCCCCAGAGCTGAAACCGTGCAGCGGCCTCCACTGTCTATTGGGGCTTGGTGGTTGTCCGCGTTCAGGACCGTCAGTAGGAATTGACCGTCCGGCGTTAAACATTCGCGCACTCTACGGAACAACTCCCAGCGCCCCGCCGGATCAAGGAGCGTGATGGAACTGGCACCGAGAACCACACAACCGAAACCGCCGTCGATCTCAAAGCGGGACATGTCCGCTTCCACCAGTTCAACCTTCACATCGCGGGGGTTGAAGGCTTTGGTGCCTGCTTTCTCCTTCAGCATGGCCAACATTTCCGGTGACGAATCGACTGCGGTGAGTGGACGCCCCAAGGCAAGGAGGGGTCGCGTGATTCGTCCGGATCCTGCCGCAAGTTCCAAGATAGGCCCGGAGGTTTTCCGCGCAGCGGCCAGGATCTCGGGAAGCTCGGTGAGGTCGTTGGCGGTGATCTGGTCGTAGAGTCTCGATCCCGAAACGCTATACAGATCCTCAGGAGGATCGACGTGTCCAAGGATCCGCAAAATGGCGTCGGCGGTCTCATCTGGTGCGGTGTTCATCAGCTCGTGCTCTCCGGGAGTCGGTGTGGTGGTGTGGGTTCACGCGGGTGGTGGCCAAGATGGCACCACCCGCGTGGACTTGCTTAGGTAGCGGCGAGGCCGACGACGACGCCGGCAATGATGATGACGTCACCAACGCGGATGTACCACGGTGTATCGTCCGGGGTGTCGAGGTTTTCCAGCTCTTCGATGGTCAGCTGAAGGTTCGAGGCTGCGATCATTGACTTCTCCTTTCTTAGGTCTCTGGATACGGAGCGGAGCTTGTGTAGCGGACCCCTGATTAGGTGATGCTGACGGCGATCAGGCCGATGGCAACTCCTTGGGAAACACCGATGAACCAGTTGTTGAAGTCCGGGGTATCCATCGACTCGATCTCCTGGACGGAGATGTTGAGCTGATTTTGCATTCGTTTTCACCTCCCTTCAGTGCGCGTTTTGAGTTGGCTGCGCGATCAGGTGATGGCCACCGCGATGCCCACCAATGCCAGGCCTGCCGTGATGCCCTTGATGCGTTCGTCCCAGTCGTCCGGAACGTCCATGGCCTCCAGCTCTTGGATGTTGAGGTCCAGGGCTTTGAGTGCTGTGCTGTTCATGTACTCACCTCCTTCCTCTTGTCGCTCGTAGATCACCCGGTTGGGCGGACAAGACTGTGGGTCCTCGCCGCGCTATGGAGGATGTACTGAATCTGCGCGGCGTCGATGCCGCGAAGCATGGGCAGTGATCCGCCCCAGTTTCGGATAACAGCTTCCGTGGTTCGGTGAAGCGTTTCGCCGCCGATGTTCTCGAGTCCGGCGATACCCCACCGCCGGATCAGGTGGTTGATACCAGGAGCCGGATCCGGGTCCAGCTCAGGGACCGCCTCGGTGACCGCGGACCACAGTTGTTGGAGCCTCCGGCGGTCGCCCCAGGCTGCTGCACCGTTGGTGATTTCGGCCCAGATTGGCCCAATCACAGACGCTGTCGCCGTCATTTTTCTCGCCCCTGTCACGTACGCGAGCTCGTTTGCGAGGTACCAGTGCCTTGCCCCGTAGGGGTTGCGGCCCATGAGTGCCCATCCGGTGTGCGTCTCCATGCTGAGGCGGGCCGCAGTTAGGCGGAGTTCCGCCGTATCGTAAAGAGTCAGCCGCTCTCCCAACCGGACCATCCGTTGGATGAGGACATGGCCGTCGTCGTCAAAGATGCTGTGCTGGCTGCCAACCATGGTCCCCGCCACTCTCAGCAGGGCTTCAAGCAGGCCTTCGAAAACCAGATACTTGGGCAGGGTGGCGAGGTGCCCGGCGTCGAGCATCGCCACGTCACCTGCCAAATTGCGCGAGGCAATCAAGCGGCGTCCGACGGCGGTGTCCAGGCACGCTACAGCGCTGACTTCAGCGCCGGTACCCACCGTGGACGGCATGAGAATCGTCTTGGGACGATCGTTGGGGTTAGTGATCGGTGGCAACACCAACAGTCCGGAGCGCTTGGCGTGGCGCTCAGCGAATATGGTCAAAGCGGGGTCAGCGGTAAAGATTGCGGCGAGCTTTACCGCGTCAAGGACTGAACCGCCGCCGAGTCCCACCACCGTCTGAAGTCCGTTTTCGCGGATGAAGCGGCCCACGGTCCTCAGCGTTTCCACGGTGACGGGCTCCGCAGTCAATTCCAGGACAGCTGAACCTTTGAGTTCACCTTCAAGAAGTTTGTCTCGGTGCACTTTGAGGTCCCGATCGACTACCAAGCCCGTTCTGCCGCGAGTGAGGCCGCCCACGTACTTTGGTGCCGTCCCGTCGTCGGCAATGACGCAACGGGTCCTCAACCCGTGATCGGCAATCACTCGAAAACTCCGTCGCGTTCGGCACTGAACAGGCCTGCCTTTACCGCGGCCCGGAGCTCTGCAAAGTTGTCCTCCGTGTAAGTCAGGGCAGGCAGCAGTTGGATCCGCCCAGGCCCCGGCTGGACTATGGCACCGGCTTGATGAATGTTCCTCACTACAGCCAGGACGCCGTCGGAAGAAAGCGGCATGCCGTTTTTTGCGTGAAGCTTGAGGCCGCGCATACAGCCGCGACCCGTTGAGTTGCCTACACCCGGGGTGTGTTGAAGGTCTTCAATGAGTTGGTTGAGACCCTCAGCCACCTGCTTGTTCAGGGTGTAGTGGTCCAAGCGCTTCATCTCAGCGATGGTGCTGAGGATCGCGGCACATGTTGCCGGGGTTCCAGCTTGGGTTTCCCCGTGAACAAAGATGGACTCTGATGCGTCAAAGAGTTGGGTTACGCGGTGGGCTATCAAGAGGGCGGCGCAAGCGCTGGTGCCATTGGTCAGGCCCTTTGACGTGATAATAATGTCCGGCTGTCGAGGCCATGCATCCGAGGCGAACCAACCGTTCACCCTGCCGAAGCCGGTGGCAACCTCGTCGGCGACCACCAGGTAGCCGTGGTGGTCCCGGTGTTTGATGACCTCCTCAATGAAGCCGTCCGGCACTGATTCCGCGCCTGAACCCAGGACCGGTTCCATGATGACGGCCGCGATCCTGTGGCCTTCCCTTTGCATCAGCCGGGTGAGTTCCGCGGCGTCGTCGTCGAATCTGATGTGGCGGATATTGCGCCGGTCCACGCCGTAAACTGCCTGTCCGAGTTCATCACCGCTGAGGGCTTGGCTTCCATAGGTCAGCCCGTGGTAGCTGCCACTCAGGCCAACAATGAGCTTCCTCTCGGGCTGGCCGTTCAAAACAAAGTACTGGCGGGCGAGCTTCATCGCTGCGTCATTGGCCGCACCGCCAGAGGTGGAAAACACCACTCGTTGGAAGTCATGTGCAGGCAGACTCAGGAGGGCCCTTGAAGCCTCGACCGCTTTCCGGTGGGACGTGCGGAACAGCGGAAGGTAGGAGGCGGCGTGAAGTTCTGTAGCCACGGCTTCAGCTATTTGTTGGTTTCCGTAACCGAGATTGGTGTTCCACAGGCCGCTCTTTGCGCAGATCCGTTGCCGGCCGTCCTCGAAGGTGACGTGCACGCCGTTGGCGCTGACCGCCGTGTAGCCGGCCTCGTGGAAGTCATGCTGGGTGGTTAGCGGAACCCAGAGGGGAAGTTGTGTCCGCGGGGTTGGCAGGACCGGCTCAACAGTCATCGGCCCGCACCCATGATGTCGATGCCCAGCTGTTCAAAATGCGTGACCACCGCTCTGGCGGCACTCTCAGCCACATCAGCTGAAACCTTGAGTGCGGGTGCCACCACCCTGGCGGCAACCTTGATGTCTCGCATGGTGGAGACGGCCTCAATAATGGCGGCGGCGTCCGTGCCGATCTTGAAGAGCCGGCCCGTCTTAGGGTCCAGCAGAGTGTATTCGGCAGCCCGCTTGAGGATAAAAGGAGCGTCCGCTGACGGGAGGCCGTCATTGAGAGTGGCGCCGTAGAGACTGGTGCCGAATCCGACCAGGCTTGTGGTGGGCCGGTCTTCACGGGGAATGAACTTCCAAGCATCCAAGGCGGCCAAGTAGCGCGGGATCCAGGTCTTGGCCTCAAGGGAGTCCTGAATGTCCCAGGGGTAGTAGACAGCGGCAACGGCGGACTCCGGCCTCAGAGAAACGGCCCGGACTCTGATGTCCGGAAGCGAGTCACCTACCTTGCCGATTTTGGTTCCATAGGGACCGGACCTGACGGAACCATCCCAGGTGATGTGAAGCCGCGTCAGCAACAGGGTGTCCTTCGCGGCCCCGCTCAACAACCCGCGCTCCGCCAGGACGGCGTTGACCTCAGTGAGTTGCTGGACAAAATGGCCGGAGCGGACAGCTTCTTCTGCATCGTCGAAAAATGCTTGCCAGTCCTCCTTGGTGGTGATCCTGACTACCGTCACACCCACCAGATTGACGAAGGGGATAGCCACATAGTCCTGAATCTCCAAGCTGAGGGTGCCGTCCACCAGGAGCTCTTCCCCCGCGGCGTCGAATGACCCCGATGCCGTGACGATGCCGCCGTCGGCTTTGTCGCCGTTCAGAACCAGAACCGTAGAGCCTTCGCCGGCGAGAGTCTTCGCGTAATCGGCGTGCTCGGGATTCTCAACAAAAATAACGTGACCCGGTATCCGTCCGGGTACCCCTGTGATCCACTGATCCACAGCGGCGGCAATGCTCTGTTGCTGACTCAGCTTCATTTCCCCAACCCCATAGTTGTCTTCACCGGCAGCTCCGCATTTAATCCGGGGCTGCGTTCTGAGAAGGACACTATGGGCGGGTTCATGGCCCACAGGGCGGAAAGGCGAAACTAGGTGGTGATTTGGCCGAAATTAGGGGTCAATTTGGAGCAACTAGGTGGCGTTTTGGGGTGGCCTAGGTGTGCGGAGCCAGCGTCTGATTGCATGACATCGGGCTCGGCTTGGGAGCGGCTATGCTGGGGCCCTCGCCGATTTGGGGACGTCTGAACATGAAGAAGAAACACGGTAAAAGTGCCAACAGCTATTGGCTGACGCTGGCTGGCTGTTACGGGCTGACCATCGGCGCCGCCACCATGGCAGCGATGCCGTGGCTTTTGATTGTGGGCGGCGTTTTCATCGTCTTCCCCTTGATCGTGGGGTTCTTTTACGGCCAGATCGGCCGGAAGGTCCAGTACCACCTCGCCCCGGAAAAACCGGCGATCGTCATCACAGCCACGGCATTTGCCATGGTGGCGATGTTCCTGCGCGGCTCAGGTCATCACAGCCACGGCATTTGCCATGGTGGCGATGTTCCTGCGCGGCTCACCAATCGTCGCCTGGGCCGGGCCACTTCTGGGCTTTGCCACCTTCGTCGGCACATACCTTTGCCTACGCCGTTCTGGTCACTTCCATCGGAGTGCCCCCGAGCCTTCGCTCAATCAGGAAAGGGAGCACGCAGGCTGATCTCCAGCCGTCAGGCTCGCGTCATCGGTCGCCGGTTAGCATGCCTTATGGAATCCTTCACCTGGTCAAAACCCTCCACTGATCACTCGGCACGAACCAAGGTAGCCGTCCTGCTTCCCGGTTCCGGGTACCCGGTTGAGGGCCCAGTCCTGTTCTGGGTTGGTGAAATGCTGGGAGCACTGGGCTGGCATGTTCAGGCTGTCCGGTGGACTCCTGACGATTCGCCCGGTGCTGGCCCTCAAGAGTTCGCGGCGGCTGCCGCTAAGACGGCTTTCGCGGCCGCACCAGACGCCGATCAACGATTGATTGTCGCCAAGTCCTTCAGCACCCTGTGTATCCCTTGGGCCGAGGAAGAGCGCATCCCGGGTATTTGGCTGACGCCGCTGCTTACAGACGAGAGGGTCAGAAGTACTATCAGCATGTCTTCAAAGGACGATCTCTTTATCGGCGGTTCATTGGACAAGCTGTGGGACGGCGGACGTAAGTCTGAGAGTGCCGGGACGTTCTTTGAGGTGCCCGGGGCCGATCATTCCCTGCAAATCCCGGAAGACTGGCGGGCCTCCCAGCTAGCTCAAACCCATGTGTTCGATCGGATTGAGGCGTTTGCGGCGGGGCTGCCCTCTACTACATAACTGCGCGGCCGACGCCAGCGGTTGTCCCGTCAGATGAAACCTAAACGGCCTAGAAGCTTGTACGCTTCGGTGTCCTCGCATGTTTGCATGGATAGCTGCGTCACGAACTGCAAGCTGCACGCACTCGATAGTGGGAGCATCGACGCGCCCCTGTAAGCGCATTCAGGCATCTTGGGTTCGGTTTACAGGCGGACCGTCGGCGCAGCACTTCTGTGCTGATACAGCAGCGGCTCCCTTGTACGCAGGCAGATGGTACGACGTATTGGGGGATATAGGCCTATGGCGGCATGGGGGACAGCAGCCGTGGTTTTGTCGTTCGCGCGGTTTACATGAGGAAGCCAAGGGCTTCCTCGGCGGGTGTGGCTGCCGTGGCCGTAAGCCTGGCCGCGCTTCAGCTCGGTAACGGTATGGCCGTTGGGCTCATTGGAGCTGCTGGCGCAGGAATTGCGACGTGCCTGAGAGTAGGAATCGGAGCTTTGGCACTCCTTCCTGCCCTCTGGTTTGTAAGATACTCCGCTGTGGTATCCCTGCGCCGCATCGTCGGCTACGGTGTCGTTTTGGGATTGATGCAGCTTTGCTTCTATCAAGCAATTTCCCATATTTCGCTGTCTCTAGCGGTTTCCATTGAATTCATTGTCCCCTTGGTACTCGGCTGTCTGTGTACGCGCCCTCGGGCGGTCCGGCTTGCGGTTTTGGGCGCCGTGGCAGGACTTTTCCTCATTGTGGACTACGCCAGCCGACCGGATCCCGCGGGAATCCTGTGGGCCGTGGCTACCGGGATTCTGTTGAGCGTTTATATCAAGGTGGGGACGACTATGCCGACTGCGTCCCATCCGCTGGCAGTGTTATCCAAGGCTTTGTGGGTCGCGTTCCTAGTTGTTCTAGCAGGGCAGATCCTAACCCCAGTTCCTGACTTGCAGACAGCAGACCGGTGGGTGGGCCAGGCGCTTGTCGTGGCACTGCTGACCATAGCTATTCCATTTTCTCTGGAACTTTTCGCCATGAAGCGTCTTCGCGCGCTTCCCTTCGCAATGGTGTCGGCTTTGGACCCCGCGTTGGCTGCGATCGTCGGCGTACTAGGCCTTAACCAGTACTTGGACGACCGACAGATCACGGGGCTGATCGTTCTCACCGGGTGTGCCGTACTTAGCGTCTGGACGGATGCTCGCGCCCAAACAAGCAGACAACTGAAATCTACTCAACGAGGAGCAAAAGTTGAAAACCAATGAATTGCTGTGGCACCCACCTTGTCTGACTCGTTCCTCCACACGTGCCGGGACTGAGAGGGATGCGTTTGTGGCTGCTGTGGGTGCGGGGTTGGACGTGGGCGGGCATGGATGACACCTCAGCCTCCCTTTAGACTCCATCTGAACATCATTCCGTTCTCTTTCTGGGTACTACCCCACGAGAATTTGGCCCCGAAATATTTGACGACGCTGTATCCAAAAGTTGCTGCAAGGATTTTCGGAGTTCTTTCCACGTTGCGTGCCGATGCTCCAATTCTTCAAACCCCGCATTTGTCAGTTGATAACATTTTCGCAGCGGACCGGTAGGTGATATTTCCCACCTATAGGTGGCTAATCCTTGGTGCCTCAATCGATTCATGAGTGCGTATAAATCACTTTCACATTCGCTATATTCTGGCCAATATATGGCCCGATGACCGCCTTCGGAATAGGACTCGTCGTGATGGCCATTGCTGTCGCAGTAGATCGATTTATTGGGTTGCGCCGAAGGCAACGGCTAATCGCGGGAGAGCATGAGTGAACGCACTTACGCCACCAGCCGCCCCTCCGGACGTTGACGCAAAGACATCGCAGCGAGCGCGTACAGCAGCCCCCGGGCCACACCGAACAACCACGGGAACGGCAGATCAAAGCCTAGCCAGAACACTGCTTCGACAGGTAGGAGTGCCAGCCCGAGAATAAGCCCGGACCGGCGTCCCTTCCATGCGAGCCAAGCAGCCCACGACGCCACCAACACCACAACCAGGAATGCCATCAGCAGCGTCACGAAGACCCAGCCGTCCAGGCCGTCCCACGGTCCCGCGTACATCGGGAACAGGTCCATGAACATTGGTAGATACCCGTTTTGGAGGAGGTAGATGCTGACTGGAATCGCAGGAATCCCGAACGCCGCCGCATAAATCCAGGTCAGCACGGCCGCCACACGCGCTTTCTGCATAGCCTTCCCTCGATTCGGCCCGCCCCGATCCACCGCTCAGTACAAGCAGATAGATCCAGTGTGGAACAGAGGATTCACGAGTGGAAGCCCTCTGCGCTAGGCTTCCTCGAACCAGCCCCGCGCCGGGTTGGAGACCTCGGGCGCTTCCCGGAAAACGCCGGGCTGCGCCACCCAGCCAACCCCGTTGGCGATGACCTTCTGGATCTGCGGCTGGTGGTACACCGGGTATTCCTGGTCGCCGGGGCTGAAGTAGAAGATCCGGCCCTTGCCGCGCGAGAACGTCACGCCGGAGCGGAACACCTCTCCCCCGGTGAACGAGCTGATGAAGATCAGGTCGTCGGGTTCTGGAATGTCGAACAGTTCGCCGTACATTTCCTGCTGCGGAATCACAATGGGGCTCTCAATGCCGGCCGCGATCGGATGCGACGGCTTGACCGTCCACACGAGTTCGCGTTCGCCCTCGTTGCGCCACTTCAGCGAGCACGTGGTCCCCAACAACCGAGTGAAGATCTTCGCGAAGTGCCCGGAGTGCAGGACCACCAGGCCCATGCCGCCGAGCACGTGGCGCTGCACGCGCTCCACCACCTCATCAGCGACTTCCCCATGGGCAATGTGTCCCCACCACAGCAGCACGTCGGTCTGCTCCAGCACCTCCTCGGAGAGCCCGTGTTCGGGATCGGCGAGTGTCGCCGTCGTGATTTCGGAGTCCGGGTAGAAGCCGCGCAGCCCGGCGGCGATGGCGCCGTGGATCCCTTCGGGGTACATCTCGCCGATCGTGGCGGGCTCGTTGCGGGCCTCGTGGACGGCTTCGTTCCAGACGACAATCTTCAATTTCGCATCAGACATTTCAGAGCACCACTTCACGTTGTTCGAGGGCGGATTTGTAGCAGGCATCGAGCACCAGGGCCCGGCTGAGGGCCAGTGAACCATCATGGCTTCCCCATACAGTTTCGCCGCCGCGCACGGCAGCAATGAAATCGTCGACGACGGCCTGGTGGGCTCGCCCGGGTTCGGCCACCACCTCAAAGTCGGCGTTCTCGCCGTCCTTCTCCGTGAAGACGTGAACGTCCGCCACCGGGTTCTCGGAGGCGCCCACAGAGCGCAAGTCCGCTCCGCCGTCGGTCCCGTAAACGGTGAAGTCCATCAGGTCCCGCTCGTCGCGGTACGTGGCCCAGCCCGCTTCCAGTATCAGGGTCCCGCCGCCTTCCAGCCGGAGGAACGCGGAGGCGAAGTCTTCCACTTCAAACTTGTGGCTGGAGTTCGACGCCGTGTACCGGGCGTTGCCGCCGAGGCCGCGCGGGCCGAGTTCGGAATGGGTGGACGCCGAGACGGCCAGAACCTTGGGCTCGCCCAGGAGGTGCAGCGAGTAGTCCAGGACGTGCACGCCGATGTCAGCCAGCGGACCGCCGCCGGCGAGTTTCGGGTTGGTGAACCAGCTGCCCAGCATCGGAATGCCTTGGCGCCGGAGCCACGATGCCTTGGCGTAGTACGGGCGACCGAGCGTGCCGGCATCGATCACTTCCTTGAGCGCCTGGATGTCGCCGCGGCGGCGGTGGTTGAACGCGACGTCCAGCACGCGGCCTGCCTTACGGGCGGCGTCCACCATCTGCTGACCCTCGACGGCGTTACGCGCCAAAGGCTTTTCGCTCAGCACATGCAGTCCGCGCCCGAGCGAGGCAATGGCGATGGGCGCGTGCAGGAACGTCGGCACGGCGACGCTGACGGCGTCGAGGCCTTCGAGCTCGATCATGTCTTCCCAGCGGGCGAACGCGTGGGGGATGCTGTATTCCTCCTTCAGCTGGGCAAGAAGATCAGCTTCCATGCCGGCGACGGCGACAATTTCGACGCCGTCGATATTGCTGTACGCCTTGAGGTGCTGCTGGCCGGCCCAACCGATGCCCACAACTCCCACCTTGAGGGTTGCGGACGGGGCCTGCTGCTGAATGCTCACGTTGTTCCTGTTCTTTCTGTGGTTACTAGGTTTGGGGTTAGCCCTTGACCGCGCCGGCCGTCATGCCGGAAACGATCCGCTTCTGGCACACGAGCACCAGGATCACGAGTGGGACAGTGATGATCACCGACGCTGCGCTGATGGTGCCGAGGGGTTGGTCGAACTCGCTGGTGCCGCTGAAGAAGGCAATCGCCACCGGGACGGGACGGGCTTCCGGCGATGTGGTCAGCGTGACGGCCAGGAGGAATTCATTCCAAACCGAGATGAACACCAGGATCGCCGTGGTCGCCAAGCCGGGGACCGCCAGCGGCAGGATCACCTTGCGGAAGGCGACGAACGGTGTGGCGCCATCCATGTACGCGGATTCCTCCAGCTCACGCGGGATCTCCTTGAAGAAGGACGTCAGCGTGTAGATCGCCAGCGGCAACGCGAACGTCAGCTTCGGGATGATGAGGCCGAGCAGAGTGTCGTACAGCCCGATCTCGCGCCAGATGGAGAACATCGGGGCCGCGATGGCGATGGCCGGGAACGTGGTGACCGAGAGGATCAGCGTCAGGATCATCGCCTTGCGGCGCATCTTCAGCCTCGCCAGCGCATAGGCGGCGAAGGACGCGAACACCAGCGCCACCGTTGTAGTCACGACGGCGATAATCACCGAGTTGCGCAAGGCCAGGAGGAACTCGGGGTTCTGGAAGACCACCAGATAGTTCTCGAGGGTCGGCTGGCTCGGGAAGAGCTCGCCTTGGGACAGGCTCGCACCCTTCTTAAGGGAGGTGTTGACGAGCCAGTAGAACGGGATGAGCGAGAAAGCCATGACGGCCACCACGAACACCCACACCAGGGGATGCAGTTTCGATTCCCCACGCAAGCGACGCTTCGGCGCCTTGCGCCCGGTGGTGAGTTCCGCCGTCGGGCGTTCTGCAATCAGCGTGCTCATTGTTCCTCCTTCGCGACGTCGCGGATGTTGCCGCCGGCGAAGCGGACGTAGATGACCGAGACCACCATGACGGTAAGGAAGGTCAGGATGGACAGCGCCGAGCCTTCGCCCACCAGCCGGTTTTCGCGCAGTTGGGTGTAGGCGAGCATGGACATGGATTCGGTGCCGTTGGCGCCGCGGGTGAGCACGAACGGCAGGTCGAAGACGCGGAGGGCATCCATGGTGCGGAAGATCGCGGCGAGGACGATCGCCGGACGCAACAGCGGCAGGGTGATGTTGACGAAGGTCTGCCATTTGCTGGCGCCGTCGAGTTCCGCGGCCTCGTACGTTTCGGCGGAGATGACCTGCAGTCCGGCCAGGATGATGAGCGCCGCGAAGGGCGTGGTCTTCCAGACGTCGGCCATGACGATCACGGCCATCGCATAGCCGTGCTCACCGAGCCAGACGACGTCGCCGCCCGGCAGCCCCAGTGCGGAGAGGACGTTGGTGACCAGGCCCATGTTGGGCTGGAACATCGTCTGCCAGGTGATGGCGCTGACCACGGTGATGATCGCGTACGGCAGCAGAACCACGGTGCGCAGGACGGCCCGGCCCTTGAACGCGAGGTTGAGCAGGAGCGCCATGGCCGTGCCGAGGACGAGTTCCAAGCTGACCGACAAACCTGCGAAGAGGAACGTCTGGCCGAACGCCGCCCACCACTCTTGGCTTGCCAGGGCGTTGATGTAGTTTTCCAGGCCGACGAAACGAGACAGGCCGGCGGTGCGGACGCTGTACTGGTTCAGCGAGAGCCAGATCGCGTAGCCGATGGGGACTGCCGCGACCAGCGCCATGATGACCAGCGACGGCGCGGTCATGCGGAAGGCGAGCTTTCGTTCGGCGCGGTCGCGGCCGCTTGTCTTCGCTGGGCCGCGGCTTGCCGGGATTGTTTTGATGGCCATGACTAGAAGCTCGCCTTGGCGGTGGTGATTTCCTCGGCCATCTTCTGCACGGCTTCCTCAGTGGTGGCGGTGCCGGAGAGGACGGCGTAGACGTTCTTGTAGATCGCCTGCGAGATCTGCGGGTAGACCGGGGAGATCGGTCGCGGCTTGGCACCCTTCACCGAGGCGAGGAGTTCGGTGGCGAACGGCATCTTCTGCAGAACGGCCGGGTCCGAGTAGGCAGCTTCGTTTACGGGTGCCTGGGAGTAGTCCATGGCCACGTGCTTCTGCCAGTCCGGGGTGGTGGCGAAGTCGATGAACGCGACAGCCCCGGCCTCGTTGGTGGAGTGGGCCGAGATCGCGAGGTTCCAGCCGCCGAGCACGCCGGAGGCCTTGCCGCCTTCCCATGCCGGCAGCGGCGCAACCGCGAAGCTGGACGCGAGCGGTGTTGCATTGAGCAGGCGGTAGACGTGCGGCCAGTTGCGCTGGTATCCGAAGTCGCCGGACTCGTAGGCGAGGCGGGCCGGGTCTTCGTTGTAGGTGAGGACGGCGCGGTCGGCTGAGCCGTTCTTGAGGCCGTCGCTCATGAAGTTGAGGACGTCGCGGGTTTCCTTGGAGTCGATTTTGACGTCGCCTTGGTCGTTGAGGACTTCACCGCCTGCGCTGTAGAGCATTTCGAGGAAGTTCACCGTGAGGCCCTCGTACTGCTTGCCCTGGTAGACGTAGCCGTTGCCGGGAGCCTTGGCGGCTTCTGCGTAGAGCTGCTGCCAGGACTCGGGCTTGGCCACCTTGTCCTTCTGGTAGTAGATCAACCCGGCGTTGGTGAAGAACGGCGAGCCCCAGTACTTGTCCTGGTACTTGGTGGTTTCCACAGTGGAGGGAATGAGCCGGCCCTTGTTGGCTTCCACCAACTTTGTCTGGTCCAGCAGCCAGCCCTGCGAGGCGAACTCGGAGGTCCAGATGACGTCCGTGACAAAGAGGTCGCACTCCGTGGACTTGCCTTCGAGCCGCTGCACGATCTGCGTGCGGGCTTCATCCGTGGTGGCGCCGATCTCGGTGTACTTGGCCGTGACCTTGCCGTTCGCCTTCGTGAACGCCTCCGCTGTGCCCTTGTAGATGCCGCTCGCGTCCTTGACGCCGCAGATGTTCACGGCACCGCTGGCATTAGCGCCCGACGCCGGATCGGCAGCTGCCGCTTGCTCGGCACCTTGGGGTGCGGTTCCCCCGCCGCACGCGCTGAGGAGGAGGGTGGCTGCTATTGCGGTTGCGGCTAGGGCCTTGCCGTTTCGGGGCGTTGCTTTGTTCTGGAGCGGGAGAGCAGGTCGGTTCAAGTCCACAAGTGGCTCCTTTGGTGGCTGTGGGTGAGTGGCGTTCAGTGCGCGTTTGGGCTGTCCCGCGTGCTGAGGGTGGCTTCTTTGCCGGTGGTGCATGTGGTTCGTGGAATCGATTCCAAATATGTTCAAAAGAATCGACCTTGCGGCCGTGGAATCGATTCCAAAGTAGTGTGACAGGGACCACTGACGGCTGTCAACCCTCTTTATTTCGTGGAGTCTCGGATGACGAGTTCGTGCGGGAGGAAGGTTCTTCCCTTGCGATGCGAACCCTCGACGGTCATCCGTTCCAGGAGTTCAGCGAAGGCTACACGGCCCATTTCGTAGGCGGGTTGGCGGACTGTGGTCAGCTCCGGAACGCACATTTCCGCCTGAGCCGAGTCATCGAAGCCTGCGACGGCGATGTCTTGTGGAACTCTGAGTCCGGCATCCGTGAGTTCCCGAACGCACCCGGCAGCGACGACGTCGGTCCCGCAGAAGACGGCGTCCGGGAGGTCTTTTGATTTGAGAAGCTTCTTGGCGAGCGTACGGCCGGCGTAGAAGCCGAAGTTGCCTTCGCCGAACAGGATCTGGTCCGGCTCCAGGCCTTGCACCCTGAGCGCTTGGCGGAAGCCCTCTTCCCGGAGCCGGCCCGAGCGGGCACCCCTATGCGCGAGCATAGCCAGCTTCTTGGCTCCCGTGTCGATCAGATGTTTGGTGATGTCGTAGGCGGCTTGGCGGTCATCGATGGACACCCCGAATGCTGCCTCAGCGTCGACGATTTCACAGACCTGGACAACGCTCATTTGCTCCGCGACCGTGTTGACGTCATCGTCCGGCATCGTTGGCGAGAAGATCACCAGTCCGTCCACGGAGCCGTTCCTCAGCATGTCCACGAGCTGCTGCTCGCGATCAAGGTCACCGTCCGTGGCAGCAATGAGGCTGACGTAGCCAGAGTCCGCCGCAGCGTCTCCTACGCCGCGAAAGACTTCACTGATGACAAGGGAGTCCAAGTTCTTGGCGAGGGCGAGGACGCGCATGGTGCGGTCTCTTCGGAGATCCCTCGCCGAAGCAAGAGGACGATAGCTGAGCTCCTTGATGGCGGCGTTGACCTTCTCCTTGGCCGACGCGCTGACAGCCGAACTCCCGTTCAGAACACGCGACACCGTCCCCACGGACACACCCGCCGTCCTGGCGACGTCCTGAACTGTCGGCCGAGCCATTCGTTTGTCCTTCCGCGAGCAGTGACGTTGGTCCGTGGCGTAATGCCTCTCCCGTGTCCCAGCTAAGCGCAGCACCAGAGAGAGGTACGACCATCGCCAGCCTCTCACAGCCTGTGGACGAAATGGCGTGAGGCGCTAGATAGTACCTCCAACGCCTCGACTTTCCGGGTGGCACTTACCTGCGGCCGATGGGAGAAACTTATTTGGTTCATACGGGCTAGGCTCGCGATGCAAGGGCATACCCGATGAACTCATCTTGCTGCGTACGCCCCTCTGACCAGCGACCGCGAAATCCCGCAGGCCTTGGTCGATGATGAGCAATAGTCAACGTCAGCCGACGTTTCGCTCGAGATATTCCTACGAAGAATGTTTGCCTCTCATCTTCAAGATCGCCCCAGAACATCTGATCTTCAATAGCGAGCATGAAAACAGTATCAAACTCGAGACCCTTGCACTTATGAATCGTAAGTATTCGCACAGCGGAATCATCAGAAAAACGTCTGATTGCTGACTCAGCGTCCATTCCTCCGTCAATCATCTTCGATAACTGATCAAGCGTTTCCTTGACCTTCTGAGTGACGTACGGACCATTCTCATATGACGGTGATAAGCTCCTAAGAAATTCCAAGCCCGCCCTATCAAGAAGCTCAAAGACAACATCTCTCAAATCATCATAGCGAGCGCTGGGAGCTGATTCAGCTAACCGAACCCTTGATGCCTCGATGAATACCAACCACTCCCTTCGATCCATGAAGCTATCCTTATGCTCTTGATCTTGGATCAATGCATCCATAAGAGCGTGGAACGCAGCAGGTTCGCGTTTACCTAGCACAACCGTCAAGAAGTCAATTATCAGCCTTACTACGGGCTCGGCCGCGAGGTCCTGCAGTTCAGCCTCATCCCGGAAAGGAATCTGCCGGTGTGTAAGTTCCTTCTTGAGTTCAATGGCATAGAGATTGCTTTGCTTTGCCACGAGAACGGCAATATCATGAGGTTCCAGGCCAATTATTGAGATTGCAGCATCTACCTCATTGGCAATCCAAGATGCCTCAGCCTGAGGATCATCGAAGCTGAAGGCCTCGACTATACCTTCATCGCCGACGACTTCGCTATCCGCCAATGCCGCTGGAGGATCAATGACCTTGACAATGTCATTCTGCATTCGACGAAGGCGAGTTAACGACCGGTAGTTCTGGTACAAAGGAAGGTCTCGGGCATGAAAATCGTCCAAATATTGATCAAACACACCTCGCAATGCCCCGGCAAAATACATTATAGTCTGCTTCTTATCACCGACTGCGGTGATTATTGATTCAGTATTACGAAATATGACACTTATAAGGGCATATTGATCGCGAGTGCAATCTTGAAACTCATCGAGAAATACGTGACTATATGTTTGGCGCAGAGCATTTTGAACAACTTGACTCGAATTGACAATCTGGATAGCCAAGGGGATTATGTCGGCAAAGGTTATTGAAGATCCTTCGACTCGTTGATCACTGATCGAGTAATCAGGACCGAGAGCATCGGAACCAGTCAGTAGCGGCCTGAATTGGTCAATTATGCGCTTCGCAAAGGCATGAAATGTCACGCTCTCAAGCCGCGATCCGAGCTGCTTCCCAGACCGCGCATTGACCCGTTGTCGCAGATTTTTTGCTGCATCAACCTTAAACGAGATGGCTAGGATTCTCCGCGGATGCCGACAAGTCCCAGTTCTAAGCAGAAAATCTGCTCGCTGTGCCAATACTTCGGTCTTACCAGCTCCTGGACCAGCAGACAGCAGGACGTTCCGACCTGACTCACGTACTGCTTCCAGTGCATTCGGTTCCAGAACCAACCCAGCTACAGGAGCCCACTGTTCCACCTTCATCACTCCGGTAGTCCCCTTAGCTTGTCCATTACACCAGCAACCAGGCGCAGATAGCTCTGGGGTGCGGATGTCAATATGGCGCTGTCCTCCAATGCCGACAAAGCTTCGAGATGAGCGGCCGGCTTGCTGCCAAGTTTGAACAACCCGTGATAGCGGTGAAAGGCCTTCTGCTCCTCCGCAGAATACTGCTGATCATCACCATGAGAGCCGCCCAAGACGCTGCTTACGACATTGGTCGTCGCCCGCGCTTGACCTGCTGACAGAGCACCATATTCGTTTGGGAACGCCATAAGCATAGAGAAATCGAGGTCAAGGGGTTCAGAGAAGAAGACCCCTGCCCCTTCAAGCGAGGCGAGCAGAGCCTGCCCCTTATCGCTTTTGCGAAGATTGTCCGCGCTGTTCCATGAAGGAAATGGATCTAGAGTTGGAATACCTTGACCGGCATTTTGACCGGGATAAAGCTCCAAGTATGCCAGTGCGGTTTTTAGACGGCCCCACCCGCCTCCGTTACGGCCCAAGTCCAAGTCGAGCAGGGTTAGGTAAGGGATGCCGAGTCCATCCAGCAGCCGCCAGAAGTGATTGACGTGCTTACCGCCTAGGGGAACTACTGAAACGGATGCATCATCGACGGCGACCCCATGAGCCTGCAGTAGTCGGGGAAGAACTATCTCCTCGCTATCCCCCTCCCCCAGCACGACTAGACGCGAGAAGTACAGCTCGGGAAATGCTTGGACGGCTTCGCGAACAAACTTATAGCCTTCATCGGTGTTTTTCGGCATCACAATATGCGATATTTTTGTTGCTCTCTTCTCACTCAGGCGAAGGTAGCGGATGTCTTCCGGCGGGGTCCGTCGGAGCATCGAGGCTGAGTGAGTTGCAATTGCGCATTGGCCGTCTTCTTGACTTGAAAACTCTCGCAACACTTGAATCACGCGACCCAGATAGTGAGGCGACAAGCTATTCTCCGGTTCCTCCACTGCCAAGAATGTGAATATGGGCGGACGCAGCTTACTTAGATCAAAGTGCGGTTCTTCATCTGCGGTGATTGACTGACCGATGCCGTGCAAAGTTAGCACAAGGGAAAGGTATAGCAAGGATTTTTGACCGTCACTCAGCAAGGAGTAGTCCAGCGGTTCGGTTGAATGACCTGGACCGAATCCGATGGTTAAGTAACGAAATAGGTCTTCAAGACTGTTTCCAGCAAAGGAGACCTGAACTTCCTTATGGAAGTCGCTCTGGTGGAGAGCACTCCAATATTTCGTTAGATATTTCGTGACATCGGCAATTGGTCCGCTTCCTGAAAGTGAAGCATTAAGCTGGTCCGTCAGAGTCGAGATCTCAGCGCGTTGACTATCCCAGTCCGCTGACTTCAAAAGCTTCCCCATTAGCGCACCTGTACCAAAAGCTATGTGGTCGGCCGGGTCACGGCGTGCAGGCAAATAGTGAACTTGGATCAATGCCCGGTCGTCTCGGTGCATTCGGTATGTACTTGTAGGCATGCCGGAACTATCGTACGCGGCTACGTAGGCCAATTCCTGCTCTACCTCACCATCATCGGCAATGGTGGCACTGAGACGGATACGCATATAAGCAGTTCCCTCAGGTTCATCCAAGAGGATATGGCGAAAGTTTGGAGGTACAGCACCATCGTAGGTACCTTCCCCGCCGAGCTGAGGAAAAGCGAACTCAGCCTCAATCCAGAGGGAAGTAGCACGGGACCGCAAGCCCTGCTCGGACACCGTGACGTGGAAGTCGTCGGCACGCACACGCCGCAGGGACGATTCGACACCGAACATTCGAGCGAGGGCCTGAAGGAGCGCAGTCTTTCCGGACCCATTTGGTCCCAGTAAATATGTAAGATTCGCAAATTCTAGCACTTCAGCTGACGCGCCAAATGACTGAAAGTTGCACAGCTGCAAACTGACGAGCTTCATTGCATTACCCTTGCCCTTTTGGTCGTGGCTATATCGTGTAAAAATCAACGGAATTTCATAGTAACGAACCAGAGGGAGTTTTTCGGCCAACTCAGGGGCATCCGTGCAGCGCGTCTGCCATACATCATTTCGGCGGACCGTCGCATAACCAACGCTTGGAAGAGGACTTAGCAACGTAACTTGGCCTCGTTCAATCCACCAACTCCTAGCCATAATAGACGAGCTACTCGTTTGCGCTGCGCTCCACATTCGCTCCGACGGCCACCTTGAAGGAAGATAGTTCCCGTTGCTCTCCCTTGACTGGGCGGCGGCACTCGGGCAAAAGGGGAGAAAAAGCTATCCATGGGCCGACCAATGGGCCGAATTTTGCTGGGGTAGCCCGCCTAAGGCTGCGGGTGTACGTAGGTATGTCCACGAAACGGATACGCCGACGTATGGAGGCATCCCCATCCCAAGCGCATCGTCGGCCGAAGTGGCAGGCTTTTGCCGACGATTATTTGCTTCCGCCCTTCTAGCCCTAGCAGCAGCGCTCGACCTCCCGCTCCTCGTCGCCAGGTCGGGGTCAACAAGGAACCTGAGCGCACGTCGGTTTCCCAAACCCCCACCTCCCCACCCGCCCCCTTGACTCACACCCCCACCTTCCCTAAACTTTTCATAAAGCAGAATCTAAATTCCACAAAGCGGAAACTGAAGCCAAATACCAAGGCAGCAGCCAAGCAACCCGGAAGATAGATCCAAGCCCCTCCTCGGAAGGACCTACGATGACGTACACAGTGAACTGCTCCATCCTCCTGACGGAGCTGCCCTTGCTCGAGCGCCCCGCCGCCGCGAAGGCAGCCGGTTTTGACGCCGTCGAGTTCTGGTGGCCCTTCGAAACCTCCGTCCCCACCGACGCACAAGTAACCGAGTTTGAAACAGCCATCAAGGACGCCGGCGTTCAGCTCACGGGTTTGAACTTCAACGCTGGCAACATGCCCGGCGGCGACCGCGGCCTGGTGTCCTGGAAGGGACGTTGCTCCGAGTTCAAGGACAACATCGACGTCGTAGCCGGCATCGGTGAGCGCCTTGGCTGCAAGGCCTTCAACGCCCTCTACGGCAACCGCCAGGACGAGTTCACCCCTGAAGAGCAGGACGAACTCGCAGCAAAGAACCTCGCCGCAGCAGCGGAAGGCGTCGCCCGCATCGGCGGCACCGTCCTCCTCGAACCCGTGAGCGGCGCACCCAAGTACCCGCTCCTCACGGCTGAAGACGCACTCAAAGTCATCGCCCGCGTCAAGGCAGAATCCGGCGCACAGAACATCAAGCTCCTCGCCGACTTCTACCACTTGGCAGTCAACGGCGACGACGTCGAATCCGTCATCGAGAACCACGCCAAGGACTTCGGCCACATCCAGATCGCCGACAACCCCGGCCGCGGCGCCCCCGGAACCGGCACCCTCCCCCTCGGCGAATGGATCGCCCGCAGCCGCGAACTCGGCTACGACGGCTACATCGGCCTCGAGTACAAGGAACCGCAGGAATCAGCCTTCAGCTGGGCCATCCGCCAGCGCGCCAACGCCAACTAACGCACGACGGCGGCACCCGCCACAGCGGCTGACTCACCAAACAGCACACCTGAGCTAAAAAAGACTTTCAGAAAGAGAACCACAATGAGCAACGTTGCAGTCATCGGACTCGGAATCATGGGCCTCCCCATGGCCATCAACCTCGTCAAGGCAGGCCACACGGTCACCGGATTCAACCGCAGCCAGGACAAGATCGACAAGCTCGTCTCCGAAGGCGGCCAGGGTGCCACCAGCATCGCGGACGCAGTCAAGGACGCCGACGTCGTCATCACCATGGTCCCGGACTCCCCCGATGTTGAGGGTGTTGTCAGCGGCAAGGACGGCGTCTTCGCCAACGCGAAGAAGGGCACCCTCTGGATCGACGCATCCAGCATCCGCCCCGATGTCGCCAAGCGCCTCTCCGAAGATGCAGTAGCAGCCGGCATCCGCCCGCTCGACGCTCCCGTATCCGGCGGCGAACAGGGCGCAATCGACGCCGTCCTGTCCATCATGGTCGGCGGCGAAGCGGCAGACTTCGAGGCAGCACAGGATGTCCTCAACGCAGTGGGCAAGACCATCGTCCACGTCGGCCCGTCCGGCTCAGGCCAGACCGTCAAGGCAGCCAACCAGCTGATCGTGGCCGTCAACATCCAGGTCCTCGGCGAGGCCATCGCCTTCCTTGAGGCCTACGGCGTAGACACCGACGCAGCACTGAAGGTCCTCGGCGGCGGCTTGGCCGGTTCCAAGGTCCTCGACCAGAAGGGTCAGAAGATGCTCGACCGCAACTTCGACCCCGGCTTCCGCCTGGCCCTCCACCACAAGGACCTCGGCATCGTCACCTCCGCAGCCCGCGAAGCCAACGTCGCTGTCCCGCTCGGCGCAGTCGTCGCCCAGCTCGTCGCCGCAACCGTCAACCAGGGCGACGGCGGCCTCGACCACTCGGGCCTCTTCAAGCAGGTCCTCCAGCTCAGCGGCCGGAAGTAAGCACCCGCCCAAAGGCACCTAGCAACAAAAGCAGGGAACCCGCCGTCGTACTTAAACGACGGCGGCTCCCTCACCACACCCAAAAACACCACAGACTTCGCCCGTAAGGGCAAAAAACAAGGAGTACACCATGGCAAAGATGCGCACCGTTGATGCGGCCGTAGCCATCCTGGAAAAGGAAGGCGCAACCGAAGCTTTCGGTCTGCCCGGCGCAGCGATCAACCCTTTCTACTCAGCAATGCGTGCCCACGGCGGCATCCGCCACACGCTGGCCCGCCACGTTGAAGGCGCCAGCCACATGGCCGACGGCTACAGCCGCGCAGCTGATGGCAACATCGGCATCTGCATCGGCACGTCGGGCCCCGCTGGCACGGACATGATCACCGGGCTGTACGCAGCCCAGGCTGATTCCATCCCCATGCTCTGCATCACCGGCCAGGCACCCGTTGCCAAGCTGCACAAGGAAGACTTCCAGGCTGTGGACATCGAGTCCATCGCCAAGCCGTTGACCAAGTTCGCCATGACCATCCTGGAGCCGGGTCAGGTTCCCGGTGCGTTCCAGAAGGCGTTCCAGCTGATGCGTTCGGGTCGTCCGGGCCCGGTCCTGCTGGACCTGCCCATCGACGTTCAGATGGCCGAGATCGAGTTCGACATCGATGCCTACGAGCCCCTGCCCATCGAGAAGCCTAAGGCTTCCCGCAAGCAGCTCGAAAAGGCTTTGGACCTGCTGACCGCGGCAAAGCACCCGCTGATCGTTGCCGGTGGCGGCATCATCAACGCCGGCGCTTCGGCACAGCTGGTTGAGCTGGCCGAGATCCTGAACGTTCCCGTGATCCCCACCCTGATGGGCTGGGGCGCCATCCCGGACGACCACCAGCTGATGGCCGGCATGGTTGGCCTGCAGACCTCGCACCGCTACGGCAACGAGACGTTCCTGCAGAGCGACTTCGTGATCGGCATCGGCAACCGTTGGGCCAACCGCCACACCGGCGGCCTGGACACCTACACGGCCGGCCGTAAGTTCGTGCACATCGACATTGAGCCGACGCAGATCGGTCGCGTGTTCTCCCCGGACTTGGGCATTGCGTCCGACGCCGGTGCGGCGCTGGACGGTCTGTTGGAGCTGGCTCGCGAACGCCAGGCTGCAAAGACCCTGCCGGACTACTCGGGTTGGGTTGCCGAGTGCCAGGAGCGCAAGGGCTCCCTGCACCGCAAGACCAACTTCGACAACGTGCCCATCAAGCCGCAGCGCGTGTACCAGGAGATGAACAAGGCCTTCGGCCGCGACACCACCTACGTGTCCACCATTGGCCTGTCACAGATCGCTGGCGCACAGATGCTGCACGTGTTCGGTGCCCGCAAGTGGATCAACGCCGGCCAGGCCGGCCCGCTGGGCTGGACCGCTCCCGCTGCTCTGGGCGTTGTTCGTGGAACCCCGGACGCCACCGTTGTTGCCCTGTCCGGTGACTACGACTTCCAGTTCATGATCGAGGAACTGGCCGTGGGCGCACAGTTCAACCTGCCGTACATCCACGTTGTGGTGAACAACAGCTACCTGGGCCTGATCCGTCAGAGCCAGCGCGGCTTCAACATGGAACAGAACGTTTCCCTGGCCTTCGAGAACATCAACTCGACTGGGCTCTCTGCGAACGCAGCGGGCTACGGCGTGGACCACATCAAGGTTGCCGAGGGCTTGGGCGTCAAGGCCATCCGCGTTGAGGACCCCAACGACCTGCCTGCCGCTTTCGACAAGGCCAAGGCACTGATGGGCGAGTTCAAGGTTCCCGTGGTTGTTGAAGTGATCCTGGAAAAGATCACCAACATCTCCATGGGCGTTGAGATCAACGGCGTGAACGAGTTCGAAGAGTTGGCAGAGACCGCGGCGGACGCACCCACCGCGATCCTGACCAGAGC
Organism: Arthrobacter sp. StoSoilB22; assembly: GCF_019977315.1. Lineage (NCBI taxonomy): Bacteria > Bacillati > Actinomycetota > Actinomycetes > Micrococcales > Micrococcaceae > Arthrobacter > Arthrobacter sp. StoSoilB22. The sequence continues at coordinate 3,824,062 of NZ_AP024652.1, forward strand.
GTAAGCGTCTGCCGGCACAACAACAGTAAGGAGGCACCGGAATGCGTGTTGTCATCGCCCCGGACAAATTCAAGGGCTCGCTGTCCGCGCCCGACGTCGCCAAGCACCTGGCAACAGGGCTGCTGGCGGGGTTCGGCCACGGCATAGAAGCAACACGCATTCCGGTGGCCGACGGCGGCGAAGGAACCATCGACGCCGCCATCGGCTCCGGCTTCACCCGCCGGACCACCACCGTCACCGGCCCGCTCGGCGAGCCAGTGAAGGCCGACTTCGCGGTGCGGGACCAGGAAGCTGTCATCGAAATGGCGGCGGCTTCCCGTCTCGCCCTCCTCCCGGACGGCCCCACGAGCGAAACCGCAAAGACCGCAACCAGCATCGGCACGGGCGAACTCATCCGCGCCGCGCTGGACCTCGGCTGCCGCAAGATCATCCTGGGTGTCGGCGGAAGCGCCAACACCGATGCCGGCGCAGGAGTCCTGCAGGGCCTCGGCGCCGTCTTCCTGGACGAGAACGGCAACGAGCTCCCCGGCGGTGGTGCCGCCTTGGCACAGCTGAACAGCATCGACTTCTCCAACTTCGACGTCCGCGTTGAGGCAACGGAGTTCGTGTTGGCGTCCGACGTCGACAATCCCCTTTTGGGGGCCAGCGGAGCCCCAGCCATCTTCGGTCCGCAGAAGGGCGCGACGCCGGACGACGTCACCTCGCTCGATGCGGCGCTGAGCCACTTCGTGGACGTCCTCTCCGCCACAACCGGCCAGCATGCCAAATTTGCTGCCAAGGCAGAAGGCGCTGGAGCAGCAGGCGGCGTTGGCTACATTGCCATCGCGGCGCTGAAGGCAGAGCGGCGGCCGGGCATCGACGTCGTGCTTGAATTCACTGAACTCGAGCAGCGGCTCAAGGGCGCCGATCTGGTGATCACCGGAGAAGGCAGCCTGGACGAGCAAAGCCTGCTCGGCAAGACCCCCATGGGTGTCTCCCGCGCGGCACAGAGGAACGGGGTTCCCGTGATCGCAGTGTGCGGGCGGAGTACCCTGAGCCGGGAACAACTCACGGATGCCGGCTTCCACACGGTCCATGCACTGACCGATCTGGAAAAAGATGTCCAAAAATGTATCGCTGAAGCAGGTCCGTTGCTTGAACAATTAGGTAAGCACATAGGCGTGTACCTGGCGGAACGGACCGAAAACAAGGAGTACCTCAATGTCTGAAGCAATCGGCGCCTATGACCTCGTTATCCGGGGCCAGCGCATCTTGACCACCGCCGGTATCGCAGCCCGCGAAGTCGGCATCCGCGATGGCATCATCGTCGCCATCGAACCCTTGGGCAACGGCCTGACGGGCAACGAGGTCATCGAACTCGCAGACGACGAAACCCTCATCCCAGGCCTGGTGGACACCCACGTCCACGTCAACGAGCCCGGCCGCACCGAGTGGGAAGGCTTCGCCTCCGCCACCCGTGCCGCAGCTGCCGGTGGCGTGACCACCATCATCGACATGCCGCTGAACAGCATCCCGCCCACCACCACCGTGGACGGCCTGGAGCAAAAGCGCGTGGTCGCCAAGGACCAGGCTTTCGTGGACGTCGGATTCTGGGGCGGTGCCATCCCGGGCAACAAGGCCGACCTCCGCCCGCTGCACGACGAAGGCGTTTTCGGCTTCAAGTGCTTCCTCCTGCACTCCGGCGTGGACGAGTTCCCGCACCTGGACGCAGATGAGATGGAAGAGGACATGGCTGAGCTCAAGTCCTTCGACTCCCTCATGATCGTGCACGCCGAGGACTCCCACGCTATTGACCGCGCCCCGCACCCCGGCGGCGACCACTACGAAACCTTCCTGGCTTCCCGCCCCCGCGGCGCCGAGAACAAGGCCATCGCCGAGGTCATCGAACGCGCACGCTGGACCGGCGCCCGCGCCCACATCCTGCACCTCTCCTCCTCCGACGCGCTGCCGATGATCGCTTCGGCAAAGCGCGACGGCGTCAACCTCACCGTTGAGACGTGCCCGCACTACCTGACCCTCATGGCCGAAGAAATCCCCGACGGCGCCACGGCGTACAAGTGCTGCCCGCCCATCCGTGAGGCCTCCAACCGCGAGCTCCTCTGGAAGGGCCTGCAGGACGGCACCATCGACTGCATCGTCTCGGACCACTCCCCCTCAACACTGGACCTGAAGGACCTGGAAAATGGCGACTTCGCCGTGGCATGGGGCGGCGTTTCCTCGCTGCAGCTGGGCCTGTCCCTCATCTGGACAGAAGCCCGCCACCGCGGCATCCCGCTGGAACAAGTTGTCTCCTGGATGGCTGAGAAGCCCGCCGCGTTGGCCCGCCTGCACAACAAGGGCCAGCTCGCCCTGGGCTACGACGCCGACTTCTCCGTCTTCGCCCCGGACGAAGCCTTCGTTGTGGACGTCAGCAAGCTCAAGCACAAGAACCCGATCACCCCGTACGACGGCCGTCCCCTGGCCGGCGTCGTCCGCAAGACCTACCTGCGCGGCTCCGTGATCGACGGCCAGAACCCCGGCGGCAAGCTGCTCCGCCGCGGCAACGTTTAGGTCAACCGTCATGGCAGTCAATGCCTACGGGCCCCCGCCGTCGCGAGGACCCGCCGCACGCGGCGTCTCCGCGCGGCGCTCCGGCCTGAATCCTCGGAACCTCAACGATCGGAACGGCCTGACAGCGCACGGGCTGGCCCTCTGGGTCAACCCCGCCGAGGGCGACGAAATCGATCCTGAAGTCTGGGAGCGGGCAGCACGCCTTGTGCTGGCCCGTGCCATGAAACTTGCCCCGGAGGCGGAAGTCCGCATCTGGCCCGCCACCGGGGCAGAGCACTCCGGCGTCGGCGACACTTCCTGGGGCGGCACTCCGCAGGAAGCCGCCGACGCCGGTACCAACGATTCGCTGTCACTCGCCGATGCCCTCGCGGACGCCCGTTCGGACGCCCGCGCTGCCGGAAATTCACCCTCCAACGGACAATTCACCAGCGCACGCGAGGGTGATTTGTCCGGCGGAGGGGGACGCACCGAAACCGGTAGAGGGGGACGCACCGAAACGGGCGGCAGCACCGCCGTCGAGCCCGTAACGTTGGCGAGCCGCCGCAGCCAACTTGCGGTGGACCTCGCCGCTGAAGTAGTGCTGCTGGACGGCGAGCCGGTTGCCTTTACTGGCATGGAATACAAGCTGCTCCGGTACCTGGTGGTGAACTGCTCGCGCGCCATTTCACGTGAAGAATTGCAACGCTTCCTGGAGTCATTTGACCTCCCCGGCGCGGCATTTCGCTCGATCGACGTTTATGTTGGAAGGGTGCGGCGGAAGCTAGGCTCCGCCCGACACACCGTCGCCACCGTCCGTGGCGGCGGCTACCAGTTCGTGCCAGGGCCCTATGCCACAGTGCGCGGACCTGCGGAATACAGCATCTAAGTTCGCTGTTCTGTCTACTAGACAAACCGTTTTATGAATGACCAATGCCGGCTGTTTGCCGGTGAAACGTAAAGGATCGCCATGACCCAGAAACTCCTCGTCGGAACGCAAGCACCTGATTTCGCGCTTCTCGACGCCGACGGCACCAAGGTCTCGCTGTCCGACTACCGCGGACGCAACGTCATTGTGTACTTCTACCCGAAGGCCGCCACCCCCGGCTGCACCACCGAGGCATGCGACTTCCGCGACAACCTGGCCAGCCTGCAGGGCAAGGGCTACGAGGTTATCGGGATCTCCCCGGACGCCCCGGAAGCACTGTCCAAGTTCACGGGTGACTTTGCGCTGACCTTCCCGCTGCTCTCCGACGAAGACCACAAGGTTGCCCTGGCATATGGCGCCTGGGGCGAGAAGCTGGTTGACGGCGAAATCCACGAAGGCCTGGTCCGCTCCACCGTCGTGGTGGACAGCGAAGGCACTGTGAAGCTCACCCAGTACCAGGTCGCAGCCCAGGGCCACGTCCAGGCGCTCAAGGAAGAGCTGGGCGTCTAACCCTCTCTCACATCCCGCGTGCTTGAGCGAATCGCTCTCTCATATAACCGCACAAAACGTGTAACGCCCGCCCACTTTTGTGAGCGGGCGTTTCATGTGTCGTGACTAAACGTGACAAATACCCAGCAGCATTAGTTAATGGAGCCATGGTCTCTCCCACGCCCGTGCGCCACGCTGTCGTTGTCGAAGACGACGCTGACATTCGCGGACTTCTTGTTCTCGTCCTGGAGCAGCTCGACTTCGTGGTGACAGAGGCACCTGACGGTCTCTCCGGCGTCGAGGCTGTCCGCAGAACCAACGCCGAATTGGTGACGCTGGACATCAACCTTCCGGACATCGATGGCATGGAAGTCTGCCGCCGACTCCGCGAATTCTCGGACGCATACATCCTGATGCTCACGGCCCGAGCCGATGAGATTGACCGGCTCAACGGCCTGGACACCGGTGCGGACGACTACATCAACAAGCCGTTCAGCCCCAAGGAACTCCAGGCCCGCATCCGCGCGCTGTTCCGCAGGGCGCGCACGCCTTCCGCTCCCACCGAGGACACCGGCCAGAGCGACGAACTCGCCCGCGCAGCAGTAGTGCAGCAGAGCCTCCTGCCGCGCGAAACGGTCCGCCTCAACGGTTACGACGTCGCTGGAGCCTTCCGTCCTTCGCGCAGCGTGGGTGGGGACTTCTACGACTGGTACCAGACCCGGGACGGCATGCATCTGACGTTCGCCGATGCCATGGGCAAAGGAATGGGAGCCGCCCTCATCGCAGCAACGGTCCGTGCAGTGATGCGCTCGGTAACTGACACCCCGGCCATTGACGCCGCGTTTGGCTCAGCCAGCGCCACCATCACCTCTGACTTGGACCATTCGGGGTCCTTCGTCACCATGTTCCACGCGCGGCTGGACAGCGCCAGCGGAAAACTCAGCTACATCGACGCCGGTCACGGGCTCGCGCTGCACGTTCCTGCTGAGGGGGCGGCTCGCCGCTTGGTTTCTGCGGGTCCGCCGGTGGGGATCCTGGACGACCAACTGTGGCCGGCTTCGGAGCTGCAACTGGAGCCGGGCGATTCCTTGGTGATCGTCAGCGACGGCGTGTTGGACGCGCACGATTCCCTGGAGGAGTTCCAACGGAACGTGGAGAAAGTGGCGCGCACCGGGCCTACGTCGGACGACGTGTGCGCCGCCCTGCTGGAGTTGGCACCGGCGTCAACCGCTGAAGATGACGTAACCGCCGTCGTCGTACGCCGAAAACCACACGCAGAACTGTAGATAACAAAAGGGGGGATTTGTGACACGTTTCTGGACCCGGCTGATCGTTCTTCTCACAGTCATTTTGGGCGTCAACTATGTTGCGTGGCGCTGGATGGCCTCGCTGAACTGGGACGCGTGGTGGATCGCGGTCCCGCTGGTGCTTGCCGAGACATACAGCCTGATTGACGTGATGCTGTTCGGCCTGACGGTGTGGAACATCAAGTTCCGCAAGCCACCGCCCCCTGCCCCGGCCGACGCCACTGTGGACGTTTTCATCACCACCTACAACGAGCCATTGGACCTGGTGATGACCACCGCCCTGGCCGCCAAGGACATTCGCTGGCCCCACAGCACCTGGATCCTGGACGACGGCAACCGCCCGGAGATGCGCGAACTCGCCGAGTCGAACGGGATCGGTTACGTGACGCGAACCGCCGATTGGACGCCGGACATGCCGCGTCACGCCAAGGCGGGCAACCTGAACAACGCGCTGATGCTCACCTCAGGCGAGTACCTGTTGATCCTCGACGCCGACCAGATCCCCGAGCCGGACATCCTGGACAAGACGCTGGGCTACTTCAACGACGACAAAGTGGCACTGGTCCAGACCCCGCAATACTTCATCAACGTCCCCGCCGACGATCCCCTGGGCAGCCAGGCACCCCTGTTCTACGGACCCATCCAGCAGGGCAAGGACGGGTGGAACGCCGCGTTCTTCTGCGGCTCCAACGCGATCCTCCGCCGGGAAGCCCTCATGCAACTGGGCCTGGTGGGCTACGTCAAAGCCACCGAAAAGAGTATCCGGCGTGCCCTCGCGGCATCCCGGACCGCCATCAAGAAGGCCCGGCGGTCACCCGAGGCGGAGAATCCGCTGGTGGAGCAGATGCTCAACGAGGTTGAGGCTGCTACCGAGTCCGCCCAGAAGGAACTCGAAGCCGGGGCATCCCTCAGCGAAATCACCTACCGGGTCCGCCGCCAAGTGGATGACGCTGTGCGCACCCTCGTGGCCGCCGACTTCTCCGCACTCCAATCCGACCTCGAAGAGATCGCCGCCATGGAACTCGCCCACGTCGGAGAGTCGGGCGTGACCACCGTGGCGAGTGACGCCGTCGACCGCATGTCCGGACGCGACTGGTCCCCCTTGGGTGCGCTCGAATCCGTACACGCCGTCCTTGACGCCATCTCAGTAGAACGCACCGACGAAGCCCAGCCGATCATGCCGCTGGCCACCATCTCCGTCACGGAGGACATGGCCACTGCCATGCGCCTGCACGGCCTGGGGTGGAAGAGCGTGTACCACCACGAAATCCTGGCCAACGGCCTGGCGCCCGAGGACCTCAAAACCATGCTCACCCAGCGCCTCCGCTGGGCCCAAGGCACCATGCAGGTGCTGCTCCGCGAGAATCCGCTGGTGCAACGCCGGCTCACGTGGGGCCAGAGGCTGATGTACTTCTCCACCATGTGGAGCTACCTGAGCGGATTCGCGGCCGTCGTCTACTTCGCCGCGCCTATCATCTACCTGACGCTCGGCATCCTCCCGGTGAGCAGCCTCAGCTACGACTTCTTCATCCGCTTCATCCCGTTCATGGTGGTGAACCAACTCTTGTTCCTTGTGGCCGGGCACGGGATTCCCACTTGGCGCGGGCAGCAGTACAGCCTCGCGCTGTTCCCCACATGGATCAAGGCCTGCACGACGGCGGCACGGAACGTTTGGTTCGGGCGTCCCCTCGGGTTCGCGGTCACCCCCAAGGCCCGCCAGAGCGGTGGACCCAGTTGGAGCCTCATCCGTCCCCAGATCATTGTGGCGGTGCTGCTTGCCATAGCGCTGGTTGTTGGCCTTATCCGGCTTCTTGCCGGAATGTCCGAGCCCTTGGGCACACTGGTAAACGTGGCATGGGTTGCGTTCGACCTTGTGGTCCTGAGCGTTCTGGTCAAGGCAGTTTTGTACAAGGGTTTTGAGCCTGAAGATGTTGGGCCGGAGCGCCCCGAGGAGAGGAATGCAGATGCAGTTTAGCTACGAGGTCAAAGACTCCTACGCGGAGGTGAAGAGCGTGGGCCGGCTGAACATGGTTGCTGCCCCCAAGCTGCGCGAGGTAGTGAACGAGGTGGTGGCCGGTGGGTCCAGCCGTGTTGTGGTGAACCTGGCAGAAACCGACTTCATGGATTCCTCCGGGCTCGGCGCCCTGATCGGCTGCCTTAAAGCCGCCCGACAAGCCGGCGGGGACCTCCGGATCGCCGGCGTTCAGCCACAGGTCAAGATGGTCCTGGAACTGACCAACATGGACAGGGTACTCACGGCCTACCCTTCAGCCGAGGAGGCGTTCGGCGATGACTGAGGTCATTGCCCGCCGGGGATTCCACGGGCCGTCCAATGAGGAAGCAATCGAAGCCATCCACAACGAGCTTGATGCCCTCTGGGACGACGCCTCCTTCGTGCCGGACATGGACCGGATGACGTTCGCTACGGCCGTGATCGAGGCCGCCGCAAACATCGTGCAGCATGCGGAGCCTGTGGCGGAGAAGCCCGTAGAGATCGACGTCGACATCAGCGTCCAGCCCTCCCGGCTGATTGCCCGGGTCAGCGCCCACAACGCCCGGGAGCCCTTCGCGGATGACATGCAGGCGTCCATGCCGGATGCGGAGGCGGAGTCCGGGCGTGGGTTGGCGCTCATCGAGGCCTTGGTGACCACGGTGACCTTCGAACGCCAGGATGGCACCAACACCTGGATCCTCACCCGCAACACCTAACCCTCTCTTAACCGCACGCTCTCTCACATCCCACCGGTCATAACCGCACGCTCTCTCACATCCCACCGGCCATAACCGCACGCTCTCTCACATCCCACCCGCTTGAGCCGAACCCTGAAGGGCAACGGGTTGTTCTACCCATAGCCAAGCGCAACGCAGCGTGACAGCATTCGGTGAGATCCGCCGTCGAGCACTTATTGAAACCGGGGAAGAAATGAACCGCCGCATTCACTGCAAACCTTGGGCGCTGGTTGCTGCCCTGGCGGTGGTGACCGTTACTGCTGGCTGCAGCAACACCCCTAACGACCCAAAACGGGAACCCAGCAGGGCTCCGGCCGTAACTGTGGAGCCCGAGCCCGTGGCCGAAAGCGCCGCCAAATACAACGCACTGACCGCTGACCTTATTGCCGCCCTGGAAGCGAAAATGCCGGCCATCACCTGGACCGTGGATGATCCGGCAAGGATGAGCCGCACCCAAGACAGCAGGTGCATGCTCTCGCCGCGAAGCATGAAAAGCAGCGCAGACATCGTGGAGCCCTCCAAGAACTTTGAGGACGTCTTCGCCGCAGCCGATCCCGTCCTGGAAAAGCACGGATTCCCTGCCTTTGACGGCACAGATCCAGTACCCGGCGGCTGGGTGGTCACGCGCAGCACGAATGGCTCCGGGGCCACGGTGACCATCGAATCCAAGAGCCCGGCGTACCTGCGAATATCGGTTCCGGTTCAGTCCGAGAACTGCGATTCCAACGAAATTCCTCAGGGGGACAGATAAATGGCGGGATTCTACGGTGCTGATATTGCCCAATTGCGGGCACTCGCCAAAACGATGTCGAGGCAGTCCGAACGGATGACCTCGCTGTCCATGGAACTGGGCAACCTCATCAGCAACGCGCCGTGGGATGGTCGCGACGCCGTGATGTTCCGCACCGCTTGGGACTCCGAGCACCGTCCCATGCTGAGGAAAATCTCCAGCGAGTTGCAGAATCAAGCCACTGAACTGACGCGCAACGCCGACGAGCAGGACAAATCCAGCTCGGGGTCCTCAGGTGCGGATCACTCCGGGCGGGGAGATTCGAACCCTCCCGGCGACCCCGGCCCGCTGGACCCGGACAAACCCGACGTCGATGTGCCCGGCGATGTGCGCAATGACCCTGATGCCGGCGATCCCAGCGATATCAATCAAGGACAGATTGGCGACTGCTGGCTGTTGGCAGGAATCGGTTCGGTGGCCCAGGTGCTGGAGCGCGAAGGCAAACTCGACGAATTCCTCGAAGAACACATGCGTCCAGTGGGCGACCCGCCCACACACTGGGTGGTCACCCTCTACGAGGACGGCGAACCCGTGGAGGTCACTGTGGAGGCCAAGTCGGTTGACGGCGGAGTCCGCGGCGCCGACGGCGAACCCAACTGGCTCTCCATCTACGAACGCGCGGCAGCCGAGCACCGCGGCGGGTCCTATGACGACATCGACGGCGGCTTCAGCAACGAAGCCATGGAGTTGATGACCGGACAGTCCGCCGACAAGGACGGTGAGCTGAACTTCGATGACATTGAGGACAAACTCGCGGACGGCCAGGCCATCTCAGTTGGCACCGAGGACGTCAAGGACGACGACTTCGACTGGGTCTGGGAGTCCGACGAAGTCAACCGAACCGACGTCGTGCCCAACCATGCGTACGTTGTGGTTGATGTGAAAACCAACGACGACGGCGAAAAAGTGATCGTCTTGGCCAACCCGTGGGGACCCTCCGGCGGTTACATGGAAGGCGACGACGACCTCAAGTCCGGCACCCTGGAACTGACCGAGGATGAGTACAAGGAAAACTTTGACTCCGTGTACTCCGTGGACGTGAAGTAAGGATGGCCGTGGAACAGCTGGTAACAGTCAAGCAAGGCATGCAGCCCACCTTCGACGGCGTCAAAGTGGGAGTAGTCAAGATCGGGGTAGCTGACGGTGCTCCTGCTATCCAGTTTTGGATCCGGACCGCCGAACAGCAGCGCAAGCAGGCCTTCCGGGAGGGCCAGTCGATCACCCTCCCGGGCGCTGGCCTCCTGACGGTCACGTCGATCCAACCCGCGGAAGGCAGCACCGCCGCATCGGCGACCTTAACGTACGACGCCGGTAACGTCACCGATTGAGCGTCGGCGCCGGACGGGGTGAGAGAGCGACCCGGTTTGCGGTCGTCAAGTTTTTGAGACAGGTCTCGTTGTTGTTTTTGGTTAGGCGGCCAGGGGTTGCTGGGCGCGGGTTTGGTAGTTGGTGTGGGCTTTGGCTGGTGGTATGCCGCCGGCTCGGCGGTTGGGCCGGCGGCGGTTGTACCAGCCCTCGATGTATTCCATGACACCGGTTCGGGCGGCGAGTCGGGAGCCGTAGCGTTGGTGGTGGTAGAACTCGGTTTTGAGGTGGGAGAAGAAGTTCTCCGCGACGGCGTTGTCCCAGCAGACCCCGACTTTCCCCATGGACTGCGTCACCGAGTTATCGCCGCACCATTTCTGGAATTCATCCGAGGTGTATTGGGTGCCCCGGTCCGAATGGAACACCACCGAGGCCCCGGTCAGGTGGCCGTGGTTGCGGGCCATTTGCAGCGCCGCGGTGCACAGGCTCGCGCGCATGTGCCCGGCCATGGACCAGCCGATGACCATGCCGGAGAAAAGATCGATCACCGTAGCCAGGTAGAGCCAGCCCTCACCCGTGCGCAGGTAGGTGATGTCACCGACCAGGCGGGTTCCGGGCACTGTTGAGGTGAAGTCCCGCTTGCCCTCTGCATCGAGCATGTGGTTCTCGATGTGGGCTGTTTTGGCCTGCGGATCCTGGACGGTAGTTGCCTTCCAGGCCTGGGTGCGGACGGCCCGCAGCCCGTGCTCACGCATGATCGCCCCGACAGTGGGGGCCGAGACCCGCACTCCCTTCTCGTTCAAAAGCAGGGTCAGTTGGTCCCGGCCGGCACGGCCCTTCTCCTCCTTATACAGCTCGGTAACCGCGGCGGCGAGATCCTGATGCCGTACTGCCCGCGGGGATGGCCCGGCCGGGTTGCGCCATCGGTAGAACGAGGCCCTGGAAACCTTCAACGCCCGGCATAGCCAGGCCACGGAATGGTTGGCCTTCTCCGCTTCGATGAACTCGTAGAAGTCCTCTACTTTTGCTTCGCGGCAAAGAAGGCGCTGACTTTTCCCAAGAACTCGACCTCGGCCTTCAATCTCTCGTTCTCAGCCAAGGCCTTCCGGTGTTCATCCCAGGACACCGGGCCCGGGTCCACAGGCTCTAGAGCAGGACCGTCCTGATGTTTTCCCCGGTGCCGATGAAGCCAGTTCCCCAACGTGCTCTCCTTCACCCCGAGCTCGTCAGCGACTTGCTTCACTGAACGATCCGAGGACAACACCAGCTGCACAGCTTCCTCACGGAAAGCCGCATCATATTTTCTTCTAGGACCAGTCATTCTGAAGTCGATCTCCCATCAACCTGTCTCAGAAAACCATACGGCCGCAGTTAAACGCCCGGGATGTGAGAGAGCGATCCGATTAAACGCCCGGAAGGTGAGAGAGCGATCCGGTTAAACGCCCGGGATGTGAGAGAGGATCAGGCTTTGGCGAGGGCCTCTTTCAGCGCGCCGAGCACCAGGGTTACGGAAGCGGGGTTGGCGTTCGGGCCCATCATGCCGATGCGCCACACCGTGTCCGCGAACTCTCCGACGCCCGAGCCGATTTCCATACTGAAGTTCTCCAGAAGGTAGGCACGGACGGCAGCCGAGTTGACGCCGTCGGGCACTTTGACGGTGGTGAGGCTCGGCAACCGGGAACCCTCGGCGGCGAACAGTTCCAGCCCCATGTCCTGCAGCCCATCCTGCAAAGCAGTACCAGCCGCCCGGTGCCGGGCCTGAACAACATCCAGCCCCTCGGCGAGGATGCGGTCCAGCGCGGCTTCGAGCCCGGCGATCATGGTGACCGGAGCGGTGTGGTGGTAGGTCCGTGCGCCGCTGGCCGCGCCGACGTACCCGCCGAGCAGCCCAATGTCCAAGTACCAGGAGCGCGGGTCCTTGATGCGACGGTCGAGAGCAAGGTCAGACACCGTAAAGGGAGACAAGCCCGGCGGCACACCCAAACACTTCTGGGTGCCGGCATATCCGACGTCGATCCCCCAGTCGTCTGCCCGGAGCTCAAGTCCGCCTATGGAGGTGACGGCATCGGTGATCAGCAGGGCATCCCCCTTGCCAGCACCCAATGCGGCGATGTCAGAGAGCACCCCCACCGACGTCTCGGCATGGACGGCAGCGATCACCTTTGGATTAGGGTGCGCTGCGAGTACCCGCTCGGCATCCACGGGCTGGCCCCATTCGTGATCAACCCGGACCACTGTGGCTCCACAGCGTCGCGCAACTTCGCACATCCGCACCCCAAAAAGTCCGTTGACAGCGATCACTGCCACGTCGCCGTCGGACACTGTGTTCACGAAGGCCGCTTCCATGCCGCCGGAACCGGTGGCGCTCAACGGAAGCGTCCGCGCGTTGGCCGTACCCCAGACGGTGCGGAGGCCCTCGCAGGTGCGGTCCAGCCGCTCGATGAACACGGGATCGAGGTGGCCCAGCACGGGGTAGGCCAGGGCGGCCATGGCTTCGGGGTAGCAATTGCTCGGGCCGGGACCAAACAGGAACCTGGACGTCAGAATCTCGGGCATGTGCGAACTCCTTCAGTTGCTTGAGGTCATTCTGCCCCACCCAACGTTGCGGGGCCCGCTCTGCACGCTAAAACGCCCCCATAGCGCGCAGAGTGGGCCTCGCAACGTTCCGGGCCGATCACCCAGGATCCTCCAAGGCCTAACTGCTAAGGTTACTCACCAATACTGAGGCCGCCACGGATAGGGGACGAGAGTGACGACTGAAGGAAAAACCGAAGGCAACGGGGCGCCCGAGCAAGGCGTCACGGGCGAAGTCAGCCAGGACCGGTTCGTCGCCGGCCAGGACCTGACGCGCTGGAAATCCCCTGCTGGACGGATATTGGCCGGAGGCGCTGAGAAGGTCACCTCCCTGCTGGGCCCCTACGCAGCACTGATCATCACCCTTGTTGCTGGGCTTGCCGTTGCCTTGTCCCTGGCATTGGTGTTTGGTGAGGTCTATGAGTCCGTGACGGAGGCGGACGGCGTCGCCGGGCTGGATGATCCCGTGCTGGCAGCAGCCAAGAGCGTGCGCTCCCCCGCCTTGGACGTGGCTGCCACGGCATATACGAACATTGGCGGAACGGTAGGCATGCCCCTCATCGCCGTGGGCATCATGATATTCCTCGCCACCAAACGGAGGTCTTGGACTCCTGTGATCCTGATGCTCGCAGCGGGGCTGGGTTCTCTGGTCATCACCCTCCTGGGCAAGCCCATCTTCGGCCGCAGCCGCCCGGACATCGCCGACGCAATTCCACCCTACGAACACTCGGCATCATTCCCCAGCGGCCATTCGCTCAACTCGATTGTGATTGCCGGAATCGTGGCTTACTTGATCATCCTGAGGCTCAAGACCACCAAAGCGAGGGTTATCACCGTGCTGGTCGCGTCGGTGTTCGCCTTCACCATGGGCCTGAGTCGGGTTTACCTTGGCCACCACTGGCTGACGGATGTCTTGGCGGCGTGGGCTATTGGCATCGCTTGGCTGGCGTTGGTCATCACGGCGCATCGCCTCTACCTCACGGCGCGAACGCGCCGTCACAGCGCGGTAGCCTCTTGACACCGACCCGCCAACTCGGCTTAACTGAATTACGTATGCTGAAATAACAGTTCCATGATGCGGAAGCTTGAAGCACGGGCTTCCTCCTGCACCAGCAGGGGTTCCGCATAGCCCACACCATGGATGCCAGCATTTTGCATGAGGATGACACAAGCATGGAGCTTGCAGTATTCAACAGTGTTGACCGGGACCAGGCCATCAGGACCCTCACCCCCTGCCTGGATATCAGCCGCTGGGTGGAGACCATCGTGGACGCGCGCCCCTACGCCAGCGTCGACGAACTGCTGGGGCAGGCCCAGCGTGCCGCCAAGCCATTCACAGCGGCCGAGGTGGAGTCCGCTATGGCGCACCACCCCCGAATCGGCGAACGCCCCAAAGCCCAGACCACCGAGGCGGCCATGTCGCGTTCGGAGCAGGCAGGAGTTGATCCCGGCGACAATCACACAACAGCCGCACTCGCCGAGGGCAACCGGGCGTACGAGGAGAAGTTCGGCAGGGTCTTCCTGATTCGTGCTGCCGGTCGCAGCGCCGAGGAAATCCTCAGCACCCTGCAGGAGCGCATCACCCACACCCCTGAAGAAGAAGACACGATCGTGGCTGGCCAGTTGCGGGAGATCGCACTGCTGCGCCTCTCCGGACTGATCAGCGAAGGAGCCAACGCATGAGCGTTTCACAAGTAACAACCCATATTCTCGACACCGGTTCCGGACGCCCGGCGGCGGGTGTCGCCGTCGTACTCTACGTCCGCGAAGGTGACGACTGGACCCTGGTGGCGAAGGGCGAAACCGACGCCGACGGCCGCATCAAAACGCTCGGACCGGAACGGATTCCGGGCGGTGCCTACCGCCTGAACTTCGCCACGGGTGCTTACTACGAAGGCCTGGGCACCGAAACATTCTTCCCGGAAGTGGACTTGAACTTCACAGTCTCCGACGCCGGCGAGCACTACCACGTACCCCTGCTGCTGAGCCCGTTCGCGTTCTCGACGTACCGCGGCAGCTAACTCCAGGAGTTTGTGTACAGATAATGCCCCTAAGGAGTCTCCTTAGGGGCATTATCTGTACACAAACGCGGAACGGTACGCTTGAAGGCATGGCTTCAGAGGACACCACCCCCAACTCCGCCCGACGCGAGATCACGGTTCGCCGGGCACCCAAGTTTGTACCCTTCATGATTTTGGGGGCCGTGGTTGGTGCGATCGTGGCCGCAATTATCGCCTATGGCCGCCAGGCCGATCCCGCTTTCGACGCCGGCACAGTGTTCGGCTTCTTCCTGATCGTCTGCGCGGGCGGCGGCGTCATCCTGTTCTCGATTCTCGCCTTGATCCTGGACCGCATCAGCGTCAAGCGCACCCAGCGCGCCGTGGTTGAGCCCGTTCCGGACTCGGTTCCGGATGAAGGGCCAGAGCACGACGACGGCCGCTGAGTCAGGCGCTTGACCCGCCTCTTCGGAGGCTCGTCGGATGTGAGACACACCGCATTTTCTTGGGAACACGCCAGTTCGCGGGGTCACATAGCCCGCGGGGGAACGTACCACGCCTACATCATGAGACAATCGACCAGTGGCACGTGGCGACGGAAAACTTTCTCATGATCTTCTCCCCGGCGAAAAAGGCCCTCAGGACGCTTGTGGCGTCTTTGGGGTTTGGGCTCCCGGTGAAGAAGTAGCAAAACTCACCTATTACGGGCTGTATGCGCTGCAGCACCGCGGACAAGAATCGGCTGGTATTGCTACCAGTGACGGCAAGCGCATCAATGTCTATAAGGACATGGGCCTTGTGTCCCAGGTCTTCGATGAGACAACCCTGAACACCCTTACCGGGCACCTGGCCGTTGGCCACTGCCGGTACTCCACCACCGGTGCAAGCCACTGGGCCAATGCGCAGCCCACCCTGGGCGCTACCGCAACAGGCACTGTTGCCCTGGCCCACAACGGCAACCTGACCAACACCGCTGAACTCCGGGAAATGATCCTGGAGCGCAACGACGGCCAGCTGACTGGTGAAATGAAGCAGGGCAACACCTCGGACACCGCACTGGTGACCGCTCTCCTTGAGGGCGAAGAGCGAAAGACCCTGGAGCAGACCGCACTGGAGCTGCTGCCCAAGATCAAGGGTGGCTTCTGCTTCGTCTTCATGGATGAAGGAACCCTCTACGCAGCCCGCGATACGTACGGCATCCGCCCGCTGTGTCTGGGCCGCCTGGAGCGCGGCTGGGTTGTCGCCTCTGAGCAAGCCGGCTTGGCTACTGTTGGCGCCAGCTTCATCCGTGAGATCGAGCCCGGCGAATTCATTGCCATCGACGAGGACGGCGTCCGTTCGCAGCGCTTCGCCGAGGCAACTCCCGCCGGCTGTGTCTTCGAGTACGTTTACCTCGCCCGCCCGGATGCTGCCATTGCCGGCCGCTCCGTGTACGAGGCCCGTGTTGAGATGGGCCGCCAGTTGGCCCGCGAAAACACGCATGAGGCAGACCTCGTCATTCCGGTTCCCGAGTCCGGTACCCCCGCGGCTGTTGGTTACGCTGAGCAGTCCGGCATCCCGTTCGCGCACGGCTTCGTCAAGAACGCGTACGTGGGCCGCACCTTCATCCAGCCCTCGCAGACGCTGCGCCAGCTGGGTATCCGGCTCAAGCTCAACGCCTTGGAATCCGTGATCCGTGGCAAGCGCATTGTTGTAGTTGATGACTCGATCGTCCGCGGCAACACGCAGCGTGCCATTGTTCGGATGCTCCGCGAAGCCGGTGCCGCAGCAGTGCACGTCAAGATTTCCTCACCCCCGGTTCAGTGGCCTTGCTTCTACGGCATCGACTTCGCGTCCCGCGCGGAACTCATCGCCAACGGCGCCACCATCGAGGAGATCTCCCAGGCTATCGGCGCTGACTCGCTGGCCTACATCTCCGAGGACGGCATGATCGGCGCTACCCAGCAGCCGCGCGAGCGCCTCTGCACGGCCTGTTTCACCGGCAAATACCCCATCGAGCTGCCGCACGCGGACAAGTTGGGCAAGAACCTGCTGGAGCGCACCGATCTTGGTGGCCTGGAACCGGCCGCCCAGACCGAGTCCGTGGACGATACCGAGGACCCTGCCGACAAGCCGGGTGCCACGGGTTGCGATCCCGGACCTGACGCTGAATTCGAAAACCTGCTTACCGACGCTGATCGTTTGACCGACGCCGACAAGAAAGAGTCTGTATGAGCTCCGCAACACCCGCCGCTGAGAACAATTCCGGTATCACCTACGCCTCCGCGGGTGTCGACGTCGAAGCGGGAGACCGCGCCGTCGAACTCATGAAGGGCGCCATCAAGGCGACCCACAACACCTCGGTGATTGGCGGCGTCGGCGGTTTCGCTGGCCTGTACGACGTCTCAAAGCTGCTGACCTACAAGAAGCCGCTGCTGGCAACCTCCACGGACGGTGTTGGCACCAAGGTGGCCATTGCCCAGGCCATGGACATCCACGACACCATCGGTTTCGACCTGGTGGGCATGGTGGTGGACGACATCGTTGTGGTGGGTGCTGAGCCGCTCTACATGACCGACTACATCGCCTGCGGCAAGGTTGTCCCGGAGCGCATCGCTGACATTGTGCGCGGTATCGCAGCGGCTTGCTCCGTTGCCGGCACCGCACTGGTTGGCGGCGAAACCGCCGAGCACCCCGGCCTTCTGGGCGAGCACGAATACGATGTGGCAGGTGCCGCCACCGGCATCGTCGAGGCCGACGCCCTGCTGGGCCCGGACCGCGTCCGCGCCGGCGACGTCGTGATCGGCATGGCCTCCTCCGGCCTGCACTCCAACGGTTACTCCCTGGTCCGCCGCGTCATCAACCACGCCGGTTGGGCCCTGGACCGCCAGGTGTCCGAACTCGGACGCACCTTGGGCGAGGAACTTCTGGAGCCCACCCGCGTTTACGCAGCCGACTGCCTGGACCTGGCCCGCACCTTCCCGGTGCACTCGGCCAACGCGGTTCACGGCTTCAGCCACGTCACCGGCGGCGGCCTGGCAGCCAACCTCGCACGCGTCCTCCCGCAGGGCCTGGTGGCCACGGTTGACCGCAACACCTGGGAACTGCCCGCCATCTTCAAACTGGTTTCCGAGCTGGGCAACGTTCCGCTGGCCGACCTGGAGCGCACGCTGAACCTTGGCGTGGGCATGGTTGCCATTGTTTCGGCCGAAGCAGCAGACGCCGCAGTGGCCCGCCTCAACGACCGCGGCCTGCCGTCCTGGGTGATGGGCACCGTTTCCGCGGACTCTGACTCGAGCGACAAGACCGGTCCGGACTACGTCCAGGGTGCCAAGGGCGTCGACGGCGGCGCTGTCCGTTTGGTGAACGCCTACGCCTAAGCGCGTTATGGCCTTGTAAAGAGAGCGGCCGGGCAGTGCCCGGCCGCTCTTTTGCTCTTCCTAGACCTGAATCAGGCTCAGTACCCCGCCTTGCGGATCCCGGATGGTAGCGAGGGAGCCCGTCTCAGGCTTGTCTTCCGGCTCCACCAGAAGCTCTCCCCCGGCTTCCACGGCCGCCTCAGCTGCTGTGCGCACATCCGCTACGCCAAAGTAAATTTGCCAGCCGGCGTCATCACCCTCATCGGCAGGAACAACGCCGGCCACTTCGTCACCGTTGACCATCAACGTGCTGTAGCTGCCGCCGTCGTCCTGGGGATATTCAGTGACTTCGTGCCTGAAAAGCTGCTGGAAAAACGCGACGGCGGCCTGCGGCTCAGGCGTCAATAGTTCAGCCCACGCCAACGCCCCTGGCTCGTTGAACAAATGACTACCTGTGTGGGTTCCGGCTTGCCAGATCCCGGTGGTCCCACCGCCCGGAGGTTCAATGAACGCCAGGACTCCCGTGTCCGCAACGGGCTCGGGACCGAACTGAAGCTTGCCACCAGCGTGGACCGCGTCCCCGGCAATCTCGTCGGTGTCAGTGGCCGATAAATAGATGTTCCACTGGCCATGCGTGCCAGCGGCCTCCTGCCTCGGATTTTGCGGCGCAATGACGGCCACCAGCTGATCCTTGACGAACGCCTGCGCATAGCTGCGGCCGTCCGGGGTGGGCAGGTCCTTGAAGGTCCAGCCAAACACCTGCCCGTAGAAGGTCTTGGCTGCCGCGACGTCCCTCGTCTGAAGGTCGGCCCAGCACGGCTCACCACTGGCGTAATGCTTGCGGGAGCTCATGCCGTCAAACCTGTCATGATGCTGAACGCTGCGCCCGCAGGGTCCATGAGAACTGCCATTCGTCCAACTCCCGCTACGTCAAAGGCCGGGGCGATCACGTGGCTCCCCAACTCAACGGCCTGCTCCACCGAGGAGTCAATATCCACCACGTTGAAGTACGTCATCCAGAACGGTGACAGCCCCTCAATGGGCAGCTTGAGCGCACCGGCAATACGTCTCCCACTCACCAGCAGGCTGGTGTACTCCTGCAGCTCACCGGCTGGCCCGGTTTCGCTGCTGCACCCGGTCACAGCTTCATAGAAGGCTACGGCTTTGGGGACATCATTTGTCTGCAGTTCATTCCAAATCATGGCTCCCGGCTCATTGACCAGACCCGACCCGGGATGGCTGCCCGCCTCCCAGAAACCGATCTGGGCACCGGTGGGATCTGTGGCGAAGAACATACGGCCGCTGCCGTTAGGAACCGAATCCGGAGGAGAAAGAAGGGTGCCGCCAGCTGCCTCTACTCTCCGGGCTGCCTCGTCCGCGGAATCAACAGCAAGGTAATTTGCCCAATAGGAGGGCATTCCCTCGGGTGCATCAGGCTGGTGCTGCATCATCCCGGCCACGTAGCGGCCGTGGAGTTTGGCCATGTAATAAGTCATGCCATTTCCAGCATCCATGGCGTCCAGCTCCCATCCGAAGAGGTCGCTGTAAAACTTCTTGGAAACATCAATGTCGGTGGAGGACAGGTCCACCCAACACGGTGTTCCCTGCTGATAACTCTGGACCTCCGGCATGGATTACCCTTTCAACGCGCCCGGACTCCAGCCTACGCAAAAAAGGACCCCCAGGATACGCCAATGATCGGCGCGGCCTGAGGGCCTTTTTTAAAAGAAATACGGCATTCAAAAATGCGCGATGACCGTAATGTACGACGGCGGTCCGCAACTCAGCGCCAAAGGCACCTGTTGGTTGCGACAGCTATCCGATCCGACGGGTGTCTACCTCGTCGTCGTCATCTTCCGCGTACTTATCCTCGTAGGCCGAATAGTCCGGCTCCGGGGGATCGTCGGGGAAGTGGCTCTTTACACGACTGGACGGACCCGTGAGCTCCCGCTCAAGTGCCGAATAGTCAGTGTTCGGGGAGTAGTACTTAATATCCCGAGCCTGCTTGGTAGCTTTTGCCTTTTGACGGCCGCGCCCCATGGCGTGACCCCCTTTTGTACTTGGACCGGAGGTGGTCACCTTGGCTATCGGTGAGGCCCCGGAATGTTTGGTCAATTTGTCGTATGTCTAGATTACATGCTTTCGAGGGTGCCTGCGCGCCACCGGGAGCCCGCGCCCGGGCCGACTACAGTCGAAACCACGCCGATGCACCTCCAAGAGAGGCGAAAATTGGGTAGAGTCGGCCTCAATGCGGCTCCACAGCAGGAAGGCACACCCCGGAATATGAGCCAGGACAACACTTCACCCCGCGATGGTTCACCACGCGATCAAGGCGAGGATGGAGTACCTTCCGCGCCCCAAACGCCGCCGTCACCAGGCCAACAACCGCCAGCAGCTCCTTGGGCGCCGCCGTCAGGCCTTCAACCGGATCCCGCCCCTGAGCTTGACCCGGATTTTGTGCCCAACCCGGCAGAGCAGCCCGACCCCGCGCTGCCACCCGCGGATGCAGACTCAGGCAAAGACGGCGCCGCACCCATTTACGCGGGCTCACAGCCTTACCAGGGCCAGCAGCCGGGCTCACAGCCTTACCAGGGCCAGCAGCCGTACGCACAGCCGTCCTATTCAGGCCAACAGCCGTACACCAGCGAGCAACCTTATCCAGGACAACAATGGCCGGCCCCGGATGGTCAGCCGGAACCTCACGGAGACCCCATCAAGCGTCAACGTTTGGTGATCGGCGGGATCGTCGTGGGCGTTCTCATACTTATTGGTGTTGTCATCTGGGTTTTGCTGAACCTGCTGGGGACGCGCCCTGAAGCGGCCGTGTCTACGCCCAGCGCGGCCCCCACAGCCGGGCCGCTCCCCCGCGACGCGGAGGCCAAGGACTTCCAAGTGGGCGACTGCTTCTCAGACTTTGATGCCAACTCTTCAAAGGCCAGAACCGTTGCCTGCGACACGGAGCACTCCGCCCAACTGGGTGCCGTCTTTAGCTATGCGGCTGATGAGTCCTTCCCGGGAACCAACGCCCTGAGGGACAAGGGACGCGAGGTTTGCAAAGACGTGAAGCTCAACGAGGCGGCCGACAACTACGTACTGCTCCAGCAGAACGTCTACCCGAGCACCACTAGTTGGGATCGGGGCGACCGCCGCGTTGATTGCTTCATCGTGGTGGATTCAGGCAACACCATCAAGGAAGATCTCCTCAAGAAGTAGCCCGCTATCCCTGCTTCCTGCGGACCGTGAGGCCCGTACCGGCGGGAGTGCCGCCGTCGGGACCTGTCAGCGCTTCAAAGCCTTCAACGGTGAGTTCGTTCAGGTCAGCGGCTGTGTCCACCAGCACGGTGTCGCCGTCGCTGATTTCGCCTGCAAGGATCTCCTTGGCGAGGCGGTCGCCGATCTCCCGTTGAACCAGCCTGCGCAGTGGGCGTGCACCGTAGGCGGGATCGAAGCCGGACATGGCCAGCCACGCCCGTGCGCCGTCGGAGACTTCAAGGCTGAGGCGGCGCTCACGGAGCCGGTTGCCCAACTCGGCCACATGCAGTTCCACAATCCGGGCCAGTTCCTCCACGGACAGCGGATCAAACAGCACGATCTCGTCCAGGCGGTTCAGGAACTCGGGCTTGAACGATGCCTGCACTACCGCCATGACAGCCTCACGCTTTGCTTTGGCATCCATGGTCGGGTCCACGAGGAACTGGCTGCCGGAGTTGGACGTCAGCACCAGGATGGTGTTGCGGAAGTCCACGGTGCGGCCTTGGCCGTCGGTGAGGCGTCCGTCGTCGAGAACCTGCAGGAGGATGTCGAAGACCTCCGGGTGGGCCTTTTCCACCTCGTCCAGCAGCACTACGGAGTACGGCCTGCGGCGGACAGCCTCGGTCAGCTGGCCACCCTCCTCGTAGCCGACATATCCCGGAGGGGCACCCACCAGGCGGGCCACCGAGTGCTTCTCGCTGTACTCGGACATGTCGATCCGGATCATGGCGCGTTCGTCGTCAAAGAGGAAGTCCGCGAGTGCCTTGGCCAGCTCGGTCTTACCCACACCGGTGGGCCCAAGGAACAGGAAAGAACCTGTGGGACGGTTGGGGTCGCTGATGCCGGCACGGGCACGGCGCACGGCGTCGGACACAGCTTGGACGGCTTTGGTCTGTCCGATGAGCCGCTTGCCGAGTTCCTCTTCCATGTGCAGCAGTTTCTGCGACTCACCTTGGAGCATGCGACCGGCCGGGATCCCGGTCCACGCCGAAATGACTTCAGCGATGTCGTCCGCCGTCACGTCCTCGGCAACCATCAGTTCCGGTTTTGAATCGCTCCGTGCCGACTCCTCCTCAGCAGCGGCGCTCAGCTCCCGCTCCAAGGCGGGCAGCTCGCCATAAAGGATCCGCGACGCCGACTCGAGGTCGCCCTCGCGTTGGGCCTTATCTGCGACAGAACGCAGTTCGTCGATCTTCGCTTTGAGATCGCCAACCCGGTTGAGCCCGGCTTTCTCGGCTTCCCAGCGCGCGTTCAAGGCACTCAGTTCTTCGTTCTTATCGGCCTTGTCCGCACGGAGCGCTGCCAACCGTTCCACCGAGGCAGGGTCCGTCTCACCTTGGAGGGCCAGCTCTTCCATGGTCAAACGGTCCACGGCACGGCGGAGTTGGTCGATTTCTTCCGGCGCGGAGTCAATCTCCATGCGGAGCCTGGACGCGGCCTCATCAACGAGGTCAATTGCTTTGTCCGGAAGCTGGCGGCCGGAGATGTACCGGTTGGACAGAGTCGCCGCGGCCACAAGGGCGGAGTCAGCAATAGCTACCTTGTGGTGTGCCTCGTAGCGTTCCTTCAGGCCGCGGAGGATACCGATGGTGTCCTCAACACTGGGCTCGCCAACATAGACCTGCTGGAAGCGGCGCTCCAGCGCAGGGTCCTTCTCGATGTTCTCGCGGTACTCGTCCAAAGTAGTGGCACCGATGAGGCGCAGCTCACCGCGGGCCAGCATGGGCTTGAGCATGTTGCCGGCATCCATGGCGCTCTCACCTGTGGCGCCAGCCCCCACCACCGTGTGGATCTCATCAATGAACGTGACGATCTGACCGTTGGAGTTCTTGATTTCCTCAAGGACAGCCTTGAGTCGTTCCTCGAACTCGCCACGGTATTTGGCGCCGGCCACCATGGAGGCGAGGTCCAAGGCGATGAGGGTCTTGCCACGCAGGCTTTCCGGCACGTCTCCGGCCACCATGCGCTGGGCTAGTCCTTCGACGACGGCCGTCTTGCCAACGCCCGGCTCACCAATCAGCACGGGGTTGTTCTTGGTGCGGCGGCTCAAGACCTGGACGACGCGTCGGATCTCGCTGTCACGCCCGATGACGGGATCCAGCTTGCCGGAACGGGCCACAGCAGTGAGGTCCGTGCCGAACTTCTCCAAGGCCTGGAAGGTGTTCTCCGGATCGGGCGAGTTCACATTCCTGTCGCCCCGGACACCCGGCAGGGCGGCGAGCAGCGCCTCATGGGAGGCACCGGCGTCGCGCATTAACTTCCCGACGGCGTCGCTTCCGGCCGAGAGCCCCAGCAGTAAGTGCTCGGTGGACACGAAGGAGTCACCGAGTTTGTCGGCCTCGGCTTGGGCCGCCTGGATGGCCTGCATGGACTGGCGGGACAACTGCGCCTGCTGGACCGAACTACCCGAGGAGGAGGGAAGCGCTTTGATGGCCGAGCTGGCCTGTACGCTCACTGCATCAGGGTCTGCACCGGTAGCACGCAGCAGTGCCACAGCGACGCCCTCGCGCTGGTCCATGAGGGCCTTCAGCAGGTGGGCGGGCTCGAGCTGCGGGTTGCCCGCAGTCGAGGCGTTCATGGCGGCCGCAGAAAGGGCCTCCTGGCTTTTGGTGGTGAATTTGACGTCCAAAGAGTGCTCCCTTTCTGGAGTTGAACCAATACTTTCAAAGTTGAGTCTACTACGCTCAACTTTAATTTTGGCCCACTGTGTTCCATGTTTGCCCACGGCGAAACCAGTGTCCAGAGTCCGCGGGAATCGTGTGGGTAGGCTGGGGCCATGGAGACCATTTCAACCGCGGCCGAACTTGAAGAACTCATCGGATTGCCTCTCGATCGCGTGCGCCAAAAGGTGCGCACAGTCCTCAGCGATTTCGACCGCCAATGGCTGGCAGCCAGCCCCTTCTGCGTGATCTCGACGACGGACGCGCAGGGTCGCGTGGACGCCTCACCCAAGGGCGATCCCGCGGGCTTCATTCAGGTCCTGGACGAGCACACCATCGCCATCCCGGAGCGGCCCGGCAACAAGCTGGTGTTCGGCTTCCACAACATCCTTGAGAACCCGAACGTCGGCATCCTTTCCGTCGTCCCGGGCCGCACCGACACCCTCCGGATCAACGGGACCGCACAGATTGTCCGCGATGCCGACTTCTTCGATCTCATGGTGGTCAAAGGGCACCGGCCGCGCGCCGCCGTCGTAGTTTCGGTGGAGGAAGTGTTCACGCACTGCGGCAAGGCGTTCATGCGCAGTGGCCTGTGGCAGCCCGAAACCTGGGATGCCGACGGCCTGCCGAGCATCGCGGCGCTCGCAAAGACTTACACCCAGCCCGAAACTCCCTTGGAAGAGCTCGAGACCTACTACGGGCCGTCCTACGCCGAGAGGATGTACCGGGAATAATCCTTGGGCTTAGGCCGGGTAGACGGACACCAGCGCGGACTTCACCACGAACCGCACCTCCATGCCCGGCGCAAGGCCCAGGTCAGCGGACGCTGCCGGAGTGATGTCGGCGGACAAAGCCGGGACGGGATCTCCGGTCCTCGCGCGAACCCGGATCTGATCACCATGCGGTTCAAGGTCAGAGATGACCACGGGAAAAGAGTTGCGCGGGCTTCCGTGCACCTCACCCAAAAAGACGGAAACACTCGACGGCGGGAACGCGGCCACGCCTGCCTGGCCGGGCAGAGGTAACCAGTCAGGATCGTGCTGGCCAGCGAAAACCCGGCCATCCGGCGTCGTGATTCCTTCCTCGGTGATGATCCCGGTGACGAGGTTCAGCCCTGCGAGTCCGGCGGCGAAGTGGCTTCGTGGCCGTTCAAGCACTTGGCGCGTGGGCCCTTCTTCGGTGATGCAGCCACCCTCCACCACCACCACGCGGTCGGCCAGCATGTAGGCGTCCAGGACATCGTGCGTGACAACAATGGCCTTGCGATCCCTGAGGACCCGCTTGAGCACACGGCGCAGCAACGGGGCAGCATGGATGTCCAGCGCGGCCATCGGTTCGTCAAGCAGCAGGAGTTCGGGATCGGCGGCCAAGGCCCGGGCAACCGCCACCCGCTGAGCCTGCCCACCAGACAGCTGGGCAGGCTTGCGGTCAGCCAACGGGAGGGCGTCCACCTCAGCAAGCCAGTGGCGCGCAGTTTCCCTGGCCGCTGCCTTCGAAATGCCGGAGCTGCGCGGCCCAAAAGCCACGTTGTCCAGGGCGGTCAAATGCGGAAACAGCAACGCTTCCTGGGCCAAAAGCGCAGTCCCGCGAAGGTGCGGCGGGCTCCACAGGCGGGTTCCGCCGTCGAGCCTGAAGAGCTCCCTATCCCCGATGCGTGCCGAACCGGTGTCCGGCCGCAGCAATCCGGCAATGACCCCCAGCAGCGTCGACTTGCCCGCGCCGTTGGGTCCCAGGACGGCCACCGTCTCGCCCTCGCGGAGGCTGAAGGACATGTGGAAGTTCCTGCCAGGCATGCTGGCCTGCAGCTCGAAGCTCATGGCCGAACCTCCGCGGGCTGGGCGCTGCGGCGGCGACCGTAGCTCAGCCCAACCACCGCCACTGCCACCGCCACCAGCACCAAGGAAAGTGCGACGGCGGCATCGGCGTCGGTCTCGCGCTGCAAGTAGATTTCCAACGGCAAGGTGCGGGTAATCCCTTCGAGGCTGCCGGCGAAGGTCAAGGTAGCGCCGAACTCGCCCAAACTGCGAGCGAATGACAACACTGCTCCGGACGCAAGCCCGGGCAAAACCAGCGGCAGCGTAACCCGACGAAGAACGGTGGTGGGCCGTGCGCCCAAGGTAGCCGCGACGGCCTCGTACTTACTTCCAGCTGAACGGAGCGCGCCTTCCAGGCTCACCACAAGGAACGGCAAGGCCACGAACGTCTGAGCCAGAACAACTGCGGTAGTAGTGAACGCGATCTGGATTCCCACCAGCTCCAGGGATTTGCCGAGGAGACCCTGCCGGCCGAAGGTGTACAGGAGCGCAATGCCCCCCACCACCGGTGGCAGTACCAGCGGCAAGAGGACGAACGCCCTCAGTAACCGCTGGCCCGGAAAATCGCCACGCGCCAGGACCAACGCCAAAGGTACACCCAGCACGATGCACAGAACGGTGCTGGCTGCCGAGGTCCGCAGGCTCAGGCCAAGCGCGGCCAGCGAGGACTCGGAGGTAATGAGCGGGATGAACTGTGGCCAGTTCACCCGCAACACCATCGCCGCCAAGGGAAGCACCATCAAAAGTCCGCCCCCGGCCGCGACCACATAAATCCAGCGCGGGACGCCGTGGTAGCCGCTATGCCTGATCATTCCCCGTGGCCTCCGCTACGGCGTTCCGAAGCCGGCATCCCTGAGGACCTTCTTGCCTGCTTCACTGGTGATGTTTGCGATGAAGGCGGCTGCGAGTTCCTTGTTCTTACTAGTGCCAACCGTGGCAATCGGGTAAGTGTTGACGGCCTTGTCCGATTCCGGGAATGCTATGCCCTTGACCTTGTCGCCGGCGCTCCTGACGTCTGTGACATACACCAAGCCTGCGTCAGCCTCGCCCGAGGTGACTTTGCCAAGGACATCGGTCACTGACGATTCCTCGCTCACCGGCTGCAGCGCAGTTCCCGCGGCCTTTTCAACGGCCTCCGTTGCAGCGCCGCAGGGAACCTGGCTGGCGCAGGTCACCACTTTGACGCCAGGCTTGGCAAGGTCCGCAAAAGAAGAGATCGACGCCGGATTGACGGCCGGGACGGCGATCTCCAGGACGTTGGTGGCGAAGTTGGTTGCGGTGCCGTCCACGAGGTCCTGGTCGGCGAGCTTGTTCATGTTCCTGGTATCGGCCGAAGCGAAAATATCCGCGGGAGCGCCTTGGGTAATCTGCGTGACCAGATCTGAGGAGCCCGCAAAGCTGAGAGTCACTTTGGTGCCCGGGTGCTGAACTTCGAAGTCCTTGGCCAACTGGGTGAAGGTGGTTTTCAGGGATGCCGCAGCAAACACCGTAATCTCCCCGGACATGGACGACCCCGGGTTGTCCGAGCCTGTGGACGGACGTGTGGTGCCCGAGGCGCAGGCCGCCAAGCTTGCCGCGACCGCACCTGCAACCATTAGTGCGGCAAGAGGCTTGCGGAGGATGCTCATATGACGCTCTTTCCCTGCGGTGTTTCGATGATGACTGTGGTGGCCTTCACCACGGCCGTGGCCACCGAGCCAAGTTCAAGGCCGAGCTCGCGGACGGCTTCGCTGCTCATCAGCGACACCACGCGGAACGGGCCACATTGAAGCTCAACCTGGGCCATCACCTTGTCCGCGGTGATGCCGGTGACCAGGCCCACGAAGCGGTTTCGTGCTGAGCTTGCCGCGCGGGAGGGATCATCAGGGAGATGGGACTGCCCGCGGGCAAGGGTGGCCAGTTCCAGTCCATCCACCGCGAGCCGCCCGGCTGAGTCCTTGAGCGCAGTGAGAGTTCCATTTTCCGTCCAGCGCCTCACGGTGTCGTCGCTGACACCTAGGAAACGCGCGGCTTCGGAAATTCGTATGTGCGGCATAAATGCATCATAGTGCCGTATTTGCGGATCTGAGGCACCTGTTGATCCGCAAACAAAAGATGACCGCGGACAGCGGGCCGCCCGTTGGCTGCACCCTTTTCCGTCGCCCGCACCCTTTTGCATTCTTGGCGCGCCCGATGCCGCCCGACGCTCCCGTAACCTCTGGTGCGCATGGCGGAAAGTGGTGCGCGCCGTCGTCGTACTTCTTTGCGTTACCCATGGTCCACGGGGACCGGCCGCCGTACCCTGTTCTAGGGGAGAGTTTCATATTCAAAGGAACGTCCCATGGAATGGATTCGGCCGGACAGCCCGGACTACGACGACGCCCGAAAACTCTTCAACGCGATGATCGACCGCAGGCCGGCTGTCATCGCCAAATGCTCAGATCCCGGCGAGGTTGCCGAGGCGCTGCGCTATGCGCACAACCACAATCTGGATGTTGCCGTGCGCTCGGGCGGGCACTCGGTGGCCGGCATGTCTACCAACGACAACGGATTGGTCATCGACGTCCGCCCCATGAAGTCCATCAGCGTGGACCCCGATTCCAAGACCGCCACGGCCGGCGCCGGACTCACATGGGGCGAGTTCGACCGCGCAACCCAGCAATACGGGCTGGCCGTGACGGGCGGACGCGCCTCTACCACGGGAGTCTCGGGCTTCACACTTGGCGGTGGTTCCGGATGGCTGGAGCGCTCATACGGATTCGCGTGCGACAACCTGCTCTCGGTAGACCTCGTCACAGCCTCCGGCGATCGCGTGACCGCCAGCAGGGACGAGAATCCGGAGCTGTTCTGGGCCCTCCACGGAGGCGGCGGAAACTTTGGCGTAGCTACGTCCTTGACGTTCCAACTCCACGACCTCGGACCTTCGGTGGTGGCCGGCCTCATGCTGTTCCCCGGGGACGACGCACCGGATCTGTCGCGCGCCTACAGGCAGATTGCTTTGGAGGCACCCGACGCCGTGGGGACAGCACTGGTGTACCTCACCGCCCCGCCGGAAGAGTTCGTCCCCGAAGAGATGGTGGGCAAGCTCGCCGTCGGGATGGCATACATCTACGCGGGCGATCTTGAGGCCGGCGAGGAGCATGCAAAGCCGTTCAAGGACCTCGGCCCCTCGGTGGACCTGGTTTCACCCATGGGATACGCGGACTTCCAATGCATGATCGATGACCCTCCGGACCTCTACAACTACTGGAGCGCCGACTACCACGACGAACTGTCCGATGCTGCCCTGGACCTCCTGGTGGACTCGGCACAGCGCCTTCCAGGCCCGCACTCGCAGCAGCTGGTGGCTCGTTGGGGCGGAGCCGTGGGCGGACCGGCTGCCGCGAACACACCATTGCAACACCGCGGAGCCTCGTGGGTCAGCCACCCGTTCGGCCTGTCCGAGACCCGTGAGGGCGGGCAGGAAGCCAAGGCTTGGGTCAAACAGTTCCGGCAGGACATCGCTCCCCACACCACGGGCGGCGTATGGCTGAACTTCATTGGTGACGAGGGTCAAGACCGGATCATGGCGGCCTACGGCGAACAGAACTACCGCCGGCTGTCCTTGGTGAAGGGCGAGTTCGACCCCGACAACGTGTTCCGCGGCAACCAGAACATCCTGCCGGCCGAGCGCTGAGTTTCCTGCACTCCTTCCCAGTTGCCGTGATCAGCGCGGGCAGTGAAGCCTGTACTTCCGGGACGGTAGCACGGCGGTAGACGTCCCGATGGCCGGCAACTGGGAAGGATCGTCCGGGACTACACTTTGGCCATGGCCATCTACGTGGATCCGCCCTTGTGGCCAGCGCATGGAACCGTTTTTTCACACCTGGTTTCGGACACGTCGCTGGAAGAGCTGCACTCGTTCGCAGCCTCCGCCGGCGTTCCCGAACGAGCCTTCGACGGAGACCACTACGACGTCCCCGAACGACGATACGACGACCTCGTATCCGCGGGCGCCATCCCTGTGGAGGCCCGCATCCTGGTCCGCAAACTCATAGCCAGCGGACTCCGCATCCCCGCTCGTGAACGGAGCAAGGCCTTGACAATACCTTTAATGGAACGATGGAACAGCACCTATCCCGGCCACGAGGAGCTGGGCCTTGAGTTGCTGGAACGCTGGGGAGAGGACCGCAGGAATTACCACAGCCGGACACATCTCCTGGCAGTCCTTGAGGCCTTGGATGTACTGGCCCAACCGGACCAGCCTGCCCGGACCGTCTTGCTGGCAGCGTGGTTCCACGATGCCGTCTATGAAGGGGTCGCAGGGCAGGACGAAGAAGAGTCCGCACGCTTGGCAGAGGACCGGCTAACGTCCACTGGTTTGGCTCCGCACGAGGTGGCCGAGGTGGCACGCTTGGTCCGACTCACCGCCACACACAGTCCAAAGACAGGCGACTACGCGGGTGCAATGTTGTGCGACGCAGACCTCTCGGTGCTCGGCAGCGACCAGCAGTCCTATGCCCGCTACCTTGCCGCCGTCCGCGAAGACTACGCCCACGTCAGCGACGATGACTTCGCGAAGGGGCGCGCCGCCGTCGTACGTGACCTCCTGAGGCTGGATCCCCTGTTCCACAGCGAACGCGCCAAGGCACTCTGGTTGACGGCCGCGCGACGGAACCTCACCGGCGAACTCGGGTGAGCGGTTCGCTCGACGCCCCGCGCGAGTTCCGCGCTTCAGCCGTGCGCGAGGAGTTCCAGTCCTACCACCGCCAAGCCCAGGAGGAACTCCGCACCGAGCACAATCACCTTCTTCCACCAAGACATCTTCACCCGGCGAACCGCCAGATAGCCGATGAGGACCAGGGCAGTAATCAGGGCGACCGTTGATGCGCGCAATGAGGTTTCGACGCTCCACCGGCCCATGGCGGCCACCGCGATAAAGATCAATGGGAGAACAATCGCCCCGAAGGCGCCGAAGCTGGTCCGCGCCATATGCGCCAGCTCAGAACGGCTGGGGGTCTTCGCATGCACGGCCAGGTGCGAGACGAAGTCGGCCACGAACACCGCCAGCAATGTTCCCACCACTGTGATGGCCAGCGTCGAAGCGGCTTCCCCTGGAGTGAGTGTCTCCGCGTGCGACTGCAGGGCGAGGACAACCGCCAGCCCGGTGAAGGTCACATAGACCCGCTCCTTGAGTGCTTCGGCTCGGTGCTGGGCGCTGGGCTGGGCTTTGGTGGTCACCCGCCAAGATTACTCGTCAACGTTTCTGGTGGTCTTTGCAGCCGGGGCTACCATGGAGGTGTGACCTCCTACCTCCTGGATTCCCCCAAACTCCCGCTGGCTGTACCCGACGTCGAGCACGTCCTGGCCGTCCGCGGCGTGGGCGGCTACCGCCAGTACCGCATCCCGGCCCTCGCCATCAGTACTCGGGGAACTGTGCTGGCTGCCTACGACGGCCGACCCAACTTGGACGACCTCCCCAATCCCATAGATCTTCTCCTGCGTCGCAGCTACGACAACGGAGTTACCTGGGAGCCTCAGCAGCTTGTGCGCACGGGCTCGGGGCTCCACGGCTTCGGCGATCCAAGCTTGCTGGTTGACACGGAAACCGGGCGGATTTTCATGTTCCACGCCGCAGGCACGCATGCGGGCTTCTTCGAAGCCGTCACCGGCTTGGAGCCCGAGGACGAGGTGCAGCATGCGGACGTCAGCTTCTCAGACGACGACGGCGACACCTGGCAACACCGCCGGCTCACCGGACAGCTCAAGCACGGTGCCGTCACTGGACTGTTCGCCGCGGCTGGTCAGGGAATCCAGATACACACCGGCCCTTTTGCAGGCCGGCTGGTGCAACAGTATGTGCTGTTGGCAGACGGAGCCATCATGGCTGCGTCCGCATACAGCGACGACCACGGCGGGACCTGGTCCCTCGGAGACATGATCGGAACCGGTCCCGGCGGCATTGGGCCCAACGAAAACAAGGTTGTGTGCTTGGACGATGGCCGGCTGCTCCTGCATTCGCGGGCAACGCCGTGCAGGTTGTCTGCTGTGTCCGAGGACGGCGGTCAAACATGGAGCCCGCTGCAGGCCATCCCGGAACTACCCGACCCCAGTGACAACGGCTCCGTGGCGCGCTTCGACGGCCTTCCCAGCGTTGATCCCTACGCGACACCTGCGACCTCCAAGTGGCTGATCGCCAGCAACAATCAGGACCCTCATCTTCGTCGGAACACGGTCCTGAGCCTCTCCCCCGACAACGGCGCCACCTGGCCGGCCAAGCTGTTGCTGTGCGAGGACAGTTCCGCTTACTCGACGGTTACGCGGCTGCCAAATGGAAACATCGGGGTGCTGTACGAGCGGCACGGCTACCGCGAGATCGTGTTCGCGTCGATCCCTGCCCGGCAACTGACGGGGCAGCTTCACCGAGCTGCAGCGGTTCAGGACTCTTCGGACACTGCGGGGCTCGTCTTCGACATGGAGCTGCGGTCCATCACTCCGGGCAGGCCCGCGGAATGGCAAAACGCGGGTGACTACCACGTGATTCCGGCCAACAGCGACGGCGAATGGGATGTGCAGACCTGGAAGGAAATCGGCCAAGGCTACGCCGGTAACCAGGTCCTTGGCACCCGCGAAGCCCAAGACCTCAACTACGGCCCCATCATCGCTGGCTACAAGGCCGGGGACATCTTGGCTTTCACCGGACGCATCAGCAACCGCGGCACCGAGCCGGCTGCCGGCGTCGTGCTTCTCGGACCGCACAACAACCCCGACAATTTCCCGCCAACGGACCTGCAACCCGGCGAACACGCGCTGTACTTCACCCCGACGTACACCATCACGGAGACCGATCTGGCCCGGAAAACGCTGGACCTCACTTTCACGGCAGAGACCGACGCCGGAAGGGTGCGTTCGGAGCGCACCTTCCGGTTCGACCTACTCACCGGCGCAGTGGTTGCGTCTTAGCGGTAAGTGCTGCTTAGCGGTAAGTGCTGACGAACGGCTGGCTGGTGGGCACAATCTGCTTACCGAGGGGCATCAGCGATACCGGGATCAGTTTCAGGTTGGCGATGGCTAGCGGGATTCCGATGATGGTGATGGCCATGGCAACTGCCGTGACCACGTGACCGATCGCAATCCAGATACCTGCAACCAGAAGCCAAATCACGTTGCCCAAGAGCGCAAACACCCCGGAACCGCCCGGCTTCTCAACCACCATTTGGCCGAAGGGCCACAGGCAGTAAGCACCGATCCGGAACGAAGCGATGCCCCACGGGATAGTGACGATGAGCACGCAGCAAATGATGCCTGCCGCGAAGTAACCCAAGGCCAGCCAGAACCCACCGAAGACAAGCCAGATGATGTTAAGGAGCGTTTTCATAGTCTTCATTCTCCCCTGCAGGCCCGACAAAAAGCCTAGGGGTCTGCCCTGAATCTTCCCTGACTTCCAGCGGCGCCCAGTGGTGCGCGTACTCCTGTGTCACGCCACAGGGCATCGACTCAGCCGGCCAGGACGCCGTCCAACTTGTCGAACGAGGTACCCCAGCCGTCGCGGGTCATCTCTACCCACTCCTCGGACGCAAACGGCCCCTGAGTGAGATTCATCCGGGTGCGTCCGTTGAGGTCCTCGAATTCGAGGTGCATTTCCTCGTACTCGTGATCAGCGTCGGGAGCAGCTTTGGCCTGCGCCACCAAGAGAGCCGGACTGTTGAGCTCGGTGATGGTGGCCTCGATGGGCGCCGATTGCTCGCCGTCCTCATCCGACCACACCATGACTACCTGCCAAACGCCGCCAACCCGGGGCTCAACGATGATCTGATCGCGGGGAGCCTCCACTTCCACGGGCCCGAACCACTGGGTGAGTTTGTCCGGCTCCATCCAGGCTTCAAAAACCTTCTCGCGCGGAGCATCGAATTCGCGGCTCATGGTCAAGGTGTGGTGTTCGGTGCTCATTGCGTGACTCCTGGCTTCCGTGGGTTCGAAGTTTCGAGGTTAATCGTGCTCTTGGAAGTGAGTCTAGGGGGTGCCCGCGACAGGCAGACCCTCTCTCACTAAATCGCGGGTTTCCACCGATCCTCTCTCACTAAATCGCGGGTTTCCACCGATCCTTCTCACATCACCACCAGGAAGAACGGGAACTGCGAGAGCGTCAGCGAAAAGCCAACGGGAAGTGCGAGAACGTCCGCGAAAAGCCAACGAGAAGTGAGAGAGCGTCAGGCCTTGGCTGCTTCGACGAAAGCGCGGATCTTGGCCAGGTCCTTCACACCGCGGGATTCCTCGACGCCGGAAGACACGTCCACTCCCCATGCGCCGGCTGCTGCGGCGGCGAAAGCTACGTTTCCGGATTCGAGACCGCCGGCAAGGAGCCACTCGCGCCCATCGAGCTCTTTTGCGCGCACGGAGGCGTAGTCCCACGACTCCCCTGAGCCGGGAACAGCGGCATCGATCAAGAAAATGTCCTCGCCCAGATCAGCGAACTCATCCTGCGAGGCACTCATGGTGACGGCCCGGATGAGGCGCATCCCGGCGTCGTGCACCGTTGTAACGTCGTCGGCTGTCCGGTGACCGTGCAGTTGCACCCAGTCGAGGCCGGCGGCGCGTGCCGTCGCCACCGCATCAGCGGCGTCCTCGTGCCGGAAAACACCCACAGCATGAACACCTTCCGGCACCAGCGGCAGCAAAATGCGCACCTGATCCGAGCTGACTTCGCGGGGGCTGCCCGTGAGAACGAAACCAACCGCGTCCGCACCGGAGTCCACCGCTTCACGCACGGATTCGGGCGTGCTCAAACCGCACACTTTGACGAACATTCCCGTGCCTCCAGCCGTCATCAGAACGTTTTCCACATATGACGTTATCAAGCCGCATTGCCAACGCAGAAGCGGCGTCCACCACTAGGCTGGTCGAATGGAGATTATCCGCTTTGCCGACGTCCGTCCCGAACCTTGGCGCAACGGGGGCGGGGTGACGCGCGAACTCGCCAGCCATCCGAAGGCCGCCTCCGCACAGGATGGCACCTGGGATTGGCGCGTCAGCATCGCGGACGTTTCCAAGGCTGGGGAATTTTCTGTGTTTCCGGGCATGGAGCGGGTCATCACCATCATCGACGGCGAACTACTGCTCCTCACGGTGGACGGCTCGGAGCATCCGTTGGAGAAGTACCGTCCGTACCGTTTCTCGGGCGAGGCTGCATCCTCGGCCACCCTTCCGACCGGCGACATCCGGGATTTGAACGTCATCGCACGCGAAGGTGCTTTCAAGGGCTACACCTCCATTGTGGAGATCTCCAAGAAACGCGCGCACCCGGTCTTCGAGGGCCAGCTGGCCGTCCTGCTTGAAGGTAAGGCCACGGTGGCGCCCGGCGCGGCTGTGGAGGAACACATCGCTGTGGAGGGAAAGTCCGACGACGACGGCGGGGCACCCAGCGTCAGTGAACCAGTCGAGCTCTCCCGATACGACGCCGTGGTTGGCTCGGATACCCGCAGCCCTGAAATCTCAGGCCGGGGTTTCGTGGCAGTCATCTCGATCGATCATGAGGACCCGTCGCACGCCTGAGCTGGTGACGTTAACCACCAGAGGTGGCCACCCCGCAGGGGAATTGCTAGCCTGAAATGAAGGTTCCCCTCTGGAACCTCCGGACGACGGTTCAGTACCCGGCATGCGACAAGACTGGCCAAAGGAAAATGTCATGTCGTGGTTAATTCTCATTCTTTCCGGGGCACTCGAAGCCGTCTGGGCAGCAGCTCTCCATCGCTCCAAGGGCTTCCGTAAACCCGTCCCCACAGTTGTCTTCCTCGTATCTGTCGTGGCCAGCATGGCCGGACTCGCTATTGCGATGCAATCCATTCCCACCGGCACGGCCTACGCAGTGTGGGTTGGTGTCGGCGTGGTACTGACAGCCACGTACGCCATGGTTACCAAAGTTGAACGTGCGACGACGGCCCGGCTGCTTTTGCTTGCGGGCATCGGCGCATGTGTCATTGGCCTGAAGGTGGTGGCATAGCCATGACTAAGAACACTGGAAACATCAAGAGCACCGGCAACGGCCTCTACTGGATCATCCTCCTGGCTTCAGCGCTGCTGGAAGCCGTATGGGCAACGGCTCTGGGCTTGTCCAACGGATTTACGCAGCTCATGCCCACTGTGGTTTTTACCATCACCGCCGTGCTGAGCATGCTCGGCCTGGGTATCGCCGTGAAACGAATCCCCCTCGGCACTGCCTACGCGGTGTGGGTTGGTATCGGAGCTGCCTTGACCGTCGGTTGGGCCATGATCACAGGTGTGGAAACCGCGAGTCCGTTGAAGCTCCTGTTCATCGCGGGAATCGTGGGCTGTGCTGCCGGGCTGAAGGCCTTGCCCGCGGAGAAGCCTGTAGCCAAGGCCGAGTAGCAAGCACTCCCCCGCGTTCCTTCCCCCGCATGCCCCCGCTGCCGCATGCCTTCTGCCGCATGCCCTCTCTAGCCCGGGCCCTCCATTTCGATGGTTCCCTGCGAAATGTGCCGTGCGCCCGGCACTTCTAGCAGGGAACCCCCGAAATGGCCGGCAAGGAGGTGCGCAGGGTCGGACCCCAGCAGGAATACCCGCGCCCGTAGCCGGGTTCACGCCATCAAAGGGCACTCTGGAACACCTACGCGTATTGGAGAAGTTCATGACGGCAGTTCAACTCGGCGATGGCCTCACTGCAAGCCAACTCGGCTTCGGCGGAATGGCCCTGACCCCGGTGTACGGCGGAATCGAGCCTGATGAAGGGCTCAAAACGCTGCGGCACGCGGTGGACGCCGGCATTACGTTCATCGACACCGCAGATGTTTACGGCGCGGGCAGCAACGAGGAACTCGTAGGCAGGCTCTTGAAGGAGCGCCGCGACGAGATCCAGGTGGCCACAAAGTTTGGAATTGAGGGCAACCCCGCGGACGGGTACACGGGAGTCCGCGGGGATGCGCCTTACATCAGGCAGGCGGCGGAAGCGAGCCTCCGCCGTCTGGGCACTGACGTGATTGACCTCTACTACATGCACCGCCGTGACCTCCGCGTTCCGATAGTGGAAACCGTGGAGGCCATGGCGGAGCTGGTCCGTGAGGGCAAGGTCCGGCACCTCGGTTTGTCTGAAGTGACAGCCGAGGAGCTCAGGCAGGCCAACGCCGTCCATCCCATTGCCGCGGTCCAGAGTGAATGGTCAATCTGGAGCAGGGATGTTGAGCTCAACGTTGTTCCTGCAGCCAAGGAACTTGGCGTTGGGTTCGTGCCTTATTCGCCGCTTGGCCGCGGTTTCCTTACGGGAACCGTTAGCGCGAGCGACCTTGGGGAGAATGACTTCCGCCATAAGATCCCCCGTTTTGGTGATGAGGCACTTGATGCGAACCAGGCCGTCGTGGCCGCGGTTCGCGAGGTAGCCAGCGGGCTGGATGCAACTCCGGCCCAGGTAGCCCTGGCTTGGCTGTTCACCCAAGGTCAGCGCCTCGGGATTTCGGTGGTTCCCATCCCCGGCACGCGCAAGACGCACCGGATCGACGAGAACCTGGGGGCACTGTCCCTGCAACTGGGGACAGCACATCTTGAGGTACTCGACCAAGCAGCGGCCGCCGTCGTGGGTTCACGATCCGCCGACCCCAACTGGGTGTCACAGGGCCGCGAAGCCAAGAACGTAGGCTGAACGAATGGATTCACTTATTCACTCACTGCGTGACGTCACTATCCGCCGCATTTCTGTCAGCGAGATGAACAACAACGTGTATCTGTTGACTTCCAAGTCCACGGGTACGCAGGTGCTGATCGATGCCGCCGACGACCTCCCTGCCATTCAGCAGCTTCTGATGGACAGTGCCGCTGACACGGCCGCGCAGCCCAAACTGGCCAGGATTGCCACCACCCACCAGCACTGGGACCACGTCCGTGCGCTGCCTGAGTTGGTCGCCGTCACCAGCGCAAGCACCTCAGCTGGAGCAGACGACGCCGATGCGTTGCCGGTTCCGGTGGATGTCCGCCTTGGTCACGGCGACGTTGAGCGGTTTGACGATGTTGAGCTCACGGCGGTCCACCTGCGTGGACACACCCCGGGCTCGATCGCTTTCGTGTACCAGGATCCGGACGGGCCGGCCCACATTTTCAGTGGCGACTCGTTGTTTCCGGGTGGCGTCGGCAACACACAGAACGATTCCGCACGCTTCACTTCTCTGTTGAACGACGTGCAGGAGCGACTGTTCGACGCTTATCCGGACGAAACCCTGGTTCATCCGGGCCATGGATTGCCCACGACACTGGGTGCCGAGCGGCCACACCTTGAGGAGTGGCGCGCCCGAGGCTGGTAACTTGTGGGGCCTGCTCTGCGTCCTAAACCCAAGGAATAGCGCGCAGAGCGGGCCTCACAACGCGGCGGCCTTAACTTGTGGGGCCTGCTCTGCGTCCTAAACCCAAGGAATAGAGCGCAGAGCGGGCCTCACAACGCGAGACTTAGCGGCCGCGACGCTCGTTGGACGCGGGAGCCGATGCACGACGCGGGCCGCTGCGTGCCGGACGACCTGCGCCCGAGCCACCGCGACCGGAGTTGCCGGAAGCACCTGAACCGTAGGATCCGCCGGACGTAGCGCCCGTTGCGGAAGACCAAACGGCCTTGTTTCCGCCGGTACGGGTGCTCGTGGTGGATGCCGTGCGCGGAGCCGAAGCTGAGCGCTGTCCGGTAGCCGGACGTCCGCTGCGGCCGTTCTGGCCCTGCGAGCCGGGAACGTCATTGCGGTGAGTAGCGCCGGCCTTGCCGCGACCGCGGGGGCTGCGTGCGACGTCGTCGTTCATTGCTGCGCGACGATCTGCACGGTTGGTGTCCGTACGAACCGGCTCAGCCCCAACCTTGCCGCGACCGTTGCGACCGCCGCGGCCACCAGCGGTGGGAGCCGCCTGCGTGGAGCGGCGTGCGCGCTTGCGCTGGGCGTTGGCGCCGGTGGAGGTGCCCCCACCCTGCTGGGTTTTCGCAGCAAGGAGGGCCGCACGGGTGCGGGGATCAACCTTGTCAGCGATGTCGCCCACGAGCTTGGAAACCAGCGGTGAGTTCGCCGTGACGCGCTCGAAGCTAACGTCAACGCCGGCAGCCTTCATGAGCTTCTTGACGTCGCTCTGCTGCTCGGGGAGCGTCAGAGTGACCACAGTGCCATCGGAACCGGCGCGGGCCGTACGGCCGGAGCGGTGCAGGTAAGCCTTGTGCTCTGTGGGCGGGTCCACGTGGATGACGAGTTCGACGTCGTCAACGTGCACGCCGCGGGCTGCGACGTCGGTGGCCACCAGGACGCGGACGTCACCGTTGGAGAACTCGGCAAGGTTACGGTCGCGGGCGTTCTGCGACAGGTTGCCGTGAAGGTCGACGGCGGGGATGCCGGCATCCGTGAGGGTCTTTGCGAGCTTGCGGGCGTGGTGCTTGGTCCGCATGAAGAGGACGCGGCGGCCGGCGCCGGAGGCCAGTTCAACAATGAGCTGCTTCTTGACGGTCTGATCGTTGACCACCAGGACGTGGTGTTCCATGGTGGTGACAGCGGCCTGGGGATCGTCCACGGAGTGCGTCAGCGGGTTGGAGAGGTAACGGTTGACCAGCTTGTCAACACCGTTGTCCAACGTCGCGGAGAAGAGCAGGCGCTGACCCTGGGTGGGGGTCATGTCCATGAGCTTCTTGACTACCGGGAGGAAGCCGAGGTCAGCCATGTGGTCTGCCTCGTCCAGCACGGTGACCTCAACAGCTTCGAGGGTCAGGATGCGCTGGCGGATCAGGTCTTCGAGGCGGCCCGGGCAGGCGATGACGATGTCGACGCCGGCGCGCAGCGCCTTTTCCTGGCGTGCCTGGGAGATGCCGCCGTAGATGACCGTGGTGTTCAGGCCCATGGCCTTGGCCAGCGGCTCAATGGTGGCGTTGATCTGGGTTGCCAGTTCGCGGGTCGGTGCAAGGACGAGGCCCATGGGGCGGCCGGGCTTGCGGAAGTGCTTTGCTTCGCGCTCGGCCAAGCGGGCCACGAGCGGGATGGCGAAGGCAATGGTCTTACCGGAACCGGTGCGGCCACGGCCCAGGACGTCGCGGCCTGCGAGCGTATCCGGGAGGGTCTTGACCTGGATGGGGAATGCCTCTTCGATGCCATCTGCGGCGAGGGATTCAGCAATGGGCTTGGGCGTGCCAAGGGCAGCAAAAGTAGTCATAAACTTCATGTCTTTCGGGCGGTGTCCAGGTGCGGACATCGGCCCCCGACGCCGGTTGGGCCAGGGGTTCGCCGAGGAAAAGTCAGGTGGTCTACCGATTCGCTTCAACAGCGGTGGCCGGGACCAAATAGAACGCGTTCATCGACGCAGGATGTGCCTCTCACATGAAAAATGCCCCGCCGCGCAGCCTTTCAGGCCACCTGCTTCAGGGCGTCACCGCACATCAAGTGTTCCTAGCTTAGCAGTGATTCCACGGCGGGCCCGCATCGGGGCTGTTCAGGCTCGCGTTGCGGGGCCCGCTTTGCACCCTTCCGGGCTCGCATAGTGCGCAGAGTAGGCCTCACAACACATACCCTCCCGTTGCGAGGCCCGCTTTGCACCCTTCACGGCTCGCATAGTGCGCAGAGCAGGCCTCACAACACACGCCCCCCGCGTTGCGAGGCCCGCTTTGCATGGCTCACGGCCCCCAAACCATGCAGAGCAGGCCTCACAACACACGCCCTCCCGTTGCGGGGCCCGCTTTACGCCCCTCCAGGCCGCCAATGCACGCAGAGCGGGCCTCACAACGGGTCAGGAGTGGCGAGTGAGCTCCGGTTCGGCGTCACGAGGCACGGGTGCTGCGGAGCGGGCGGCAACCCTGGGTGCGATGACTACCCCGACGACGGCGATCACGGCCGTCAGCGCGAAAACAGCAGCGAACGGGCTGGCAGTAAGGGCTGCGAACACGAGCCCGGTTGCAGCCAGTGACAGTGCGCCACCGAGCGAATCGGAGATGGACATGGCTGCGCTGTTGAAGCCCTGGTTTTCCTCTGTGGACAGTGCCAACGTCATCACCGAGAGCCGCGGGTACATCAGCCCCATGCCGCCACCGGCCAGGATCCACCCGGCAATGGCCACAGCCGCGGGCAGGGCAAACGCCGCAGTCACCAGTGTCGAAATGATGGCTATCAGTACCAAGAGAGCTCCGATCTTGGCGGCGAGGGCATCCGCCAGCCGGGCACCGAGCCGCCCCTGAATGGCCGACGCCCCGGCCCATACCAACGCGGCACCAGTCAGCGTCAGCCCGGCGAAGGTGGGGGTGAACGCGTAGCGCTCAGTCAGCAAATACGGCAAATACACCTCGGCCCCGAAGAACGCCGCCGATGCCAAACCGCGCACCAGGATCACACTGGGCAGGCCGCGCCGGGCAGTGAGGGTCCCCCGCGGAACCAACGGGCGGACAGCCACCAGAGCAAGGACAAGAGCGACGACGGCAATCGCCCCACCCACGCCCGGAACCTCTGCGGACAGGTTCAGTCCGAGGACGGCGGCGGCTGCGAGCGCCGCCCACCCCATCCGGCCGAAGGCCCAGGGGACAGGCTCCTCGGGAGGCCGCGTATCCATCCCGCGCACGGCCGGCACCACCATCAGCAATGCCGGGACAACCAGCCCCACAACCCCGAGGAACACCCAGTGCCAACTGCTGAGCTGGGCCACCACACCCGCGGCAAAGGGACCAATCAGGGACGGTACCACCCAGGAGGCGGCGAAGGCGGCAAAGATTTTAGGGTGCAGTACAGGCGGGTATACGCGGGCCACCAGGACGTAGAGGGCCACGGTCATTGCGCCGCCACCAAGCCCCTGGACCAAGCGTCCGAGCACCAGCATTTCCATGGTTCCGGCCATTCCGGCGATCAACAGGCCAGCCACGAACAATGCTACGGAGGTGTACAGCGGCGCCGCCGGACCACGACGATCCGACCAGTTACCCGCGGCCACCATGCCCATCACGCCCGTAGCAAGCGGGCCTGCGAAGGCCAGCGCGTACAGGCTGGCTCCGTCCAGGTCGCGGCTGACGAGCGGCATGATGGTGGTCACCGCGAGGGACTCGAACGCGCTCAGGAACACGAGTGCGCACGCCCCCACGGTGGCCAGCAGGTATGGGCGGCGCAGTATCCCGGCCGTTGAGGTGTCAGAGGTCATGGACGCCAGCCTAGAACCTCAACTAATGTTGAGGTCAATCCACCGCCCCGCCAAGAAAGCGAAACCATGCAACAAGCCACAACGCACCGGCCCCTCACTATCGGTGAGTTGTCCGAGCGAAGTGGAGTGTCGGCGTCGGCCCTTCATTTTTACGAGCGGAACGGGCTCATCGAAGCAGACCGGACGGCCGGCAACCAACGGCGCTACCGCCGCGAAACGCTGCGGCGGGTCGCGTTCATCAAGACCTCCCAACGGGTGGGCCTGCCCCTGAAGGACATCCGCGAGGCGCTGGATTCCCTGCCTGACGGCCGGACACCCACCAAACGCGACTGGGCCAGGCTCTCCCAGCGGTGGCGCGAGGAACTGGACCAGCGCATCGCAGCCCTCCAGCACCTTCGCAATGACCTGGACGGGTGCATCGGCTGCGGCTGCTTGAGCCTGAAGTCGTGCACGCTGCAGAATCCGTCGGACGAGCTCGGAGCCTCCGGTGCGGGCGCGCAGCGTTGGACTTTGCCGGAATAGCAACAGGCATTGCCTTTGAGCGCAGCGTCGCGGCACGCTTGGGTTATGACTGAACAAACGCACGACGCCGGCACTCACCACCACGGTCAGCACACCCATGAAGGGGCGCAGCACACCCATGATGGCTCTCAGCAGAGCGGCCTGAACCTCCACGAGGACGCTGACAATGCCGTGGACATGTGGGACGGCATGTACCGGGAGCGCGCCAAGATTTGGAGCGGGAACCCCAACCCGCAGCTGGTTGCCGAGGTCACTGGACTGAAGCCGGGGAAGGCGCTGGATCTGGGCTCCGGGGAAGGCGGCGACGCTATCTGGTTGGCACAGCAGGGCTGGACTGTCACCGCGTTGGACGTGTCCGCCGTCGCGCTTGAACGGGCAGCAGCCCATGCAGCGGAGACCGATCACGCGGACCGGATCACGTGGCAGCAGCAGGACCTCACCGAGTGGGAGCCGGAGCCGGTGTTTGATTTGGTCTCGGCACAGTTCCTCCACTCCCCGCTGTTGCCGTGGCGGGACTCGGCGTCAAAAGCGGCGGCCGCCGTCGCACCCGGTGGCACCTTGTTGATCGTGGGGCACCACCCCCACGGACTCCCCCCGTGGAGCCACCACCACGAGTCCGGCATGTTCTTCACACCGGAGCAATTGGCAGGTGCCCTGAGACTGGATCGCGAGCCGTGGTTTGTTGAGGTCCTCACGGACAGGGCGCGGACTATTGAAGGACCTAACGGTGAGTCCGGCACCACGTTGGACACGGTCCTGAGAGCGAGGAAGCACGCCTAAACACCGGCGCGTCTAAATACCGGACGGCAGCAACTCACCGTAGGGCGGCACCACTGTTCCGGTGGCGGTGGAGTCCGGGTTCAGCATCC
Organism: Arthrobacter sp. StoSoilB22; assembly: GCF_019977315.1. Taxonomy (NCBI): domain Bacteria; kingdom Bacillati; phylum Actinomycetota; class Actinomycetes; order Micrococcales; family Micrococcaceae; genus Arthrobacter; species Arthrobacter sp. StoSoilB22. The sequence goes on from NZ_AP024652.1 coordinate 3,867,252, forward strand.
AGCCGACGCGCTTGGCCGTGTTCAGCATGACCACACTCTCCACCAGTTCGATCCCCGGGATCCGTTGCTGGATGGTGAGCTCCATTTCCATGACGTCAGCCAGGGATCGCAGCCACATGATCATGGTGAAGTTGGTGCGGCCCGTGGTGGACGCGGAGAAGCGGATGTTCCGGATGGCCCTGAGTTCCGTGGCGGCGGCCTCGTGCTCGCCTGCGGGCACGTTCGCGAACCACTGGACCGTGATGGGGAAGCCGGAGAACTGCTGAGCAATTTCGCAGCGGAAGGACAGCATCCGGCTGCTCAGGACCCTGCCCAGTTGCCGCTGGACGGTGGCGGGGTTTCTGTTCAGGGCACGGGCGATTTCTGCTGCCGTGGCCCGTCCGTCGCGAGCCAGGAACGGGATGAGAGCCAAGTGGGTGTCCGGGAGTGGGGCCACCGTGGCGTCGTACGGGTTTGCTGATTCGGGTCCGGCGAGCGCCTTGAGCGCTTGTTGTTCCGCTTTGCTGAGGACGTTGAGCCGCCACGCGTAGCCGCTGGTATGAATCCGCGTACAGAGAGCTGTGTGGTACTTGGTGAGTCCTCGAATTTCCTTGAGCCTGGGCACTACCTGAGTGCTGAATTGCCCCAGGTCCTGGGTGATCACCGTCAGCATGAGGTCACGGTTGCTGGCAGCTTCTTCCACGGTGATCACCTCGGGAAGCTGAGCGACGGCCGAGGTAACGTCCGGCCTGAGGTGCATTTCGCAGTCGATGTCCACCATGGCCAGGCACATGTCCTTGGGGTCTCCCATGAGGTGTGCGGTGGTCCACGCCGCCCCGGCAGCGCGGAGGCGCTCCCATCGGGACGCCAGCGTGGTGGCGTGGACGCCCAGGACCTGGCCGGCGTCGGACCAGCTGATCCTGGGTGAGATCTGTAGGGCGTTGATGAGTCGAAGATCTTCTTCACTGAGCTCCATGAGCTAATTGTCCCAGATGTCTGCATGAATCCTGCGGCTTGGGTAGAGAATATGCATATTTCCAGATGTTTCACAGCATGTGAATCACATCACCCCAGAATGGCATAAGGAACCTATCCCCGAGCACCACAGGAGAACTCATGACCATTGCTTCCGAAGCCAAGGAACTGCGGGACGACATCGTCCGCCTCCGCCACGACCTCCACCGCGAACCGGAGATTGGGCTGCAGCTCCCCCGCACGCAGGAGAAGGTACTCAAGGCGCTGGACGGACTTCCGTATGAGATCACCCTCGGCAAGGAGACGACGTCGGTCACTGCGGTTCTGCGCGGCGGTGCAGCTCACGCTTCAGCCGAGAAGCCGGTGGTGCTGTTGCGCGCAGACATGGATGGACTCCCTGTGCAGGAGAGGACCGGCGTGGACTACACCTCCCGTGTGGACAACGCGATGCACGCTTGCGGCCATGATCTTCACACCTCAATGCTTGCCGGCGCGGCCACCCTGCTCGCGGAGGGTCGCGATCAGCTGGCCGGCGACGTCATCCTCATGTTCCAGCCCGGCGAAGAAGGCTTTGACGGTGCGAGCTACATGATCAAGGAAGGCGTTTTGGATGCTGCCGGTCGTCGCGCCGACACCGCCTACGGAATGCACGTGTTCTCCGCGCTCGAACCGCATGGCCAGTTCGTCACCAAGCCCGGCGTCATGCTCAGCTCCTCCGACGGACTCGTTGTCACCGTGCTTGGCGCGGGCGGCCACGGCTCCGCCCCCCACTCCGCCAAGGACCCCGTCACCGCCGCTGCCGAGATGGTCACCGCACTCCAGGTCATGGTCACGCGCCAGTTCAACATGTTCGATCCCGTAGTCCTGACCGTCGGCGTCCTGCATGCAGGAACCAAGCGCAACGTCATCCCCGAGACCGCCCGCATCGAAGCCACCATCAGGACCTTCTCCGAAGAGTCCCGCCGCAAGATGATGGAAGCAGTACCCAGGCTTCTGCATGGCATCGCGGCAGCCCACGGTTTGGAGGCAGACGTGCACTACCAAGAGGAATACCCCCTCACCATCAACGACGAGGACCAAACCACCACCGCGGAGAAGGTCATCGCCGGAATGTTCGGCGAATCCCGCCACACCCGCATGGCAACTCCCCTGAGCGGTTCCGAGGACTTCTCCCGCGTCCTCGCCGAAGTCCCGGGCACCTTTGTGGGGCTCAGCGCCGTTGCCCCCGGCGCCGACCACACGACGTCGCCGTTCAACCACTCGCCGTACGCACTGTTCGACGACGGCGTCCTCACCGACGGCGCGGCGCTGTATGCCGAACTTGCCGTATCCCGCATCGCTGCCCTCGCCGGCAACTAACTCCCTGCCCGCCTGATCTTGGAGAACCACATGAGCACCACCGTAGGAACGTCCCCCGACGTCAAGGTCCACAAATCCCACATGCGCACGCTGGTTGGCACCGGCATCGGCAACGCCGTTGAATGGTACGACTGGGCAATCTACGCCACGTTCTCGCCGTTCATCGCGAGTGCTCTCTTCAGCCAAGCCGACCCCACCTCAGCCGTGCTGTCCACCTTGGCGATCTTCGCCGTCGGGTTCGTTGCCCGTCCGTTCGGTGGGTTCGTGTTCGGCTGGATCGGCGACAGGATTGGCCGCAAGACATCCATGACTGTGGCTGTGGCATTGGGCGCGGCGGGCAGCCTCCTCATCGGCATCGCCCCAACGTTCGCTGCTGTTGGAGCCTTCGCTTCGGTGACGCTTCTGGTGGCCCGGCTCATCCAGGGCCTGGCGCACGGCGGCGAGTTGCCGTCGTCGCAAACGTATTTGTCCGAGATGGCGCCCAAGGAACACCGCGGCTTCTGGGCCACCCTCATCTACACCTCCGGCACTGCCGGCATCCTCGCCGGAACGCTGCTGGGCGCTATCCTCACCGCGACCCTCAGCAAGGACGATATGAGCGCCTGGGGTTGGCGTATCCCGTTCCTGATCGGTGGCGCACTGGGCATCTATGCCCTGTTCATGCGGGCCAAGATGAAGGAAACCGAGGCTTTTGAGGCTGAGACTCCCAACGAGAAGCGCTTGCCCATCTGGCCGCAGATCGTGAAGTACCGCAAGCAGGCGATGCAGGTCATCGGCCTCACTGTTGGCCTGACCGTTGTGTACTACATCTGGGGCGTGGTGGCACCGAGCTACGCTGCAACCTCCCTGAAGATGGACCGCGGAGAGGCGCTCTGGGCAGGTGTGATCGCCAACGTGGTGTTCATTGCCGCCCTGCCGTTCTGGGGCAAACTGTCCGATCGCATCGGCCGTAAACCGGTGATCATCGCTTCCTCCGCAGGTGCCGCGCTCATGCACTTCCCCATGACGTGGCTCCTCAAAGACTCACCCTGGCAGCTGGCAGTGTCCATGTCCGTGATGCTGTTCTTCATCGCCGGCAGCGCTGCGATCGTCCCGGCCGTCTACGCAGAGCTCTTCCCCACTCACATCCGCACCATCGGCGTCGGCGTCCCGTACTCCATCTGCGTCGCCGTGTTCGGTGGCACGGCTCCGTACCTGCAGACGTGGCTCGGCACCATCGGGCAAGCTCAACTGTTCAACGTGTACGCAGTGATCCTGCTTCTGGTGGGCATCGCGTTTGCCTTCTCCATCCTGGAGACCAAGGGCAAGGACCTCACCGTCTAGCTACTCCGGCTTTCGTTGCGAGGCCCGCTCTGCGCTCTTCCCTGGGCTTTTGGGATGCAGAGTGGGCCTCACAACGTTAAACGAAGCGGTCGCGGCCGGCCCGGTATCCGAAGAAGGCCGCCAGGGAACCGACCACCAGGAACAGGATTCCGGCGGCCGCGAACCCTCCTGTGGCTTGGTGCAGCTGGCCCACCATCAACGTGCCAAGGGAACCCACTCCGTAGCCGACGCCCTGCATCATTCCGGACAGGTGCGCGGCAGTGTGGGCGTCGCGGGTGCGGACCATGATCATAGTGAGGGCCACCGCGGTCAACGACCCCTGGCCCAGCCCATTGAGTCCGGTCCACACCCAGATGAGTTCCGTGGGGCCAAAGATCGTGAGCGCAAAACCGCCACCCGTCATCAGAGCCACCACCATGTTGATGATCCGCTGGTCCTTGAAACGCGTAGCCAGCGCAGGGGCAAACAGTGAGCCCAGCATCTGAAGCACAATCGACACCGACACGATCAGCCCCGCCGTTCCCCCGTCGATCCCCCGGTCGCGCAGGATCGGCGCCATCCACGCGAACACGCTGAAGGACATCATGGCCTGCAGCACCATGAACAGCGTCACCTGCCACGCCACGGCTGACCGCCACACGTTCACGCCGCCGTGGACTGCCTGGTGCTTCACGGAAGGTTGCCGGATTGCCGGCGGCAGAAAGAGCAAAAGCACGACGGCGGCAGGCACCGCCCAGAACCACAGCGCCGAAGTCCAGTGGCCGGTTGCCGTAAAGACCGGATACGTGAAGCCCGCGCCAAGGGCAGCCGACGCACAGATCGCAGTGGTGTAGAGGCCGCCCATCAGGCCAAGCCGGTGTGGGAAATCCCTTTTGACGACGCCGGGAAGAAGGACATTGCACAAGGCGATTGCAGCACCGCAGGCGGCGGTTCCGGCGAGGAGTGCGGGGAGGTGTCCGGCGCCGGGGATCTCCAGGGGCCTGATCACCAGCCCCGCGGTAAGCACAGCCATGGCCCCGAGGAGCACCCGTTCTGCGCCGAACCTGCGGGCCAGAATGGGGGCGAGCGGGGCGAAGACGCCCAGCAACGTCACCGGCACGGTGGTGAGGACCACCAGCGACCAGCCCGGCAGACCGGCGTCGGAGGTTATTTCCGGCAGGACCGCAGAGAAGCTCGAGAAGACGGTCCGAAGGTTCAGGCCGATAAGGACCAGGCAGATACCGAGGTAAATCAGGCCCCTCTTGCCTCGGAGCTGGGTGGGATCGGGTGCCGGCTCTTCGTCGATCTCCGCGTCCACCGCGATCTCAGGGAGGACAGACTTCTCTGGGTAGCCGGGGGTCTTGGAGGAGGTCACCCGCCCTATTCTGTCAGCCAGTGATTCCTAAGCCCCCAGCTGGCAGTCATTGCCCGGGATGTGACCGGATCTCAGGCAACAATTTCCTGTCCGTGCCAGCCGTCGTCTTCGCGAGTGAACTGCCAGCGGATGTGGGCATCGCCCGACAGGTCCAACCAGTCCAGATCCGTCATGTCGATTCTGATCCAGGCAAAACGCTCCATGGCCGTCTCAACATCACCCGGGCCATCAACACGCTCATCCGGGCAGGGAGTCCCCGGAACCAGCCGGGACGCATAAAGGTGCCGGCTGTTCGGGCTGAACCGCTCCCATGCCCGGCGTCGTTCCTTCTCATCGTCGACCACCGCAGCGTCACCTCTGATTCGCAGCTGAACCCCGCGCTCGTCGTCGTACAAGGTCAGTGCCACCCGTGGCTGGTGGCCAATCTCCGAGACCTTACGGGACAAGGAGTTGGTGGCCACCTTGACCCGGTAAGCGGCGCGGTCCACCTCCCGGATGATGACCGCACGGACCCGCGCTCCTCCGTCCGTTCCCGTGGTGCCCAGGAAACCGAGCGTAAAAGGGGTGCGCCCTTTGGTGGCCGCCACCAGAGATCCCAGAACCCGCTCCAGCGTCTCCTCGCTTGTATTCATTGCCCGAGACAGCCGGGAGAAACAACCCGCGTGGTGCTGGCAGGATTGTTGACCAAGGCGGCAGCGGGCCGGACAGGGCGTAGCTGAAGGTTTCCACCGCAGTTCGGGCAAGACCGATGAGGGAACCGGTCAACACAGTCCGGGCACCACGTGCACTCAAACGTACAAATGTAGGCCTCTCCAGAGGGCGGGATGTCACGGTTGCAGCATTCACAGTTCGGGCGGATCTCAAGCATCAGGCAACTCTACCCACAGGGTCACAACTCTCCCTGCCACGGCCGTGGACCGGCGCTGATCGTCTGATCCGGAACGCAGAGGATCCTCGCATCCGAACCCAAGTATTCTGGAAGTGATGAGTGAAACCCCAGATTCCCCGCGACCCGTCACGCCCGGCACCCAGGCCTCCTTCGGAACCTACGGTGGCCGCCCGGTCAGCTTCGTGCGCCGTGGCACCCGTTTGCAGGGCCGCAGGCAGGCCGCGTGGGAAGAGCACGCCGAGCGCTGGGCCATTCAGGTGCCGCGCCACGTAGCCAATACGTCCGTCCACCCTGATTACACCTTCGACGCCGAGGCAGTCTTTGGACGCAAGGCACCCCTGATCGTGGAGATCGGGTCCGGCCTGGGTGACGCCGTGGTTCACGCCGCGGAGCAGAACCCGGACAAGGACTTCCTTGCCGTAGAGGTCTACACGCCGGGGCTGGCCAACACCATCATCAAGATCAACAGCCGCGGGCTGACCAACGTGCGCGTGGTGGAAGCCAACGCTCCCGAGGTCCTGGAGTCGATGCTCCCGGAGGGGTCGGTCAGCGAGCTTTGGGTGTTCTTCCCGGATCCGTGGCACAAGGCCCGGCACCACAAGCGCCGGCTCATCCAGCCTGCTTTCGCTTCCGTAGCTGCCAAGGCACTGGTCACGGGCGGCTACTGGCGCATCGCTACCGACTGGTCCAACTACGCAGTCCACGTTCGCGAAGTGCTGGCAGGGTCCACAGAGTTCGAGAATATGCACGAAGGCGAGCGCAGCGGCGAAGAGAGCCCGTTGACGCAGGTGTGGCAATCCGGCGTCGAATCTGTGGTGGGCGGTGCACCGGTCAGGGAAGGTCGCGCGCCCGTTAGCACCGAGCACACCGGACCGAACGAGGGCGTGGATGTTGAAGGCGGCTGGGCTCCCCGGTTCGATGGCCGGATCCGGACAAGCTTCGAGAACAAAGCCCACGAGGCCGGGCGCATGATCTTTGACCTCACCTACCGCAAAATCTAACCGCAGGACTTTGGGGGAATCATGAGCTATCAGCCACCGATCGAGTACTACCAGCAACCGCAACGTTCCGGGAACCGGGGGCTGGGCGCCGGGATCACGAGCATCGTCGCAGCCGTGCTCTCGCCGATCGCGGCAGTAGTCAGCATTCCGTTGGGCATTGCAGCCATTGCTTCATCAATTAGCCGATACAACCAAGGCAACGACGCTTGGTGGTTTGGTGCGCTCATCCTGGCGGGTGTCGCGGTCCTACTGGCCCTGGTTGCTGTGGTGACCGGGCTGATCGCCGTCTTTCGTGCCGGCCGCATGAACGCAGGACGCATCACGGGCATCATCGGATTGGCCATCATGGCGGTCAACATCTTTGGCATTGTCCTCATGGTGTTCCTGGTGCTCGGCTCAGGTCAGGGGTTCTAAATGCCGCAGGTACGCGCCGAGCGGTTCATTCGGTTGGATCCGGAAATGGCCTTCGCACTGTCCCAGACCACCGGTGAGTTCAGGCTCAAATGGGATCCGTTCATCTCAGCCCAGGCTTTTCTGGACGGAGCCACGGCAGCCGGTAAAGGCGTCCGGACGCGGACCGTCTCGCGCATGGGCCTGAAAATGGTCAGCGAATACGTCTCTTACACACCTCCACGGAATGTTGGTATGACCATGGTTTCCGGGCCTTGGTTCTTTGAGAACTTCGGAGGCGGTTGGCGGTTCACCCCGGACGGCGACGGCACACGGGCAGTCTGGAAGTACACCTTTTCCTGCCGCCCCGCATTCCTGAAGCCCGTAGCCGAGAGGATCGGCAGCTGGGTGCTCGGCCGGGAAATTGAGCGTCGGATCGAGGCATTCGCCCGGGCCTGCGAAGACCAAACTTTGGTGGCCGAGCTCCGCACCCAGGCCAACGAGGTTACGGACCGGTAAGGCTCACGGCACCGAAATCGAGGCCACCGTTTTCTGGGCTTCGTCGCGAAGCTCAACACCGGCGATGCCAGCCAACTGCACCGGTGTGGCACCTGTGATCTTGATCCGGCCGCTGGCTGTGGCCGTCCATCCGCAGGTACGTTCCTCGGCACCGTCCCGGCCCTTCACCCACAGGTAGAGAGTGCCCTCCAGCGGCATGGACCGGCCCTCCACCTCGAGCTCGGTCCCCCAGTTCTTCTTCACCATGCCCACGGTCAACTGCAGCCCGTCGTCTGACTGAACCGAATAGCTGGCGTCCGGTTTCGGCGGCTGATTCAGCAGCGGCCCGGCGAGAAAACCAACCGCAAGGCAGGCAGCGGCAACGGCGCCCACCAGAGCCGCCCACCGGCGTCGTGATTTGCGTCTGCGGACCGACAAGTCAACCAGGACCTTCTCTGGAAGCACCTCGGGTTTCGGTTCCAATGGCGAGAGTGCGTTCGCGCCACCGGCGACAGTCAGGGCCACAGCGTCGGCTGCGGGAACGGCGTCAAGCAATGCGGGCACGCTCTCCAGTTGCTCCAACTCCTGGCGGCATTGAGCGCATGCGGCGAGGTGGTCTTCAAACAAGCGCGCCTCCTGTGGCTCGAGGCCACCCAGCAGGTAGGCACCCAGCAAGTGGTGGACGGAGTTGCCGTTCATCGTTCCACCCCCATCTCATCAAGGATTGTTCGGAGAGCTTTCACGGCGTAGAAAGCCCGGGATTTCACGGTTCCAGCCGGGATGTTCAGCTGCAATGCTGCCTCGGTGACGGTGAACCGCTGGTAGTGCAGGGCCACCAAAACCTGGCGGTGTTCGTGGCTGAGCCGGATCAGCGCCTCCTCCATGAGGACCCTGTTCAGGAGTTCATCAACGCGTTCCGTCGCAGGATGGTCCGGGAGGTCTTGTTCGCCTGCCTCGGAGGGCCGGCGCTGCGCCTTCCTGTAGTTGTCGATGATCACGTTGCGCGCCGTCCGGAACAGGTAGCTGCGCAAACTCCCCGTGATCTGCGGGGCATGCTGCCACACCTTGAGGATGGTTTCCTGCACGACGTCATCGGCCTGGTGGGTGTCCGAGGTGCAACTCAGTACGAAGCGTTTGAGGGCGGTGCCGTGCTCGCGGTAGATCGCAGCCACCACATCCTCGTCCAACGGCATAGCCACCTCCTTCTCTCCGCTGCCCCTTCGCTTATACGACGATGCATGCAAGGAAAAGGTTCAGCTTCATGAACCATTCTTCCCCCACCGGCGTCGTAACCGGCCAGGGCTACCGTGGGACGCGAGGTCGCGGGAAGCCTGCCACGTCACCGGAAGGTTCCGTGTGAACACGCAGGATTCCCGCGAACTGGTGGTACGGCCCATCACCCGAGTGCACGAAGGATGCGATCTTTGAAAGCACGCTCTTGAAACAAGTCCTTCCACTCGACCCGGATAAACCGCCACCCCTCCTCGACGAGCGCCTTTTCCCGACGCCGCTCTTGGAAGATGACCTCGTTGGTGGGTGCGAAGTCGAAGTACTTTGTCCGCCCGTCAAACTCCAGAGCTAGTTTCTCCTCTTCCCAAGCGAAATCCATGCGATGACGACCCAGGCGGGACTGCACCTCAAACTGCGGCTGTGGAGGCCTGATGCGCAGCCTCTGCATCAACTCACGGGTCAGCGTTTCTCCTGCAGACTCGGCGCGCGGATCCGCGTTGTCCAAGGCCTTGCGCAGCGTGCGGACACCGCGTTTTCCGGCCGAAACTGCCGCCAGCTGGGAAAGTACCCTGCGGTCTGCGCCCACACGCAATCCATGGTCCATGATCACCAGCGCTTTCGGATAACTCAGCATCCTGGCGCAGTCAGACATCGTGCGCTCAAGCGTAGTCACCCGCAAACCCTGAACCACCACAACATCGTCCTCAGTGAAGTTCTCCGTATGTCCGCAGACATCCTTGCCCCAACGGTCAGAGGAAGGCCTGGACGGGTGGATGAAATGAACCCTGTCATCAACACCCCAGACGAACAGGCCGTGGAGTCGTGCCGCCGACAAATGGCTATAGACGAAACCACCTGTCGAGGTTGTCAGCGTTCCATGAGCATGTGCCAGGATGCGCTCCAAAGCCTGCCGTCTGGGGCCCAAGGCTTTCCATGTGTCACTCAGGATGTAGCAGCCATATCTCAAGCGAAGCAGTTCGCCGGAGTCCACCAAGGCCTTGATATTTCGACTGTTGAGACCGAAACGGAGTAACTCGTCTGTTCTCCACATGTGGCCCCGCGAAGGTAGTGCCGAGGCCGCCGGGGTGTCGCCTTTGCGCGTTGAAGGTGTGTTCATCGGTTCAGCTTGGCCACCGCGGACCGTGGCCGGAACGGGCATTTCCGGCTATGTGGAAAGCGCCGCGCCGAAACTCCGGGAATGCGGTGAATTCGCTGGAGGCCTCCGCACGAAGACGCGAGCTTCCCGCGAACTCTGAGGTCCATGCCCACAAATGGGTCCGCTAGACTGCAGGCTACTCAGTGGGGAGAGGACATGACACAGGACATCAGCAGCAAAAAGACGCCAACCTTGACGTTCCTGGGGGTGCAGGAACTCGCGTGGACTTTGGGGCTCGTGGCCATGATCATCAATGCCACTGAGCGTGGCCTGGACTGGATCTGGGTGGGCCTGTTGGTCTGCTGGCAGGCATCCATTGTGTGGGGCTTCCTTAAGTTCCGCCAAGCCAGACCACGCTAGAGCGCCGAATTCGCCGGAAACGCGTCGAGACCACCGGAACGCTACGGAGTTCTCGCAGCGTTCCGGCGGTCTCGAGGCGGCAATGGCTTAGGCGTCGGCGAATTCCTCGGACTCTTCGAACTCTACGGCCGCGATGATTTCCTTGGTCTCCGGGTGGATCATGAAGGCCTCGTCGTCGTCCTCGATCATGAGGTAGTCGCCGTGGTCGGTGGCGAAGTGCCAGGCGAGGGTCTTGACGCCGTCGTGCTCGTAGTTGGGGTCGCCCATGGTGATCTTTTCCAGGGCGTAGCCGGCAACGTCACACAGTTCGCGGATGATGACCTCGAACTCGGGGGCGTTGGCGAGGGCCTCTTCGTCTGCTTCGGCTTGGCGCTCTGCGAGGTCCGGGATCAGGGCCACGCGCTGGGCGATGTGCTCTTCGATTTCTTCGTCGGAGAGCACCAGCAGGGCGGATTGATCGCGCAGGTATGCGGCACTGAGTTCGATGATGTCCTCTTCTTCCAACAGCGCTTCAAACTCGCCGTCGAGCTCGTCCAAGGCAACCACGGAAGCCGGCGGGGTCTCGGACTCGTCCAGTTCGCCGTCGAGGTAGGCCTCGGCTTCGTCGTCGCTCAAAGCGTCAAACGCCGACGCGGTGCGGTTGAACAGATCAAGGTGGCGGACGGCGCCCATTCCCACAAGCCCTGCCCGCACAAAAGAATCAACTTCTTCACGCTCCGGCGCGGTGAAGACGTACTGAGCGAAGCCGCCCGACAAAGCTTGGGTGAGGTAGAAATCCACGAAGTAGCTGTTGAGCGCTGCGGCGGCGATTTCGTCGCTGTTGAGGAGCTCTTGGTACATGTGGTTCACCACGTTGACATTGGAATCCACCACATCCGCGTTGCCGGCTTCGAAGCTGGTCTTGTTCAGGACAACGGGGTACTCGTTGGTAGTCAAGGGAAATCCTCACTGCTGAAAGCTGATGGTGCTCCGGACACTTTCAACGTACTCGCGGGAGCGGCGCGGCAATCGAGGATGAGGTTAACGGAGGGCGAAGTTTGGGAGCCGTTTTCTGCTGACTAAGATTGAACAGATATCCTCCTGCCGAAAGTAGCCCTGCGCATGCCGTCCCACACAGACGAAAACTGGGAACTGGCCATTCAGACTCCTGCCATCACGGACCGCTCGCTCGCGGCCGGACTGGCCTATGCCATGGGCAGCCGCGTGAACGGGATTTCTTTCGACGCGGCCACAGGCCTCCTGATGGGCAAGGTTCGCGGTACCGGTCCGCAGCCGTATTCGACGTCGGCAAAACTGGTTCGCAAGCCCAGCGGCTGGAGCTGCACTGTGGGTATTTGCAGCTGCCCGGTCCGTAAGGACTGCAAGCATGTGGCCGCATTGCTCTTCACGGCGGAGGACCACCCCACCATCCGCGCCCAGCTTCTCTCCCAGGCCCCCGGCATTCAAACCTCACGGGTTGGCTCGGGCCAGCAGGGCGGGTCGGCACGTCCTGCTTGGGAACAAGCCCTCAACAGGCTGATCACCAAGCCCGGCACAGCGCCCAGCGCGGCGGGTATCCAGTTGGCACTTCAGTTCGAGATTGAGGAGCCGGCGGCCCACTTCTCCTACACGGGCCGACGCGATCCCATGCGCAGTGTCCGCCAGCTCAAGGCCCGCCCGGTGATGATGGGCGCCAAGGGCAAATGGATCCGCGGCGACGTCTCCTGGAACAACCTGAGCTACGTCAGTTTCCGGCGTGAGTTCAACGAGGTCCACGTCGAATGGCTTCAGACTTTCCTGGCTGCGCACGGTTCCAGCAACGGCCGGCAGCAACCATCCGGTGCCATGTGGTTGAGCCTGAACGATTTCGCTGCCAAGAACCTGTGGACCCTCCTGGCCGATGCCAACAAGGCCGGCATCCCTCTCATCCACTCCGCTGGTAGCGAGCCTGTCCGCGTGGAGACGCAACCCGCCGTCGTCGGCCTCAGTTTGGCCCGCCTGGCCACCGATTCGGACACCGCACAGCACGACGCGCCCGACGGCGGCCTGCAGCTTGCGCCGTCAGTCACCCTGGGTGGGGAAGCCGTGGATCCCGGATCCGTGGGTTTCCTCGGCAAGCCGGCCAACGGAATCTTCTTCACGCACGCCGGGGAAACCCTGCCGGGCGTGCCCCAGCAGAAGAACCTCATCACCCTTGCGCCCATCGAGGGTGGCATCAGTGATGAGTTGCTGGAATTCGTCATGGACGGCGACACACTTCAGATCCCGGCGGAGGACGAAAGCCGGTTCCTGACCTCGTTCTACCCGAAGCTGCGGCAGTCCACGCCCGTGCAGGCTGCGGATGAATCGGTGGAGCTGCCCACGCTGGCTGTGCCCACCCTGTCCCTGCTGGCCAACTACGGCACGGACCACAAGGTCCGGCTGCACTGGGAATGGCACTACAAATCGGGCACCCTCGTCACCGCCCAGCCGTTGTGGCGGCACCCGGACGATCGCGGCTACCGTGATGACCTTGAAGAAGCCCGGATTCTGGAGTCGCTGGGGAGGCCGTGGGACGTGGTGCCCGCGCTCGCAGAATCGGCAACAGGCGGCTGGGGTGCGCCCCGAATAGCTGCCTCGGCTGAGCTCAGTGGCCTGGACACACTGGCGTTCACCGAAGAGGTGCTGCCAGCGCTCAAGGACCTGCCGGACGTCGTGGTGGAAACCTCCGGCGACATCGCCGACTACCGTGAGGCCGCCGAAGCGCCCGTGGTGTCCATTTCCACCAAGGAAACGGCAAGCGGCGACTGGTTCGACCTCGGAATCGTGATCACCCTAGAAGGCGAACCCGTCTCCTTCGCCGCCGTGTTCTCCGCGCTCGCCGCCGGAATGAGCCGCATGCTGCTGCCCAGCGGCGCCTACTTCTCCCTGGACCTTCCCGAGTTGCACCAACTCCGGGCGCTGATTGACGAAGCCCGGTCCCTGCAGGACAACCCGGACAACAAGGACGGCACTCTGCAGATCAGCCGCTTCCAGGCAGGCCTCTGGGACGAGCTGGCGCAGCTCGGCATTGTGGATGAGCAGGCCGCAGCCTGGCGTGAGGCCGTTGGTGGATTGCTCGACGACGGCGTGACCGGGCTTCCGCTCCCGGCTGGCCTTAACGCCGATCTTCGTCCGTATCAGCTTGAAGGATTCAACTGGCTCAGCTTCCTGTACAAGCACAGCCTGGGCGGCGTGCTGGCTGACGACATGGGCCTGGGTAAGACCGTGCAGGCCATTGCTCTGATCTGCGCGGCGAAGGACTTGGCCGCGGAAACTGCTGCCGTCGCTCAGGGTGACTCTGTTGAGGTGACTCCCCGGGCCCCGTTCCTGGTGGTCGCGCCAACCAGTGTGGTGAGTAACTGGGCGGCTGAAGCACAACGTTTTGCCCCGGGATTGGTAGTGCGGACCGTCGGTGAAACCTTCGCCAAGAGCGGGTTGTCGCCGGCCGAAGCGTTGGCAGGTGCCGACGTCGTCATTACCTCGTACGCACTGTTCCGCATTGATTACGATGCCTACGCGTCCTTCCAGTGGGCCGGGCTGATGCTGGACGAAGCGCAGTTCGTGAAGAACCATCAGTCCAAGGCCTACCAGTGCGCTCGCAAGCTGCCGGCGCGGTTCAAGCTGGCGATAACGGGCACGCCCCTGGAGAACAACCTCATGGAGTTCTGGGCGCTGACCTCCATTGTGGCGCCGGGACTGTTCCCGAGCCCCAAACGGTTCGCGGAGAACTACCAAAAGCCGGTGGAAAAGAACGGCGACTCCGCCCAGCTGGGCAAGCTCCGGCGTCGTGTGCGTCCGCTCATGATGCGCCGCACCAAAGAGCAAGTCATCAAGGACCTGCCGCCCAAGCAGGAGCAGATCCTTGAAGTGGTGCTGAACCCGCGGCACCAAAAGGTTTACCAGACGCACCTGCAGCGCGAACGGCAGAAGATCCTGGGCTTGATCGATGATGTGAACAAGAACCGGTTCACCATCTTCCAGTCGCTGACGTTGCTACGGCAGCTGAGCTTGGATGCCTCATTGGTGGATTCCTCGCTATCCGGAGTGCGCTCTTCCAAGCTGGACGTGCTGTTCGAGCAGCTGGAAGACCTCATTTCCGAGGGTCACCGCGCCCTGATTTTCAGCCAGTTCACCGGGTTCCTGGGCAAGGTCCGGGAGCGCTTGGATGCCGAAGGCGTGGAGTACTGCTACCTCGACGGCTCCACCCGCAACCGTGGTGATGTTGTCAGCGAGTTCAAGAACGGTGCCGCTCCGGTGTTCCTGATATCGCTGAAGGCCGGTGGATTCGGGCTCAACCTGACCGAGGCAGACTACGTGTTCCTGCTGGACCCCTGGTGGAACCCGGCGTCCGAAGCCCAAGCCGTGGACCGCACCCACCGCATTGGGCAGGCCAGGAACGTAATGGTCTACCGGCTGGTGGCGAAGGACACCATCGAGGAGAAGGTCATGGCGCTGAAGGCCAAGAAATCACAACTGTTCGCGGACGTGATGGAAGGCGATGCCTTGGCCGGTGGCTCGTTGACGGCGGACGACCTCGCGGCGCTGTTCGCGGAGTAGTTGGTTTTTGTACAGTTGATGCCCCTAAGGCCACCCCATAAGCGCGTTATCTGTACAAAAACTCAGCAGGGGTTCAGTCGTCCAGCCTCACACCCCGCAGCAGGAGCATGGTTCCGCCCACGGCAACGGCGGATGCCAGGAACACGCCCGCCGCACCGAGGCCTACCGCCACCACGCCGATTGCGCTGGGCAGCACCACTTGTCCAATCCTGTTTCCAGCCAACCGCAGGGCTAGCGCCCGCCCGCGTTGGCCTTCGGGCGCTTGGGCCGAGAGCCAGGACATGGTCAGTGGCTGCCCGATTCCGAGCCCTAAGCCGAGGAATGCCATGACGATGAACAGCAACCACTCCGGCATCGGAATGGCTGCGACACCCAGGGCAACGGTGGAGATGGCCAGGCTCAGGACCAGCAGCTTCATCCGGCCCAGTTTGCGGGACATGCTGCCCAGACCCAGCCGGGAAACCATGGAAAACAGGGCGCGAACAGTCAGCATGAGGCCCACGGTTGCTGCGGTCAGGCCCCGTTCAGCACCGAGTGCCGGCAGATAGACAACGGTCAGATCCACTACTGCCAGGACAGTGGCGCTGGTTGCCAGAGCACGGACGACGCCGGGAGTCCTGAGAAGTGCGACCGCACTGCCCTTTGGTCCGCCCTTGGCGGTGCGCCTCCCTTTGCTGACGTTTGACGAAATCACGAACGTAGTCAGGAACAGCACCGAGCTCATGGCCGTGGCGAGCACGAAGATGGCCTGCGTATTCGGCCGAACGGACGCGCCGCCCACCACGGAAATGGCCAACGGCCCCAATGCCTGGCCCAGCGATGCGGCGAAGGTCAGATATCCGAAGGCAGAGTCCAGGCGCGAGGACGCAGCGTTGTTCGCCACCACCGCTTGCTGCCCCACCACGCAGGCCAGTTGCCCCGCACCCAGAAGCGCTGTCCCGGCCACGAGCGCCGGAACCGAGGACCCCCAGAACAACAGAAACGCAGAACAGCCCAGCACGACGGCGGCCCCGATGGCCATGAGCCTGCGCTCACCGAGGCGGTCCACCAGTCCGCCGATGGGCAAGGCAAGCAGCAGGGGAAACACCGCGTAGCTCGCAGCAAGAAGACCCAAAGCGAACCCTGGAACGTCCAACTCAAGCGCGCGGTACGTGGTGGCGGGCCGGACCAGGAACGTCACGGCCTGGATGAGCGCGGAGTGGAAGAGGAGTGCCGTGGAGGAACGCCGTCCAAGTTCGCCGATCATTCGACGCCGATCATTCGACCACCAGGCCGGTGCTTGAGATGACGCGCAAAGTCTCATCACGTGCGCCGATCACGTGATCGAAGGCAATCTTTGCGGCCTTTTCCGGATCCTTGGATGCAATGGCCTCGACCAGGAGCCGGTGATTGGCGAGAGCTTCATCGCGGCGTTCGGGAGCGTTGTTGGTGAAGTATCTGTAGCGTTCAACCTGACTGCTGATCTGCCCATGGAAGCGCTGGGCCCAGGAGTTTCCGGCGATCCTGGCGATGGCTGCGTGGAGGGCCACCCCGTACTTCATGGCTTCATCGGCGAACTCCACCATCGCGGCATTGCGGGCCACGATTCCCCGAAGCTCTTCAAGGTCCGCGGCACTGGCGTTGGCGCACGCTTCCCGAGCCATCAGCGACTCCAGGGCGGCACGGACGTCGTACAGCTCGGAAATCGCCCTCCTTTCCAGCGTCGGAACAACAACTCCCCCGGTGGCCTGCTGCTCGAGCAGGCTCTCAGAAATAAGCCGCCGGATGGCTTCCCGCAGTGGCGTTCGGCTGACTTGGAGGGCCGCGGCCATGGCGGGCTCGTAGATTCGCGCACCAGGTTTGAGTTCCAAACTGAGGATCTGGCGTTTCAGCTCGCCGTAGACGACGTGTGCCCCTGTGTTTCGTGGTTGTGGATCCGCCATATATCGCTGCCTCGGCTCGGAAGTGTACTTGTATACATCTATACACCCAGCTTGGAGGACCACGCAAAGGGTTACACCTGCGACCACTTCTGACTGACCACGAACGAGCCTGTTCGAATGCCTTGTTGTGGCCCCAAGAGCCTCATAGTCTCGGCTTGCCCGGGCTTCCCGCAAGCCGGGCAGCACCCGTTGAAACCCCAAAGATGAGGTCCACCCATGGCGTTTACCGCTCGAAGAATCCGAAGGCCTGTGGCAGTGCTGGCGGCAGCCGTTACTGCAGCGGCCGGCCTTGCGCTCAGCCCGGCAACTGCACCGCAAGCACACGCAGCCGACGCAACCGCCGTCACCATCACTCCCAACCCGGCAAGCCGTAGCGAGGCCTTCGAAGGTTGGGGCACCAGCCTGGTGTGGTTCGCGAACGCGACGGCGGGATACTCCCCGGAGTTGCGTGAGGAGTTGTACCAAAAGGTCTTCGGCGAGGACGGCCTGAACCTCAACATTGCCCGCTATAACGTGGGCGGCGGCAACGCATCGGACGTCAAGGATTACCTCAACGACGGCAGCGCTGTGGAGGGATGGTGGAAGCCGGTGACCCAAGCGCAACCCGGCCAGCCGGCGTCGAACCTCTACAAACCTGACGGCAGCGTGGACGCAACGCAAGCCAACAAGCTCGCCTTCCTCAATGCCTGGAACCCGGACGATCCCGCTTCCTACAACCCCGACGCCGATCAAAACCAGCGCTGGTGGGTGGAGCGCCTCGCCGCAGACCAGCAAATCACCCACTGGGAAGCCTTCAGCAACTCCCCGCCCTGGTTCATGACCAAGAGCGGCTACGTGTCCGGCCAGGTGAACACCGCCAAGGGCGAGAATCTGCTGCCCGAAGCGGAGGCCAAGTTCGCCGCCTACATGAGGAACGCCGTCGAGCTCCTCGAAAAAGGCAGCGGCATCACCGTGGACACCATCGATCCATTCAATGAGCCAAACTCCGGCTACTGGGGCACGGACATCAACGCCGCCACCGGCAAGCCGCCCACCACCTACACGCAAAAGCAAGAGGGGGCGCTGATCTACCCTGCTGCCCAGGACCGCGTGACCAAACTGCTGGCAGCCGAGCTCGAAAAAGGCACCACGGACGCCGTGATCTCCGCGATGGACGAGACGGATCCCAGCAAGTTCATGACCAACTGGAACGGTTACAGCCAGGAGGCCAAGGACGCCGTTGCGCAGCTCAACGTCCACACCTACGGCACCAATGATCGCCGCCGGGTCCGGGACCTCGCCAGCTCCACGGACAAGCCACTGTGGATGAGTGAGGTGGGTGGCTTCTGGACGGGAAACCCGGCGCTGGGCGATTCCACCAGCGGCTGGGACCGCTCCAACATCACCAACGGATTGGGCATCGCAGGCCGCATGGTCAACGACCTCCGCGAACTCGAGCCCGACGCCTGGGTGTTCTGGCAGCCCGTGGAGGACACGTACAAGCAAGAGAAGGCCGACAAAGGCTGGGGCTCTATCTACGTGGACTTCGACTGCAACTACGAGGGCCGCGAAGGATTCTCCAACCGCCGCATCAACGATGGCGCCACCCTGGACAACGCCAAATGCAAGGTATTGACCAACCAGAAGTACAACACCACCCGGAACTTCACGCACTACATCCGGCCCGGCGACTTCCTCATCCAGAATGACAACGCCAAGACCGCCAGCGCCCTCCGCGCCGACGGCAACGGCGCCACACTGGTCCACTTCAATGACACCCCGATGCCGGAAAAGGTCACCATAGACCTCAGCCGCTTCGGTGCAATCGCACCCGGTGCAAAGGTCACTCCCGTGGTGACCACCAAGTCGCCGCTGGATGACATCGAGAAGAACGCCCTGGTGAAGGGTACGCCGGTGGCCGTGGACACCGCGGCTAAGTCCGCCACGCTCGAGGTTCCTGCCGCATCAGTGGTGACGTTCGTCGTCGACGGCGTCAGTGGAGTTTCAGAGGATGCCGCGCCTGTGCAGGACGGCCACCGCTATCACCTCAGCGGTGAAGCGAGTGGCAAGTACCTGACAGGACGTGCCAACGGAACTGCCACGATCGACGAGCTGGGTATGGACGCTGCCGGCGTGGCACCGCAGATGTGGACGTTCAACGCCGTGAACCCTGACGACGAGTTCGCGAACGATCGCCGCTGGGTTCTGACCAACAAGGACGGGCGCGTCCTGACGGGCAACGGCGGTGTGCTGAACGGGAGCCAAAGCGGAACGGCTTCGCTGGCTTCACTGACGGTGGACCAGGCCAAGGCCACTCCTTCCGCACAGTGGATAGTGACCACAGAGAACGGCAAGCAGTGGTCCCTGGTCAACGCTGGTGCCGCGATTTCCCTGCAGGTTTCGGGCAACCAGACAGCGGCGGGTACGTCCGTGGCCTTGGCATCCTCCACCGGCAGCACTGCAACAGCCCTGGCCAGCCCTCATCAGTCGTGGGCTTTCACGGACATCGCAGATCTCAAGCTCCTGGGTGTCTCCCCTGTTGAGCTGAGCACACCTGTAGGGATTGCGCCGGTCCTGCCAGCCACGGTCACGCCCGTTTACGAGGCAGGCCCCGGCAAGCAGTTGGCCGTCACCTGGGCACCGGTGGATCCTTCCTCATGGCAGAAAGCCGGCAAAGTAACGGTCTACGGTTCAGGGGTTGACCCGTACGGTCAAACCTTCGAAGCCGTTCTCACGGTCACGGTGGGCTCCTACATCGCCACGGACCCTGTTTCCGTGACCGTGGGAACCGGATCATCGGTGGCTTCCATACAGGCCTTGGCTCCGGCCAGCGTTCCCGGACAGATCGCCGATGGTCCCGCCCGGAACCCGCTCGCGGTGACCTGGGACTGGTCCTCAGTCTCCGATTCCTCATTGCAAAATCCGGGAACCGTTACGGTACCCGGAACCGCCAACGGCCTCCCGGCCATGCTGACCATCATTGTGGTGGACCGTGTTCCAGTAGCCAACATCTGCAAGGACGACCCCACCACCACGGCCACCGCAAGCTACACCGAAGGCTCCTACATCGCCAAGAACACCTGCGATGCCAACGGCTCCACGCGGTGGTCCAACTGGGTGAGCGGTGGCCGTGCCGGTGACAGCCTGAGCTACTCCTTCAGCCGCGACTACACCGTTTCCTCAGTGACCGTGACGTCCGCGGAAAAGGCAGCACAGAGCCTCAAGGTCCAGTACCAGGACGCCTCTGGAGCTTGGAAGGACACCTCCGCGGGAACCATCACAGGACTCTCCATCTCTTCACCGACTACCGTCCGTTTCGATCCCGTCACCACACGCGGGATCAGGGTTTCGTTCGTGACCACGGCGTCTTATACGAAGATCGCTGAAGTAGCTATCGCCGGTACCCGCTTGGCCCACGCCGGGCTTGCCGATCTTGGCCGACTCCTCGTGAACCAGTCCTCAGTTGTGGGGTTCGCCCCGGCGACCACCGACTACCGGGCGCTGACGACGTCGGCGACTCCCGCCGTCGTCGGCTACCCGCTGGACACGAACGCCAAGGTGACGGTCCAGCAGCCCACCGCTGAGAACCCGACGGCGGTAGTCACCGTGACGGCGCCGGACGGCACCACGAAGGTCTACCGCGTGACGGTCTCCACGGGGAAGGACGCGTGCAAGAGCGACGGCTGGAAGACGAGCCCTCAGCCCGTGTTCGCCAATCAGGGGCAGTGCGTGAGCAGCTTCGCGGCAGGGAAATAAGAAAATTCTGAGCTAGTGAGGCCCCTTGGGATTCTGATCCTGAGGGGCCTCACTGTGCCTTCACACAAGTGGGATGCAGACGGGCAAATGAACAGCTACGTGTCCTTTACTGTTATTTAAAGGCTAAAATAATAGTAAAGGACACCCTACTAGGCTTTGGAGCACCTCTTGGCAGCTTGGCCGGCGCATGGAAACAAGGTCATGCCCTGGAAATCGTCAGGTCGTCCCCCACGGGAGGACCGCTTGTTCACCGAAGTCGAAGTTTCACTTCCCCCCAAAATTGCGGGGCTTTGGTTCGAACCCAGCCGGGAAACGATCGTGGCACTCGAAGAGGCCGCTGTTGCCGTCGCATCGTTGGACGTGTCGGCGGGTTCTCGCATGGCTGCCATCAGCGGCTTTCTGCTGCGAAGCGAAGCGGTCTCCTCTTCAAAGATCGAACACGTCGACGCCAATCGAAACGACTACGCCCGTGCCATGATCGGGCTGAAGGCCACCGATCAAGCGAGATCCATGGTCGCAGCAGCGGAGGCCGTGCAGAGCATGATCAGCGATGCGGGGGACACTGGCGAGGTCCGTGTGGAGGCTCTGCTTAAGGCCCACAAGGCCCTGATGAAAGATGACCCAATGGACGGGCACAACGCTGGTTCATTCCGGGATGTGCAAAATTGGATCGGCGGAAGTGACTATTCACCTCGAGGAGCCATCCACGTTCCCCCTCCCCCGGCGCTGGTACCCGAACTCATGGACGACCTCATGGCATTCTGTGCCCGGAAGGACATCCCCATCGTGGCGCAGGCGGCCATTGCCCATGCCCACTTCGAGTCCATCCACCCTTTTACCGACGGTAATGGCCGCATAGGACGTGCTCTGATCGGTTCAATTTCACGTCGTAGAAGACTGACCAAGAACACGGTCACTCCCATAGCCTCTGCGATGGTAGCGGACGTGGAGACCTACTTTTCCTTACTCAACAATTACCGCAACGGTGACGTGGATCCATTCGTCCTCTATCTGGCAAAGTCAGCGATGCGTGCTTCCCAAGCCGCCAGTGAATCGGTCGCGGCTCTCGATGAGCTCCCGGCATTGTGGACCGACTTGCTCCGCCCCAGGAAAAACTCTGCGGAAGCAAAGCTCATCCCTTGGCTGCTGGAACAGCCCGTTTTCGAAGCGCACCGGGCAGCATACATCGCTGGTGTTGAGGAAACGTCCATATACAAAACCCTGAACCGAATGACCGAAGCCGGTGTACTGTCCCTCGTCTCGCAATCGCAGCGGAATCGCGCTTGGGCAGCGATGGAAGTCTTGGATGAGGTAGATCGACTGAACAGGCGGTTGGCCGCCAAAGCCGTCTAAGCTTTCAGCTCCGCGCGCAGCGGTACGGCGTCGTCGTCGAGACCTTGAGCAGTCCCGAACGCTCGAGGATTGGTCGAGAGAATTCCGTGGAGTCGCTGTGGATGAGGGTCTTTTCCATCTCCAGTGCGGCCTGAGCGCGGCGGGCCGTCAATGCCCGGTAGATCCCCTTGCCGCGCCACTCTGCTCTTGTGGCACCACCCCAGATCCCGGCGAAGGCTGTGCCGGGCACTGGCTCCAAGCGGCCTGCGCTGACGATCTGATCGTCAGCCTCCGCCACCCACAACTGCATCCCGTCATCCTGCGAGAGCCGGCGCAGCAGGGCATCCGCCATCTCGTCTGAGACCGGCTCGCCGAAGACCTCGTCCTGCATGGCGCTCATGGCCCGAACGTCGGCTTCATCCGTCACCTCCCGGAGGGCCACACCGTGGGGAAGTGCCACAGCTGTGCTCAAAGCCCGGGCCTCGCCGATCATGATGGATTCCGGCTCATCCTCCGTGAAGCCGTTGGCGATGAGGGCTTCGTGGAGGCCGGGTGCGTGGTCATGCCCGCGGGTCTTCCACTCCACCTTGGTGATGTCCGGCTGGCCCTCGAAGTGGGAAACCGCCGCTTCCACAAGGCCGCGGATACCCTGCTCATCCGCGCCGGCCAGGTCCTGGTAGGTGATGAAACCACGGCCGCCCAAGAACTTCACCAAGCGGAGCGGGCCAAGTTCTTTGACCGCCACAGCGCTTGGAGTCTCGGCGTCGGTGCGCAGTTGCTGATCGTAGGCAGCGAGAAGCCGTGCTTTGGTGTCGGAATCCGTCATCCCGCGAGCCTACTGCAGCCGGGGAGGAACCCAATTCGATGGCTTGCTGCGCACTGTGCCGTGCGCACGGCACGTTCGGCAGCTAGGCATCGAATCGGGCAAGCAGATCACCAGTGAGGCGCGTGCCGTCCGGGAATTCGAAGTGTCCATCGGCATACGTGACACTTGCATCCGGCGAAGCACCTCGTTCGCCGGCGACGATCACGACGGCGGCGTAGTCGCCGTCGTGCGCGGTTCCCGACGTGCCCACCCATGGAATGGTGAGTTCCGAACCCATGGGGTGGGCGCCGGAGCGGGCAAACGTCCCGGACGAATCCAACGCCATGCCGAAGCCCGGCGCGGGAAGCACCGAGCTGACCACGGACGAAGCAGCATCCACCGGCCAGCCGCCTATCCGGAGGGAGCCACCCGAATCCCCAGCACCGGAAACACGTACCAGGCGAAGCTCAACGGCCCCGCGCGTCACCGAAACCACCGTCACCGACGGCCCAGGAGTCGCAGTGCCGGCGACGCCGCTGCCGTGATCCGGGCCGGCGTCGGGATCGGGTTCAATCCAATGAGCCGTGAACCGGGACGCCCCCACCTGGAAGCCGTCCTCGGAGAACGAGCCGAGGTGCTCAAAACCCGTCCGATGCGTCAGCCGGCCAGAGGAATCAACAAACGCCACCGCATTGTCCACGGACTCCGGTACCAAGTCAGGGAACGTGTGCGTCGAATAGCCAAGCCGTGCGTAGAGGGGCGAATCAGCCACCACGGCCCCAACAACAGCGTGATCCGTGGCATGGTTCCGGATCCGGACCACACCGTCGGCACGAGTTCCATCAACCTGCCAGCCCGGAGCCGCGATCAGCCGCTGAGTGTCAGCAACTTCAACGGGCAAGGGCTCTTCAACGAAAGTCCACACCCGGTGATCGGCGGGCATTGCCAATCCGAGCATCCCCTTCGCCGCCCAATACGGCGAGCCAAATCCGGAGTAGGCCTGCTTCATCCCAGCGAATTCCCCGTGCCAACCAATGGACAGAAGCCCGTCCTCGGTGATCGATCCATGCCGGGCAAAGTAGTCGAGCATTCCTGAAGCAGCTCGCCGGGAAACACCCGGAGCCAAACGCGTGTGCCCCGACAACTCCCCTACCCAGAAAGGCGCCGCGGCAGCGAACCGGTAGATCAAGCTCCGGCCCTGGATGAGCGGTGCTCCGTTGGCGCCAACAAGGTAGGCGGCGTCGTCCAGGAAGTCAGCCAGCCGGTCGCCGTCGAGCGTTTTCCGCGCGGTAACCCGGGGATCAGAAGGCGCCATCAACGCCCAGAGCTGCGGATACACCTGAAAGGCCCAGCCGACGTAATGGTCGTAGGCGCGCTCTGGCCCGTCCGCGAACCAGCCACCGCCCCGGTACAGCGAATCGTGGATGGCGAGTCCGGCGTCGATGTCCTCGTCCGAATACCGGCCACCAACCGAAGCCAGGAAGGTCTCCACCACAATCTGGAACCACACCCAATTGATAGGCGGATACTCCTCACCGATCACGGTCTCGAACCAGGCAATGAGCTGTTCCTGTACGCGCTCCGGCAATTTGTCCCACAGGACGTCGCGGGTCAGCGCCAAGCCAACAGCCAACGACGCCGCTTCAACCTTCGCCTGCCCCAGCTCACTTGGCGTCGGCCAGCGGTCAGGGTTCGCTGGGTTGGTCCCGGCGTCGAGGCCGGCGGCATACCACTCGGCGATCCAGCCCGTGTTGCCCGGGTCCCCGGCAATCCGGAACGAGGCCAGCAGGAACGTCCGAGCGAAGGCTTCCAGCGAATCACTCCGCGGGCCGTATCGGCTGTTGGCCCCGGGCAGGTGGATGTTGGCGTGGTCCTCCGTCCCAAAATGATGGGCGGAGCGCAGGAGGTGATCCGCGTACGCGCACCAGTGCTCACGGGTCAGGCCGGTGAAAGGAGAAAGCTTGTGGTCCAAGGGCGGCAACAGCATCAGAGCGAGTCCTCCAGCGCAACTCCTGCGAGCCCTCGTGGCGCCCCCAACGACGAATCGCGCACAATCAGCTCGGGATTCAAATCAATACGATGCACAGGGCGCATCCTTCCTTCGGCCAGCCGGGCAGCCATGAGCTGCACTGCCACCTTGCCGACAAAGCTCTTGGGTGGCCGAACCGCGGAGATCGCGGGCTCGGCAAGGTAGGCAACTTCGTCGTCGTATCCCACGATCGCCATGCTGCCGGGCACATCCACGCCGCGGTCCACGCAGTGCTGCACGAACGCCACGGCCTGGGTATCCGAGTGCACCAGCATGGCCGTTGTTCCCGTGGATCGGCAGAGCTCCAAGACCCGATCAAAGTGCTTGGCCCGGTCACCGTTGTCCAGCTTGGCCGAGTCCTCATGGATGGACTTTTCCAGCGGAATCTTTAGGGCAGCCAAGGCCTGCTTCCACCCGCGGACCACGTGGGGACTGGTGGGGCTCGTGGAATCAGTGAGGCAGCCGATCATCCGGTGGCCCTCCTGCCACAAGTGCCGCACGGCCATGCCCGCACCGAAGGAGTGATCCGTCGCGACCCACTCGAGGCGGTGTGAGGGAATCTCCGATGGCGCCCGACGCTCAGCCATGATCACCGGGATGGGCAGGGCGTTCAGCCAGCGGAGCAGCTCCTTGCCATGTTCACCACCCATATCCGGGGCCACGATCAAGCCGTCAATGTTCTGCGTATCAAGGAGCGCCTGGACCTGGCGGCGGTTATCTGCGGCATCGTAAGCCGAGCCGCGCACCAGGATACGGAGATTTTGCACCTCGGCCTCCCCGCGTGCCCCCGAAATCACCTGCGGCCAGTAGTAGTCCAATGACGGGACCACCATGCCAATGGAGTAACTGTGCGCCGACGGCCTCCCCACAGCCGCCGATCGATCCAACGGGCTGGGCAACGTGGCACCGCCGTGAACACGTGACACCAGCCCTTCGTCAGCGAGCGTATTCACGTCGCGCCGGATGGTCAGTTCGCTAACGCCCAGCTTCGCGGCGATGTCGCGCACTGTGATGGCCCCGTGGGCACGCAGCTCCTCCATGAGCAGCTCACGACGTTGCAGCGAAAACAGCGACTTTCCGCCCACTTCGGGGGTCTGTTCGGAACTCAAGATGTTGCCTCCACGGTGAGGGTGAATGCGCCGGAAGCGCGGTTTTCGGCCGGCATGCGAAAACGGAGCCGGGTCAGTTTTGCGCCCCAGATATCGCTGAGGAGCGGATCGTCCAGGAGCCATTCATCCACCAGTACGACGGCGGTGGCCGGCTTCCATCGCAAGCGCAATCCCACGGGGCTACTGACTGTCGGAATTCCGACAGAGGTGATGGTCGCGGTCGCGTCTGTACCGACGCGGACGGCGCCGGCAACCAGATAGGTGATGTCGACGTCGGGCGTTCCTTCGGGTGGAGTCGCTGCGAGGTTCCAGCGGTCATCAATGACCACGTTGCCCAACTCGCGGTTCATCAGCGAGGTGCGAATCCACTGCTCGGCGTGGTCCAGGCCGTAAGCAGCTCCGAGACCAAGGGCGAGGGTCGGTTCCTCCGGGGTGGGCTCCTGCACAACGGTTGCCGCAAACGAGGGCCCTGTCCCCTGCTCCAGCCCGAACGGCGCGGGCACGCTATGCCAGGCGCTCTGCATGGCCCGAATCTGATACCGATCAGGTCCGAACGTTTGGGCGGTGTACGTGGGCTGGCCGGCGTCCACCAACAAGGGCACGCCGTCCACGGCGACCACCACGGAGCCAACATCCCGGTGGTTGTGGTGTTCACCGTTGTGCCCGCCCTTGGCCGCTAGGGTCAGCCCGGCGGAGGAGCCCGGGGTTTGCCGCGCCACCATGATCTGCACAGACGGCAGGTACGTCCCCCAACCAGGTCGCAGCTGAGCGCGTTTTGAGGGCTCAAAACGCGCTGTGCTGCTACTTAGTTGGGTGAGGACGCGGCCCAGGCCGGCGGCTGCTTGAGGTTCAGGCTCGACGGCGGCAAAGGTTGCGGCATGCGCGGCGGCCTCGGAATCCCCAAGCCTCACAGCCCAACGGTGCAGCATGCCCCACGGCAGTCCTTCGTGGGCGCGAGCCGGGCCGTCGGCGACGTTAAGGAACCAACGGTGCCCCAAGTGCATCCGGTGCGGGAAAGCAACCAGTGCACGGATTACGGGCAGGTCCGGGTTCAGGACACCGTTGCTGGCCTCCTCCAACACTGCAAGGCCCTCAAGTGCACGGCCTGCACCGTTCCACCAATAGGCGAACCCTTCGTCGATGGCGCCGTCTGCCGGGATGGAGGCGAGGAAGCGATCCAACCCCTCGATGCAGCGGGCAACGACCCTCGCCTGCAACTGCGGATCGTCCACCAGCACCAGCGCTGCCACAAGTATGTTCGAGTGGATCCACGGGTTCCAGTTGTGGACATCGCCGTCCAACCCAAGCCAGTGCCAGTCGAGACGGTCCAGAAACGGGCGGATGACTCGCTCGTTAGCCTCCTCGCGAAGACGTTTCCGCAACCCGGGGGCCCGTTCATCAAGCTGAGCACCCAGGACATGGTCAAGCCACGCCAGCTGCGCCACCACTTCCCCTGCACCCAGGTCCAGGTACGGGCGGGAACGGTCCGGAACAACGTCGCTGTTGCGTGTGAACACGTCATCGTGGGCAGCCCAGCTCCATGAGCTCTGTTCGCAGAGGAGGTAGGCGCCGTCGATCACCTCGTCGAGCCAGTCGCCGCCGGGTCCGTCATTGACCAAGGCCATCACGACGGCGCGGGTCAGGCGCTGCTGTCGGCTCGCCACGAGTCCCTCGTACGCCGTGCGGTTCCCGTCGCGGAAGTAGCGGGCGTAGTGCGAGACCAGCGGTTGCGGCCATGGGCTACCCTTCTCGGCATCCGCTTGGGTGCGTAGCTCCACAAGGGGGCGGTCGGCAGTGAGCCGCCACCCGGCGTCGGACGCTGGACGAACGGTAAGGCGATCACGGGCGCCGCGGAGTGACTCCATCAAGGCGGAGGCATTGGCACTGGAACCCCATGCACTCAGGAGGGGTGGCGCTTGAACGGCGGCGGTGCCGGTTGCCATAGGAATTCTCTCCCATTTGTTCGAGTTTGAACGTTTTAGATCAAGCTCGATTGAGTTGAATGAACTGTCTTGTTTATGAGTATGTACTGATTATTAGATGTGATGCAACACATAAATCACGGTCGAACAGACCGCTGTTAGTTTCGAAAGGAGGATCCCCTCAATGTCGCTCAAGCCCCAGGCACTGCTGGTCATGAATAGCGGAACCTTTGCTGATCAGTTCGATTCCACGCGACTGGAGCGGCTGGCGGGAATGGTGGATCTCGGTGATCAGCCGTGGACGGATTCCTTGGACGCCCCGGAGCTGACGGGCCGTTTGGAAGAGGTGGAAATTCTCCTCACCAGTTGGGGAGTTCCGCAGCTCAACGCAGAGCGTCTGGAGCGCATGCCCAAGCTCCGGGCAGTTTTCCACTGTGCAGGAACGGTGCGCAGCTTCGTCAGCGAGGAACTCTGGGATCGCGGCATTACCGTCACCAACGGCGCCGACGCCAATGCGATCCCCGTAGCCGAGTTCACGTTCGCTTCCATTGTCCTGGCAGGCAAGAAAGCACACGTCCTGGCCAACGACGCCCGCATGTACCGGGACGACTGGAGCTACATCGGCGACCGCGGGGAGCTGGGGAACATCGGCCGGGTCATCGGCGTCATCGGGTTCTCCCGTATTGGCCGCCGGGTAGTCCAGCTGGTTCAGCAGCTCCAGGACGTCACCTGTCTGGTGAGCGATCCTTATGCAGATCCGCTTGAAGTTGCGGCAGCAGGCGGCACGCTGGTCAGCCTTCAGGAACTCCTGCCAGTGTCCGATGTCGTCACCATTCATGCGCCCGCACTTCCGGAAACCCGCAACATGATCAGCACCGCGGAGCTGCAGTCCATGAAGGACCATGCGACGCTTATCAACACCGCCCGCGGTTCGCTCGTTGACACTGAAGCCCTCGAGAAAGAATGCGCCACCGGACGTATCACCGCCCTGTTGGATGTCACGGAACCCGAGCCACTGCCCGCAAATTCCACCCTGTACAGTCTCCCCAACGTGATCCTCACCCCGCACATCGCAGGTTCGCTTGGGACCGAAACCAGGCGGATGTCCGATGCCGCACTGGATGACCTTGAACGGTACCTCGCCGGCAAGGACCTCCTGGCCCAAGTGGTCCACGCGGACCTCGGCCTCAGCGCCTAGCTTCCTCAAGAACACCTCGGCACTAAAACAAAGCCGCACCTACGGCAAACTTAAGAACCAGTACTAAAGGAGAACGCAATGAAGCGCACAACCCTCGCCGCAATCGCCCTTGCGGTGACTGCAGGGCTCGGACTCACCGGCTGTGCCGGCGCTGCCGGTCCCGCCGAACCGCAGGCGGCCGAAGGCAAGACCCGGCTGACCGTCTCGGTGTGGAACTACGAGGGCACCCCGGAGTTCAAGGCCCTCTTTGACAGCTACGAGGCCGCCAACCCCAACGTTGACATTGAACCCGTGGACATCCTGGCCGATGACTACCCCCAGAAAGTCACCACCATGCTTGCCGGCGGCGACACCACTGACGTCCTCACCATGAAGAACGTCATTGACTACTCCCGCTACGCCAACAACGGCCAGCTTCAGGAGATCAACAGCGTGGTGGACAAGCTGGGCAAGGACAACCTGGCCGGCACGGATGCCTTCAACATTGACGGAAAGTACTACGCAGCTCCCTACCGCCAGGACTTCTGGCTCCTGTACTACAACAAGGATCTGTTCAAGGCTGCCGGAATTGAAGATCCCAAGGATCTGACATGGGAGAAGTACACGGAGATCGCCAAGAAGCTCTCCACCGAGGCTGGCGGCAAGAAGACCTACGGCACCTACCACCACATCTGGCGTTCGGTGGTCCAGGCCATCGCGGCAGCACAGAACGGCGCTGACCAGAACAGTGGCGACTACGGCTTCATGCAGGACCAGTACAACACCGCTCTGGACCTGCAGAAGTCCGGCGCCACCTTGGACTTCGGCACCGCCAAGAGCCAGAAGACCAGCTACCGCACCATGTTCGAGTCAGGCCAGGCAGCCATGATGCCCATGGGTACCTGGTACATCGCCGGCATCCTGCAGGCCAAGAAGGACGGCAAGACCAACGTCAACTGGGGCTTGGCTCCCATGCCGCAGAAGAACGACGACGGCAAGGTCACCACGTTCGGTTCGCCCACGGCCTTCGCCGTGAACAAGAACGCCACGCACTCCGATGAAGCCAAGAAGTTCATCGAGTGGGCAGCAGGCGAAGAAGGCGCCAAGGCGATCTCAAAGATCGGCGTAGTTCCGGCGCTGCAGAACGACTCCATCACCGCTGAGTACTTCAAGCTCGATGGCATGCCCACGGATGAGCTGTCCAAGAAGGCCTTCACGCCGGACACCACCGAGCTGGAAATGCCTGTCAGCGACAAGTCGGCCGCCACGGACAAGATCCTCAACCAGGAACATGATCTGATCATGGTGGGCGAGCGCTCCGTCACTGATGGCATCGCCGAGATGGGCAAGCGCGTCACGAGCGAAGTTCTGGGCAAGTAGCTCCCAGTAACACTCCCCCGGTCCTGGTGCTGCGTCCGTCAGGCGCAGCACCAGCACCGGATCTGAACTCTCCGGATCCTGAAATGGAGGAACGCCCCCGCCCCGGGAGCGGTCATCATGACTACAGAAACAATCACCCAGGCACCTGCCCCCGTGCAGAGCCGCGGCAACAGGAAGCAAGCCAGGCGCAACACGCTGATCGGCTGGACGTTCATCCTTCCGAACTTCCTTGGCTTCCTGGCCTTCACCCTCATTCCAGTCGTGGCCGCATTCGCGCTCTCCTTCATGGAATGGACCTCGTTCAGCGCTCCAAAATGGATTGGCCTGGCCAACTTTGAGCGCATGTTCGCGTCCGACTCCTTCTGGATCGCGCTGCGAAACACTGTTGTTTACGCCTTGGGGCACGTCCCGCTGACCATGGCCCTGGCACTGCTACTGGCCATGCTGCTGAACCGTAAGCTCAAGGGCATCGGCTTCTTCCGGGTGGCCATCTTCTTCCCGTACATCACCTCTTTGGTTGCTGTCGCCGTCGTGTGGAACATGCTGTTCAGCCCGGACAGCGGCCCCATCAACCAGTTCCTTGGCGCAATCGGCATCGCCAACCCGCCGGGCTGGACCTCCAGTTCGGACTGGGCCATGCCGGCTGTGATCATCACCAG
Source organism: Arthrobacter sp. StoSoilB22 (assembly GCF_019977315.1). Lineage (NCBI taxonomy): Bacteria > Bacillati > Actinomycetota > Actinomycetes > Micrococcales > Micrococcaceae > Arthrobacter > Arthrobacter sp. StoSoilB22. The sequence goes on from NZ_AP024652.1 coordinate 3,898,393, forward strand.
TGTGTGGCGCGATATGGGCTACTACATGGTGCTGTACTTGGCCGGCCTGCAGGCGATCCCCACCGAGCTGTACGAAGCCGCCGAAGTTGACGGTGCCAGCGCCTGGCAGCGTTTCTGGAACGTCACCATCCCGTCCCTGCGTCCCACCACGTTCTTTGTGGTGGTCATGCTGACGGTCTCCAGCTTCAAGGTGTTCGACCTCATTGTGGTCATGACCAACGGTGGCCCGGGCCGCTCCACCACGGTGCTGTCCCAGCTGATCTACCAGGAAGGCATTGGCGAGGGTAAGTTCGGCTACTCTTCGGCCATCTCGCTGGTCCTGTTCATCATCGTGCTGACGGTTACCGTCCTGCAGTTCAAGATCCAACAGCGGAGGGAACGCTGATGACCAACATGGCCGAAGACCTCAAAGCCACTCATGTGACAGACGCATCGCCGCTGCCGAACGGCGCACCCACTGCGGAAGACCGCCGTCGTACTGACCGCAAGCGGTCCCCGCGGGAGCAAAAGAAGCGGACCGCGAACGTCATTATTTACGGCGTGCTGCTGGTCCTGGTGGTGGCACTCATGGTGCCATTCATCTGGATGCTCTCCTCCTCGCTAAAGGAGAACAACCAGGTCCTCACAGTCCCCATCCAGTGGATCCCGCAGGAGTTCGTGTGGAGCAACTACACGGACATCTGGACCCGCATTCCCATGATGGGATACCTGCAGAACTCGCTCTACCTTGCAGTGATCATCACGTGCCTCCAGGTCCTGACGGGTTCCCTGGCTGCCTACGGTTTCTCCAAGGTCCGTTTCCCGGGCCGCGACGTGTTGTTCCTTGCCTACATCGGCACCATCGCCGTTCCGTGGCAGGCCTACATGGTGCCGCAGTACATCATGATGCAGAACCTGGGCCTCACCAACAGCTTCAACGCCTTGATCCTGCTGCAGGCGTTCGGTGCGTTCGGCGTATTCCTGATGCGCCAGTACTACATGACCATCCCGGATGAGCTCTGCGAGGCTGCCCGGATCGATGGCCTGAGCGAGTATGGCATCTGGGCGCGGGTGATCCTGCCACTGTCCAAGCCAGCCCTGGCCAGCCTGGCGCTGCTGACGTTCGTGAACACGTGGAACGACTACATGGGACCGTTCATCTACCTCACGTCCAACCGCCTCTGGACCGTCCAGCTGGGCCTGCGGTCCTTCGTGGGCCAGTTCGACGCCGAATACGCCATGATCATGACCGGCTCGGTGATCTCCGTGATCCCCATCCTGATCATCTTCCTGATCGGCCAGCGCTACTTCATCCAGGGCATCGCCACCAGCGGGATGAAAGGATGAGTGTTGTGGGTGGAACAAAACGGCGCGGCCTGGCAGGACGAATCCCCAGCCCGGGGTTCGAGGCTTTTGGCAGCATCTTCGGTTTCATCTACACCTTCCTTGCCGGGAATGTGCTGATGGCGGTGGCCAATGCCCCGTTGGTACTTTCCTTGTCACTGGTTGCAGATCCGGCGGCGGCCTGGCCCTTCTTCCTGGCTCTCTCCGTCACCGTCGCACCGTCGCTCGCCGGCATCTTCGCCGCCTTCAAGGCCTTGAACGACGACGGCGGTGCGGTCAAGCCGGTTGCCGCTTTCCTTCGGGGATACAAACGCAGTTTCGGCAAGGCCGCGCTGTTGGGCGTCGGGGCGGTGGGCCTCCTGATGTTCCTCGGCGTGGACCTGGCCGTCGTCCAGAACCAGGCCATCCCCGGCGCCGCAGTTTTGGTGCCTCTGATCGTCGTAGCAGCCGCCGTGACGGTGAGCCTCACCGTCACGGCGATTGCCGGCGTCGTGCTGTTGCCCGATGCGAAGCTCAAGAGCGTGCTGAAGGCCTCGCTGTATCTGGTGGTGCAGCGCTGGTACCTCAGCGCCGCCATGCTGATCCTGCTGGGAATCATCGTGTCCGCTGCCGTGCTACAGCCCGTTCTCGGCGTTGCCCTGGCACCGGCGCCGCTGCTGTTCGTGATCTGGAGCAATGCGTCGTTCGCTTTCCATGCCGTTCTCCGTTCGGCCTGATTTTTAGGATTTTTAGTTGCAGACCTTCGCAATCGGCCGTCAGGATTTCCTCCTGAACGATCAGCCTTTCCGTATCCTGTCCGGAGCCATCCACTACTTCCGGGTCCATCCGGACCAGTGGGCGGACCGGATTGAGAAGGCCCGGCTGATGGGTCTGAACACCATCGAAACCTATGTGCCCTGGAATGAGCATTCCCCCGTTCCCGGCGCTTTTGTGTGCGACGGCGGCCTGGATCTTGGCCGGTTCCTGGACCTGGTGGCCGACGCCGGGATGCAGGCCATCGTGCGGCCCGGCCCGTATATCTGCGCCGAATGGGACAACGGTGGACTCCCTGCCTGGCTTTTCACCGATCCCACCGTGGGAGTGCGCAGCAGCGAAGCCGGCTACCTCGCCGCCGTCTCCTCCTACATGGAGTCCGTGCTGGAGATTGTGGTGCCGCGGCAAATCACCCAAGGCGGGCCCGTGATCATGTTCCAGATCGAGAACGAGTACGGCGCATACGGCAGCGACAAGGCCTACCTGCAGCACTTGGTTGACCTGTCCAAACGGTTGGGTGTTGATGTTCCGCTGTTCACCTGCGACCAACCATTCGAGACCATGATCGAGGACGGCTCGCTGCCCGAACTTCACAAGACAGGAACGTTTGGATCACGCGCGGATGAGCGGCTGGCGTTCCTGCGGGAGCGTCAGCCTACCGGCCCTCTGATGTGCGCAGAGTTCTGGAACGGCTGGTTCGACAACTGGGGCACGCACCACCACACCACCGACGCCGCTGCTTCCGCCGCCGAACTGGATGCGCTGCTGACTGCCGGGGCTTCGGTGAACATCTACATGTTCCACGGCGGGACCAACTTCGGGTTCAGCAACGGGGCAAACGACAAGGGTATTTACGAGCCCACCATTACCTCGTACGACTACGACGCTCCGCTCTCCGAGGACGGACAACCCACGGCCAAGTACTTCGCCTTCCGGGACGTCATTGCCAAGCACTTCCCGGTTCCTTCCGAGGTGCCGCATCGGCGGACGCCTGTTCCGGAATCCTCTGTCCTGTCCGTCACGTCCTCCGTCCCGCTGCTCTCCGTTCCGACCGCTGCGCAGCTGGTTCCCGGGCCGGTACCGCCGGTGGAAGTGACCGGCCAATACCGGGGCTTCTACCTGTACGAGGCATCGCTGCCTTCCGGCGGAGTGCTGTCCTTCTCGGAAATACGGGACCGGGCACAGTTCTTCCTGGATGGCGTGCCCGTGGGCGTCCTGAGCCGGGAATTGGGCGAACGCGCTGTTGTCATCCCGGGCGGCGGCCGTCTGCAGGTTCTTCTGGAGGACCAGGGCCGGGTGAACTACGGCCAACGGATCGGCGAGGCCAAGGGCTTGATCGGTCCCGCGATGCTGAACGGTGTGGAGCTTTTCGACTGGGAAGTGGGCGCTGTTGATGTGAACTCGCTGGAGGCCTACCGGTCCGCAGCGGTTACGCTTCCCCGCGGTTTCGCGTCTGCCGGGGTGGCTGGGCCATCTGTTTCGTTCGCGACCTTCGACGCCGACGGCCCCGGAGACAGGTTCCTCCGCCTGGACGGTTGGACCAAGGGCAACGCCTTCATCAATGGCTTCAACCTCGGACGGTACTGGAGCCGCGGGCCCCAGCGCACGCTCTATGTTCCCGGTCCGCTCATTCGGGAAGGCGCCAATGAGCTCGCCATCCTGGAACTCCACGGAAGCGCGACGCGTGAGGTGAGTTTCGCCGTCGGGCCTGACCTGGGCCCCGACGAAAAGTAACCCTCTCTCACATCCCACCTGCTTGAACCCAACCGTCTCTCACATCCCACGCCCTTCCCGGCAACCCTCTCTCACATCCCACCCCCTTCCCGCCAACCCTCTCTCGCTCTTCTCAGAGGAGTGATAGAGCGTCGCGCCATAACGGCTGGGAAGTGAGAGACGGTTCCGGCTTAAGGGCCGGAATGTGAGAGACGGTTGGGACGCGAAAGGGACCGGTCCTTCAACCGGTCCCTCTCGTGTTCAGCACGTCTGTGTGTTCAGCGCGCGGGCGTCATTAGCCGCGGCAGAGCTCGCCGTACTTGGTGCCGGCTTCCTGGTAGGCCTGGCCGAGCTCGCCAAGCTTCGCCTCGTCCGGGGTTTCCTTGGACTGCTCATCCATGTACTCCAGGATGGCGGTGACAACCGGCTTCATTTCGTCCGATGCAACGACTTCGATGGGCCGGATGGCGTTGGCCACGCGGTTGGTGGCGGTCTTGCTAGCGTTTTGGGGAATGCCGGATGCGGCGACGCCCACGCGGTCACACGTTTCCGCGGTAGTCAGCTGCTGCTGGGCGGAACAGGCGGATGCCGAGGCGATGAGCCCGGCAGCGATCAGGACAGTGGTGAGTTTCTTCATGATTCCCTCAGTGGTCGACGTCCCTTTGATTGTAATCAGTGCCGGGGCCCGTCCACGCATCGGCGTCAGGCCGCTTGCCCGCGCTCCTTCCCAGTTAGACCCCCGGTCGGGCAGCAAACTAGGTCGACTCACCGGTGTCGGAGCCTATCTACGGTGACAGCGGGGAAGTAACCGGGCAGGAGCGCAGGGCCGGCGGCGCAACTACAGCGCCTGCGTGCGCGGTGGCACCGTCCGACGAGAACCTGTTGCTTCAAAGGCGGCAGCCAGGGTCAGCAGTGCTGTGTCATCGTAGGCGCGGCCCGCGAAGGTGAGGCCCACGGGCATGCCAATGTCTGCCATGGTTCCCATGGGTACGGTGACTGTGGGAATGCCGAGATGCCGCGGGACGAGGTTTCCGTTGGCCACCCAGACGCCGTTGCGCCAGCCGAGGTCGGCAGAAGCAGGGTTGACGTCCATATCGGCGGGCCCGACGTCCGCGACGGCCGGGAACAGGACGGCGTCCAGTCCGAGCCCGTCCATCCACTCCTCCAAGTCCACCCGCCGGGTCTCCTCCAAGCCACGCACCCCGTTTTCCAGCTCGGGGATATCCGTGAACCGGGAAACTCCGTGCTCGCGAACGTGTCCCGGATACTCAGCAATGTCGTCGTCGAACCCGGTGTAGCGGTCCGGCAGGGCGCCTTCAGGGTGCGGGAAAATCCTGGAACCGTCCACCTCAGCAAGGCCGCTTAGTGCGGGGTCGCCGTTGGCACGCAGAAAGTCGTCCCACGCCCAGGCTGACAGGTCCACGATTTCACGCTTGAGGTATCCAGGGGTGACAAGGCCCCGCGTGGCGATGGTGGGTGCGCCCGGACGGTCCCCTTCATAGTTGGAGACCACCGGGAAGTCCACCAGAACAACCTCGGCCCCGGCTGCTTCAAGGTCCTGTTTGGCGGCCTCCCACAGATCAATCACGGAAGCCCTCGTCTGGATGCGCTGCCCGGTCGGCCCGCCGATGCCCGGCTGCGCACTGGTCCCGGCGTCCGGATCTGCGTTGACGTACATGCGCGGCACTCCAAGGCGCTTGCCCCGCAGAGCCGACCGTCCGCCGTCGAGCGATTCCGAAGCCAGCGCCGTGTAAGACTCCGGCCGGACTTCGGATGATTTCGGGATCTGAACCCAGGGCTGCGCGCGCCAGAAGTCGCCGCGGGTCTCGGCGTCGTCGGCCACAATGACGTCCAGCAGCTCGAGCATGTCGGCCACGCTGCGGGTGTGCGGGACCACGACGTCCATGGTGGGGACCAACGGCCAATTGCCCCGTACGGAGATGACGCCGCGGGAGGGCGTGTAGGCGCACAGAGCATTGTTCGACGCCGGTGCGCGGCCGCTTGACCAGGTTTCCTCACCAAGGCCGAAGGCAGCGAAACTGGCTGCCGTCGCGGTCCCGGAACCGTTGGAGGAACCGGAACCGAACGCCGCAGTGAGGAAGTCGGCGTTATACGGGCTTTCGGCGCGACCGTACACGCCGCGCTGCATGCCGCCGTTGGCCATGGGCGGCATGTTGGTCAGCCCGATCAGCACCGCACCGGCATCGCGGAGCCGCTCGATGGTGAAGGCGTCTCGCTGCGCAATCAGGTGCTCGAAGGCGGGCGAACCCGCCGCGGCGGTGAGCCCTTTGGCCAGATAGCTGTCCTTGGCGGTGTAGGGGATGCCATCTAATGGCCCACGCAGCGCGCCCTGCGTCCGGCGTTCGTCCGAGGCCCGGGCGTCCGCCAAAGCATCGGGGTTCATGACCACCAGTGCGTTGAGTCTGATGCCGTTGTGATCGTAGGCCTCGATGCGGTCAAGGTACGCCTGGGTCAGTTCCTCACTGGTCACCTCCCCTGTTTCCAGGGCCTCGCGCAGCTCTGCGATGGAGGCCTCAACGACGTCGAATGGAGCCGTCACGCTGCACCTCCTGCAAGTTTGGGCTGCTGCTGCGTGATGCAGTGGATGCCGCCGCCGCGGGCGAGAATGGGCCGGGCATCCACCGTGACAACACGGCGGCCGGGGTAGGCCTCGGCCAGGATTTCAGCGGCGAGGGAGTCGGCATGTTCTTCCCCGTATCCACAAGCGATGACCCCGCCGTTGACCACCAAGTGGTTGACGTAGCTCCAGTCCACAAAGCCGTCTTCGTCGCGCAGCGTTTCCGGCGCCGGCAGCGGCACGATCTCGAACGGCTTGCCCGCCGCATCTGTTTGCGTTTCAAGGAATGCCCGAAGTGTGCGGCTGACCTCGTAGTCCGGGTGCTCCGGGTTGGTCTGGGAATGCAGCAGGATTTGGCCGGGTGCGGGCAGCGTGGCCACCATGTCGATGTGGCCTCGCGTGCCCAGGTCCTCGTAGTCGCGGGTCAGTCCGCGGGGTACCCAAATGACCTTGGTGGCGCTGATGGTGCGGGCCAGTTCGGCTTCAACTGCTGCCTTGTTGGCGTAAGGGTTCCGGTTTGGATCCAACTGGACTGTTTCTGTTACCAGCACCGTTCCTTTGCCGTCTACGTGGATGGCACCGCCTTCATTGACCAGCAAAGAGCTGACAAGTTCGGCACCGGACTTCTCCGCAACGAAACAGCCCATTCCGGCGCTCTTCTGCCATTCGGACCATGCCGGAGCACCCCAGCCGTTGAAGATCCAGTCCACGGCGCCAAGCACGCCGGGGCGTTCGTCGTCCAGCACAAAGGTGGGTCCGACGTCGCGCATCCAGAACTCATCCAGCGGCGCCTCGATCTGTTCGATGCCGTTACCCAGCATCCGGGCGGCGCGCTCGCGTTCGCTGGGGTCCACCACCATGGTGACCGGCTCGAATTCGGCTACAGCATGGGCGACGGCGGTCCAGGCCCCGTAGGCCTCTTCGGCAGAGGCGGCGTCGTCGCCAAGCGTCAGGCCGGTGCGGGGGAACGCCATCCAAGTGCGCTCATGCGGTGCGGTTTCGGCCGGCATTCTCCAAGCCATGGGTGACTCCTTCGTCTTCAGGCATTCTCTTGTTGATCGCATGATCAACAATGCAGAAAACCTAATCTAGACTGGTCTGTAATGTCAAGCACTCAACAGAAGCGCGCAGTCCGTAAGTCACCGGCTGAGCGCGCCGCAGAAATCACCGAAGCCGCCCGCGAGATCGCCCTCGAGGCAGGCCTCACGGCGCTCACGCTGCGCAACGTCGCCGCGCGAATTGGCGTTGCTTCCGGTCTGGTGGCGCACTATCAGCCCACTATGGACGCACTGGTCTCCAGCACCTTCGCCACCATCGTGGCAGCGGAAACACAGGAAGTCGCCGCCTTGCTGAGCCAGTGCCCAGGACCATCTGAACGCCTGGCCCTGCTGGTGGAAACCCTTCTGGACAACAGCAGGCTCGACGTCACCGCAATCTGGGTGGAAGCCTGGACCTTGGGGCGCCGCAATGAAACCCTTGCCGCCGCCGTCCGGGAGCAGATGGATGCCTGGCAGAAGGTCTTCCAGGACGTGGTGGAGGACGGGAACGCCACAGGAGTGTTCAACGTTTCCGACGCCGCCGCCGTCGCCTGGCAGATCCTCGGCATGGTTGATGGCCTGAACGCGCAGGCCTTGGTCCGATGGGACGGCGTCAACGACCGCGGCACGCACCTTGCACGCGCCGTCGAGGGAATGGTGGGCGCCGCCCGAGGTTCGCTGGTGCCCAAACCGGGAGCGTAGGCCGCCCCACCCGGGGCCGCCTTCGGGAGCCAGTCCTGCCCTGCCCTAGGCTTGGGAGCATGGCGATCATTCACAAGGCAACCCTGTCCCCGTCCAAGCTCGAACTCATCGCTGACTACCTACCGAAGCAGCCCTGGTTCATCCAGGACGGCACCCCGGAGCTCATCGGCGCCTACCGCTTTGACGATCCCACCGGCGAGGTGGGGCTCGAAACACACGTGGTCGCGGCCGGCGAGCGCATCTACCAGGTGCCGCTCAGCTACCGCGGCTACGAGCTTGCCGGCGCCGAGGAGTGGCTCATCGGCACCATGGACCACTCGGTCCTGGGAAAGCGCTGGGTGTACGACGCCTGCGCTGATCCCGTATACGTCAAAGTCCTGGCCACCGCCATCCTGACCGGCCAGAACGAGGCCGAGCTCATCGTCGACGGCGAGCCCGAGCCCCGGCCCAGCTCTGTCACGGTGAAAGGCAGCGGAAAGCTCGACGGCGGCGCTCCCACCTTGAGCGCTTCGGCGCCGGTATCCGGCAGCGGCGTGACCATCATCGATGCCGGCGAGCTCCGGCTGAAGATTACCCGGGTTCTGGATGTAGCCGCAGATGCTTCGGCCAGCACCGCAGCGGCCCAGGAGCTTCACGGGGAGTTGATTCTCAACGGACAGTGGGCCGGACTGGAGGAGCCGGTGGAGCTGGCCTCGGTAGTGCGGACCTAATCACCCGGATGCTTCGCGCCGCTCCTTCCCGGTTGCCCTGCCTCGCCGCCTGTAAGCCACGGCGTGTCGGCCCCCAGGCCCGCGTTATATGCGGGGTGGCACTGGGCAACTGGGAAGGAGCGCGCGCCGGGGGGCATCTGTTGATCACAGGTGCTCAAGCGTAGGCTGGCAAGCAGGTCGTCTAACCACGTGAGGGGCTCAGCATGTACAAAGCGCAAAGCATCATTCCCGCCGCCCAGGATCTTGCCCGGGAATGGGTAACGCATGCGACAGAGGGCACAACCGCACAAACAGACGCAGTGGTGAGGTGGGCTTTGTCCCGGATCAACCACGCCGACGTGCCGTCCGTGGTCCAGGGTGTGATGCTCACTTTGACCGGCAACAAAAAGGCCGCCAAGGAAGCTAAACGCACTGCCGCCAAGGCAGTAAAGAAGGCCACCCGGGCGCTCAGCCGGAAGACCACGCAGCGCAGCTCCGGCCGTGCAGTATGGTTCACCGCCATTGCTGCTGCCGTCGTGGGAGCGGGCGCAGTGTTTGCTTGGCGAATGATGATGCCTCCGGGCGAACCCGAGCCTGTCCAGCGGCCGGAAACCCCGGTCCAGCCGCCGGTCCCACCGGTTCCCTAGGTAACGTCTTCCCGGAAGGTCTCCCCCGAACGTCGTCCCTAGCCGCCGCTCCCCATCGCACCGGCAGGGTGGTGCGGGGCGACTCAGGTGCCGAACCTGCTAAGGTGCCGCGTGGTCGTCGTGCCGTCCGAACAGTCTCCGTAGCGATGTCCCGGTCACGAGCCAATAGGCTCCGCCACTGGCCAGCAGGAACCCCGCGACGCCCAGGATGACCAGCTGGGTGACGATCCCGGCGATCACCATGATGAAGCCGACCAGAACGGCCAGGCTGCCAAGAACGTTGCGCGCCAGAGCGCCACGTGGGCGACCGGACTTCAGCTCATAGGCGAGGCCGGGATCCGTTGAAGCGAGATCCCGCTCCAGCTCTTCCAAGCTCCTGCGTTCTTCATCCGACAACGACATCGGAATTCCTCACCACACGAGCAGGGCCGCCGAGGCTGCGTCAATGCTCAGAACACCCGCACGAGCGCTGCTTGCCGTGCTATGCCTTCATTATCTTCCCGTTGAGGTGTTCTAGCCATATGGCGGTCCCCCTTCATCACCGGCGGCAGGTCCAGGTATCGACTTACCAAAGGTTCTAAGCATGCTTACGATGGATGGGCAGGATTCAGACGCACCACCAGCATGGAACCCCCACCGCCGACTGGAAAGTTGAACTCCCCATGGCACGACGAAGCGCTAGAAAAGCACAGAGCATCACTGAAGCGGTTCCTGGGCGCCGCGGACCTCGAAAGGCCATTTGGCTTATTGCCGCGGGCCTCGTCGCTGGCATAGCTGGCGGAGTTTTCGGCTTCCGCATGCTGGTACCGTCCAGCGAATCTGAGCCGGCCAAGACACCGCGGCGTCAACCGGAGGAGATTCTGGTCAGGGAGGAGCCCGTGGAAATCTCCACCAGGATGCGCCCGGGCGAATGGACCGAGGAGTCCCTGCAGGAGCACCTTGAGGATTACAAGCAGCAGATCCGGGACATGGGAGCCAAAGAGTCGCAGATCGTGGTGGACGTAGAGCGGACCGAAGCCGGCGCTGCCCGGGTAGTGGTCAGTTGGGACCGCAGCCGGGCGTAGCCCGAGCTAGTCCGCCGACCGCGGCCGCCACACCACTACGGCCTGCGACCGCGCTCGTGGACGCTGCCCGCGGGCCAAGCTAACGACGTCGCCCGCGGCACCTGCCGCGAAGATCCGCGCATCCACGGGTGAGCGGCGGCGCGACAACTCCTCGGTCAGCTCAGTAACCCGGTACTGCAAGGCAGCAACCTGGTTTTCGAGGTCGAGGATGCGTTTGATGCCCTCGAGCGAGACGCCGGACTGCGAGAGGCGCTGGACCTCCCGCAGTTTATTGACGTCGTTCTGCGAATAGCGGCGGGACTTGCCGGGAGCGCGGCTGGGCGAAACGATGCCCAAACGGTCGTACTGGCGCAACGTCTGCGGATGCATATCGGCAAGCTCCGCAGCCACGGAGATGACAAAGATCGGCTGGTTGACGTCGATTGCCATGACCGCCTCCTTACAACCGGGCCTTCGCGGCCAAGTCGCTGCGCGGGTTGGCATCAGTGGTGGCCGCCGCGAAAGCCTTCACGGCTTCCTCTGCTTCTTTGTTGAGGTTCTGCGGGACCGCGACGTCGATTGTCACCAGCAGGTCGCCGGTGGACTTGGACGTCTTCACGCCACGACCTTTCACCCGGAGGGTACGGCCCGACGGAGTCCCGGCCGGAACGCGCACCTTGACGGTGTCGCCGTCGAGCGTTGGAACTTCAATGGTGGCGCCGAGCGCCGCCTCCGCAAACGTGACGGGCACGTGGATGCGGATGTTGTCGCCGTCGCGGTGGAAAAAGTCGTGAGGCTTGACGCTCACCGTGATGATGAGGTCGCCGTTGCCGGCAGGGCCAGCGTTGCCCTTGCCACGCTGGCGGACCTTCTGCCCGTCCTTGATGCCGGCCGGGATCTTGACGTCGATCACGTTGCCGTTGCTCTCACGCAGGCTCACCGTGGTGCCCTTAATGGATCCGGCAAAGGAGATGGACGTTGTAGCCGTCCGGTCCGCGCCCTTCTGCGGAGCCCGTTGGAACCCGGTGGGGCCGGCACCTCCAAACCCACCACCAAACAGGTCAGCGAACTCCGGAGGGATGCCACCGCCCGCAGGCTGACGGGCACCAGGCCCACCGCCAAACAGGCCGCCGAACAGGTCCTCAAAGCCACCGTTAGCTCCGGCACCACCACGCCCGGCGCCAGCACCCGGAGCAAACCGGGCACCGCCCATGGCACGGATGGCATCGTACTGCTGACGGTCCTCAGGATTGGACAACACCGAGTACGCCTCGGAGATGTCCTTAAACTTCTTCTCCGCAGCAGCATCCCCAGAGTTCGTATCAGGGTGATGCTCCCGCGCTAGCTTGCGGTAAGCCTTCTTAATATCCGCATCGGACGCATCCTTGGCAATACCAAGGATCGCGTAAAAATCCTTTTCAACCCAGTCCTGGCTGGCCAAGAGCGTTTCCTTTCAAATCAATAAACAAGCACCTGCGTCCACCCACCTTAGGCGAGCCGACCGCCGGAGCGGAGCGAGACAAGGGGCCCGGGAGTGGCATCGGGCCTGCCGGAGCGTGGCGGCTAAGTCCGTAGGACTAAAGCCGCCACGCGTAGGGGCGGGCCCCTTGTCTCGCTTCGCGGTGGGACTAAGCGGGAACCGCGACGATCACTTGGGCTGCACGCAGGACCCGCTCACCTGAGCGGTATCCGGAGCGCAGCACCTGGCTGACCGTGTCAACCTCAATGTCTTCGCCGGGCTGCTGGATGAGTGCCTCGTGGATGGTGGGGTCGAATTCGACTCCGGTATCCGCGATGCGTTCCAGTCCGTACGTCTTCAGCGCGTTCTCCAGTTTGGTGGCGATGGCGGCGAAGGGGCCGTCTTCGAGGTCACCGTGCTGGCGGGCGGCGTCGACGTCGTCCAGCACCGGGAGCAGTGAGTTCAGGACGCCGATGACGGCCATCTCTCCTGCTACGGCGCGGTCGCGTTCGACGCGCTTGCGGTAGTTGACGTACTCAGCCTGGAGGCGGAGGAGGTCGTTGCGGAGCTCCGCTGCCTGGGCTTCAGCCGCGGCACCGGAGGCTACCGATTCCTCGGCCGGCACCTCTACCCCGTTGAGGATTTCCTCAGCCTGGGAGAGGGCGTCGCCGTCTGTAGGAGCGGCGTTGCCTTCGGTGGGAGCTGCAGCTTCGCTATCCGGGTGACGGGCTGCCCCGGTCTCCGGGTCAACCTTGCGGTTGTCCCGGATAACGGGCTTGCGCGGCTCGCCGCTTTCTGAGTGCTCTGCTTCGTTGCCGTGGTGAGGCATGGCTACTTCTTCGCTTCGTCTTCGTCGATGATTTCGGCGTCGACGATATCCTCGTCGGCAGCCTTGTCACCGGCAGGAGCGCCTTCTGCACCGGCACCCGGAGCGTCAGCTGCGGAGGCCTGGGAGTAGATGGCTTCGCCGAGCTTGGTCTGTGAGGCCTGGAGCTTCTCGAACGCAGTCTTCACAGCGGCGTCGTCGGTGCCTTCCAGCGCGGACTTGAGGGCGTCGACGTCGGCCTTGACCTCGGTCTTGACTTCCTCAGGCAGCTTGTCCTCGTTGTCGGCGATGAGCTTGTCCACGGAGTAGGCGAGCTGCTCTGCGGAGTTACGGGTGTCCGTAGCTTCGCGGCGGGCCTTGTCCTCTGCAGCGTGCTCTTCGGCTTCACGGACCATGCGGTCGATGTCGTCCTTGGACAGTGCCGTGCCACCGGTGATGGTCATGGACTGTTCCTTGCCCGTGCCCTTGTCCTTGGCGGACACGTGGACGATGCCGTTGGCGTCGATGTCGAAGGTGACCTCAACCTGCGGAACGCCACGAGGTGCCGGGGCGATGCCGGTCAGTTCGAACGTGCCCAGCGGCTTGTTGTCGCGGGTGAATTCACGTTCGCCCTGGAAGACCTGGATGGCCACGGACGGCTGGTTGTCGTCAGCGGTGGTGAAGGTCTCCGAACGCTTGGTGGGGATAGCGGTGTTGCGCTCGATGAGGTGCGTCATCACGCCACCCTTGGTTTCGATGCCGAGGGACAGCGGGGTGACGTCGATGAGGAGGACGTCCTTGCGCTCGCCCTTCAGGACACCGGCCTGGAGTGCGGCGCCAACGGCCACGACTTCGTCCGGGTTGACGCCCTTGTTGGGCTCCTTGCCGCCGGCGAGTTCCTTGACGAGCTCGGAGACGGCAGGCATACGGGTGGAGCCACCGACGAGGACGATGTGGTCGATGTCGGAAACCTTGATGCCGGCTTCAGCGATGACGTCCTGGAACGGCTTCTTGGTGCGGTCCAGCAGGTCCTTGGTGAGGTCCTGGAACTTGGCACGGGTCAGCTGCTCGTCCAGGTGGACCGGGCCGTCGGGGGTGACGGAGAGGTACTGGAGGGAGATGTTGGTGCTGGTGGAGGAGGACAGTTCCTTCTTGGCCTGCTCGGCAGCTTCACGCAAACGCTGGAGGGCGATCTTGTCCTTGGAGAGGTCGATGCCCTTGACCTTGAGCTGGCTCAGGAGCCACTCGACAACGCGGTTGTCCCAGTCGTCGCCACCGAGGCGGTTGTCACCGGCGGTTGCGCGGACCTGGATGGTGGAGAAGTTGTCTTCGTCCTTGCCAACCTCGAGGAGGGAGACGTCGAAGGTTCCGCCACCGAGGTCGAAGACCAGGATGAGTTCGTCTTCCTTGCCCTTGTCCAGGCCGTAGGCCAGTGCAGCAGCGGTGGGCTCGTTGACAATACGGAGGACGTTGAGGCCTGCGATTTCGCCGGCTTCCTTGGTGGACTGGCGCTCGGCGTCATTGAAGTAGGCCGGAACGGTGATCACAGCGTCGGTGACCTTTTCACCCAGGTAGCTCTCGGCGTCGTTCTTGAGCTTCATGAGGATACGCGCGGAGATTTCCTGCGGCGTGTACTTCTTGTCATCGACGGCGACGTTCCAGTCGGTGCCCATGTGGCGCTTGACGGAAGCGATGGTGCGGTCGATGTTGTTGACGGCCTGGCGCTTGGCGATTTCGCCGACCAGGACTTCGCCGGACTTGGAGAACGCAACGACGGACGGCGTGGTGCGGCCGCCTTCTGCGTTGGCGATAACGGTGGGCTCGCCACCTTCGAGAACAGAGACCACGGAGTTGGTGGTTCCGAGGTCGATACCTACTGCACGTGACATATCTTGTTTCCTTTCAATGGCCGATGTTGGAGATTGCACCTGACAGCGGTCCGCTGGGCGGTCTACGTGCCGGAAGCCTGCTCAACAATCGGCTAGTTGAGCGTTCTGCACTCAACTGTACTCAGCCTCGGAAAGATGTCAATCCAAAGTTGAGTGACGTACGCTCAACTTTGGATTGAGAGCCTAGGAAAGCCCCGGAATCACGCGGCTCAGGGGCTGGTTTCGCCCACGGTGAACTGGCAAACTGGCCCGATGGAGATCACTGGATACGTGCCTCCGGACGAGTTCTGGGAGATGAATGACCGGATGGAGCAAGAGGTTCGGAGGGGCGCGCACCAGCTCCCGCTGTTCTCCATGGAGGACCAGGAAGGCCCTGTCATGCTGGGATCTTGGCAGTTGGACGGCAGCGAAGGTGGAGTGTCCCACGGCGACGGATTTTCGCAGACGGGCACGCTGGTCGAGGTGATCACCACACCCCAGGATCCACGCGACGTCGCCAGAAACCGTTGGCGCGCCTCGGCCGGAATACCGCACAACCTGGAAGAGCCCCAACGCCAGGACGCAACCTTCAACGCCCTCGCCGTTGAGCGGCTCACCATCACCGTTGACGGCACGCCCACAGACGTAACGCTCTGGCGCGGAGCGAAATCGTGGCTCGCCGCCGGGACATTCGGCGGCTTCGGCATAGTGATCAACGCCCAACGCAACCCCACCGGAAGCCGTCCGCCTGACCCGAGTGCCCGACGTCGAGCCCTTGCTTCAGTCCCGGCGCGCGGCACTCAAGGCGATACGCGGCGAAGCATAGGACTCTCCGCGTCAGTAGAAGCGTCAAGCGGCTCCGGCTTGTACACCCATGCCACCAGCACCACGGAGATAATCATCAGCAGGAACCATGCCAGGAGCTTGTCAATGGAGACCGCCTGCCAGCCCTCAAGCTGGTTCGGATACAGCCACGCGCGGGACCACGTGCCAATGTTCTCCGCGAACCAAATGAACAGCGCCACCAGCAGGAACGAGACCAGGATGGGCATACGGAAGCGACGCCGGAACACCCGGAAGTGCATCACGCACCGTCCGTAGACAAGCACGACGGCGGCCAGCAGCACCCAGCGCGCGTCGAAGATGTAGTGGTGCGAGAAGAAGTTGATGTAGATCGCGGCCGCAACAAGTGCCGTGATCCACCGCCGCGGGTACCGGTCGAAGCGGAGGTCGAACAGCCGGAACACCCGCACCATATAGGACCCCACGGCCGCATACATGAAGCCGCTGAACAGTGGAACGGCCCCGATCCGAAGGACGCCTTCGGCCTCGTACGCCCAGGATCCGACGTCCGTCTTGAACAACTCCATCACCGTGCCCACCACATGGAACAGCAGGATCACCCGCAGTTCCAGCAGCGTCTCCAGCCTGAAGGAGATCATCAGGACCTGAATGACGACGGCGGCAATGGTCAGGAAATCGTTACGGGCAAGGCCCGCGTTATCCGGGTACCAGAGGCGCGCTGCGATGATCACCGCGAGCAGGGCTGCACCGAACACACAAGCCCACGCCTGCTTCAGCCCGAACACCACGAACTCGGTCAGCCCGGCCCGCACACGGCCATCGGGGGTTCGGTCAAGGTAACGGTGCGCAAGGGCGTCGATGGACTCTTCCACCGACGTGGAGTTACGCATAGGGCACCGCGGAATCCACCACAAGCTGGCCCAAATAATGGTCGCGGGGCCAGTGCCGGATCCGCTGGGGCAAGCGCGGATACACGCGACCCACCATCCGCATGGTCCGCTCGAAGCGCCGCGCCTGGCTTTCGCCCCAGGTGAAGCCGAATCCCTCGCGCACGTGATCCGGCAACAGGCCGGCCGTGAGGAACCGCGCCAACGGCATGGCCAGACGCAGCAACCGTGGTCCTCCAGCCGGGTAGAGAAGGTCCCTGGCTACCTTGAGCGCCTTGTCATCCGGGCGAAGTCCGCGCACCTGGGATTCCCAGTACCTTGCAAAGGCTGCCCGGTCAGCCGGCCATTTATCCGCCGGAAGCTGCAGGGCTGTCCCGATCCGCGCATACTCGCGGTAGATACGGTCGGCGGTATCGTCGTCGAGCATTCCATGGACCTGCTGATAGACGGTGACGGCGGTGTCGTAAAGGGTGGCGACCACCCAAAGTTGGGAGTCGGCGTCGAAAGCGCTGTAGCCGTGTGAAGCACCATCGGGTCCGCGGCGGACCGGGGCATGGGCTCGGTTGACGGCGCGGCGAACGGCCTTCAGCTGTTCCTCCGAGCCGTAAACCACCGCATACACGTAGGTCATGGTCGCGCGGAGCCGATCCATGGGGCGCTCCGCGAAATTGCTGTGCTCGGCCACGCCATGACCCACTTTGGGGTCCGCGATTTGCAGGAGAATTGCGCGGCCCGCGCCGGCAAGGAGGACACCCTCCGCACCAATGTCAGCCAGTCCACGAACCATCTGAATACTGTAGCGCCCTAGCCTTGGAGCCCCACGACGCCCTGAAGCACGCCCAGCTGATGCTCAAAAAGCTCGTCGCGGGCCTTGAAAGTCTCCGGCCCGTACTGCCCAAAAACCTCGAAGCTGATGGCCCCGAACACCGACGTCCACACCAGAACACCGCGCGCTAACGACGCGTCTGGTGCCGCGAGATTCATTTCGGCGCGAATGGCCGACAGGTCTTCGGCCAACGCCGAGGGAATCACGACGGCGGGAGTCACCTCTGCGGACAGGGCACCCGCGCGGTATGCGGCATCAAAGATCCCGACGAGACGGACGATGACGCGTGTTCCCGGAACGGTGGTGCGCTCCCCCGGTGCCTGATACCCAGGGACGGGGCTGCCGAAAAGCAGGGCGTAGCGGGCGGGCTCTCGGATGGCCCACGCTCGTACGGCCTTCGCGAGCGCTGTGAACTGCCCGGCGTAGTCCTGGTCCGGAACTGACTCCACGGCCTGATCCACTTCATCACCGAGCTCGTTGTACGCGTCGATGAGCAGCAGCGTGAGGAGCTCGTCGCGGTTCTCGACATACCGATAGACGGCAGAGGATACGACGCCTAGATCCCTCGCCACGGCTCGCAGGGAAAGAGCCGCTGCGCCGTGGACGGCGAGGTGCTCACGGCCCAACCGGATGATGTCCGCGATGGTTTGCGTGCGTGCCCGCTCCCTCGGAGTTGGGGGCTTTGCCTTGGCCTTGGCTGCGATGGGTTGGGCTGACGTCATGCCAATAGCTTGCCATAACAGAGAGCGCCGTCAACAAACGAGAGCACCGCTCTTGACTTTCATGGATAGTGCGGTCATTCTGTTTTAGAGAGCACTGCTCTTGTTTTAGATTTCCGAACTATAGAAGGAACCTCATGTACGTCGTCACAGGAGCAGGTCCCGTTGGTTTCACTGTCGCGGAGCAGTTGGCAGAGCAGGGTCACCAGGTGCGCGTCCTTACCCGCTCGGGCAGCGGCCCGGATCATCCACTGGTGGAGCGCCTGCGGGTGGATGCCGCCGACCCCGTGCGGCTCACTGAAGCGGTGGCAGGTGCCGCGGCAGTTTTCCATTGCATCCACGGCTCCGCCTACCGTGCAGCAGCGTGGGCCGCCGAACTTCCCCCAGCAGAGCAAGTGGTGATGGACGCAGCGGCATCCGCGGGCGCCGTCGTCGTCTTCCCCGAAAGTCTCTATTCGTACAGCGAACCTGACCGCGTGATGACCGAAGCAAGTCCCCGGACAGCCGCCGGCGGGAAGCGCGGCATCCGGACAGCACTGCTCGCGGCACGGCAGGCGCATGCGGCCAACACTGTGAGCGTGGTTGCCGGTGATTTCTTCGGGCCTCGCGTGACGATGGCGCATGCCGGCGAGCGCATGGTGAAGCCCATCCTGGCGGGCAAGGCAGTGCAGTTCATCGGGTCCACCAAGCAGCCACATTCCTTCACTTACGTTCCGGACCTTGCCGCTGCCATGATTGCGGCAGCGCATAAACCCGAGCTGTGGAACACCGTACTGCACGCCCCCACGGGCCCGGCCGTAACGCAGCGGGACATGGCCGCAGCGCACGCATCAGCCGCCGCTGTTGCCGCGCCGAAAGTCAGCGCCGTACCCGGATGGGTGTTCCGGGCGGCCGGCATCTTCTCCACTGACATGCGCGAACTGGCGGAAATGCTGTACCAGTTTGAGCGCCCGTTCCTAATGGATTCCTCGCAGAGCCAGAAGCTCCTGAGCCTCGAGCCGACTCCCTTGGCGGAAGCTGCAGCGGCCACCGTTGCGTGGTGGCGTGGCGCTGCACATCCGACCCAGGCATCGGCCTAGGCTCATCAGGATGGCCCCGGCCTAAAGGGGGGGAACAAGCAGGAAGGTGCTGAACATGCATGAAAGTGACTCTGGATGGATCCGCTTTTGGAACCGCGGGACATGGTGGAAAGCCCTTTTGTTCATTGCTGCCTACTGGGGCGTCTATGAACTGATCGGGCTGGGTATCGGCACCCTGTCTGGGAGCTTCATCAACCTGAAGGACCCGTTGGCTGATCCACTCACCGCGTTCCTCATGCTTGCGCTGCCCATCCTGATCGCCGGAATATTGCTGTTCCTCTTTGCACGCTCGCTCGGTTGGGTCAAGGAGATTTTCGGCCCCCAGCCCCTCCGGGGGAAGGCTTGGATGTGGGTTGCGATTCCCCTCCTCGTCATCCCTATCTTCCTGCGGCTGGTAGCGACCAACTGGTCCGCGTACTCTGTTGGACTTGTTCTGGTCATGGCCTTCTTCGGCCTCTGCGTGGGATTTACCGAAGAACTCGCCACACGAGGAATCGTTGTTAACATGCTCCGCAACGGGGGCTACGGTGAACGGCTGGTCTTCGTTTTGTCTACCGCGTATTTCGCCTTGCTGCACAGCGGAAACATCCTCACAATGGAGCCGCTGGTTGTGGCCGTGACCGTGGTCTACACCTTCGGATTTGGTGCCATGATGTACCTCTCCATGCGGGTCACAGGCAGCATCACCTGGGCAATCCTGCTGCACGCCGCCACGGATCCAACCACGTTCCTGGCCACAGGTGGCATCGATGCAGCCACCGAATCAGCCGGAGCGGCCGGCCTGATTTCAATCGCCGGGCTCTTCAACTGGGTCTACATTCTTTTGGCATTGCTGGCCATCTTCCTCGTCAAGGGACATGCCACGAGAAACAAGCTCGACTCCCCCGATTCCATCGACGCGGCCTGATCCCGGGAGCGGCGGCGGGCTAGAGCCCGTCGTCGTAATTCCAATGCTCCTGCCATCGCCAGTCGATGGGTTCGCTGAGACGCTGGTAGCGGATGTCAGTGGACAGGCGCATTGTGCCGTTGCTGTCAGTGTTGTCCAAGGCCGCGTGCACAATATGCACGGAGTGGACCACCACGTCACCCACCTCGTAATCGGTCACGAGCCACCGGGCGTCGTGCTCATTCGCCAGGCCGGGGAGGTCTGCCGTGATTGAGGCTGCGGGCATCTTCAACGTTCCCTCCCGCTCCTCGGCCATCACCCAGTGGTGGCTGCCCTCCAAATAAGCCAGGCCACCACGCTCGCGCGGGCAATCACCCAACGGAATCCACATGGACAACACGCGATCACTGCCTTCGCGGAGATAGACCAGATCGTAGTGAGCTTGGGTGGCCGTTCCTATGCCGCTGTCACCGGGCTTGGTGTGGCGAATGATTTTTCGCCGGTGCAGATGCACGTCATTTTCGAGGAACCAGGCAAACCAGTCGGCAATCCCCTCCGCAGTGCACAGTGCTTGATACTCCGGCCCGGGAACGATGTGCTGGAAGAGGCCACGGCGCAA
This sequence comes from Arthrobacter sp. StoSoilB22, assembly GCF_019977315.1. Classification (NCBI taxonomy): domain Bacteria; kingdom Bacillati; phylum Actinomycetota; class Actinomycetes; order Micrococcales; family Micrococcaceae; genus Arthrobacter; species Arthrobacter sp. StoSoilB22. The sequence goes on from NZ_AP024652.1 coordinate 3,918,830, forward strand.
CACAGCACGGTCCACGTCACCAGGCGCCGCAATGCCCTCACGGGGATCCGTACCCTCCGCGTAGACGTTGGCTCCGCTCAGAGAGCCAAAGTAGAACTCCCTGAAATCCAGCAACTGTTCCGGGTTCAGCTGACCCTTCAAGTAGAGGTACCCGTCTCTGCGGAGCCTGGCCCACAGGGCTTCACGGTCCCGGCGCTCGGCAGGTGGCACCGGCTCAAGTTCGGCGAGACGGGAATCCGATTCGTCCAGGACGTAGCCATTCGAAGTCAACATAGTTCCCACCCTGTCAGTGGCAAGCAGCCAGGTGAATGGACTCCGATTCCTGAAGACTTGGACTTTTGTGTGGCCTGCCTTGCCGTTTGTCTTGGGGCCTTGGCAAGGGCAGCATTGGCCCATGGACAATTGGTCAACCTACCGGCATCCCGCGTCTCCCCTGAGGGATCTTGGCCTGGCATGCCTCGGTGCCGGTGAGCAAAGTGGGATGTTGCCCTCCTTTGCCGGACGAACCCTCAGCAGCCACGCCATAGTGCTGGTGAGCGAAGGATCCGGGCACTTCATGGTGGACGGCAGGCGCCTCAAGGTCCAGGCTCCTGCGATCATCAGGCTCTTCCCCGGGGTAAGCCATGGGTACGGACCTGGACCGAGGGGCTGGAAAGAGCATTGGTTGTTGTTCACCGGACCTACGGCGAGAGCATTGGAGGAGCTGGGATGCTTCGCACGGAGCCAGGCTCTTGTGCAGCTTGATGGTTCCTCGGAGGTTGGTTTGGAGGAGGCTCTTGGACTTTTTCCTGCTCTCAACGCGGCTCTCCTGACGGGTGGACCACAAGGAGATCTGGACGCCTCCGTGCTCTGCCAGCGGGTCCTGATCCAGACGGGCAAGCCGCGCAATCCGGTGGTCATGGACCCCCGGGCAAAAGACAACAAGCTGATCTCCGCACTTCGCGAGGCCGCCCACCTGCCGCTCACTTTGTCCCAGTTGGCCGCCTCGCTCAAGGTCCCGGTTCCCGAACTCCGGCGTGCGGTGCAGACCGCTACCGGTGTTGGCCCCAAGGAGCTCCTCATCCAGCTCCGGATACAGCGCGCCCAGTCATTGCTGGCTGACACGGATCTTCCCGTTCAAAGGATCGCGTCACTCACGGGCTATGACGACGCCGCTTACTTCAGCCGGCTCTTCACCAAGAAGACCGGGTCCTCGCCAAGCCAGTTCCGCCGGGAGCACCAGCGTGCTGACCCGATGGAGCAGCACACGTGGGATGTCTGAAAATGTTCGAATTATGGATTTCCTGATGGGTGGCTGAAACGCTGGACCCAGTGCACAGGACGTCTCCGGAACGTCCCCCACAGCACGAATACCGCTTTTGGAAACACCCCACGGGACACTCAATGAGGAGATCTTCCATGTCCACTTTCGCCATCAATCGTCGTCAGTTGCTGCAGACCGGGGGCATCGGCGGACTCGCCGTAGCACTGTCAGCAATGTCCTCCGGTGCCGCCCAGGCCGCACCGAAGAAACAAACCGCAGGCAGCCCGCAGATCACCGACCTTGGACCCGCCGTCGTTCAGTTTTCCCTGATGAGCTCGCTGCTGGTGGGCGACACCGTCTACATCGGGTCCCGCAACCTGAACCCGGTACGGGTGATTGGATACCACCTCCCCACAGGCACCATCACGTCACGGACAGACCTCGGCTCCGGGTACAGCATTCAGGCCCTGGCCGCTGACTCCACCGGACGCTACCTGTACGCAGGCGTGCTGCGTGACGGGGTTGACGGAAAGCCGAACCTCTACCGCTGGGACCTCAGCACACCGAACGTTCCTGCAGTGGGCGTCGGCGAAACGGGCGACCGTGATATCCGGGCCCTGGCCGTGGCCCCTGATGGAAAGGTCTACCTCGCCGGTGGCGGACAAACCACCGATGCTCCCTCCCTGTGGGAATACGATCCCTCCACGAACGCCATGACCAGCTGGGGAATCCCGGACCTTGGAGCCACCATTGCCCAGGCTGTGGCTGCCACTGCCAGCCACGTGTATTTCGGTACTGGGAGCACTCTGGGCGGTGGCAATGGCTCCAGCCCGGCACGCCTCTTCGCGTTCGATCGCACCACCAAGACGTCCACGAATATCCTCCCGGCGGACGTTGCCACGGGTGTCTCAGTGACTTCATTGAGCGTGCTGAACGGGCAGCTCGGAGTCGGGGTCAAGGGGCCCGGGAAGTCCGTGCTGATCAACTTGGCCAACCATGCCCAGTACGCCGTCATCGCCAAGACTGGCGTCATGTTCAGGCAGTTGGGCAACGACGTGTTCTTCGTCAAGGAGCCGGGCGTGTGGTCCTACAACATGGTCACCAAGAAGATCACCCAGATCCTCACGGAAGATGTTGGCGCTATGTGGGGCCTGGATGTCTATGGCAACAAGGCACTCACGGTCTCCTCTTACGACGTCATCAAGATCGATCCCGTGGCGAAGACAGCCGTCAAACACGACCTCACCCAGGCCGGAGCGCCAGGCGGGCCTCAGCTGTGCATGGGCCTCGCTGCGGGCGCCGGGGACGTTTATGTGGGCGGCACCGGAACCATTGCCCGTCACCAACTGGCCACGGACCAGGTGTCCTATCTCCGCGCAACCGGCGAAGCCAAGGACGCCGTGATCGTGGGCGGAATCCTCTACACGGGCCAGTACAACTCCCGGGGAATCTACGCCTACGATCCCGCCACCGGGCAGCTTCCCTACCAGGTGGCCGCGCTTCCCCCCGGACAGAACCGGCCCTTGGATGTCTGTTGGGATGCAGTCAACGGCCTCGTCATAGCCGGAGCGCAGAACGATACCGGCGGTGGTGGCTGCTTCGCCGCCTACAAACCTTCCACCACGCAGGTCATCACCAAGGTCAACCCGATTGACGCCCTCCAGATGGTCCGCGCCGTGGCAACCAAGGACGGTGTGGCTTATCTGGGTGGCGACAACATCTACGCCACCGGCCCCAGGAGCACCGTGGTGGCCTGGGACCCGGTGGCGAACCAGGAGCTGTGGCGTCTGGATCCCGGACAGACCCAGGGCATCGCCGCCCTGGCCATCCACGGCAACTACCTTTTTGGAATGTCCCGGAAGGCGGCCGGCCTGTTCGTCGTGGATCTCACCACAAGGCAGGTGGTCCACACCGGAGACCTCAGCGCGGTGTGCACTGATTTCGGCGCCTTGGTGGCCACTGAGGAGAAGGTCTACGGAGTCTCCGACACCACAGTCTTCAGCATCGATCCCACCACGTTCGAGGTCACAGTGGTGGTGGCCGCAATCAACGGCGGCTGGTACAGCGGCCCACACATCACGGCAGACGAAGACGGACTGCTCTACACCTTGCAGGGGCCCAATCTGGTCCGGATTGATGACTTATCCCCTGAAGGGAAGCTCAAGAAGGAAAAGAAAGAGAAGAAGGACAAGAAGCCCAAATAGCCCTGGCAGAACCGATGCAGCAGGCAAGCGGAATGTCTGAATTTGTTCGGATGATGGAATTCCGGGTCCTCGGCTGAAACGCTGGATGGAACATCCCGAGGGACTGCACGTGCGCTGCCGTCCCGGCTGTAAGCACGCTCGAAGTTAAGGAAACCCATGGCAGAAATCATCATTGTCCGCGACCAAGCCGAGGCTGGAAGAGTGGCGGCGTCGATCTTCGCAAAGCAGATCATCACGAACCCGGGCACCGTGCTTGGCCTCGCCACCGGATCCACCCCTCTGTCCACCTACGCCGCATTGGCGCGGGCAGTCCGCGATGACCGGATCGATGTTTCCGGCGTGCGTGGCTTCGCCTTGGACGAGTACCTCGGCGTCCCACCGCAGCACCCCGAGAGCTACCGCTCCGTGATCACCCGCGAGGTGGTGGAGCCTTTGGGATTGAATCCGAATCACGTGTTCACGCCCAGAGGTACGGGCCCGGACGTCACCCTGGCCGGCACGGAGTACGAAGCGATGATCACGGAGGCCGGGGGCATCGACATCCAAATTCTCGGCATCGGTTCCAACGGCCATGTGGGTTTCAACGAGCCCGGCTCATCCTTGGCATCGGCGACCCGAATAAAGGCGCTGGCCGAACAAACACGCAAGGACAATGCCCGCTTTTTCGGGTCCCTTGAGGAGGTTCCCACCCACTGCATCACCCAAGGCCTGGGCACCATCCTCCGTGCCAGGCAGTTGGTGCTGCTGGCCTTCGGAGCTCACAAAGCCCAGGCCGTTGCGGCGGCTTTGGAAGGGCCCGTTTCCTCGGCGGTGCCCGGCTCTGTGGTTCAACAGCATCCGCAGGCCACGGTGATCATCGATGAGGACGCCGCCGCAAAGCTGGCTCATGCCGAGTACTACCGGCACGCGTGGCGCTCGGCGCAGGAGCTGCATGCAGCAGGTTCTTAGCGGGCAATTGTTGGCGTTACCGCCTAAGTGGGCTCGGCCTGTGCCTCGTCAGGTTCTGCCCATTCGAGGGCAGCCACCAGGTGGCCTTCGTTGGGCAGGGCTTGCTGTTCGGAGGCGGGGAGCTTGTCGTATGTATAGGCGGCAACTGCCATGGGTGAGATTGACCGCCCGAGGCTGCACCTGACGCTGCGGTCGTCGGCCAACGAACGAGAATCCCGGCCCGAGTTCCCTCAGAGTTTCGGCGATTCGGCTGGTAAGGGCCAGTTCCAGATCCCGTTCGGCGACTTCCCCCGACAGGCCGAGAAATTCGAAGCTATAGGGGTCCTTGGCTACCTGCTGGGCCAGGTCGGAATCTTGTCCAACAAGCCGTTGGACAAAGTTCGACGGCGCCGCGCCTGTCCTTTCCAACGTCCGGTTCATGATCATGTTCAGCAGGACGTTGCGAGACCAGCCGTGGTCAACTGCGGCAGCCGCGTACCAATCCCGATGCTGTCGAGTGTCTGCCTTGTCCAAAAGTTCGGTGACGTGCCCCCACGGCAATTGTGCAACAACTTGTTGCACAATTGGGTCCGGCCATGCGTCGGCAAAAGCCCGCATATAGAAAAGGTTCGACCGTGAAAGGCATCAGTCATGCACGCAAACCTATTTGCGGCCACTGACATTTCTCAGAGCAAACCCCTACTCCGCGTCCTCCCCCGGCACGGTGGACTCCCGAATAATCAGCTTCGGCGCCAGGCTCACGCGGCGGAGTGCAGGTGACACGGCGGAGCCGGTTTTGCCCGCGAGGCGCTCCATGCACATGGCGACGGCAGCATGGCCTACGTCCCGCTTCGGCGGGGCGATGGAGGTCAGGGGTACCGGGGCGAGGTCCGCCACCTCGTCGTCATAGGCCACGATCGCCAGGTCCTCGGGGACGTCAAGCCCCGATTCCTCGGCGAGGTTGATCAGGGTGATGGCTTCCTCGTCCGGAAGCACCAGGGCCGCGCGCGTCTCAGTGCGGCGGCAGTCTTTGAGGAATTTCGCGAACTCCTTTTGGTTGTTGCCTGCCCCCACCACTGACCGGACGTATTCCATGATGGGCGCATCAGTTTCGAGCCCTAGCTTGGCCACCATGCGTTCGTGGCTTTCACGGAGCCACGGCGCTGTGGGGCTGGTGGCGATGGCAAGTCCAATCCTGCGGTGGCCCAGGGATGCGAGGTGCTCGAGGGCAAGCTCGGCTCCATAACTGTGATCGGACATCACGGATTCAAACACCCGGCTTGAACGTTCCACGAGAACTACGGGGATTCGCAGCCCGGACAGCAGCTCGAACGTTGGAGATCCGGGTTCAAGAGACCCGGCGGTGGCCAACAGTATCCCGTCCACGGAGTTGGCCACCATGCGTTGGAGCTGCCGTTGCTCATCCTCGGCGGAGTAGTTGCTGACCCCCAGAATCAGCCGGGCGTTTAATTCCCTCGCGGCTGATTCCGCGCCGCGGATGATCTCAGGAAAGTAGTAGCCGGTGGTCGGGACAATAAGGCCGAGGGTCGCGAGCGGCTGACGGGATCTCCTGTGAACGGTGTCGCCCTGCCGTTCAGAGGGGACGGGAACCGCACCGCCGTGGACCCGGCGCAGCAGTCCTTGGGCAGCGAGCTGCGTCAGGTCCCGGCGGATGGTCATGGTGGACAGGCCGATCTTCTCCGCAAAGCCATTGACGGTGAGGGTTCCCCTCATTTCAAGCTCACGCAGAATCTTCTCGTGGCGTTCGCTGCTAAGCATGCCCACCCTCTCCGGAGTCCTGATGTTCAAACAAGCATAGGTGACCGTATGCACGTGCGTTGAGGGGCCTGCTCTGCGCGGTAAATACTCGCCAGAGAGCGCAAAGCGGGCCCCTCAACGCCGGGCACCTACCGCCGTGGGTGGTCGTTGATCCGCACGAGGTTTCGTCCCCGCATGGTGTAGAGGTAGCCGTCCTCGTCATTGTTGATGTGCGAGCCGCTGTACCAGGCGCCGTCGATATCAGCCACCACGGTGGCTACTTCGAAGGTCTTCGGGTCGAAGCGGAAGACGTGGGTGTTGGAAACGCCGTACACCGCACCGCGGTTGGTGACCAGGGCCGCGAAGCCGTAGCTGACCGAGGTGATGTCCGAACGGTGAACAACCTTGCGTTTGGGTAGGTCTATGACAAAAAGGCCACCCTTGCGCGTCACACCGTAGAGGTACTTGCCCTGCACGGCGAGGGCTGCGATGCCCGCACCGTCGCCGGCATCCAGTCGCCACGATTCCTTCCCTGCCACAGGGTTGAATGCCACTACGGTTCCTGCGCCATCGAGATTTGGATTGCCGCCGCCCAAGTAGGCCACGCCGTCGCGGGACGCCACCGCCCGGAGCAACTGCACGTTGTCGATCGGGTTCAGGAAGAATCCCTTCTTGCCCGTCCGGGGATCATAGGTCCATAGTGAGCCGCCGCCCTCGGTGTCCGCTTGCGCCGCCACGAGGACCAGTTCGTTGCGCTCGTCCCAGCAGACGTCCAGGGGACGGTTCTGTTCGGCAGGGAACGTTGCCACCTGCGTGATCGGCTTTCCGTTCCGGGGGTCGTAGCTCCAGATGCCCTGGCCGCTGTATTGCCCGGTGTACAGGGCGCCGTTGACCACGATCGCGTCTTTCGCCTCTCCCGGGGCGTTCATGTTGTTGACTTGCCCGGTCCGTAGCGAGCGGCGTGCAATGACGCCGTTGCCTCCCACATAGACGTAGCCCGCGCCCGCCGCGATTCCCATGACGGATTGCGGATCAGCGGGTGCGCCGGCTTCGCCGAGGTCGGTGGTCGTGGTGCTGCCGGTTGCGGGGTCGATCTCCGCCACGAAGCCGTAGCCCGAGGTGACCAACACCTTGCCGCCCTTGGCGTCGACACCCCAGATCTCCCCCAGTGAAGGCCCTTGGTACGGCACCGCCGAGATCGCGTTGGCGGACAAGCTATAAGCAATCAGCCCGGTTTCGTTGGCGAAGTACACTTTGTCGCCAATGGCCGCAAAGTTCTTGGCTGTCTTCCCCTCGGAGAGGGTTTGCACGTAGGTTTTCGGGTTGCTGAGACTCACAGCAGCAATCTTGGAGTTCTCCAGGGAACCGGCAGAGCTCACCATCAGCTTGTCTCCCACGATGCCAAGATCGCGGATGCTGGGATCCTTCAGCATTTCGACCGGAGTGACATTGGTGAAGGTCTTGGCAGCGCGGTCATAAGCGAACAAGCAGGCCCGGCTTGCGCCGCTTCCACCATTGAGCGTGCTGCCTGCCCCGAAGAAGATCGTGGAGTCGGTGGCGGCCACCGCACGGGCGAGGGTGGCACCGGCGTCGGGGATTCCCAGGCTGGTGATCTGCCCGGTGGCGGGGTCGAACTCCCACAGTGCAGGCGGCGTCGGGCTGCCGCCACCCACAATATAGAGGCGACCGTTGGGCGCAACGCTGAGGTCCCGGACGTCCCGGTCTCCGATGTAGCCGATCGCCGTAGCCTTGGTGCCGAGACTGTTCAGGTCCCAGCGGAACAGGTTGGGCAGCACGCCTGTGGACTTCTGCAGGACACCGGCGTAGAGGTACCGGCCGGAAGCGTCGGCGGCCAGGGTCTGAATGGAGTGCCCGTTGCTGATTTCGGTCTGGCCAATGACCTTCCCGGTGGGGAGGTGGAAGGCAATAATCCGGACGGGCTCCAGGTTACGGGAACCGATGTAAAGAACGTCGCCAACCAGCAAGCCGCTCATCAAGGAGAACTGTACGACGGCGGGACCCAGGTCCAGGATTTCCGTCGCCTTTGGCTTGGACCCCAGGAGGCCGGACGCCGACGCCGGTTGGCCGGCTGCCAGCCCGATGGCCGCGGCGAGCGACGCTGCTCCGCCTACTTGCAGGACTGACCGTCTGCTGATGTTCGATTTCTTCATGGGAATCCCTGTTCTTAGGTAATGACTTTTCAGTAGTCGCCGTTTCGGGTGTCCAGAATTCATAGCAGCGCGGAGCTGACAGCGTCCAGCATTTCTGTTCGTTCAAACAGAATTTGCCACAGACATGACCGGCTGAACTGATGAATTTCGACACATTCGCATCTTGCCCATGTTCGAAAATGTTTGAAATCTTGTAGATGTTCGAAGTGGCGCGGTTACATGGATCCATCGCATGTGGCCCCAACCACACAACCCTTCTTCGCATCTCAAGTCTTCAAAGGAGAACACCATGAAGCGTCGTCATCTCTTTGCCGGAGTAGCTGGCTTGGCTGCCAGCACTCTGTTGCTGGCCGCCTGCGGCACCGGCCCCACCCCTGCGGCAGCGCCCACACCCACGGAAGACCCTTCAGGTTCCATCACCTTCTGGTCCTCGTTGGCAGGCATGGACAAAGTGGCTGAAGCGTTCAACGCCAGCCAGGACAAGATCAAGGTCAGCTTCGAAACCATTCCCAACGGTGCCAACGGTGGTTACGCAAAGCTCTCCACCGCCATCACGGCAGGCAACGGCCCGGACGTAGCCACCATCGAATACCCGCAGCTGCCCCAGTTCGTCAGCAACAGCCAGGTGATCCCGCTCGATGGCCTGATCAACAAGGCCGAAACTGTGGACAAACTCACGGACGAGACCAAGGCTTTGGTCCAGTTCGGTGAGAAGACCTATGCGCTTCCATACGACGCAGCCCCCATGCTCATGTGGTATCGCCAAGACATGCTGGCGAAGGCCGGCGTCGAGGTCCCCAAGACCTGGGATGAATTCGAAGAAGCCGGCAAAAAGCTCAAGGCCGTAGCGCCCGACTCCTACCTGGCCAGCTTCAACCCCAACGAGGTAGCGGCGAGCGCCGGCTTGGCCTGGCAGGCAGGTGCCAAGTGGTTCGGAACCGAAGGCGACAGCTGGAAGGTGGGCGTCAATGATGAAGCGACGCAGAAGGTTGCCTCCTACTGGCAGAAGCTCATTGACCAGAAGATCGTCAAGGTCAGCCAGGCCTACAGTGACGAGTGGAGTTTGGACCTGGCCAACAGCAACGTAGTTGGTGTCCTCGGTGCCAACTGGAGCGCAACCGGTATCCAGAAGCGCACCGAAGCCAGCGGCCAGAAGGGCCAGTGGATCGCTGCAGAACTGCCCACCTGGGGCGAGGAGTCCGGTGCCTTTTACGGCGGATCCAGCTTCAACGTGACCAAGAGCAGCAAGAACCCGGCAGCGGCCGCCAAGTTTGTAGAGTTCCTCACCAGCAGCCAGGAAGCCATTAAGGCCCGTGGCAACACCGGCTCCGCGTTCCTGGCCTTCCCGGGCCTGACTCCGGTGGCACAGAAGGCCTATGACGCCAGCTACTTCGGCAACGACATCTATGAGGTCTTCAACAAGGCGTACGGCACCATCACCCCGGGCTGGCAGTGGGGTCCCAACTGGGACATCACCAACACCGCCCTCAAAGACGCCTACGGCAAGCTGACCACCGGCGGCACCATCCGTGACGCCGTCGATACTGCCCAGGACGCCACCGTGGCAAGTCTGAAGCAGGCCGGTCTGTCCGTCACAGAGTAACTCCGTCACCGAAGAGCCACTCACCGAGTAGCCACACAGGCAGGGGGCCTCATGATGAGGCCCCCTCCCAGCTAGGAGAATCCCATGGCCACCCAGGCCCTCACCACCACAGTGCGCCGCCAAGGCCGCGCACTGGCGGGAACCGGCGGAAGGACTGCCGCACTGTTCCTGGTTCCCTTCTTCGCGGTCTTCGCGATCGCCATGATCGCACCGGTGATCTACTCCCTGGTGCTGAGTTTCCACTCGCAGCAAAAGTCCGGGCTGGGCTTCGGTGAAGCCAAGACGGTCTTCGTAGGACTCGAGAACTATGCGCAGGTCTTCCAGTCCGAAACGTTTGTGGAAGGCATCGCCCGCCTTGGCTTGTACTGCCTGATCTACATTCCCTGCATGGTGGGCGGCGCAGTGGTCTTCGCCCTCCTCCTGGACGCAACGGTGGCCAAGGCGCGCAAGCTCTTCCAGCTCCTGGTATTTCTTCCCCACGCAGTCCCCGGCGTCATCGCCGCCCTCATTTGGGCCTACCTCTACACCCCTGGTATCAGCCCGCTGGTCCAGGCTCTCCAAGGCGGCGGGATCCAGGTCAACTTCCTCGACGCGCACTTGGTCCTTCCGTCCATCGTGAACATCGGGGTCTGGGAATGGACCGGTTACAACGTCATCATCCTGTTCACCGCTTTGCAGGCAGTTCCCCGCGAAATCCTGGAAGCCGCCCGCGTGGACGGTGCCGGCGAAATCCGCGCTGCCATCAGCATCAAGTTCCCGCTGATCCTTCCGGCATTGAGTGTCATCATGCTCTTCACCATCATCGGAACCCTGCAGTTGTTCACGGAACCGTCCATCATCTCCAAGGCCACAGCATCAGTCACCAGTACCTGGGTTCCCAACCTCTGGGCCTATGACGCGGCCTTCATCCGCCACAACCTCAACCAGGCCGCGGCTGCCTCCATCATCATCGCCGGGCTGGCAGCAGTACTGTCCCTGGCCGTCACCCGCCTAAGCTCCAGGATGAACAAATCATGAGCGCCTCAACACTCTCCCGCCCACACGGCACAGCTCCTTCCGAACAAGCTCACCGCCGCACCGGACCCCGTTCCAACCGCGGCAGTTCCAACCGCGGGGGCGGCTTCGCCAGCAAGCTCACCGTCCACGGGCTCCTGATCATCGGCTCCGCCTACATGGTGGTACCGGTCCTGTGGCTGGTGTTCGCTTCCACCAAGAACGCTGCAGACCTGTATGGCACCAGCGCCTATGCCTTGGGCAACTTCTCCTTGTTCGAGAACATCGCCAACGTGGCCAATCAGGATGGCGGCCTGTTCTTCCGCTGGCTGGCCAACTCCGTGATGTATGCCGGTGTTGGCGCTGTACTGGGCAGCCTGATTTCGGTCATGGCCGGCTATGCGTTCGACAAATTCCACTTCCGCTGGAAGGACTCGCTGTTCGGTTTCGTCCTGGTGGGTGTCCTGATTCCCAACACGGCCACAGTGCTGCCCATGTACCTCCTGGCATCCCTGGTGGGCATGACCAACACCATCTGGGCAGTCCTCATCCCGGTCCTTTGCAACCCCTTCGGCGTGTACCTGGCCCGGATTTACTCCGCCAGCTACGTTCCGGCCGAAACCCTTGAAGCCGCGCGCATGGACGGGGCCGGACCCATCCGGTCCTTCTTCTCGCTGGGCTTGCCCATGATGATGCCGGGCTACATCACCATCGCCCTTTTCCAGTTCGTGGGGGTGTGGAACAACTTCATGCTCCCCTTGGTGATGCTCCAGGACCAGCAACTGCTGCCCGTCAGCGTCGGCATCTCCATCTGGCAGGGCTACTCGGTACCGCAGCCCGAATTCACGCCCATGGTCATCACGGGTTCGCTGTTGTCCATCATTCCGCTGCTGGTGGCATTCATCATGCTGCAGCGTTTCTGGAAGTCCGGCCTCACCGCAGGGAGCGTCAAGTGACCACCACCGAGCTGAACGTCGCACTGGCCATGGGTCCCGGCGTCGTATCCCGGGTCTTCCCCTCCCGTAGGCTGGAGTCCCTGCCCCGTGGACTGCGGCTGCTCAGCCCGGAGCCCATGGAGGATTTCACGTCGTCGCGTTCACTGGAGCTCCTCGCGGAGACGGACATCCTCATCACCGGCTGGGGTTGCCCGAAGCTGGACTCCGTTGCCCTGACCGCGGCCCCGCGTTTGACCCACGTCCTCCACGCCGGAGGTACGGTCAAGCATCACGTCAGCGATGAGTGCTGGGAGCGTGGCATCCACATCAGCACGGCCGCGGACGCCAACTCCATTCCGGTTGCCGAATACACGGTGGCCATGATCCTGCTGGCCAACAAGAGAGTCCTGCAGATCGCCCGCAAGCTCCACACCGAGAAGGTCGAAATCGAGCCGGACCTGGTGTTTCCGGACATGGGCAACTTCGGCAAGCGAGTAGGCATCATCGGGGCCTCCAGGATCGGCAGGCATGTAATCCGCCTGCTTAAGGCCTACGACCTTCAGATCGTGGTGGCCGATCCCTTCCTGGACGACGCCGAGGCGGCCGTCCTCGGCGTCGAACGTCTCAGCCTGGAAGAGCTGGTAGCGGGTTGTGACGTCGTGAGCCTCCACGCGCCGTCGCTCCCGTCCACCCTCAATCTGGTCCACGAAGGGCTTGTAGCCGGCCTCAAACCCGGAGCCACCTTCATCAACACAGCCCGCGGGGAACTGGTGGACCAGGACGCACTCCTTCGTCGCATTGAGCAGGGAGACCTTTACGCCGTACTGGACGTGACCACCCCCTGGGTGCTTCCGGCTGACTCCGGCTTCTACACACATCCCAACGTGCTGCTGACACCACATCTGGCGGGTTCGCTGGGAACGGAGTTGGAACGCATGGCTGTCAGCACCATCCAAGAAGCCCGTCGGGTGGCCCGGGGCGAACCGCTCCTCCACAGGCTGCACGCGAAGGATCTCGCCTTCACCGCCTGACGACTGGCATACTCAACACCATCGCTCCAACTCATCCATGGACTGTCTCATCTCCTTGGACCGACTCAACAACGGGGGCCTGAGTGCCGGAAAACGCGAAGGATGAACCAGGGGCGGCCGTCCGGCTCGTCGGATCTGCCGTGCAAGGCCTGAGCACTGCCGAGGTCGCCGAGAGGGTGGCCGCGGGGCAAACCAACGCGTTCGTCCAAGACACCAGCCGCAGCGTCTGGAGCATCGTCCGCGCCAACGTGCTCACCCTGTTCAACGGCATCATCCTGGCCTGCTTCATTGTTCTGTTCGCGATCGGCCGCTGGCAGGATGCCCTCTTCGGTTTCAGCGCCATCGCCAACGCCGTGATCGGCAGTGTCCAGGAGTACCGGGCCAAGCGTGCGTTGGACCGACTGGCGCTCCTAAACGCGCCGCATGCCCGGGTAATGCGTGATGGATCAGAGGCAGAGATCGCCCTCGATGACGTTGTGCTGGACGACACCCTCGTCCTGAGGGCCGGAGACCAGGTGCCGGCGGACGGTTTGGTGTCTGGATCACGCGGACTCCAAGTGGACGAATCCATGCTGACAGGCGAATCCGATGCCGTGGAGAAGGAAATCGGGGATCGCGTGTTGTCCGGCTCTGTGGTGGTCGCCGGTGAAGGGTCAGCGGTGGTGGATCGGGTGGGCGCAGATTCCTTCGCCAACTCGCTCGCCGCGGAAGCCAAACGATTCTCCCTTGTAGCGTCCGAGCTCCGCTCCTCGATCGACCGCGTCCTGAAATGGGTCACCTGGTTCGTCGGTCCCGTGGCGTTATTGGTTCTGAACGCACAGATGATTGCCCAGGGCGGGTGGGCAGAGGCCTCGGCAAGTGGAGCGTGGCGGGACGCAGCGACGGCGACTATTGCCGCCGTCGTCGCCATGGTCCCACTGGGGCTGGTGCTGATGACCAGCATCACCTTCGCTGTGGGGGCGGTAAAGCTGGCCCGCCAGCAGGTGCTGGTGCAGGAGCTGCCCGCGGTGGAAGGACTTGCCCGGGTGGATATCATTTGCCTCGACAAGACCGGGACACTCACCCAGGGCGACATCGTTTTCGACGACGCGCACCCGCTCACCGCCCGTCCTGGTTGGGAGTCGGTGCTGTCCTGGTATGGCGTGCAGAAAGATGCGAACGCAACGGCCCGCAGCCTCGCCGGCCACTTCAACGAGCCAGCCAGCCTCCCACTTGACCGGGTGCCCTTCTCGTCCGCCCGCAAATGGAGCGCGGTGATTTTCGAGGACGGGATGTGGATCCTGGGCGGCCCGGAAATGGTGTTCCCGGACCGCGACTCCAGCGATCCCGTGAAGCGGCAACTTGCCACCCAAGCCGCGGAGTTGGCAACCACCGGCCGGCGCACGCTGGTCCTTGCCCACGGCACACCCACCGACGACGAGACTGTTCCGCCAGATGCTGTCCCAGTGGTCCTCCTGACGTTCAAGGAGAATATCCGTCCCGACGCTGCGGAGACACTCACGTATTTCGCAGCACAGGATGTGGATGTCCGGATCATTTCCGGTGACAACCCACAAACGGTGGCCGCGATCGCCCGGGAAGTGGGGCTGGATGCACCTCACGGCTTTGATGCCCGCGAATTGCCCGACGACGACCACGATTTGCTGGAAGTCATCAACAACAACGTGGTCTTTGGCCGGGTGACTCCAGACCAGAAGAAAAGGATCGTCGTTGCGCTGAAGGGTGCGGGCCGCACGGTTGCCATGACCGGCGACGGCGTCAACGATGCCTTGGCCATCAAGGAAGCCGATATTGGTGTGGCCATGAATTCCGGTGCCGCCGCCACCAAAGCGGTGGCCCGGCTGGTGCTCCTTGACGGCAAGTTCTCGCACCTGCCCAGCGTGGTTGCCGAGGGCCGTCAGGTCATTGCCAACATTGAGCGCGTCTCCATGCTGTTCCTGACTAAAACCGCGTACGCCACCTTCCTTGCCATCGCGTTCGGAATCCTGCTGCTGCCGTTCCCGTTCCTTCCGCGTCAGCTGAGCGTGACTGACGGCCTGACCATCGGCATTCCTGCCTTCTTCCTGGCGCTGCTGCCCAATGCTCAGCGCTACGTTCCCGGTTTCCTGCGGCGCTCACTCACTTTCGCCGTCCCTGCGGGAGTCTCCGTAACTTTGGGGCTTGCCTCCTACGCGCGGCTCGCAGCGAACATGCAAATTCCGGAAGGGGAGATCCGGACCGGGTCCACACTCATCCTGGCGATCATCGGCATCTGGATTCTGGTGGTGCTCTCACGTCCCGTCACCCGTTTCAAGGGGATGGTCATCGGCGCCATGATGATCGGGCTTGTTCTGGTCTATTCGGTGCCGATTGCCCGTGACTTCCTGCAATTCACGGATCCGACGCTGCCCACGGCAGTACTGATCCTGGGAACATCCGTTGCCTGCATCGCACTGATCGAGGTTGTCCGCTTCGTTCACCGCCGTGTTGCCTACCGGGATGCCCAGGAAGCACTACATCAGCGCGTCTCGAAGTAGCGGCGTCCCCGGCCTGCCCACAGCGGCACCAGCACAGCCACCGTTGCGATGGATTGTGAGATCACAGCGGACCAATCTCCGTCCGCGGCAATAATGAGGTCCAGCACGGCAAAAGCCAGTCCGAGCAGCATGACTGCTGTGGCGCCGCGACGGGCTGCTTCGCTTCCCCGCGCCACTCCGGAGGCCAGACCGATCACCAACAAGCCGAACAGGATCATGCCTGCACCCAGCAGCGTGATGGGCAAAGCAATGCCGCCGGATTGGGCTTCCGGGGTGTAGCGCAGGAAAATTGTCAGGATTCCCAAGAGGATTTGCGCGATGCCGCCGATGTACATCAGCACCACTGAGAACGTCACCACTCCGGGCCGCTGACGGCTCTCCCCCGTAGTCATGAACTGAGCATAGACGAGCCTTCCTCCACCCCAACCCGGAGTTACACCTTTTGTCACACAATTAACCACTCATTCACGTCTCCCTTGAATCCAGTCAACCCGGGCTTCCTAGGCTCGGTCGTATGGAAAACATCTCCCGCCGATCCCTCATCACCGCCAGCCTCGGGGCCGGACTCGTCGCCGCCCTGCCTGGCACCGCCGTCGCCAGTCCCGCCGTAGCGGTTTCAACAGCGGACGACGCCGGTCTCCGCACCCATCCGTTCACGCTTGGCATCGCATCGGGCGAGCCGTGGCCCGACGGCTTTGTGATCTGGACCCGGCTGGCAGTGAACCCCGTGGCCGAAGATGGCTTGGGCGGCATGCCCTCCCGCAACGTCGCCGTCGCCTGGGAAGTCGCAGAAGATCCGGCGATGCGCCGGGTAGTAGCCCGCGGCGTCGAACATGCCAGAATCGAAACCGCCCACTCGGTGCACGTAGAACTCAAAGGTCTCCGACCCGGCCGGGAGTACTTCTACCGCTTCCGGACAGGACGGCACCTGAGTGAAGTTGGCCGCACCCTGACAAGCCCCGCACCCGGCGAGACCCCTGCTGCGCTGGCCATGGCATTCGCCAGCTGCGCACAGTACGAGCACGGCTACTTCACCGCGTACAAGCGGCTGGCCGAAGACCACCCGGATCTGGTGCTGCACCTCGGCGACTACCTCTACGAGTACAAAAAGGACAGCTACGTGATCGGCGGCGGCAACCCCCGTGATCATGAGGGCCCGGAGACAGTCAGTCTGGCGGGTTACCGCCAGCGGCACGCCCAATACAAGGCCGATGCCGATCTGCAGGCTGCGCACGCAATCGCGCCTTGGCTGGTGGTGTGGGATGACCACGAGGTGGACAACAACTGGGCGGACGAGATCCCCGAGAACAGCGACCCCGGCCAGCTCAACGACACCACGGAGCACTTCCGGCAGCGCCGCTCCGCAGCCTTCCAGGCGTACTACGAAAACATGCCGCTGCGCGCGTCATCGGTTCCGGCTGGATACGACATGAAGATCTACCGCACCATCCAGTGGGGCCAGCTGGCCAACTTCCACATGATGGACACCCGCCAGTACCGGGACGACCAGCTCGCCGGGGACGGCTGGAAGAAGAACGTGGCCGAGCGTCTGGACGAGAACCGCACCATCACCGGTGCTGAGCAGGAAAAGTGGCTGCTGGACGGATTCAAGAACTCCACGCAACGCTGGGACATCCTGGGCCAGCAGGTCTTCTTCGCCGAACGGGACCGCGACAAGGCGCCGAACATCGACGACGTCTCCATGGACGGCTGGGACGGCTATGCCGCTTCCCGCCGCAGGATCACCCAAGGCTGGTTGGACGCCAAGGTGCGCAACGCCGTCGTACTCACCGGCGACGTTCACCGCCACTGGGCCACCAACCTCAAAGTGGACTACAAAGACCCTGCCGCAGCGGTGGTAGGAACAGAACTGGTGTGCTCGTCCATTACCTCCACGGGTGACGGCACAGGATCCACCACCGACCCCACCATGGCCTGGAACCCGCACCTGAAGTTCTACAACGACAACCGCGGCTTCGTGAACACGCGCATTACCAAGGAGGCCATGACCGCCGACTTCCGTGTGCTGGACTACGTCACCACGCCGGGCGCCCCGGTCAGCACCAAGAAGTCGTTCACCATCAACGATCGCGTCCCCGGCCTCTCCTGAATTTTGTACAGATAATGCCCTCCTGCGGCGGCTTTAGGGGCATTATCTGTGCAAAAACCCGGGCATGCGCCGTGCGCTACGGGCATCTCCGGGAGTAGCCTTGTTCCAGTTGAATTAGTGGATCTCCGTCCGGGTGGGGTTCTTCCGTGGGCCATGTGCAATCGTCGCTGTCCGACCTCCTGGGGGTACTTTCCAACGCCGTCGCCCCTCAACACGTAAGGTTCGACGACGGGTCCCCCACCGCCGTCGTTCCGCCACCCGACGCTCCGGTCACCGTACGCGCCGTAACCCTCAACAGGGTTGGGCGGTCACGCCGCGACGGCCCGGCACTGGACCTCGAGCTGAAGGTGGCCGTTGAATGCCACGGCCCTGAGCAGTTGGACAACATGGAGCAACTGCTTCTGGCCGTGGAACTCCATGGCCAGTACTCAGTGGTGTCCGACGGCGAGCTCCGGCATGAGGAGTATGCCGGCGCAATCGGGCAGGGGCTGGGCTTTCTGGTCTGCATCCCTGTATCCCTCCGCTTCGAGGAACCGTCGGATCCGCCCGCCCAGGCGGCAGTGGGCAACGCGGCTGCCGGGCGCCGCATCCGGGGACGACTGGTGGATGGCCACAACAAGGGCATCTCCGACGCCTACATCCACGCGCATTCATCGGCTACTGCCGCCGTCAGTGACGCGACCGGGCACTTTGAGGTCCTCGCTTCAGCGGACGATGTTCAGCACTTCGCTGTTGCTGTGGACGGCACTGAACGGGAAGTTTCGGCAAGCACCCGGCGCCTTCCCGTGGTCATACGCTGGGTCTGATTCCGGAACAGTTTGCTCACCCGGGCCGCTGCCATGAAAAGATCAACCATGCGTCCGATGCAGCACTCCAGCAAACTTCAGAATGTCCGCTACGAACTCCGTGGGCCCATCCTCCAAGCGGCCAAGGCCATGGAGGCCGAGGGGCACCGCATTCTCAAAATGAATCTGGGTGACACGGCACCGTTTGGACTGGAGGCCCCGGAGTCTGTTGTGGTGGATATGATCCATCACCTTCGCGGTGCGCAGGGTTACAGCGACTCCAAGGGCATTTTCTCCGCCCGCACCGCCATCTCGCAGTACTACCAGACGCGCGGACTGATGACGATCGGCGTCGAGGATGTCTTTGTTGGCAACGGCGTCAGCGAGCTCATCTCCATGACCCTACAGGCGTTCATGGAGAACGGCGACGAAATCCTCATCCCGGCGCCCGATTACCCTCTGTGGACCGCAGCGGTGACCCTGACTGGCGGAAACCCGGTGCACTATTTGTGCGATGAGGAGGAGAACTGGTGGCCGGACATGGCGGACGTCGAAGCCAAGATCACCCCGCGCACCAAGGGCATTGTGATCATCAATCCGAACAACCCCACCGGCGCCGTCTACCCCCGGCACATTCTGGAACAGTTCGCGGACCTGGCCCGTAAGCATGACCTCGTTCTGTTCTCGGATGAGATTTACGAGAAGATCCGCTACGTCGATGCCCCCCATATTCACATGGCCTCGGTGGCGGAGGACGTCTGCGTCTTGACCTTCAGCGGGTTGTCCAAGGCGTACCGCATGCCCGGATACCGGGCAGGTTGGGTTGCTGTTACCGGCCCCCGAACGGCAACCGCTGCTTACCGGGAGTCCTTGGAACTGCTGGCCTCATTGCGGTTGTGTGCGAACGTTCCGGCCCAGCACGCAATCCAGACCTGCCTGGGTGGGTACCAAAGCATCGAAGCGCTCATCCGTCCTGGCGGAAGGCTCCGCGACCAGCGGGACCTGGCGTGGAAGCTCCTCACCTCGATCCCGGGCGTCAGTTGCGTTCCCGCAGCGGGTGCCATGTACCTGTTTCCTCGCTTGGATCCCGAGATCTACCCGATTGCCTCAGACGAGAAGTTCGTCCTCCAACTCCTGCAGGAACAGAAAATCCTGGTCTCGCACGGAACGGCCTTCAATTGGCCCACGCCGGACCATTTCCGGTTTGTGATCCTGCCGGCTACGGAGGACATTGAGGAAGCGGTGCGCCGGATCGACCATTTCCTCGCCGCGTACCGGAACCGCCCCGCGGACGCACCCAAGTAGGTCGCATTCGTGCGCGTTTTGAGCGCTCAAAACGCGCTCTGCTGCTACTTAGTTGGGTGCCCGCGAGCAGTTAGAGGGCAGGGTCAATCATGGTCATGCCAGCGGGGTTGGCTTGGTCGAACCCGGGCAACAGTGCAGCGGCGTCTTCCAAGCCAATGGTGCGTTCGATCAGCAGCTGTGGCTGGAGCGCGCCCTGTTCAATGAGCGCCATCATGCCCGGATAGTCCACGGCGGCCATACCGTGACTGCCCAAGAGGTCCAACTCCCAGCCGATCACACGCGCCATGGGTACTTGCGGGTTACCGTCGACTGACGGCAGCAAACCGATCTGGACGTGCCGGCCCCGCCTGCGAAGGCTCAAGATCGCGTCGGCACAGGTCTGTTCACTTCCGACGGCGTCCACCGCCACGTGGCTGCCTCCGCCGGAGAGGGCGTTGACTGCGGCCGGGATGTCCGCACCATCAGCGAGCACAGTATGGTCGGCACCCAATCGCTCGGCAACAGCCAGGGCCTGGGGGTTCCGGTCCACGGCAATGACCTTTGCTCCCATGGCCTTAGCGATCATCACAGCGCTCAGCCCTACGCCGCCGGCGCCCACCACGGTCACCCACTCGCCGGCCTTCACCTGGGCACGGGCTGCCAGCGCACGGTATGCCGTGGCGAAGCGGCAGCCGAGGCTTGCCGCCGTCGTGAACTCAACACCGTCAGGAATGGCAACCAAGTTGCTGTCCGCAGCGTGCAGGGCCACAAACTCGGCGAACGATCCCCAGTGGGTGAAGCCGGGCTGCTGTTGGTCCGGGCACACCTGCGCCTCGCCGGCCAGGCACCATTCGCAGGTTCCGCACCCGCAGACGAAAGGGACGGTGACGCGGTCGCCCACCTTCCAGCGCTGAACGCCTTCGCCGACGGCGTCGATCACACCGGCGAGCTCATGGCCAGGCACATGGGGCATGGCGATGTCATCGTGGCCGGCCCAGGCATGCCAGTCGCTGCGGCACATGCCTGTTGCCAACACTCTCACCACCACACCTCCCGCGGGAGCCTGGGGTTTGGCGACTTCCCTCACGTCGGGCTGGGTCCGGACCTCATCAAAAACTACTGCGCGCACTGACCGACTCTAACAATTGGCGGCCGCTGTCACACTTTCGGTGCCCACCATGCCCCGCATCAACATCGGCCGCAGCAACAAGGCCTGGCCCCTTTGGCCCTTCTTTGGTTCCCCGGCATGCTCCTTGAGGCTGAATAGCGGGCTTTGCTCCTGCGAAGATGGGCCACTTCGGCGGCAGGTGTGGGTCAGCCTGCCACCCGACGCCTCAGGCGCGCCACCAGCGTGGCGGCGAGTAACGCCGTCGTGATTTCCAGCCCGATAACCAGCAACAATCCGGCCGCGCCGGAGGTATCAACAGCGTTCGACGTCGGCCTGCCGCCGTGGACGTGTCCGGCACCTCCCGCTCCAAGCAGCAGGACGGCATGGAGTCCCACCATTGCCAATGCGGAGATGGTCACTTGATGGAGTGCGCCCACCCGGCTGTGGCGCCAGATATGGACTGTGCACGGGACGCAGATGGCGGCCAAGGCGATCATGAGGACGCCCAGCCAGGCACCGTGGTGTCCCGAGGCTGCGAGCCAGAGGTGCACCAGGCACGAGACTGCCGTGAGCGCTGCGCAGATCCGGGGGTGCAGGACGGGCCCGGCTGACCGGACCCGTCCCGCCGTCGTGGTCATTGTGTGTCCCGGAGCGGTTCTAGTGGCAGTGCCCGGCGGGCTGGCTGTGCTCTTCTGATTCGGCTGCCGCGCCTGTGCTGTGGCAGCTAGAACCCGAGGCGCTGGCCGGCACGTCCAGAACCGGGCTGCGGTCAAAGAAGCCTTCCGGCCGGAGTTTGAAGCCGACGGTATCCACGGGCATGATGGGCCAGTCCTCCACGCGCGGGAAATGCGTGAGGCCGAAGGTGTGCCAAAGGACGATGTCCTGACCGTCAATGTCGCGGTCCTGGGCAATGTAAGCCGGCAAGCCGGCGCCGCCGGAGTGTTGATTCACGAAGTCGCCCGTGGGGTAGCGTTCCTCGTCGGCGTAGCGGGTGACCCACACGTCCTTGGTGGCGAACGCTGCGCGCTTGGCGATGGACGAACCGGGATCGGCCAGCAGCGTGGGCTGGTTCTGGGCATGGAGTTTGTAGCCGACCGGCTCACCCAGACGGTTTTTTGATTCCGGGTTGGAGATGATCCAGGTGCGGCCTGCACGGGCGTCGGCTTCCCGGACGCCTTCGGATTCTTTGGTCAGGAGTGTGCGCTTGCGGGAGAACGCGTTGCCGCGCTCGTTGCCTGCGCCCATGGCCTGGCGGACTACGTCTTCTTCCTCCACGCGGTTGGTGAAGCCGTCAATGGCCATGTCCAGGCGCGCGCTGAAGAGGTGCTGGTGGAAGGGGGCACCGAGGCCCGGGGCGAGTTGGGAGATGTTGTCCGAGCCGCCTTCCGGGAACGCGCTGGTGAAGACGACGCCGGTGGCCTTGGCTTCGAATTCGATGGTGCCGTCCAAGTAGAGGTACCAGTAGAAGCCGTAGTCGTAGTTGCCGATAGTGGTGAAGAAGGAGATCACCAGGCGGCGGTTGCGGCGGGTGTAATTGATGCCGGTCCACAGGTCTGAGTGCTTGGAGAGGATGCCCCAGTCTTCCTCGTGCATGCAGATGCCGTTGCGGATTTCGCGGGGGTTGCCGAAGGCGTCGCTGATGACAGGGCTGAGGTAGGTGATGTCGCCCAGGCAGTCGCAGCCCAGTTCCAAAGAGTTGGCGTACTGGCCCACCAGGTACTCGCCGGTGTCGAAGTAGTTCTGCCAGGACCTGATGGGCGAAGGATCGCCGTAGGGAACCACCATTTCGGCGATGGAGGCGCGGTTGATGATGGGCCTGAGCCGGTCACCGTCCTGGAAGGCAAGGTTGTGGAGGACAACACCTTCGCGGACATCGAAGCCGACGTCCACGCTCCACTTTTCCCATTCGACGTGGTTGCCACCTGTGACGGTGAAACTGGGGCCCTCCGGCTGGGTGATGCTGATGGGCTTTTGCGTGGTGCGGAGCGGTCCAGTCAGTTCAGGATCCGTGTAGTTTCCGTGCTCTGCCGGGATCGGCATGACGCCCAGATCGATGACCTGGGTGACTTCCTTGTTGACCACGTCCACGTAGGCTACGAGTCCATCCACGGGGTGTGCCCAAGCACTGTCCTCCGGGAAATCCTGAACGAAGGCGAGGCCACGCAGGATGCGACGGCCGCGTTCTTCTTCATACTCAAAGACGCCAGCGGACAGCGGAGCAACACGGACCTTGGTGACGTCCAGGTCCCGGGCATCGAGGGCGGCGAGCCACCGCTCATCGGTGGCGAGGAGTGTCTCCACCACTTCGAATTCCTCCTCCAGGACAGGGAGTTCGCCGGAGACCTTGGTGTCGAGCTCTATGGAGGAGAGGATCTCGCCGCGGGTCACGGAGACGAGGACGTCAGTGGGGGCGCCTCCGGAGATGTCGTGGAGGAAGACGCGGAAACGGCGGTCCTGCTCTGACTGGCCTCGGGCCGGGTCCACCAGTCCCAGATAGGCGATGCGCTTCTCGGCGCCTAGGTGTCCGGCGGCCTGCAGGATTCCCTGGACCTCAGAGATCTCGGCGCCCGTTGCCAGGGCGTACTGCGTTTCCACAATGGCGACGGCGTCTGTTGCTGTCTCAGATGATGTAAGCGTCATGGCTGCCTCTTGTCCGGGACCTGGAACGGTCGGGATTTATTTTCTATAGATGTAGAGAATAACCAAAACGTAAGATGGGTCACAAGACCTTTTCGCCGATTATTTTCCCGGGAGCCCGCCCAATGCCAAAGATTGTTGACCACGATCAACGACGCCTCGAACTAGTGGACGCGACTTGGCGGATCATCGCGAGGCTGGGCATGGAAGGTGCAACCATGCGCGAAATCGCTGAGGAAGCAGGCTTCGCCAACGGCGCCCTCAAGCCCTACTTCCCCACCAAGGACCTCCTGCTGACGTCGGCGTTCGCGCACGTCTTCAACCGCACCAACCAGCGCATCGCCACCATGACGGATGGACTCTCAGGAGTGGCGGCCCTCCGCGCGTTCTGCGCCGAAGTCCTGCCGCTGGATGAAGAACGCGTCAACGAAGCCCGCATCGTGATTCCGTTCTGGCAGAAGGCGCTGAACGATGCTGACATGGCAGCACTCCACAGCGATTCCATGAGCCAGTGGCATGCCACCATCACGGCTCATTGCGCAGCAGCCCGGGCGGCCGGTGAGATCAGCACCCCTATCGGGGACGCCGCCGTCGCCGACCACCTGCTCAACATGATGCTCGGCGCACAGATCGTGGTGGCATTGTCCCCGGCTGAACATTTTTCGCAGGATCTTGCGGGGCAGTTGGATAACTATCTGGCGCTACTCGCGGCGTAGCCCCGACTCGCGTCACTGCATTACGCCGCACTCTGGAGCACGTAACAGTCGAACTGCACCTGTCCGCCTTTGTATGGTTCGAAAGGACTGAAACGGTGCTCTGTTGCTGCCGTCGACCGCCGCGCACCTTCGAAGACATTTCGACATCAAAGACCGGGGAATGAAAAAGTAATGAAGTTCTTCAAAGCAAGGGTTCTGCTCTGGCCACTCGTCCTGGTCACCCCTTTGGTTATTGCAGGATTGGTCGCCATATTCGCTTCCGGCGCCCTCAATGCCCTGGCACTCAATTCTCTCTTCGGCAGCAACTCGAGCGAACGCGATTCCCAGGTGCAACAGTCCGTCACCCGCGTGCAAGAGGTTGCTTTGGTCAGCCTGCACATTGAGGGGGTGGCACGGCACGAAAGTTCAGGCGAAATCCTCGGAGTGGTTGTACCTGCCAGCGAGAAGACCACGCTGATCCAGTACAAGTTCGACGCAAAACTTGGCATCGACGGGTCAAAGGTGAAAATCGAACCCACCGGTAAAGACTCATACCGGGTGACCATCCCCGAATTCATCGGGATTGGTTACGAAGATCCCGTGTTCGAAGATCCGCTGGAAAGCAGTGAAGCGCTCAGCTGGCTAACACCGGCAGCGGTCCAAACCCGCATGATCACCAACATTCTCAGCGACGACAACAAGCAGAAGTACATCTCTCAAAATGACGGTGCTCTCCGGGAGCAGGCCCAGGCTTTTTACTCTGGAGTCATCGCGAGCGTGGATCCAAAAATCCAGCTTGAATTTGAATTCGCACAGTAAATTCAGCTGGTCGCGCCGGAAGCCACAGCGCCCACACCCAGCCCGGCGATCACACCGCTGCTGACACGCTCGACGACGGTACTCACCTTGGGACGCTTGAGCCACCTCATCGCCTTGAACGCGACGACGGCGATCATCGACAGATAGGCGAAGGCGATGACAGCCACCACTACACCCAGGATGAGGGAGGTTCCCATGGTGTCGCCACCGTGCGGGATGAATTGCGGGACCACAGCCAGGTAGAACAGGCCCACCTTCGGGTTGAGCAGCGTAGACAGCGCCCCCGCCCCCATGGCCGAAAGCCGACTGTAAGGGAGGGGCGCGTCCGCGCTTGTTCCGTCGGCGCCGGCTTTGGCTGCCTTGCGGGATTTGATGAATGACGAAACGCCCAAATACAGCAAGTACAAGCCGCCCGCGATCTTGACCCAGCGGAACAGTTCCGCGGATTGCTCAAGGATAGCGGCGAGGCCTACCCCCACCAATGCAGCCCAGGCTATGGCGCCAACCGCAGACCCTGCCGCCGCAGCAATACCCGCACTGGGACGGTTCAACGCGATGCGCAGGACAAGGAATGTGTCCGGCCCTGGCGTCACGGAAAGGACGAGGCATAGGCCGGCAAAGGCAGCGAGGGAAGCAAGAGTCACAAGCTCGATTATCAGGCACCGGCCCCGCTTCGGAAAGCGTTCGCTTCCGGTCAAGGGCTGTTCGTGCATAGACAAGGTCCACGCATGTGGCGCCCACCACACTGGAAACATCGCCGCGTGCCTCACTGGCCGCCAAGAATTACTACATGAGCGGAGTACCAATGGAGACTTACGACGCCCTCCTGGCCTCGATCACCCCGGCCCCCGGCCAGAACAGCCGCACCATTTTTGACCCGGCGACGGGCGAGGCCGTCGGCGAAGCACCGGTTCACACTGTCGAGGACCTCGAATCCGCCATCACCGCGGCCGCCGCTGCCCAACCCGCGTGGGCTGCCCTGGGCCACGACGCCCGGTCCGCCGCGCTCATGAAAGCCGCCGACGCCGTCGAACGTTCCGCCGAAGAACTTGCCCAGCTGCTCTCCCGCGAGCAGGGCAAGCCGCTGAACGGCCCGAACGCGCGCTTCGAAGTCGGCGCCTGCGCAGCGTGGCTCCGCGCCACGGCCGCCACCCCGTTGGACCCCGAAACCGTAGTGGACGACGGCGAAACCCGCGCCGAACTGCACTACCGGCCCATCGGCGTCGTAGGTGCCATCGGCCCGTGGAACTGGCCCATGATGATCACCGTCTGGCAGATCGCCCCGGCCCTGCGCATGGGCAACGCCGTAGTGGTCAAGCCCTCGGAATACACTCCCTTGTCCGTGCTGGCACTGGCTTCGATCATCAACGAAGAGCTGCCCGAAGGCCTGCTGTCCGTTGTCTCTGGCGGGCGCGATGTCGGCGAAGCGCTGGCCTCGCACGATGCCATTGGCAAGGTCATGTTCACCGGCTCCACCGCCACAGGCAAGGCGATCATCCGCTCGTCCGCTGACACCGTCAAGCGGCTCACACTGGAACTTGGTGGCAACGACGCCGGCATCGTCCTGCCGGACTCGGACCCCAAAGCCATCGCCGAAGGCCTGTTCTGGGGTGCGTTCATCAACACAGGCCAGACATGCGCCGCCCTTAAGCGCCTGTACGTCCACGAATCCCAGTACGAGGCCGTCTGCAACGAGCTCACCGCTGTTGCTGCTGCGATGCCCATGGGTGTTGGGCTCGATGAGAACAACGTCCTTGGCCCGCTGCAAAACCGGCAGCAATTCGACATCGTCGCCCGGCTGGTGGAGGCCGCCCGTGACTCCGGCGCGCGTATCCTGGTGGGCGGAAACCCCGACGCCGACGCACCCGGCAACTTCTACCCCACCACCCTGGTGGCCGACATCGACAACGACAACCCGCTGGTGGCCGAGGAACAATTCGGACCCGCCCTGC
Organism: Arthrobacter sp. StoSoilB22; assembly: GCF_019977315.1. Classification (NCBI taxonomy): domain Bacteria; kingdom Bacillati; phylum Actinomycetota; class Actinomycetes; order Micrococcales; family Micrococcaceae; genus Arthrobacter; species Arthrobacter sp. StoSoilB22. The sequence continues at coordinate 3,945,601 of NZ_AP024652.1, forward strand.
CGATCATCAAATACAGCACCGTTGACGAGGCAGTCGCCAAAGCGAACGCGCTCGACGTCGGCTTGGGCGCCTCAGTCTGGTCCTCCGACTTGGGTGCCGCACGGGAAGTGGCTTCACGAATCCAGGCCGGCACCGTGTGGATCAACAAGCACGGCGCCGTGGACCCCCGCGTCCCGTTCGGCGGTGCCAAGCAGTCCGGCTACGGCCTGGAGTTCGGCGCCGAGGGCCTCAAGGCCCTGGGCGTCCCGCAGGTCATCAACGGCTAACCTTCCACCCAACTGAGTCGCAGCAGAGCGCGTTTTGAGCACCCAAAACGCGCTCTGCTGCTACATAGATGGGGTCTTAGGGTGTCCAGTCACAGGGTGGACGCGGTTGGGAGGCCGGGCGCTCTGCGTGTAACCATGAGCATCATGGCCCAGAAAATTGCGTACCAAGGTGAGCCGGGAGCCAACTCGGATCTCGCGTGCAAGGAAATGTTCCCCGACCTCCAAAGCGTTCCATGTGCGAGCTTTGAGGACGCATTTGAGCTGGTGTCCACTGGCGAAGTGGATCTGGCCATGATCCCGATCGAGAACTCCATCGCCGGGCGTGTGGCCGATATCCACGTCCTTCTCCCCCAGTCCAAGCTGCAGATCGTCGGCGAGTACTTCTTGCCCATCCGCTTCGACCTTTTGGGAATCCCGGGCAGCACCATTGAAGGCGCCACGGAGGTCCACAGCCACATTCACGCCTTGGGGCAGTGCCGCAGGATCATCCGGGAAGCCGGCCTCAAGCCCGTCATCGCTGGTGACACCGCAGGCTCAGCCCGCGAAGTCCGGGACTGGAACGATCCCCGGAAGCTGTCCCTCGCTCCGCCGCTCGCCGCTGGCCTCTACGGGCTTGAGGTGTTGGCCTCCGGTGTGGAGGACGATCCCACCAACACCACACGCTTTGTTGTTCTGGCCCGTGAACGCGAGCTTCCCACCAAGGAAGAACTGCCCGGTCCAGCGATCACCAGTTTTGTTTTCCGAGTCCGAAACGTTCCGTCGGCCCTTTATAAGGCACTAGGCGGTTTTGCGACCAACGGCCTCAACATGACGCGCCTGGAAAGCTACATGGTGGGCGACGAATTCGCCGCCACCATGTTCCTTTCCGACGTCGAGGGGCACCCTGCGGATGCTCGTCTCCGCCGTGCACTGGAGGAACTCGAGTTCTTCACCACCGAGGTTCGGGTCCTTGGTGTTTACGCCGCCGATGGTTACCGCGAACGGAACACCGTCAGCGCCTAGTCCAGGTTGGCCCCGGAGCGGCCGTGAGCCAATCCCGTGGGGATGCCAATGAGCACCGGTTCCGGAGCGGAGCAGCAACCGCCGGACTGCTCGCCCTCCGAGGACTGAACTGCGGCAGGCACGTCGCAGCTGGTACCGGCGTCGGATGAGCAGACACCGGTTTCGGGTAGCTCCAGGTGCACCGTGTCAGCCGCCGCCTGATCCCCGCCCAGCGCGGCAGCCACGGAACGGACCTGCTCGTAGCCGGTGGCCAACAGGAAGGTGGGTGCACGGCCGTACGACTTCATGCCCACGATGTAGAAGTCTTTCTCCGGGTGGGCGAGAACCTTCGCGCCGTGCGGCGGGACAGTGCCGCAGGAGTGGAACTCGGGATCGATCAGCGGGCCCAGTTCCGTAGGGGCTTCAACAGCAGAGTCCAGGTTCAGGCGCAGTTCCCGGAGCATGTCCAGATCGGGGCGGAAGCCGGTACAAGGCACGACGACGTCCGTCACCACACTGCGACCGTCACCGGAGGTTACGGTCACGCCGTTCTCCGAATCGACCAGCGAGTTGATGCCGAAGCTTGTGTGCAGTTCGATCGTGCCGGCATCCACCAGACGGCGAAGCCGGGAGCCGAGCTGTCCGCGTGCGGGCAGGCCGTCGGCATCACCGCCGCCGTAGACCTTCTCCGGGGATGCACCGCGGATGGCCCAGAGAATGCGTGTTTCGGGCTCTGTCCTGGCCAGTTCCGCGAGGTTGATCAGCGTGTTCGCTGCGGAGTGGCCTGCTCCGACCACCAAGGCACGTCGGCCAGCGAACGATGCCCGATCGCGTCCGGAAACATCGGGAAGGGGTGAGGAGATCCGGTCTGATGCGCGGACCTCACCGATAGCAGGTAACCCTGACGTACCAAGGGGATTGCGGGTGGACCAGGTGCCGGAGGCGTCGATGACAGCCGACACGGTGTAGTCGCGCACCTCCCCATCAGCGTGTTCCACTCGGACCATAAACGGGGTGGTGTCGCGGTCGCGCACGTGGGTTTTATCGAGGCCGGCGCGGGTAACCGCGGTGACGCGTGCGCCGGTCTGCAAACGGGAGGCAAGGGCCGGGTGTGCTGCCAACGGACTGAGGTACTTATCAACAAGTTCGCCGCCGTAGGGCAGGGCGGTCAGCCGAGGCGACTCCCAGCCCGTGGGCTCCAGCAACCGAACTGCCGCTGCGTCGAGGTTGAATCGCCACGGGGAGAACAACCGTATGTGCCGCCACTGCTCAATCGCTGAACCCGCTGACGGCCCGGCCTCGAAGATTATCGGTTCCAGACCCCGCTCCAGCAGGTGGGCCGCTGCAGCCAAGCCGATGGGGCCGGCGCCGATCACGGCGACAGGAAGGTTCTCAACCATGGGTAACTCATACCTCCGTTGGGTAAAGCTCAGAAGTGGGTGGGCTCTTCGACCAGTGCTGTTGCAATGCTGTCGGCGTCGTCCAGGGCAGCGAGGTAACGCTCAGCGTCGAGGGCGGCAGCGCATCCTGTGCCCGCCGCAGTGATGGCCTGGCGATAGCGGTGATCCACGGCGTCGCCACACGCGAACACACCGGTGAGGTTGGTCATGGTGGTTGGCGAGGCCACCTTGATGTAGCCCTCGGCGTCGAGGTCCACTTGTCCCTCCACCAGTTCTGTTCGCGGCAGATGACCGATGGCTACGAAGATTCCTGTGGCGGCCTGCTCTCGGGTTTCACCGGTACGCGTGTCCTTGAGCGTCACTCCCGTGACCTTCGTGTCTCCATGGATGGCCGTGATAGCCGAGTTCCAAGCGAAGGTGATCTTGGGATTGTCCTTGGCACGCTGCGCCATGATCCGGGATGCCCGCAGCTCACCCTTCCGGACCACTACCGTGACGGACTTCCCAAAGCGCGTCAGGAACGTCGCTTCCTCCATGGCGGAGTCACCACCACCAACAACGATGATGTCTTGCTCACGGAAGAAGAAGCCGTCGCATGTGGCGCACCAGGATACTCCGTGGCCGCTGAGCTTCTTTTCCTCCGGAAGACCGAGCTCCTTATACGCCGAGCCCGTAGCCAGAATGACGGCAGGTGCCTCGTGGGTCTCACCGGCTCCGGTGACTACGCGCTTGAGGTGAGCCTTGAGATCAACCTCAGTGACGTCGTCGAACACTATCCGGGCGCCGAACTTTTCCGCTTGCTCCTGGAGTCCATCCATGAGTTCGGGTCCCTGAATACCGCCGGGGAAGCCGGGGAAGTTTTCCACTTCCGTGGTGTTCATGAGGGCGCCGCCGGCGGTGACGGAACCTGCCAGCACCAGGGGATTCAAGCCGGCTCGGGCTGCGTAGATCGCCGCTGTGTAGCCAGCAGGGCCGGACCCGATAATGATGAGTTGTTCGTTGCTCACGGGAGTTGCTCCTGGTAGTCGGGGTTACTTGGCCGCGGGGATCAGTGACGCGATAAGGCCTTCGATGCGGGTCTTGATATCGTCGCGGATCGGCCGGACCGCGTCCACACCTTGCCCGGCGGGGTCCTCAAGAACCCAGTCCTCGTAGCGCTTGCCGGGGAAGTACGGGCACTCGTCTCCGCAGCCCATGGTGATCACGACGTCTGATTCTTTGACGGCTTCAGTGGTGAGGACTTTGGGGATCTCGGCCGACATGTCGATACCAAGCTCAGACATGGCTTCCACCGCGGCGGGGTTCACCTTGTCTGCGGGCTGCGAGCCGGCTGAACGGACCTCAATGGCACCCTTGGAAAGGGTGGTGAGAAAAGCTGCGGCCATCTGTGAGCGCCCTGCGTTGTGAACGCAGACGAACAGAACGGACGGCTTCTTAGCGGTTTCGGTGCTCACGGTGTTCTCCTGTGTCAGTTGGGTCTGGTCGGGATCGATCCGCACCAATGCCGCGATGTGTCATATCGATAATCATCGATGCATTGAGTATCGGTCCATAGATTGATGATTGTCAATATATTGAGGGCTGCAGAGCTAGGCGGCACGCAGCCGGGGGGCGAGATCGTGGACTCGGCGTGAAATGTCGGCGAACGCGTCCTCAAACGCTTGCTCGCTATCAAGTCGCACCGGATCCGGAATGGACCAGTGGATGCCCTGGAGCCCCGGCAGCTCCTCGTGGGCGTTATCGCAGACGGTGATCACCAGGTCTTCGGCACCCGCCACGTGGTCGATCAAGCGGGGCTTGGCGCCCTCAAGGTCCAAGCCGTGGCGGCGGGCCACATCCACGGCACCGGGTGCCACATGTTCGGCCGGATGCGTTCCCGCCGAAACCGCTGGGATGTCACTAGCCGTTCGCCACAGAGCGGTAGCCAGTTGCGAGCGGGCGCTATTGCGGGTGCACACAAATAAGACGCGCCGCGCCCTGTGCTCGCGGCCGGGAGTGAGGCCTTCCAGGGCGCCGGGCGCCAGACGAACATAGCTTCGGCGCTTGTCAGCTTCGGAACGATGCCGCACCGCCAGCCCCGCGAGCTCCATGGATCGCAGATGGTGCGACAGCAGATTCGCCGGCATCCCCAATTCCGATTGCAGCTCCGTGGGCGACAGGTCCCCCAAGGTGAGCAGGTCTACGATGCGGAGCCGCGCAGGGTCACTCAGGGCCGCGTACTTGGCGGCTCTCTCCAGAAGAGCTGCCCTCTCCAGAGGGCTTGAGCTTTGATCAATATCCATTGATTCAATTTTGACTGAACTACTTTCATCAGTCAAGCTGTCTTCATGACTTCTTCCCCGACCGCCCTCTGGCGGCGCGCCCTCGCCGAAGCACTGGGTACCTGCCTGCTGGTAGCCATCGTTGTCGGTTCCGGCATCGCGGCCCAGCAGCTCTCGCCGCATGACGTCGGCCTGCAGTTACTGCAGAACAGCACCGCCACCGTGCTCGGGCTGACCGTCCTCATACTGATCCTTGGACCCATTAGTGGCGCGCACTTCAATCCTGCGGTGTCACTGGTGGACTGGGTCCTGGCCAGGCGAACCGGCGGCGGGCTGTCGCTAGGGGAATTAGGCGCGTACATTGCGTCGCAGACTGCGGGTGCCATCTGCGGCAGCGTGCTGGCGAACGCCATGTTTGAGGTGGGTACGTCAATCTCCAGCAAGGAGCGCACAACTCCGGGCCACCTGTTGGGCGAAATCGTGGCCACGGCCGGACTTATTCTGCTGATTTTCTCCCTCGCCGCAACCAAACGGGGCTTCTTGGCAGCCCCAGCTGTTGGCGCCTACATCGGGGCGGCTTATTGGTTCACTTCCTCGACGTCCTTCGCGAACCCCGCAGTCACGGTAGGACGGGTCTTCAGCGACACCTTCGCAGGGATCGCACCCGCCTCCGCGCCTGGATTTGTTCTGGCGCAGTTGGTTGGCGCTGCCATAGGACTGGGATTTCTGGCGGTTCTGTTCCCCACGGAATCGCGCGCACCAGAGGACGTCGTAGTACCGCACCCAGCGGACAAGCACGCATGATCCACCCTTGCACTCGGGGGTAATGCCCAAGTAAAGGACATTGATGGCCGTCAATGTAGGCGCATAATGGGTTCATGACCGCCTTACCAATACTGCAAGCCGCCTCGGAGCAAGACTGCTGCGAAGCAACGGGTCACCCTGCCCTGAATGCGGATGAAGCCAAGCAGAAGGCAACGGTTTTCAAAGCCCTCGCAGACCCTAACCGGCTGCGGCTTCTGTCCATGGTCAAGGCTGAACCGTCAGGAGAATCCTGCGTCTGCGACCTCACTGAGCCACTGGGCCTGGGACAGCCGACGGTGTCGCACCACCTGAAGATCCTTGTGGATGCAGGCCTGCTTCACCGGGAGAAGCGCGGCACGTGGGCGTATTACTCCATGGTCCCGGGCGCATTGGACAGTGTAGCCGGCGCCCTGGCCGCGCTGTGACGGTAGCGCTGAGGGCTATGGAGCCCAAAGACTGGCGGGCGGTCAGGGAGATCTTCCAAGAAGGAATCGACACCGGCTACGCCACTTTCGAAACAAATGCCCCCGAATGGCCCGCCTTCAACAACTCCAGGCTTCCGGACCACCGGCTGGTAGCGGTCAACGAGACTGGGGTGATCCTCGGCTGGACCGCAGTCTCACCGGTTTCCTCGCGTCCGGCCTACGCCGGCGTCGTTGAGCATTCCATCTACGTTGCGGGCGCTGCACGCGGCCACGGCGTTGGGAAACTCCTTCTGCAGGCCCTGGCTGCTTCCACCGAGGCGCAGGGAATCTGGACCATCCAGTCCAGCATTTTCCCGGAGAACGAGACCAGCCTTCGACTCCATCAAGCCAATGGGTTTGCCATTGTCGGGCGGCGGAACCGTATTGCTCGCGTGAGCACCGGACCCGCCGCCGGACAATGGCGCGACACCCTGCTGCTAGAGCGCCGCTCGCCCGTCATTGACTGACGCTTACCGCCCCACCGACGCCTGCTCCTCCTCACGAGGACCCACAACGTCCGTGGAAGACTCACGCGCAAGCTTGCTCGGCCACCAGATCTTGCTGCCGATGTCGTAAGCCAGCGCTGGCACCAGCAGGGATCGGACCAGCACCGTGTCCAGTAGCACGCCGAATGCCACGATGAAGGCGAGCTGGACCAGGAACATGATGGGAATGACACCGAGGGCTGCGAACGTGGCCGCCAGGACCACGCCGGCAGAGGTGATCACACCACCAGTGACGGCCAGTCCGCGCAGGATTCCCGGACGCGTCCCATGTTTCAAGGACTCTTCCCGGACCCGACTCATGAGGAAGATGTTGTAGTCCACGCCGAGGGCCACCAGGAACACGAAACCGAACAACGGCACAGTGGCGTCGGCACCGGAGAAGCCGAACACTCCGTTGAAGACCCAAGCAGAAACTCCCATAGCGGCGCCGTAGGAGAGCACCACGGACAGCACCAGCAGCACCGGCGCCACCACCGAGCGCAGCAGGAGCATCAGGATGAAGAGGATGACCACCAGCACGATCGGGATGATGACCACCAGGTCGCGCTGGGCTGTGGTGTTGGTATCCAGCGCAGTTGCTGTCACGCCGCCCACCAATGCTGCGGAATCAACCTCGCGAACAGCCACACGCAACGACTTCACGGCCTCTTCAGCCTCAATCGAGTCTGCCGCCGAGTTCAACGTGGCATTGATGAGGACCCTGCCGTCGCGAACTGCCGGCTCAGCAGGAGCGCCGGGGGCACCGGTGATGGGAACATTTCCGTCAGCCAGCAGGTAGGCGTCACCCACGCCGTCGGCTGCTTTGACCTTGTCCAGGACTTGCTGCGCGGAACCTTGTGAGGCGACCACGACGGCGGGGCTGCCGCTACCGGCGTCGAAGTGGCGCGCCAGCGCTTCCTGCCCGTCCACGGCGTCGGACGCGGAAAGTATGACATCCGTTTGCGGAACCCCGTTGGCCTTCAACTGCAACAAGCCTGTGGAAGCGACCAGGAGGAGAAGGACCGAAGCCACCCACACAACCCGCGGGCGCCTGGAGACCAAACGACCCGTGGCTCGCCACAGACCCTTTTGCCCCTCAAGGCCGGTGACAATCTCCGGTTCGCGTTCGTCGTCGGGCAGCAGCTTGGGCCGGAAGGGCCAGAAGGCCGAACGGCCCAGCAACGCCATGAGCGCGGGCAGCAGCGTGAGCGCAGCGAACAAGGAGCACAGAATGCCTGCGGCAGCTACAGGTCCCAGCGCCTTATTGGAATTCAGATCGGAGAACAGCAGGCAGAGCAGCGCAATGATGACAGTGGCCCCGGAAGCGAGGATGGGCTCGAAGGAGGCCTTCCATGCCGTGATCACCGCTTGGGTGCGGTTGGTGGTGTGCGTGAGCGCCTCCCGGAACCGCGCCACGAACAGGAGCGCGTAGTCCGTCGCCGCGCCAATGACCAGAATGGACAGGATGCCTTGGCTCTGCCCGTTTAACTGAATCCAGCCGGCCTTCGCCATTCCAAACACCAGAAGGATCGCGGCGCACAGGGCAAACACGGAGGTGAGCAGCACTGCGATTGGCAGCACCACCGAGCGGTAGACCAGCAGCAGGATTACGAACACGGCACCCAGGGCAACCAGCAGCAGGATGCCATCAATTCCACCAAAAGCGTTGACGAGGTCGGCGGTCAGGCCTGCCGGACCAGTGACAAATGCCTTCATGCCGTCCGGCGCGCCGGGCTGCACGACGTCACGCAGCTCCTGGACTTTCTCCCGCAGCTCATCCGAGGACGCCATGGGGACAACGAACTGAACTGCCTTGCCGTCTTGCGACGGGATGGGCCCGACGACGGCGCTCCCCAGCTTGAGCGCCTCAATGTCGGCTTTCAGCTGGGCTGCTTCGCCCAGCTGCGCGGGGGTGAAGGAAGCGTCACTCTCGATGATGACAATTGCCGGGATCTCTTCGGAGTCCCGGAATTTGGCCTGCCAGTCAGCGGCTTCCGTGGCTTCGGCGCCAGCGGGAAGGAAGGAAGCTTGGTCGTTGGACGAGACCTCTTCCAGCCGGCCGAACGTGGGGCCGCCGATTCCTGCGATGCCCAGCCAGGTGATGACCAGCACCACTGGTATCAGCCAGCGCAGCCAGAACGGTATCTTCTGCGAGTTCATGAGTCCTTCTTTTGGTGGGAGTGCTTGAGGGCTTTATTCCATCATAGATTATCTCTATGATGGAACTATTCCAAGACCTCAATACTATTAATGCCGGAATCCCCTATGGCTGGGAGTAATATCCGGAAGGCAGTAATCACATGACAACGCTGGCAGGAGGGCGGACATGTCGAACCCCACAGACCCGCGCCCCGGCGAGGGGCGCCCCGAAAACGCGGCTCCCCAAGAACTTGTGCGGCTCCTCCAAGACTTCACCCTCGAGGCCAACCACTATGTAGATGCCGCAGGCGGCCGGAACGACATGCACCGCACGGACCTCAACGCGCTGGCCGTCATTATGCGCCACTCCGCAGCGGGCAAGGTGGTCACCCCGGGTGTTCTCCGCGCCGAACTCCGGCTCAGCTCCCCTGCCACTACCGCATTGGTTGATCGCCTGCACGCCTCCGGACATGTGGTGCGCGAACGACTCGGGACGGACCGCCGGCAGGTCCAGTTGCAGATGACCCCTAAGGCGTACCAGGACGGAAGCGCCATGTTCATGCCGCTCGCCATACGCATGGGTAAGGCAATGGCCGCTTACAGCCCTTCGGAGCTGGCGCTGGTGACCCGGTTCATGACTGACATGGTGGAGGCCACCCTCGCCGCCCGCGAAGAAGCGGCCGAAGCGGAACCCAACTGAGTCGCATTTGTGCGCGTTTTGAGGGTCCAAAACGCTCACAAATGCGACCCAGTTGGGTAGCGTTTCCCTATGAACGCGCAGCAGCCTGAAGATGTCTATACCCACGGGCACCACGAGTCGGTTGTCCGGGCCCACGCCTCACGGACGGTCGAGAATTCGGCCGCGTTTGTGATTCCCCATCTCACCCCCGGAACGTCAGTTCTCGACGTCGGGTGCGGACCCGGCAGCATCACCTGCGACTTCGCGGGACTGGTTGCGCCCGGGCAAGTGATCGGCTTGGACCGGTCCGCCGACATCGTGGCACAGGCCACCGAACTGGCAACCGAGCGCGGCGTGGACAACGTGACCTTCCAGACCGGCAACATCTACGATCTCGATTTTGAGGACGAGTCCTTCGACCTCGTTCACGCACACCAGGTCCTCCAGCACCTGACCGACCCCGTCGCTGCCCTCCGTGAAATGCGCCGAGTGGCGAAACCCGGCGCCATAGTTGCGGTCCGCGACGCCGATTTTCACGGCATGAGCTGGTACCCGGAAGTCCCCGAGCTGGACGACTGGATGGAGCTCTACCAGAAGATCGCCCGCCGCAACGGAGCAGAACCCGACGCCGGCCGTCGCCTTGTTTCGTGGGCCCAGCAAGCAGGATTCACTCAGGTAGCGCCCACCAGCAGCAACTGGCTTTACGCCACCGCCCAACAACGCGCGTGGCAGTCCCGGGTCTGGAGCGAACGGGTGCTGCACTCAGCGTTCGCCGAGCAAGCCTTGGAGTACGGTTTCGCCAACGAGGCCGACCTCGCCCGGATTGCTGCAGGCTGGCACCGCTGGGGAGCCTCCGACGACGGCTTCTTCCTCATTCCCAACGGCGAGGTGATCGCTCGGGCATAATCTCCGGAGAAAGTTTGCCGAACCATGTAGAAAAGCCCGCCGCAGTTCCGACCCATGAGTGAAAGCACCCACAAAGGGCGCCCCTCACAAGGAGTTTGAGATGAAATACATGATCATGATGTTCGGTTCTGCCGAGGGAATGATGGAGACCGCTGACCCTGCATGGATTCAGGAAATGATCGGATTCATGATCCAGATCGACAAGGACCTGACCGAATCCGGTGAGATGGTGTTCAACGCGGGCCTCGCCGATGGCAGCACCGCGAAGCTCGTCAAGCAGACCCCCGACGGCGTCATCACCACCGACGGACCCTATGCCGAATCCAAGGAGTCGCTTGTTGGGTATTGGGTGGTCGATGTTGCCAGCGAAGAACGCGCGGTGGAGATCTGTTCCAGCATTGTGAAGTACGCGCAGGTAGTCGAACTCCGCGCAGTTCAGGAAGCGCCACCGGAGGTCTAACTGGGTTCCCCGCCGGACGCACGAATCGAGGACCTGCTGCGCACTCTGGCGCCGCAGGTCCTCGGCGTGCTGGCACGGACACACGGCCAGTTCGATGCCTGCGAAGATGCCGTCCAGGAGGCACTCCTTGAGGCCTCCCTGCAGTGGCCTTCCGGACTCCCGGACAACCCGAAGGCATGGCTGATGGCGGTCGCGTCACGCCGGCTGGTTGATAACTGGCGAAGCGAAAGCGCCCGCCGCGCACGCGAGGAACGTGTTGCGGCCATGGACGCCGACTTCCACTACAGCTCGGTTTCGGAAGCCGACGACACCCTCACCCTGATGTTCCTCTGCTGCCACCCCGCGTTGACCGCACCATCGCAACTCGCCCTCACGCTCCGGGCAGTTGGAGGACTCACGACGGCGGAAATCGCCTCAGCTTTCCTGGTCCCCGAAGCGACCATGGGTCAGCGCATCAGCCGTGCGAAACAGGGGATCCAGAAGGCAGGAGCCACGTTCACCATGCCGCCGCCTTCCGAGCGCAAGGCAAGGCTCGGCGTCGTACTTCACGTGCTGTACCTGATCTTCAACGAAGGCTACGCGGCCAGCTCGGGTCCGTCGCTGCAGCGTGAGGAACTCACCACTGAAGCCATCCGGGTGACGCGCCTGCTCGTTGCCATTGCGCCGCGAGAGCTGGAGGCGACTGGCCTGCTGGCACTGATGCTGCTCACCGATTCCCGGCGCGCAGCCCGTGCGTTGGCAGACGGAACGCCTGTGCCGTTGGCGGAGCAGGACCGACGCCTCTGGAACCGGGATCAGATCGAGGAAGGCATCGCGCTGCTGTCCTCCGTGCTCGGTCGCGGGGCCGCGGGGCCTTATCAACTTCAGGCCGCCATCGCTGCCGTTCATTCGGAGGCTGCCTCCAGCGATCAGACCGACTGGCCTCAAATTCTGGCGCTGTACACAGTGCTTGAAGCCGTGGCACCCAGCCCCGTGGTCACGCTGAATCGCGCGGTTGCCGTGGCCATGGTGCATGGTCCGGCCGCCGGGCTTGAACTGTTGGCGGGACTGGATACGGCGCTGGGCCGCACACACCGTTTGGACGCCGTGCGGGGCCACCTGCTGGAGATGTCCGGCGCCTATGTAGAGGCCCGCGCAGCGTACCTCTCGGCGGCCAAGAAGACAGGAAGCCTGCCCGAACGAAAGTACTTAATGGGAAAAGTAGCGCGGATGGACGAGCTGTAACCCCATATAGTCGAATCCATGGAACAACGCATACTTGGCAAGACCGGCCGATCCGTCTCCACCATCGGACTGGGAACGTGGCAACTGGGAGCCGACTGGGGTTCCGTCACCGAAGAGGACGCCTTTGCCGTTCTTGAAGCCTCGGTGGAAGGCGGCGTCAATTTCTTCGACACCGCAGACGTCTATGGCGACGGGAGGAGCGAGCAGTTCATCGGCCGCTTCCTCCGCACCAACCCGGACACGGACATCACGGTTGCCACCAAGATGGGCCGCCGCGTGGATCAGGTCCCCGAAAATTACACCTTGGAGAACTTCCGGGCGTGGACCGACCGCTCGCGGCGGAACCTGCAACAGGACACCTTGGATCTCGTTCAACTGCACTGCCCTCCCACGTCCGTCTACAGCAGCGATGAAGTCTACGACGCACTGGACACCCTCGTCAGCGAAGGGGCCGTCCGCAACTACGGCGTCAGCGTTGAGCGCACCGATGAGGCCCTCGAAGCCATCAAGCGCGGGAATACTGCATCCGTGCAGATCATCCTCAACGCCTTCCGCCTCAAGCCCTTGGATGAGGTTCTGCCCGCAGCCAAGGAAGCGGGCGTAGGCATTATTGCGAGGGTGCCGCTGGCGTCCGGTTTGCTGTCCGGGAAGTACACGCCGGACACCGAGTTCCCTGAAAACGATCACCGCAATTACAACCGCGACGGGTCTTCCTTCGACGTCGGCGAGACGTTCTCCGGCGTAGATTTCGCCACCGGCGTCAAGGCCGCGCAGGAGTTCAGCGGATTAGTGCCCGACGGCGTCAGCACCGCCCAAGCGGCCCTCGCCTGGGTGATCGCGCAGGACGGTGTCACCTCGGTCATTCCCGGTGCACGATCCGCTTCGCAGGCAGCGGCAAATGCCGAGGCAGGTGGCCTGCAGTCTGTAGGCACCGGGCTCACGGACGGGGTCCAGGACATCTACGACCGTTACTTCCGCGCAGCGATTCACCCGCGCTGGTAGCTGCCGGGCCGCCGTCGGGCGTAAACGTACGACGGCGTCACCAGCCGCCGCGCGTCGGCGTATGTCCCTTACGGGCCTCCTCGGGCATGGCCATCTCTGCCCGCAATCCGAGGAGCCGGATGGGACGGTCCGGCTCGATTTTTCCGCTGAGCTCCAAGGCCTGCGCAAGGACTTCCCCGCGGTCGAAAGTCTCGGGAATCTTCCTGGCGTAGGTCTTGGTGACAAACGGTGCGTAGCGGACTTTCAGGGTCAGCCCGATCACAGGGCGTCCCTCCGCCGCGACGTCTTCCAGGACGCGGGCGGTCAGTTCCTTGATGGCGTCGCTGATCTGGGCGGGCGCGGTGAGGTCCTGTTGGAAGGTGGTCTCGCGGCCATGTGCCCGGGCCACCCACGGAGTATCATCCACCTCGCTGGAACCCTCACCGCGTCCCAACTGCGCGTACCAAGGACCCATCTTGGGGCCGAACTCCGGGACGAGATCCTGGGGATTGCATGCTGCCAGCTCAGCCACCGTGGTGATGTGGTGCTTTGCCAGCCGTTGGGACACTTTGCTTCCAATGCCCCACAATTCCTTGGTGGGCTTGTCGCCCATGACGTCCAGCCAGTTCTCCTTGGTCAGCCGAAAGATGCCTGCCGGTTTGCCGAAATCCGTGGCGTTCTTGGCACGGACCAACGTGTCGCCGATGCCTACGCTGCAGTGCAGCTGCGTTTGCTCCAGGACGGCGGCCTGGATCTGCTTGGCGTAGGCGTCCGGATCCTCCGTTTGGATGCCCACAAAAGCCTCGTCCCAGCCGAGCAATTGAACCGTGGCTCCCGGCTGCGCGCGCAGCGTGGTCATCACCACGTCCGAGGCCGCCAAGTACGCCTCCTGATCAACCGGCAGGATGATGGCGTCCGGCACTTTCCGGGCTGCGATCCTGAGGGGCATCCCGGAACCGACGCCGAACGCCCTGGCTTCATAGGACGCGGTGGACACCACAGCCCGCTCCGTGGGGTCCCCCCGGCCTCCCACGATGATCGGTTTGCCCGCGAGCTCGGGCCGCCGGAGTATCTCGACAGCGGCAATGAACTGGTCCAGATCGACGTGCAGCACCCACGGGATTCCGCTCACGGCACCAGTTTGCCCTAAGCCGCGGCCTGGGCTGTAGCTTCCTGACCCACTTTGAGGTCCGGGGGCGCCATAATCAACACATTCCGGGTGCATTCCGTGGTCAGCGCAGCCAAACAGGGTCAGGAAGCAACGCGTCCAAACCACCCACTTCACGGGCATAAGCTGAGATGTGCAGTTTTCACTCTGGCTGGCCCTGGTTGGCGCCGGCACCCTGATCAGTTTCACTCCCGGCGCCGGTGCCATTTTCACCATGAGCAACTCGCTCAATTCCGGCTTCCGACGCTCCATCTGGGGCATCCTTGGTCAACAGGTGGCCTTGGTCATCCACATTGTGATCGTCGCTCTGGGCGTTGGCGTGCTGGTGTCCAACTCGCCGGTGATCTTCAATGTGATCCGCTACGCCGGCGCCGCATACCTGGTGTACCTGGGCATCCGGCAGTTCCTGCACAAGCCGGACCTGGACAAGGAAGAGGTTGAGGACAAGAAGAACGAGTCCGCCCTGTCCATGTTCCAACGCGGCATCTGGGTGAACCTGCTGAACCCTAAAGCCATTGTGTTCTTCCTGGCCTTCATGCCCCAGTTCATTAGGCCAAACGAACCCCTGCTTCAGCAGTATGTGGTGCTCTCTGCCACGGTGATTGTCATTGACATCATGGTGATGTGGTTCTTCTTCGCCCTCGCAGCCCGGTCCTTCCAAAGATTCACCCATGACCAAAAGGGCCAGAAAGTCCTCAACCGCGTCTTTGGCTGCTTGTTCGTGTTGGTCGGCATCCTGCTGGCAGTTATCCACTAGCCACGGCGCGTCATAGCAAAACGCGGTGCTACCGTCGAAGCCATGCAATCCGATTGGATCGAACACCGACGAGCTGACGATGGCGAGCACGTGGGCTGGATGAAGCCGGTAGACGATGGATTCGTTGCCATTGACCTTCTGGGACGCCCCAGGACGGAGACGGTGGACTGGTTGAGCGCCGAGGAAACTCTTGATGAACTCGGGCTGCGCTACCTGGCCGACCCTCACGAATTACTGCTCGACGACGGCGGTTGGCTTCGCGTGCGGATCGCCGAGGTTACGCCCTCCGCTGTCCGCGTGAAAAAGGAAGACTGGGGCGATATGACAGCGCCGCAGATTTACTTCACGGTGTCGCTACCCATCACGGAGGACCAGCTTCGCCCGCTGTCACCTAGCCAAGAGACGTAGATCCCCGCACTACCAACGAACTTTCTAGCGTCACATGTGGCTCTGCCAGCGGTAGGCCTTCCATGAGTCCCCGCAGTTGTTCCCCGGCCTTGCGCCCTAGCGGTGTGGCCGGCAAGTGGACGGTGGTGAGGCTGGGGTTGCTGGTGGCTGAGTACGGCAGGTCATCGAAGCCCGCCACGGCCAACTCCTCAGGGATCCGGACACCCTCCACGCGCGCTTCCTGCAGCACGCCGTAGGCATGCGTATCGGTACCGCAAACGACGGCGGTAACTCCCTCACGCTGCCACTCCGGCCAGGCCTCGGCGAACGCGGCAGCGGCAGCACCGACGTCGATCGGGGTGCTGATGACATGCCCGTCGGCCACTAAAAGCCCACAGGCTGCAGCCTCCGCCAAGAAGGCCTCACGGCGCAGTTGGAACGTGGCAGTGCCGGTGATGCCGTCCACGTAGGCGGCCCGGGTGTGCCCGGAAGCAGCGAGGTGCCGGGCAAGCTCGCGGGCGCCCTGGGCGACATCAAGGTTCACGGACGGTGCATAGGACTCGAGCCCCGGGGCATCCAGCAATACAAGGGGCGGGGCTGCAGACAGGTCTTCCAGGAATTCCGCACTGGGTGCGCCCACCAGCAGTCCGGCAGGGCGGAGAGCCAGCAACTTGCGGACGTCATCAGCCTGCGGTGATTCACCGGCGTCGGTCACGGAGAGCAGCAGCTGATACTCGGAACCCAACGATTCCCGCACCCCAGCGATGACGTTGGCAAAGAAGGGGTTGGACACATCCGGCGTCACAAGTATGACGATTGAGCTGACCCCGCGGGCCAGCGAGCTGCCGATGCTGTCCACCACGTAACCAAGTTCAGCAATGGCGGAACGAACACGGGAGATGTTGTCGTCGGATACCCGCCCCTGGGTTTTGCCGTTCGCCACCAGGGACACGGTAGCCGTGGAAACGCCTGCGCGGGCGGCCACCATCGCGGCCGTCACGCGGTGCGAGCGGGGCGCGCGGCCATGGCGCCGTTCCAGGGATTCCATGCATCGATCGTAGCGGCTCCAACCAGTCCTGACCTGCGAGAAGGCATCAAGCGCTTGACGTTGAAGGTTCAAAGATCACGTTAAGCGTTTGACGTACGTAGCTAAGCAGTGCCAGAATCTCCCTGAATGCATACTGCCCTGCCCGGGAAAGTTCCAGGCAGGCCCCAATGACGTGGAGAAAAACGTGGACCCCAACACCATGACGCCCGCACCCAGGAAGATCATTCTTGACTGCGACCCTGGCCATGACGACGCAGTGGCATTGCTGCTGGCACACGGCAACCCGGACATCGAGCTGCTCGCGGTGACCACCGTGGTGGGCAACCAGACCCTCGAAAAAGTCACCCGCAACGCCCTCTCAGTGGCCACGATTGCCGGCATCACGGGAGTCCCCTTCGCCGCCGGCTGTGACCGCCCCTTGGTGCGCACCATCGAAACGGCCCCCAGCATCCATGGCGACTCCGGCATGGACGGACCGGAACAGCCTGAGTCCGCCATCGAGCTGGACCCGCGCCACGCCGTCGATCTCATCATTGAAACCGTCATGGCACATGAGCCGGGCACCGTCACTTTGGTCCCCACCGCGGGCCTCACCAACATCGCCATGGCTGCCCGCAAGGAGCCCCGCATCGTTGAGCGCGTCAAGGAAGTTGTCCTCATGGGCGGCGGCTACCACGTGGGCAACTGGAGCGCCGTAGCGGAGTTCAACATCATCATTGACCCCGAAGCTGCGCACATCGTTTTCAACGAAAAGTGGCCTGTGGTGATGGTGGGCCTCGATCTCACGCACCAGGCTTTGGCCACGGATGAGGTAGTGGACCGCATCGCGGCGATCGGCACCAAGCCGGCCAAGTTCGTCATGGAACTCATGGACTTCTTCCAGAAGACCTACAAGGACGCCCAGGGCTTCGACTTCCCGCCGGTGCACGATCCCTGCGCCGTTGCCTACGTGATCGACCCCTCGGTCATGACAACCCGCAAGGTCCCCGTGGACATCGAGCTCCAAGGCAAGCTCACTCTCGGCATGACCGTGGCCGACTTCCGCGCGCCTGCGCCGGAGGACTGCCACACCTCCGTGGCCGTGGACCTGGACCACAAGAAGTTCTGGGATCTGGTCACCGACGCGATCGAACGGATCGGCGAACCAACGCTCGACGGCGGCGCTGACGCCACCGCTGCTGCTGAGACCGTTCTGGCTGGAGAGGCAAAGTAATGTCCTCCCCCGCAACCGAATCCACATCCACCCGCGGCAACGTCACCGCGCTCATGGTGGCCCTGCTGGCAGCCTGCGTGGCCTTCCAGCTCAACGCCTCCATGCTCAGCCCGGCCCTGGTGACCATGGGCAACGAGCTCAACACTGACCAGGCCACCATCGGCCTGTCCCAGACCTGGTTCTTCACGGCTGCCGCCCTGTTCTCCCTCTTCCTCCCGCGCCTGAGCGACATCGTGGGCCGCAAGAAGATCCTTGTGGGCATGATGCTCCTGATGGCAGTGGGCTCGGTCATTGCCGCGCTGGCCCCGGACGTTACCTGGCTCTTCGTGGGCCGCATCATCCAGGGCGTCAGCGGCCCCACGGTTCCGTTGTGCCTGATCATGCTCCGCTCCGCGGTCAGCAACCCCCGCAAGTACGGCACCCTCATGGGCCTCATCACCGCGGTCAACGGTGGCGTGGCCGGCGTGGACTCCTTCGTGGGTGGCTACTTCGCTGAGAACTTCGGCTTCCGCAGCATTTTCTGGCTCATGGTCGCCCTGGCCCTCGTTGCCACCGTGCTGATTGCCGTCCTGGCCGGTGAAAGCAAGCCTGCTGCGGGTACCACCATGGACTGGCTGGGTGTGTTCTGCATTGTGATTGCCGTGGGCGCTTTGCTGACAGCCTTGAACGAGGGCGCCAAGCTTGCCTCCGCCTTCGATTCCGGCACCCTGACCCTCGCGGTGGTCCTCACGGTGATCGCCGCCGTCGCGTTCTACGCGTTCTGGACCGTTGAAAAGCGGGCCAAGCAGCCCATGGTGGAAACCGTGCACCTGCGCCAGCGCTCCACGTGGGCACCGCTGCTGACCACCACGCTCACCATGACCGGCATCTTCGCGGTCATCAACGGCATCGTCCCGGCCTACGTGCAGGCCGCGGATCCGGGCTTCGGCGTGGGCCCCACGGAGATGTCGCTCATCATCCTGACTCCATACGCGCTGCTGGGCTGGCTCTTTGGTCCGATCAGCGGCCGCCTGGCTCCCGTGCTCGGCTACACCAAGGTCCTGCGTATCGGCCTGCTTGGCAGCTTGGTGGCGCTGGCGATCATCGCGTTCTTCGGCCTCAACAACCTGCCCATGATGATTGTGGGAACGGCCTTGCTGGGCATCATGTACGCCGGTACCGTCAACATCATGCTCAACGGACTGGGCGTGGTTCTCTCCCCGCAGGGCAACCCGGGCTTCCTGCCTGGCATGAACGCCGGCGCCTTCAACCTCGGTGCCGGGCTGAGCTTCCTTGTCCTGCCCGCGGTCCTCGTGGCCACCGCTTCGCTCAATGATGCCAAGGCGTCCTACCTGACCGTTGTTGTGGTGGGACTCGCCATCACTTTGGCAGCCTTCGCAGCCTCACTCCTGATCCCCAAGCCGGTGGACGCAGAAGTGACCGAAACCGAAAAGGTGACCGCATGACCAGCGCACCCAAGGCGGGAATCGTCGTCGTCGGCTCCCTGAACGCCGACCTCACCATCTACTGCGACCGCCTCCCTCAACCCGGCGAGACGGTTCACGGCAACGGGTTCGCCGTCAATCCCGGCGGCAAGAGCGCCAACCAGGCCGTGGCTGCCAGCAAGCTCGGCGGTCAGGTCAGCCTGATCGGTGCCGTGGGAGACGACCCCAACGGCACCATGCTCCTCGACTCGACGGCCAGCGCGGGAGTGGACGTGTCCCGCGTCCGACGCTCCGACGTCGCTACTGGTGTTGCGGTCATTTCCGTAGACGCCGGCGGCGAGAACAGCATCATCATTTCCGCAGGCGCCAATGGCACCCTCCGGCCTTCGGATGTCACGCCCGACGCCTTCCAGGATGCAGCCGTGGTGTGCCTCTGCCTGGAGGTGGAAACGGATACCGTGATTGCCGCCGCCCAAGCAGGGCACGACGCCGGTGCGACCGTTCTGCTAAACCTCTCGCCTTACGCGGAGGTGCCGGAGGCTTTGGCCGGGTTGAGCGATGTGCTGCTGGTGAACGCGCACGAGGCGTCGTTGTTCCTGGGCTCGGAAGCAGATGTACCCGACGCCGACGCAGAGGCCGAGGCCTGGGAGCCGGTCCGGAGCCAGTTCGCCGACCGTGGATTGCAGCGGGTGCTGGTGACCCTGGGTGCACAGGGATCCGTGGTTCTGGATTCCTTGGCCCGTGGCGCTGAAGACCAGATCACCCGTATCGCCCCGACGCGTGTTTCCGCAGTGGACACCACGGGTGCCGGTGATGCCTTCACAGGTGCTGTGGCTGCTCGCTTGGCAGCTGGTGAATCCCTCGCAGATGCTGCATCTTTCGCCTCGGTGGCTGCGGCCTTGGCTGCCACCAAGAAGGGAACGCAGGCCGCCTACCCAACCATCACCGACGTAGAACAGCTGCGGGGCGCTTAGTCCCAGCCCCGCACCCAACTGGGTCGCATTTAAGCGCGTTTTGAGCCGTCAAAACGCGCTTAAATGCGACCTACTTGGGTTAAGCGGACTTGCGGGCTGCTCGTTGGGCCGCCCGCTCTACAGCCTTGCGGGACAGGGCTCCGTGGCCGGCCATGAGGCGGGGAACCACAACATACACAGCGGCGGGAACCACCAGGGCCGTGAGCAGCAGCGCCCGGAGGACCGGGTGGAGCGGCTCCATGATGGGACCCAGGAGCAGCATGCCGATGGACACCAGCGGGAAGATGGCCAGCCAGGTGATGAGGGCCCGCATGTGAACGGACGGCCCTTTCGGACGGGCAGGGGCGGCCGGGGCCGCTGGGGTTTCAACGGCGATGTGGGAGCTTGTTTGTGTCGTCATGGCATTCTCCAACTAAACGGTTGCTTTTGGCTTGGAATCACAATAACCCCACCCTCCAACAAATACAACCATCCAGTTGGAAACTGGTAATATGACTCCTATGGCATGGGACACAGAGCGAACCAAGGCGCTGCTTCTAGAGGCAGCTACCAGTGAGTTTTGCACCCGCGGATTGGCCGGCGCCCGCATTGATCGCATCGCGGCGGAGGCCGGGGTCAACAAGGAGCGGATCTACCAGTACTTCGGCAATAAGAACGCGCTCTTCGACGCCGTGATCGTCGCCGCCCTCAGCTCCCTCATGGACGAAGTACCCATCGAAGGCAGCGGACCCGAAGCCATGGCGGACTACGCCGGCAGGCTCTTCGACCACCATCAGCAAGATGCCACGGCCCCACGCCTCCTGTTCTGGGAAGGACTGGAACGGGGCACGGAAGTGGTGGGGCTGCCAAAGCGGATGGCCAACTGCGCATCCAAGGTCAACAGCACCATCGCCGCCCTCCCCGGCGTCTCCAGGGAAGATGCAGGGGATCTCCTCATCACCATCGTGAGCCTGTGCGACGCCGCCCCGGTACTCCCGGCACTCGATGGACTGATGGCCGGCAACAACCCCGGCCGCGCACAAAGGCGACGCGCCGCCGTCGTACGTACCGTCTACCTGGCGGCTGCAGCGCTTGCCGCCGAGGCGCAGGAACCGGCCCGCACCTAAGCGCAACCCGCTTGCCCGCACCGCCCCTCGTGACAGCTTTGACACGAAAAGTGACTTAGTTGTGAAGTTGCCCCTAGCCAAGAGGGGGCGCCATGAACCATGCTTGCTGAATGTACTCAACGACGAGCCCATACCGCATCATCACGGTCTGCACTGGAAACATCTGCCGCTCGCCCATGGCAGCGCTCATGCTCACGGAAGCCTTCGGCGCGGAAGGGCTCGGCGAACTCGTGGCGGTGGACTCCGCGGGCACTACGGGCTACGAGGTTGGACACCCCATCGACCCCCGCGCCGCACGGGTTCTAACGGCCCAGCACCTCGCTTCCGAGGACCACGTTGCCCGCGAGTGGCGGCGTGAATGGTACGCCGAACGGGACCTGATCCTGGCACTGGATGTTGACCATTTCGGCTGGCTTCAGGAAGGGGCCCCGGATCACGCCTCCCTCGGAAAAGTCCGGATGCTCCGCAGCTTCGATCCCCACATGGCAGGCCGCAGCTCCCTTGACCTCGGCATCGAAGACCCTTGGTACGGCGGCCACACGGACTTCGACAACACATGGACGCTCATCAACGGCGCCATCCCAGGGATACTGCAGCACGTCAAAGCAGCCATCGCAGCGTCTCAAGACGCGAAAGCCCCCGAGCCCCAGCAGGTAACCTCTATGACATGACCCCTGCACCCGTGATCATCGCAGTTGACGGCAGGTCCGGCGCAGGAAAGACCACGCTGGCCGTTGAGCTGGCGGCCCGATTGCGGCAACACCACAAGGTTTCGCTGTTCCACCTGGAAGACATCTACCCCGGCTGGAACGGCCTCATGCCCGGCATTGAGCGCTACGTGGGCACGGTCCTGAAGCCGCTCAGCGAAGGCATGGCGGCAGAGTGGACCAGCTGGGATTGGGACAAACACTACGACGGCGGCCTGAACGTTACGCTGCCAGCCGAGATCGTGATCGTTGAAGGGGTAGGCGCGGCGGCGGACGCCGCCCGTCCCATGCTGGACGCCGTGGTGTGGGTGGAAGCCTCCGGCGACGAGCGCCGTCGTCGGGCTTTGACTCGTGACGGAAGTACCTACGAACCGTACTGGGACAGCTGGGCCGCCCAGGAGGATGAGTGGCTTTCAAGCGACCAGGTGATCAGTGCCGCTGACATTCGGGTGCAGAACCTTGCCGACGGCAGCGCTCCGGACGATGTCCTCCGAACCCTGATGTACCTGCCTTCGGTTGCTTCGATTTTGTCGCCGGAACTCAGTGCGCGGCGGGGACTTCAGCTGCGATCCGAGCGCCTGGATGCGACGCCCGACGCTGAGCTGCTCTTCGCCTCCCTCTACGGCAAGTCCACCAACGCAGTGTGGCTGGATTCTTCCAACGCCTCCGCCGTCGCCGGCCGTTCCCAAGCCGCCGCGCGCAGTCGCTTCAGCATCCTGGCTGACGACGGCGGCACGTTCGGACAGTCGGCGCTACACCGCTCCGGAACTACCCAAGTGACCGCCGGTTCCGCCTCCGTCAGCACCTCCGGGCCGTTCTTCCGCTGGCTCGATTCCGTCTGGGGCCGCCGGGCCGTCCGCGCGCCCCGAGGTTACGACGGCCAGTTCACGCTCGGCTGGCTCGGATACCTCGGCTACGAACTCAAGCGCGAAACCGGCGGGAATGACGTCCCCTCCCACACCCCGGACGCCGCCTTGCTCTTCGCCGGCCGGGCTGTGGTGGTGGATCATCGCGAACAGACTGTCTGGCTGCTCGCCTTGGAAGCGCCCGACGCCGAGGAATGGTTGCGTGCGGCCCGCACCGCCGTCGAGGCTTCAGTCTCCCCCGCTGCCGGCCTCGCGGTCTCTTTCAATCCGGGACCTGCCGGCCTTGAGTTCGTCAGCCGCGACTCTGCCACTGACTACAAGCGCAAAATCGCGGACTCGCAGCACCAAATCAGCGAAGGTAACTCCTACGAGATCTGCCTTACCACCACGCTGGAAGCCCCTGCCGGCGGCCTGGACCCGTGGGCGAGCTACCTGGCACTACGACGCCGGAACCCGGCACCGTTCGCCAGTTACCTTCGGTTCGGCGAATTGGTGGTGGCAAGTACGTCACCTGAGCGGTTCCTGCGCATTATGTCCGACGGCGGCATGCGCGCCGAGCCGATCAAAGGCACCCGCGGCCGGTCTACTGACGCTTCCGAGGATGCTGCATTGCGGCACGACCTCGAGACGTCGCTGAAGGACCGCGCGGAGAACATCATGATTGTGGACCTGCTGCGCAACGACCTCAGCCACTTCGCGATCCCGGGTTCCGTGACGGTCAGCCGGCTGTGCGCCATAGAAAGCTACGCCACCGTCCACCAAATGGTGAGCACCATAGACGCACACCTTCGTCCGGGTGCTCCGCGGGCGGAAGCCCTGGCTGCAGCCTTTCCCGCAGGGTCCATGACAGGTGCCCCGAAGATCAGCACCATGGACATTCTTGACCAGCTCGAATCCGGGCCCAGGGGGATCTACTCCGGCGCAATCGGCTACTTCTCACTGAACGCCGCAACGGACCTCGCCGTGGTGATCCGCACTCTGGTGGTCAATCCTGACGGCAATGGCGGGCGAACCCTGTCCCTCGGCGTGGGTGGGGCCATTACGGCGGATTCCGTGGCTGATGACGAGTACGAGGAAATCCGGACCAAGGCATACGGTGTGCTGTCCACGCTGGGTGCTGACTTCCCCGGCTGAGTTTTTGTACAGCTAATGCCCTCAAGAACGTCTCTAAAGGGCGTTAGCTGTACACAAACTACTGGAGCGTGGCGGTCAATCTGGCCACGTTATCCACATACTTGGCAATTGGGGGTCTATCCATCCAGTCGTCCAACGTAAGCTCCTTGGAAACCTCGCGATACGTGGATTCAACCGTCCGCATGAGGTCCACGGTTTCGGCGCCCAAGAGCATCACCGAAACCTCCATGTTCAGGGAGAAGGAGCGCATGTCCATGTTGCTGGAACCGAGAACGGCCACTTCGTCATCGATGGTGAAGTGCTTGGCATGGAGGACATACGGCGCCCGGTACAGGTAGATCCGCACTCCTGCGTCCAACAAGGCTTCGTAGTAGGAGCGCTGGGCGTGGTGGACCAGGAACTGGTCGCCTTTTTCGGACACAAAGAGCTCCACATCCACACCCCGCTGCGCAGCGGTGGTGATGGCGTAAAGCAAGGAGTCATC
Organism: Arthrobacter sp. StoSoilB22; assembly: GCF_019977315.1. NCBI lineage: Bacteria > Bacillati > Actinomycetota > Actinomycetes > Micrococcales > Micrococcaceae > Arthrobacter > Arthrobacter sp. StoSoilB22. The sequence goes on from NZ_AP024652.1 coordinate 3,969,919, forward strand.
AGGAACGAAGTACGGGCTGCAAATGGAGATTCTGTGCTGCGCTGAATAGATCAGTGTATTGAACAAGCGAAGGTTGTTCTCTGTGGCGAACCCCGGACCGCTCGGCACTACTTGGGCGGTGACGTGCCCTGGAGACGGCCGGCTTGGAAGGCGCAACTGGTCCTCAAGCGACTCATCGGTCTCGCTGAGCCAGTCCGTGGCGAACACTACATTGAGGGTTGCCACGATTGGCCCCTCGAGCCGGGACATGAGCTCAACCCATTTACGGCCCACTTTGTGGTGTTTGGGATTGTTGTAGGACGGTTCAATCAGGTTCTGGGAGCCGGTGAAAGCAATCTCGCCGTCGATCACCATGATCTTGCGGTGGTTCCTGAGGTCCGGACGCCGCCATTGACCATGGATGGGAAGCAGCGGAAGCATCCGCTTCCATTGGATCTTGCCTGCTTTGAGCCGGCGGATCAGGCGACGGTATCCCTTGACCCGCAGCGTTCCGATGTGGTCGAAGAGCAGCCTGACGGTGACACCCCGTTCAGCAGCGTTCTCGAGCTCGGTGAGCAGTTCGTCCGTCACGGAGTCGCTGCTCATGATGTAGAACTCGGCGTTGATGTAGCTCTTGGCACCCTTGACCGCTTCGGCCATGGCTTTGATGGATTCGTGGTAGCCGGGGATCAGCTCAACCTTGTTGCCGTCAACCATGGGCAGCGAACCGAGGCGATGGTTCAGCTCACCCGCTGACTTCACCCATTCCGGCCCCGAGTAAACGCTCACCGGATCGGCAAGATCGGAGGTGACGGCACGGACGCGCCGATTTACCTCTTCCTGCTGCTCACGCCGCCGCTTAGACAGCTTGAAATTGCCGAAAAGGAGGAAGAGGACAAACCCTACGGAAGGGATGAGGAACACAGCCAAAAGCCAAGCCATGGCCGTGGTGGGGCGCCTGTTACCGGGAATGATGCCCAGAAGGACGATCCGCATGACCACTTCCGCGATGGCCCACGCACCCAGTAACCAGGTCCACTCCTGGCCAAAAGGAAAAGGAAAGAGCACCTGCAAACCCCCACGCTCCAAGAACAACAGTGACCTCAGCCTATCCGGCAAAGTCACAGGCAACGGCACCGCACTAAGCTGGGACCATGACTTCACCTGCTCCCACGGTCCTGGTTTTCCTGGACCCAGCCTTTGAAAACGGACGTGTTGCCGACTCCAGTCAGCCCCAGATCATGGCCACGGACCTTGGCGCCACCCGTGGCGATGGCGTGTTCGAATCACTGCTCGCCGTTCAAGGACGTCCCCGCAAAGTGCAGGCCCACCTGAACCGATTGAGCAATTCCGCGGCAGCATTGGACCTGGTGCTTCCGGAGCAGGAAGCCTGGCGCAAGGCGATTGATACCGCCATCAACGAGTTCCGCGGTGCCCACCCCGCCCCCACGCCGGAGGAGGACGAAGTTGTGGTCAAGTTGATCGTCACCCGTGGTGTTGAAGGCGCAGCCAGCCCTACCTGCTGGGTGCAGGCTTCCCCGTCACCGGCGGGCAGTCGGCGGCAGCGCGAGACGGGCATCGACGTCGTCCTTTTGGACCGCGGCTTCGACACCGAAGCCGGCGAGCGCGCGCCGTGGCTGTTGCTGGGCGCCAAGACGCTGTCCTATGCGGTCAACATGGCTGCGCTTCGTTTTGCGCATAAGCAAGGCGCAGATGACGCAATTTTCACCTCCACGGACGGCCGCGTCCTGGAAGGCCCCACCTCCACGGTGTTGCTGGCTCACCTTGAAACAGTGGACGACGGCGAAGGGTCCGTCAGGACTGTCCGTCGCCTCATCACCCCGCAGCATGACAGTGGAATCCTGCCCGGCACCTCGCAGGGGGCGCTGTTCGCAGCGGCGAAATCAGCTGGCTGGGAGCTCGGCTACGGGCCGCTGGTCCCGCAGGACCTTTTTGACGCCGACGCCGTGTGGCTGATCTCGAGCATCCGTTTGATTGCTCCCGTGAATCACATCAACGGCAAGGAAATCGGTACGCCAGCTGTTCGGAAGCAGCTCACTGCAGAGCTCAACACACTGTTCGCGGGCATCGAGTAAGCCACCGGACGTCGAGAGTTTTCGTTGACGGAGCTCCGCTAGGAACCTAGCAGATGGCAAGTAGAGTAATCGCTCGCATGACTTAATGATTAGAACTTCTTGCCCTCGACTGTGAGTGGTCCGCGCGTTCAATCGCGTTTCTTAGGCTCCTTGAAATGGTCATTCGTCATGTGATGAATCTTGTTCTCGTGTTAGTTGGATCACGTCCGGCTGGTACTACTTCTGACTTTGCTGGCTAAACTTCCCGGAGGGAATATGGGACTCAGCTCCCCCACAGAAGCCGAAGCATCGGCAACCGAGGCGCAGTCTCAGACTGATGCCTCCCAAACAGGACTCCGCCGGTCCATGGAGGCCCGGCACCTGGTCATGATCGCCATGGGCGGCGTCATCGGCTCAGGCCTGTTCGTTAGTTCCGGATACACCATCGCCACCGCCGGCCCCTTGGGTGCGGTCCTCGCCTTCCTCATTGGCGCAGTAGTCGTCTATTTGGTGATGGCATGCCTCGGGGAGCTCGCTGTTGCGTTCCCCGTCTCTGGTGCCTTCCACATTTATGCCGCCCGGACCATCGGCCCGGCCACTGGCTTTGCCACCGCTTGGCTGTACTGGCTCTGCTGGGCAGTGGCTCTAGGTTCCGAGTTCACCGCGGCAGGCTTACTCATGCAACGGTGGTTTCCGGGCGTCGACGTCTGGATTTGGTGCTTCATCTTCGCCACCGTCCTGTTCACGCTGAACGCCATTTCATCGCGCGTCTTTGGTGAATCGGAGTTCTGGTTCGCGCTCATCAAGGTTGCCGCCGTCGTCGGCCTCATCATCCTGGGAGGTGCCGCCTTGGCGGGATTCCACCCCTTGGCCCCCGGCGAGTTTCCCTCCTTCGGCGAGAACTTCAGCACACCGGACGGGTTGTTCCCGAACGGATTCACCGGCGTCTTCGTCACCTGCCTGGCGGTTTTCTACGCGTTCTCGGGTTCCGAATTGATCGGTGTCGCCGCAGGAGAGACAGCCAACCCGGGCGCGAACATCCCCAAAGCAATGCGCACCACAGTCATCAGACTCATGATCTTCTTCGTTGGAGCGATCGTGGTCATCGCAGCTACCATCCCGTACGAACAAGTCAGCGTGGACGAGAGCCCGTTCGTCACAGTCTTCTCCATGCTGGGCATCCCCTATGCGGCGGACATCATGAACTTCGTGATCATCACGGCACTGCTGTCCGCCGGCAACTGCGGGCTCTTCTCCTGTGCCCGCATGCTCTTCTCGCTGGCCGATGAAGGCCACGCACCCAAGGCATTCCGGAAGTTGACCAAGCGCGGGATCCCCATGGTGGCCCTCTGCGTCAGCATGCTGGGTGGCCTTGCTTCACTGATCAGCAGCGTAGTGGCGGCTGAAACAGTTTACTTGGTACTGGTCTCCGTAGCCGGTTTCGCCACCGTTGGTGTGTGGATGTCCATTGTCGCTTCACACTTCGTCTACCGCCGAACGTTCATCAAAAACGGTGGCGACCTTTCAACGCTCCCTTACAAGGCTCCACTGTTTCCGCTGGTTCCGCTCCTCGCGTTCGCGCTCTGTTTGGTGTCGTTGATCGGCATCGCGTTCGACCCCAACCAGGTGGCGGCACTCTTCTTTGGGGTTCCGTTCGTGGGCGCCTGCTACGCCATCTTCTACTTCAAGTACGGGCGGCGGCGCTCGCTCAAGAAGGCGGTTGACGCTTAGGCCTCCATGTAGTGGGCTGCGGGCCTTCACCACCCACATTGAACCCGCGGCACCCCGACACACCGTGCAAGTGGCGTGTCGGACGGTTTTTCCGCCCCAAAGTAGGTGGTGGCGGCCCGCGGTTTGAAGAACTCACGACGGCGGCACACGCCTTACCTGCCAACGCTACGGCGGCGGCTTCCCGACCTTGTTTAGAAGCAGATCAGCCCTTGGGCAACCTGTTGCGGTTGCCCAAGGGCTGATCTGGTGTGAAAGAGGGCCAGGACGCGCGCCGGGCTGCGGGCCTTCACCACCCACATTGAACCCGCGGCACCCCGGACACGCCCTGCAAGTGGCATGTCGGACGGCTTTTACGCCCAAAGTAGGTGGTGGCGGCCCGCGGTTTGGAAGAAAGGCTGCCGATCTATTTCTTGGCGACCCGCACGGGGTGCTCGCTCAAGATTGAAAGGCGGTTGAAGGCGTTGATCCCGATCGCCGCCATGCACAGGACGCTGATCTGCTCGTCGCTATAGTGCTGGCGTGCTTGCTCGAAAAGTTGAGGGCTAGGCCTCGACGAACTCATGCGGGTGATCTGCTCAGCAATCTCCATGGCCACGGCCTCAGCCGGCTCAAACAACTGCACTTCCTTGTACACGGCAACGAGGGACAGCCGTTGTTCCGTTTCCCCGAATTTCAGGGCCCTCCGGTGGTGAAGGTCAAGGCAAAAGGCACAGCCATTGATCTGCGAGCACAAGTAGTTGATGAGTTCAAGGGTGCGTCGCGGGATGCCAAGCCGGTCGGCTTCATCTACCAGCTGCTGGGAATAGTGGCTCAGTGTCGCGTAAAGATCCGGCTGCTGCTTATCCAGATAGCCGGCCAGACGTGGTTTTGTTTCCTGTTCGGGCATGCTTGGAGCCTAGCGCAACGGGGGTTCCTGCCCACGCTTCAGCTCCTGAATGCGCAGGCGCAAGAAGATGATAGCGAGCACCAAGGCGTAAATCACCAGAGCCGCGACAGCCACCATCAGCAGGGTGTAGAGAATACCAACAAGTGAAAACAAGAAAACCCCCAATTTTGCGGCGGCAGGGTGCCGGACCGAAGTATCAGATGCTAGCAGCCCCCATGAAAACCCGCGGGACGTGAGAAAGGATCCGCCCAAAACCCGCGGGACGTGAGAGAGGGACCGCCCAAAACCCGCGGGACGTGAGAGAGGATCCGCCCAAAACCCGCGGGACGTGAGAGAGGATCCGCCCAAAACCCGCGGGACGTGAGAGAGGGACCGCCCAAAACCCGCGGGACGTGAGAGAGGATCCTACTCGCGGGCGTCGCGGGCGTCCCGGGCTGCAGGGGTGTCCGCAGCAAGGCGGATGCCGTGCTCGGCCAGCCACACCGGGTTGAAGGCCTTGCTCATATAGTTGGTACCGGCGTCGGGCGCTATGGCCACCACAACGGAACCGTGGGGCGCAGCGCGAGCCACGCGAATGGCCGCAGCCACAGCCAGCCCGGACGACGGACCGAGTGCAAGACCTTCCTCGTCAAGGAGCCGGTGGACGGTGGTGTAGACCTCGTCGTTGGGAATGCGCAGGAAACGGTCCACGATGGAGCGATCGAAGGCTTTGGGCCATTCAGGCTCGGGCCAGGAGTTCCCCACCCCGTCCACCAGGATCTCCCCGGGATGGCCTCCACTGTAGGCAGAGCCGTAGGGGTCGGCACCAACCACCTCCAGGTGCCCGACCGTGCGCGCGGCGGCCACCTGCTCCTTCAAGAACCTGCCGTTCCCACTGATGGTCCCTCCCGTTCCAATACCTGCGACAAAGTGGGTCACCAAACCACCCGTTTGTTCCCAGATTTCCGGGCCGGTGGTTTGGTAGTGAGCGGCTGGATTGGCCGGGTTGTCGAACTGCATGGGCCGCCACGCGCCGGGTGTCTCAGCGGTTATCCGCGCAGCTACAGCGCGTGCGTTCTCAGGCGACTCCGACGGCGCGTTCCAGTCGGTGAGGATCACGCGGGCGCCATAGTTGTGCAGCGCGGCGAGCTTCTCCTCGGAAATCGTGTCGCCCGTAACCACCACCACGGGGTGGCCCGTCAGGTGTCCTATGAGGGCCAGCCCGATCCCGGTATTGCCGGACGTGCTCTCCACAATTGTGGCGCCGGGCTGCAGTTCCCCGGATTTCTCGGCCGCCCTAACCATGCTCAGCGCGGTCCGGTCCTTGATGGAGCCGCCAGGGTTTTCGGACTCGAGCTTGATGTGGATGGTGCTGCCCAGGCCGCGGCCCAGCGACTCCAATCTCACCAACGGCGTGTTTCCGACCCTCTCCAAGACCGAAGCATCCAAGCCGTCAGGAGGCCCGGAAGCGGCGTGAACACCATGTTTGCGAATCTCTGTACTCACCAGGTCTTCTCCCCTTCCTCAGAAAGTTCCTGGTCAACGAGGTCCCGCAGCTCGGTCCGCGCCCGTTCCACCAAGTCGGGCGCCGATGGCCGGCGGGCCAGTACGTCAGCCAAGCGACCCACGACGGCGCCGGTCCCCTTCCCGAGCGGTTGCGCGGCTCCCGCTTCGAGCAGCAGGTACGACGCCGTCAGCGCTTCGATCGCCAAGAGCTTCTCCGCTGCGTCCAACGATTTTTCGAGTTGCTGCAACGCGAGCGGGGCAAGCGTTGAATGGTCTTCGACGTCGGCCGAGAGGGTTGGTGCGCCGAGCGTCGCCGGAGCGGCCAGGGCCTTGAGCTCGGCCAGCAGTCCCGCCGCCGAGTACCAGAGCAACCCGGGAAGTTCCTCTTGGGCCAGGGCTTCCCCGGATGCTGCAGCCTGCAAATGGCGCGCCCTGATGGCCCGTTGCGGCGGATACAACTTGGCGATACGCCGCTCACAGGAAATCCCTACGTGCGCCAAGGCCAGCCGCAAACCCTCAAAGGCGAGCGCCAGCTGCATCGGCTGGAAGTTCCCGCCCGAGATCATGCGCCCGGATTCGACATCGACCAGCGGATTGTCACCACGGCCGTTCAGCTCCACGTCCAAAGCCGAGGCAAGCTGCGCAACAAGCGATCGAAAGGCTCCGTGTGTCTGCGGTGCGGCCCGGAACGACAACGCGTCCTGCACCGACACCTCCGGCCGAACATCTTCCAACCACCCACCGCTCAGCAGGCGACGCACAGCAGCAGCGGAGTCCCGCTGCCCGTCCACCGCCTTGGCCGCTTGGATCGCCGGCGAAAAGGGGCTGAGGTTCCCGCCGCCGTCGTACCTTGCGATCGTCTCCAGCGAGAGGGAAAGCGCGACGTCGGCCAGCTCGGCTAGCTGCTGCAGCCGCAGCAATGCGAGGGTTCCCCCGCCCACCGAATACGCGTTGGCACTTACCAAGGCGAGGGCCTCCCCCGGGGCGAGGACAAGGGGTTGGAGACCGGCGTCGGCAAGCGCTTTGGCGCCGGGGACCAGCGCGCCGTCCGCGTTGAACGCTTCACCTTCACCGATGGCAACGGCGGCGACGGCGGCAAGCTGGGTCAGGTCCGATGAACCCACCGAGCCTTCACGCGGGATGGCGGGAAAGACGCCGCGGTTGAGCATTTCGGCATAGAACTCGGCGGTTCCAGGGCGTACGCCGGAACCGCCTCTGCTGAAACCGATGAGCCGGGCCAGGATCACGGATCTGGATGCAGCGCGGTCCAGATATGAGCCCACCCCGCTGTTGTGATACCTGACCACCTGGATCTGGTACGAAAGGAGCAACTTCTCCTCCACAGCGGTATCCCGGCCGGAACCGAGCAAGGTATTCAGTCCGTAGACCCGTTCGCCGGAGGCGGCGGTATACTCCACGATTTCCCGCGAGCGGCCTAGCAAAGACAACGCATCTTGGTTGAGTTTCACATGAAACCTCGGGTCTGCCGCCGCCCGGGCCACGTCCGCAGCCAGCACCGGAGACGATCCGATCACCAAGGTCTGCGGCTTTCCGGGCACCATCAGAAGTCCAGGAGGTTTTGCCGAAACCCGCCGTTGCCGTAACTCTTCCTCAACAGCCCGCGACGCCTCAGTTCCGGCGTCAGCTTGTCCAGCACGCTGTGCACTGTTACCGGGTCCACGAAGCCGGAGAACAGGAACCCATCGCCGCCCACGGCGGAGCCTGTTTCCTCCAGGTAGTCAGCGATTTCGCCAGCCGTGCCGATGATCGAGTCGCCTGCTCCGCCGCTGCGTGCCTCGAGGATCTGGCGAAGGGTGGAACCTGGAGGGGCAGCCTTGGCGAAGTGTTCCAATGTGCCTTGGTTGCTGTTGGTGCTCAGCTCGGGCAACGGAGCGTCGAGGTCGAACTGCTTGAAGTCGATGACGGAGAGGTAGGAGATCGAGTTGAGCTGGCTGTCGATGACTCTCTGGGTGAGTTCACGCCGCTGCGCCCGCAGCTCCTGTGCCTCGGCTGTAGAACCAACAACGGTGGGCTTCAGGACGAAAAGTACCTTGACGTCGTCGGGATTTCGGCCGGCCTTCGCAGCTTCCGCGCGGATCGAGTCACGGTAGGACTTCATCCCGTCAACCCCACGAGCGAGGGCAATGGCGACGTCGGCATGGCCGCCTGCGAATGCCTTGCCCCGGGGCGAGGCACCAGCCTGAACCAACACAGGTTCCTCAGGCAGGGGCGCCGTGTTCAACGGGCCTCTGACCTTGAAAAAGTCTCCTTGGTGGTTGATGGGGTGCACTTTGTTATGGTCCGCGAACACCCCGGCTTCAACATCCTCAAGCACGGCCCCAGGTTCCCAACTCCGCCAAAGGCGCCTGACGACGTCCACGAACTCCTCCGCTTTCTCATAGCGGAGATCGTGTTCAATCTGCTGGTCCAGCCCATAGTTCTGTGCGGCGAGGTCGCTGCCGGAGGTGACGACGTTCCAGCCGAGCTGTCCTTCTGAAAAGTGTTGCAGCGTGGCCAGGAGCCTGGCGGCGGTGAAGGGCGGGTAGAAGGAAGCGCTGACCGTGGGCACGATTCCTAGGTGCTCCGTGGCGGAGAGAAGGTACGGGACCAAGGCAAGGGGATCGTGCTTAGGTGCAAACGAGGCGTGGGCCAAGGAAACCTCGGCCGTACCCCCATAGGTGTCCGGAACGGTGAGGGAATCTTCAATGATGAACAGGTCCAAGCCGGATCGCTCAAACGCACGGACGGCCTCCTGATAGAGGGCGGGCTTCTTCCAGTCGTAGCCCAGGCCATAGCCGGGAGTCCCCCAACCCTGGACACCGAAACCGTGGCCCACGAACCATCCAAAGTGCAGCATGGGCTTGAGTGTAGAACTGCTTTGTCCGTTCACCGCGACCTGATTTCATGCGAAGTTACAGGGGGTCGTACTGGGTCAATTATGCTCCCGGGACGTCACATTTGGGCCCCGCCCATGACGGTATGGATTTCCACATACGGCGTTCGCCTTGTTCCGCAAACACCATGCGTCCGGAATGATCGCTGTATGAGTTCAGCCACCCGCACTTCCGCCAAGGACCGCCTTTGGGGCGTCTGGGCACTCAAGGGGTACAAACGTGAATGGCTGCGGCACGACGCCGTGGCGGGTGCTGCGCTCTTTGCCCTGCTGGTGCCTGCGGGCATGGCCTACGCGCAGGCGGCCGGTTTGCCACCCGTCACAGGGCTCTACGCCACGGTGATTCCGTTGCTGGTTTACGCCGTAGTGGGGCCTTCGCGCATTTTGGTCCTGGGACCCGATTCATCCCTTGCCCCCATGATTGCCGCAGCTATTGTTCCGCTTGCGGCCGGCAGTAGTGAGAGATCGGTGGCACTCGCCGGGCTGTTGGCTGTGTTGATCGGGGTGATCATGCTCGCGGGCTCCGCACTGAATCTCGGTGCCATCACCGGGCTGCTGTCCAAACCCATCAGGCTCGGATACCTGAACGGAATCGCCTTGCTGGTGGCGTTGTCCCAGCTCCCGGCGTTCCTGGGGATTGAGGCCGACGGCGACATCTGGCAAAAACTCGCGAAGGTCACCACCGGGTTGCTTGGCGGCGGGGTCAACGTCACCGCGCTGCTGCTAGGCGTAGGTTCCCTGGCCCTCATTTGGATCCCGCGGCTGCTGAAGTGGAAGGTACCTGGCGTCCTGCTGGCGGTGGTCGGCTCCTGCATTGCAACGGCTGTTTGGGGCCTGAACGACGACGTCAAGGTCACCGGGGTTTTGCCGCAGGGGCTGCCGATGCCCGCGCTCGGCGGCATTGGCTGGGCTGACGCTCTGATGCTGCTTCCCGCTGCGGCCGGTATTGCCCTCATGGCTTTCGCGGACACTGGCGTCCTGTCCCAGACATTGGCAGCGAAGGAAGGAAAGAGAGTCTCGGGCAACCGGGAGATGGCGGCGTTGGGGGCAGCCAACGCAGCCACAGGGTTGTTGGGCGGATTCCCCATCTCCGGCAGTGCATCCAGGACCCCGGTGGCCGTGGATGCTGGTGCCAAATCCCAGATGACCGGGGTGGTTGGTGCGGGGCTGGTTCTGGCTTTCATGCTGCTGGCTCCCGGAGTGACCGGGTACCTGCCTTCGGCCACCCTGGCGGCCGTCGTCATCGCTGCGGCAATTGCCTTGGCCGACCCCGCCGGTGTTAGGCGGCTCTTCAGCCTGAGCCGAAGCGAATCCGTGGTCATGCTGGCTGCGTTCCTGGGCGTTCTCACCGTTGGGGTACTGCAGGGAATCGTCGTAGCCATAGCCTTGGCACTTCTGGACTTTGTTCGGCGGGCCTGGGATCCGTACCGGACAGAACTCGGCGCCGAAGAAGGGCTCCCTGGCTATCACGATCTGGAGCGGCACCCCGAAGGTGAGCGCATCCCCGGACTCCTCATCCTCCGCTTTGATGCGCCCCTGTTCTTCGGTAATGGGCAGGTCCTGGCTGCCTTTGTCCGGGAGCAACTGGACGAAGCCCCGAAGGAGACCGCGGATCCGGTTACCCATGTCATCCTCGCCGCGGAGCCCATCACCGGGATCGACACTACGGCGCTGGATGACCTGGTCACATTGGACGAATGGCTGGCCCGCAAAGGCGTGGATTTAGTGTTCGCCGAACTGAAGGGGCCTGTCAAAGACAAACTACTCCGCCTGGGCACTGCAGCCCGTTTTACGCCCGAGCACTTCTTCCCCACTGTGGGCGCAGCCGTGCGCGCACTGAAAAACGCATAAGGGAAGCACCGCCGATTACGCAACATGACGGCCGGACACCAGCCCGCAAGTGCAGCCCAAGGCCCGTGGATGTTACGTTTTTCTTGAGTAATGAGTACCAGCGCGAAGCCCTGACTTGCTGGTCGGCAACCCTCTCTCCGGCGGGGTGCCTCAGGTGACTACTCGGCGTATCGACAACTCGAACTGCAAGCGTGACTGAGGAGCACCAGCTATGCCTGAACCCACTGAAGAAAAACTTTCCTATCGCCTGATTACTGGCCCGGACACCCGTGATTTCTGCGAGCGGATCCACAGCGCCCTCGCCGAGGGCTATGTGCTCCATGGCAGCCCGGCTGCCACGTTCAACGGCACGGACGTCATTGTTGCCCAAGCAGTGGTGCTGCCCGCCGCGATCGCCAATGCCGATGCCGCCGTTGCCAGTGCCGTTGACCAGCTTGAGAGCGACGACGACGAAGCAGCATTCGAGGGACACGCATGAGCTACGCAGGTGACCTGACCCCGCAGGATGCGTGGGCCAAACTCGAAGAAGGTGCCATCCTGGTGGACGTCCGCACCGAGGGCGAGTGGGCCCACATCGGTATCCCCGACACCAAAGCCACGGAAAACGATCCCCTGTTCATCCAGTGGAACCTCGCCGGCGGCATCCCCAACTCCCGCTTCATCGAGGACTTGCGTCAGCAGGCACCCGAGGACCACGGCGTTGAGCTGGTGTTCCTATGCCGTTCCGGCCAGCGCTCCATCTCCGCAGCCATCGCCGCCACGCAAGCCGGTTTCACTGCCTACAACGTCTTGGAGGGCTTTGAAGGTGAACCGGACCGCTATGGTGAGCGCACCGTCAACGGTTGGAAGAACCGTGGCCTGCCGACGAATCTGGGGACTGAGTAAGTGACTTCTAATCCCGATGCCGCCGGGTGGAGCCCTGATACCCAGGCCGTCCGCGGTGGCCTTGACCGTACCAACTTCCAGGAAACGTCCGAGCCCGTTTTTCTGAACTCCGGTTTCGTCTACGAATCCGCTGCTGCCGCCGAGCGCGCCTTCACCGGTGAGGACGAACGTTTCGTTTACTCCCGCTACGGCAACCCTTCCGTTGCAACGTTCCAGGAGCGGCTGCGCCTGCTCGAAGGAACCGAAGCCTGCTTTGCGACTGCGTCAGGTATGTCCGCGGTCTTCACTGCCTTGGGTGCCCTGCTGGCTGCCGGTGACCGCGTGGTTGCCGCCCGTTCCCTGTTCGGTTCCTGCTTTGTGATCCTCAATGAGATCCTGCCACGGTGGGGCGTTCACACGGTCTTCGTAGACGGCCCGGACTTGGAGCAGTGGCGCGAAGCCCTCTCCGAGCCCACTACCGCGGTCTTCTTCGAATCTCCGTCCAACCCCATGCAGGAGATCGTGGACATCGCTGCGGTCAGCGAACTGGCGCATGCTGCCGGGGCCACCGTGGTGGTGGACAACGTCTTTGCCACGCCCCTGCTGCAACGCTGCGGTGAGCTGGGAGCGGACGTCATTGTTTACTCCGGCACCAAGCACATCGACGGCCAGGGACGCGTCCTTGGCGGCGCGATCCTGGGCACCAAAGAATTCATCGACGGCCCCGTCAAGCAACTCATGCGGCACACCGGCCCTTCACTATCCGCGTTCAACGCCTGGGTTCTAACCAAGGGCTTGGAGACCATCGGACTGCGTGTAAACCACAGCTCGGCATCCGCATTGAAGATCGCAGAGTGGCTCGAGCAGCAACCCGCCATCAGCTGGGTCAATTACCCGCTGTTGAAGTCTCACCCGCAGTACGAACTTGCGGCGAAACAAATGAAGGCGGGCGGCACCGTCCTGACCTTTGAGCTATCTCCTTCGGCCGGACGATCAGCCAAAGAGGCTGCCTTCGCCTTGCTCGACGGTCTCTCCGTCATTGACATCTCCAACAACCTAGGCGACTCCAAATCCCTCATCACCCACCCTGCCACCACCACCCACCGGGCCATGGGACCGGAGGGGCGGGCGGCGATCGGGCTTTCGGATGGTGTCGTCCGCCTCTCCGTAGGGCTTGAAGATGTAAACGACCTCATCCTGGATCTGGAGAAGGCCCTCAAACAGGTCTAACCTTGCTGCCATGAGCGGGAACCATCCCTATCGCCGTGCCGGAGCGGTCATCGTTGCCGGCACGGTGGTGTGGTTCGTAGGAATCTCTCCAGTCTCACGCGTTTACATCACCCCCAACAACGCCGAGCGGCTGCGCATGCTCACAGCCGGACAGCGCGGCTGGATCGTGGGTCAGCACCTAACCGCCGCGGGAACAGTTGCAGTGCCGGTGGGATTCGCCGCCTTCGCCCGCGCTGTTCAGGACCAACGCCCTGTTCAGGACCAAGATGCCGTTCAAGGAAACGCATCGCATCGGAGGGCGAGGAAGTGGGCTTTCGGTGCAGCCGCCGCCTTACTCGCGGGCGCCCCGTTCTTCGTCTCAAGCCTCGCCCGGCGAGCATCCGACCTTGAAGGGTTCGCCTACCGCAGGGGATCCAACGCGCCGTTCCTGGCGTACTCCGGGCTGCATGTTGTGGCGTTGGCCGCGCTCGGCGGGAGCCTTCTTTCCTTACCCGCAAGCCGCTGGATTGGTATCACGGCTGCGGCCAGCGCACCCGTTTACGGTGCCATCCTGGCAGCCAAAAAGGACATCCCGCCGTTCTGCTTCTATCTGGTGGAGGGACTCGTCGGCGCCTACCTGATGACGTGGGAAGAACAGGACGCAAAGGCCGCCTGACCCGGGTCAGCATGGGAGGTCGTTCCTGATGCGCGCGGGGGCAGTACCACGCATTCCGCGTCAGGAGGCCGAGAGGGGACAGGGCTGAGGCCGGCTCCCGGTCCGTTCCGCACCAGTTCCCGCCATCCGCACCAGAGGTATCTGGCGCAAACGGCGGAAACGGGAGCGCCAAAAGCACTAACGGGTGCCGCCGGATGTCCCGGGAGCGCCAGCGTCAGTCCTGGAAGTACTCGATTTTCGCGCCAATGGTGTTCAGTCGCTCTGCAAGGTCCTCATAGCCGCGCTCAATCACGTAGATGTTGCGAAGTTCGGAGGTGCCCCTGGCTGCCAACATGGCAAGGAGCAGGCAGGCGGCCGGGCGGAGAGCCGGCGGGCAGCCGATTTCCGCGGCACGCCATTTGGTGGGTCCGTTGACGTAGATTCGGTGCGGATCCAGCAACTGCACCTGTGCGCCCAATTTGTTGAGTTCGGTCAGGTAGATGGCACGGTTCTCGTACACCCAGTCGTGGATCATGGTCTGGCCCTCGGCGTTGCCTGCGATCACTGCGAAGAACGGCAGGTTGTCGATATTCAGGCCGGGGAACGGCATGGGGTGGATCTTGTCCTGTGGGGCGTGAAGCTCCGACGGCTTGGTGGTGACGTCCACCAGCCTGGTGCGTCCGTTGCGTGCCATGTATTCCCCGGATACCTCGAGGTTCTGGCCCATCTGTTCCAGGGTGGCAAGCTCAATTTCCATGAACTCGATGGGCACCCTGCGGATGGTGACCTCTGAGTTGGTCACGATGCCTGCGGTGATCAGGCTCATGGCCTCAATCGGGTCTTCGGACGGGAAGTACTCAATGTCCACATCAATGGCGGAACGCCCGGTGATCTTCAGCGTTGTGGTCCCCACGCCATCAATTTCCACACCGAGGCCCTGCAAGTAGAAGCAAAGGTCCTGCACCATGTAGTTAGGGCTGGCGTTGCGGATGATGGTGGTGCCTTCACGGTGGGCGGCCGCCATGATGGCATTCTCCGTGACGGTGTCGCCGCGTTCGGTCAGGACGAAGGAGCGATCGAGATCGTCGGCGGGAGGAGCGGTCACGGAGTAGAAACCGGACTTCGCCTCCACTTCGAGGCCGAACTGGCGAAGCGCCTGCATGTGAGGTTCCACCGTGCGGGTTCCGAGGTCGCAGCCACCGGCGTAGGGAAGAAGATATTCGCTGGTTTCGTCCAGGAGGGGACCCAGCAGCATGATGACGCTGCGGGTACGCCGGGCGGCGTCAACATCCATGGACTCGAGATCCAGTACCTCGGGGCGCCGGATGCGGAGGTCGCTGCCGTTGAGCCATGTACATTCCATGCCGATGGAGGTCAGCACCTCAACGATCCTGTTGACTTCCTCGATCCGGGCGAGCCGTCGCAGCGTGGTGGTGCCGCGGTTAATGAGGCTCGCGCACAAGAGGGCTACGCCGGCGTTTTTGCTGCTGTTGACGTCTACTTCACCGGAGAGGGTCCGGCCGCCCTCCACGCGGAGGTGGGTCATCTGCGGCTTGGCCACTTTGACGATGGACCGCCCAAAAATGGCTTCGAGGCGTTCGATCATTCTGAGGCTGAGATTCTGTTTGCCCTGTTCCATCCGGGCGATTGCGCTCTGGCTGGTTCCCAGCTCAGTAGCCAGCTGCCCCTGCGTCCAGCCTTTTTCGCCACGGGCGTCGCGGAGCAGGAGGCCTACATGTTCGGCGGTAGGTTGCGTCATAACCAATAAATATCACAAGTGAGCTAGAAGTTGAGTGCAACATGCCAATTCAGCGGTAAACATCACACCATACCCGCCCTGTGCGATATAGGGCACGACGTCGGCGACTCGCCTTGGGTGAACGCTTTCCCTCAGTTTCTTCAAGGGCAGAGCTCCCCATTGTGCCCCACGAAGAGTTGGCCAAGGATGTACAGGAAAGCTCAGGGGGAAATATGCCTTTCTACGGCGCCGACGTCGATCAGCTCAAAGCACTATCGAAAACCCTTGCCAGCGGGGCCTCGCTGCTGGCCACCCGCGCCCGGGAACTCGATTCCCTGATCGCGCAGGGCGGCTATTGGCAGGGACAGGATGCCAAACGCTTCGCCTCCGAGTGGCAGGGCCACTTACGGCCGCTGCTTGAAAGGACCTCGCGTGGGATAGAAGAAGCGTCCAAGTCTGTGCTCACCAACGCGGACCAGCAGTCGGGTGCCTCCACTGAGGGCGCCAGCGCAGGCAACAGCGGCCCAGGCGGCGGCTCCGGCGGAAGCGGGACCGGGACCGGGACCGGGAACGACTCCGCCAAACCGGCGAAGGACGCCACAACAAAGACCTCCAATCCCACCCAGCCCACGCCCCAGGAGATCCTGGACCAGTACCAGGTCAGTGACGCGGAGACCACTAACTGGCCCGGCGACTGGGATCCGTTGCGGTTCGTGACGGACCAAAGAGTGGTTACCGAGAAGGAAGCGGAACTGCTGAACGGCCTTGGACCTTTTGAGCTGAACGCTTTCAAGGGCATTCACGACGACGCCTTCAGTGTTGCCGATGAGCGCTTCCCCAGCGAAGACCGCAACGATGACCAGAATGACGCTTTCCGACACGCCTATTGGAACGCCCTCATGGTCAAGGAGTTTGGCGCTGACTGGGCTGAGGACTACGCCACCGCCCACGAGCAACTCCCCGGAAACCCGGCTCCACGCGAAGCAATGGATCTGTACAACAATGAGGTTGGTCGCAATGTGGCCATTGCCAATCCGGATGCCAGTGCTGAGGAGCTTGCAGACTTGATCGAGGAAGCCGTCAATAACGGAGACACTGTGGTGGTGGGACCAGACCTGTTGCCGCACCCGTCCAACCAGATCCCCGCCGACCAGACGGGCGACGCCGGCAACGCCGAGCCAGCCCCTGGTGAAGATCCTGAGTTCAACGACGAGTCCAGGACTACGTCGTGAGTCGTCCTGCCACCCCAAACGCACGACGCCGCACCAAGACTGCGGTGCCCCGCGTCACCATGACCAGCCTGCTCACCTTAGTTCTGGCCTGCGCCTTGGCCGCCTGTTCCCTCGGAGGATCCGTCATGCCCGAAACGAACGACCACCTCAACAGTCAGGTCCTGGAGTCCGCCACGAACGGCACGGCGCTCAAGCTGTCCGATGCCACGGATTTCGACTGGGACCAGGCAGGTTTTGTCACGTCCGGAACCCCGGCCAAGGATATCGAGGAGGCCTTTGGGGAACCGCTCACCAAGGAGAGCCGCTACACCGCGTCACCGGCACTCTTCGTTTTCTTGAAAGACGGCAAAGTTACCAAAGCGGTCCGTATTGTCCCGGACGCCTTCTCCGGGGCCGATGCCAGGAAGAAGTACGGCCGCGATGTGGTCCTCACTCCGTCGGAGGGGCAGAAGGGCTACCTCACCTGGCGCGAGTAACGCCCACCGCGAGGAACCCGTCAATCGTTAGGCCCGCCAGTACCCCAACGCATCAATCCGGTGCTTGTCCACTCCGAGTTCTTTCCTCAGGTGCTTGACGATTGCCCGCGTACTTGATGCTTCGCAGGCGATCCAGAAAAAGTCGTCTCCCACGGAAACAGCGTCTGCCGTGAGCGCAGCGCAGACTTCCTCCACCAGAGCGGCACCGTCACGTTTGCGCGGAACCCAGGTGACGACGTCGGAATCGACGGTACGCACCTCAAGCGAGGGGTCGGCGTCGTGTTGGTATTCAAGCCACGCCGTCACGGGAGCTGCGCCGGCAGCTACACGCCCGCGCTCGTCCAGCAGCGAATTAATGGCCGGGATGGAAGCGGGATCTCCCACAATCCACGTCCGCCGCGGGGCGGGCTGCGGGAACGTGAAGGAGCTGCCTTGGACGGTGGCATCAATGGTGTCGCCGGGCTGCACTGAGCGCGCCCAATCCGCAGCGACGCCTTGGTGCATCGCGAAATCCATGCTGAACGTGCCGGTCACCGGGTCAGGGTTCACCAAGGTGTAGGCGCGCTGGTGGGCCTTGCCGGAGTCGTTGAACCAGAGCCGGATCCACATGGTGGGATGGATGCCGCTGCGCTCCAGGAGTCCGCCGTCACGCACATGCACGCGGAGGAAGTCGGGGGTGATTTCTTCACTTCCTGTGACCTCCAGGGTGAAGTCCTTGGCGCCCATGACTTTGAGGACGACGCCTTCCCAATTGCGCTTCAAGCAACACTCCTTCACGAATGTCCACGATTTGTGAACGGGGCCAAAGCCATTTATCTTGAGCTTAAGTAAGCCTAACCTAAGCTCGAAAGCGGCCTAAGATTATGACGCCTGCCCCAACGCACCATCCCGCCCCGGCAGGCGGCTCCGGAACATACCGGGATCAGTGGGGAATCCCGCATTTATGGGCTGATTCCCCAGACGAACTTGCCTTTCTGCAAGGCATGAATGCGGCCACGGACCGCTCCTGGCAGATCGAACTGGAACGGTGGCGCTCGGAAGGCCGCACAGCCGAAGTATTGGGCTCAGACGCGGTGCTCTGGGACCGTTTTGCCCGGCAGGCGCGGCTGGATGACACCGCGCGCCGCTGCTTTGAAAACCTCGACGCCGTCACTCAACGCTGGTGCGGGCAGTACGTGGCGGGTGTCAATGGTGCACTGGCGGAAGGCCAAAGGGGCGGAGCCGAGTTTGACGAGTCCGGCAGCGAACCCGAGCCGTGGAATCCATGGACGCCGCTGGGCGTCTTCCTGGTGCACCACATCCTCTTCTCCACCTTCCCCAACAAACTGTTCCGGGCACACGTCGCGCGGACACTCGGCGACCACGCCGTCAGCCTGTTCAGCATCGAGGCACCCGTCTGGTCAGGCAGTAACGCGTGGGCGGCCCACGGCTCGACGACGGCCAGCGGCCTGCCGCTGATAGCCGGCGACCCCCACCGCCTCATGGAACTCCCCGGCGTCTACCAACAGGTACGGCTGGCCTGCCCCGAGTTCGACGCGATCGGATTCGCGTTCCCCGGAGTTCCCGGCCTCCCCCATTTCGCCCACACCGGCAACACCGCCTGGGCGATCACCAACGCCATGGCCGATTACCAGGACCTCTTCGTGGAGGAATTGCGCCGGATCAGCGACAGATCCGGTGATCGCATCGAGGCGCGCGGAGCGGAAGGCTGGGAGCCCGTCGTCGTGAGTTCCGAAACCATCACCGTCCGCGACGGTGAGGGAGTGGCCGTTGAAATTATTGAAACCGCGCGCGGCCCGGTCATCTCTGAAACGCCCGACGGCGGCGCACTGAGTTTGCGTTTCCCGGCCAGGGTCGAGGGGCGGTTGGGTTTCGAGGCCCTCCTGCCGCTGCTGCGGAGCCGGAGCGTTTCCGACGTGGAAGCCGCCTTCGATGCGTGGGTGGAGCCCGTCAACAGCGTAGTGGCCGCCGACGTTTCCGGGTCCGTACGGCATTTCGTCGCCGGGTTGGTTCCGCAACGGAATCCGGCCAACCGGCGATTGCCCGTCCCGGCCCTCTCGGCCCGCCACGAGTGGGAGGGACAGTACGTGGTCCTGCCCCGCACCGAGGTCCAGAGGTTTATGGTCAGCGCGAACGACCGCGAAGCTGGCGGCGGTGACATGGTGGCCATGGAGTTCGCGCCCGCGCATCGGGCCCTCCGCATCCGGCAGTTGCTGGAGTCGACCGCCGGTCCGTTATCCGTGGACGCCATGCAGGCCATCCACACGGACACTCTGCTGGGTCCGTGGCCGTTGTTCCGGTCAACGCTCTCCGGCCTTGACACCCAGGACCTGTCCAGGGAGGCCAAGGACCTGCGTGCGCTGTTGTTGACGTGGGATGGACTGATGGATGCCGGCAGCCACCAAGCTGCGGTCTTTGCAGCGTGGCGCGGAGCTATCGTCCAGCGACTGGCACGGCATTCCGCGTTGGCTCCCCTGGGTGAGCCCACTGGTTACTCAGCGTTGTTCGGGCCTTGGTTATCCGTGGCATCCCGCATTGGATTCGCCTTGGAGACCCTCCTGGCGCGTGGGTCCGAACTCGGCATTAACGTTCGAGTGGAAGCCGCCGCCGCACTTGAAGACGTTGCCTTGGAGGAGTCCATGCTCAACGGCGCTGCATGGGGTGACCGGCACAAACTTCTGGCCGTCCACGTCCTCCCCGGCCCCCTCGCGTCATCGGCGCCCACCTCAGAGCTCAGCGGAGACACCGGGTGCGTCCTGTGCACCGAGAGTCTCCCAGGTGTCGAAGACCGAAGCTTCCGTGGGCCCGTGGCCCGCTACGTCTGGGACCTGGCTGATCGGCGTAACAGCCGTTGGATTGTGCCTTTCGGTGCTTCCGGCTCGCCAGGTCACCGGCACTTCGCCGATCAGCTGCCGCTCTGGACCGCGGGTCAACTCGCCCTGGTGGTCACTGACTGGCCTTCGTTGGCCAAAGATCATCCCTGACCAGCCCGTTCCGTCCCTCTCGTGACCCCACATCCGCCAGCATCCGCATCAGAACGCATCAGCCCCGAAGGAAGCCATGACCACCACCACCCAGGACTTCTCTGTCCGCACCACCGTTTACGCTGAAGACCTCGAGGGGTGGGGCGCATTGCGGCTTGTCCCGCTGGTTCCTGCCGAGGACATCCACTTCATCTTCGAATGGGTCACCCAACCCCGCGCCAAGTTCTGGGGCATGACGGAAAACTCCAGGGACGAAGTCCAAGGGATCTACGAGTTCCTGGACTCCTTGGAGACCCACCACGCCTTCCTGGCCCTCCTTGACGGGGAGCCACTGGCCCTCTTCCAGACCTACGAGCCCCTGCACGATCCCGTGGGTGAGGCATACCCCGCCCGCGAGGCGGACATCGGCATGCACCTGCTTCTGGCCCCCGCCACACGGCCTATCCCGCATTTCACCCCGAAGCTGGGCACGTCCTTGATCAAGTACATGTTCTCCCTGCCGGGCAAGGACCGGATTGTGGTGGAACCGGACTCCCGCAACGCCAAGGCCCTCCGCCGCCTGGAAGCGACGTGCTTTGAGTTGGGTCCCATCATTCAGCTCGCTGAGAAGGAAGCCCAGTTGGGGTTCCTGACCCGCGCAGGCTTCGATGAAATCCAGGAGCAGCAGGCTCTCTGAGCCCGCGTAGAGAGGACAAAAAGTGCCGCCGGCGGCCCCCAACGCTACCGGCGGCACGCTTGGTGCCCAGCTCACCAACGCCTCCAGCGCTAACGCCAGACGAAACTCCAAGTTCCCGCTCCAACGGCCGTCAGCACCGCACCGGCGGCGATCACCAGTCCGCCAAGGACCACCCACGCATCCAACAGCGAGTACGTAGATTCGCGCGCCCACGTCCGCCGGCCCCCGCCGAAACCGCGCGCTTCCATGGTCACAGCCAGCCGGGAAGCCCTGCGAACAGCTTGGACCAGGAGCCCGAAGCTCTGGCCGAGGGTTGCTTTCAGGCGTTGGAACGGGCTGCCTTGTGAACCCACCCCACGGGCGCGGCGGGCCATGCCAATGGTCTGCCATTCCTCGGCCATGAGCCCCACCAGCCTCATCGCCGCGAGGGACCCCAGGACAAAGCGGTGTGGCAGCTTTGCTTTCTGCGCCAAGGCATCAGCCAAGTCGGTGGGATCGGTGCAGGTCATCAGGAGAATGGCCGGCAACGCAATCGCCAAACCGCGCAGCATGAAACCCAGCCCCAGCTCCAGGGAACCTTCACTGATGGACCAGAGTCCGACGTCGAGCAGCACAGCTCCGCTGTCCGCCGCCACAATCGCGGTGCTCCAGCCGCCGATCGCTGCCGCGATGATCAGGGGCCAGGCCCGCTGCCACAGAAGCCTGAGAGTGAGTCCGGCCAGTGGAAAGAGCGCCAGTTCCGCAACCAGTGCTGTGGAGGCCGAGACCCAGTCGATGGACAGGGCCAGCACCAAGGAAATCAGGAAAACGGATACGAACTTGGCCAACGGGTTGGCTTTGGTCAGGAGGGCATGGTTCCCGCGCAGGTTCAAGGCGTCCCTCATGCTGCACCCGCTTCCTGACGTGTGGCTTCACCCTGTTGGACCGGGCCGAGCCGCAATTCCGTTCCGCCGAGTACGGCACTGAATTCCTGATCGTGGGTCACGGAGACCACCGCGGTTCCAGCGTCCAGCAGCTCGGAAAGGAACGACGCCAGTTCTGCCCAGGTGTTGGCGTCCTGACCGAACGTGGGCTCGTCCAGGACAAGCACTTTCGGATGGGCCGCGAGCACCGTGGCCACCGAGAGCCGCCGCTTCTCCCCGCCGGACAACGTGTACGGGTTGGCATCCACCAAGTGCGTCAACCGCAACCGCTCCAGCAGTTCATCCACGCGTTCCTCGCCGTGGCCAAGATGCTTTGGACCAAACATGAGCTCATCCAGGACGTTGCCTGTGACGAACTGGTGCTCAGGTTCCTGGAAAACCGTGCCAATGCGGGAGATCAACTGCTCGGCTTTCCACTTGTACGGGTCAATACCGGCACCCTGGGAAAGGTCGACGGCGGCACTGACCTTGCCGTCCACCGGCGCAAGAAGGCCGGCGAACGTGAGCGCGAAAGTGGATTTGCCGGCACCGTTCGGACCCGTGATGGTCAGCGCTTGGCCTGCCCTGACCTGTGCACTGATGCCCGTTTGAACCGGCACGGGTGGGATGGTCTTGAACCTCTTGCGTCGTGGCTTTTCCCGGGAAACTGCGAGGTCCTGCGCCGCGAGGAGGAGCTGCGCGGTGTGGGGTTCGGCGTGGGGATCATTCCGCCGTTCCCGGGTCGCCGGAACATATCCCGGCACCCAGACGCCGGCTGACATCAGCATGGTGCGGGCTTCAGAAAGTACCTGGTCCGGCGGCCCGTCCAAGAGGACGCCCCCTGTAGCCCGGCCCGCTCCCAAGCCGTCCGAGCCCGCCGCCTTTGTTGACCCTGGCTGCAGGACCACAATCCGGTCCACCAGGTCCTTCCACACGGACACTCGGTGTTCCACCACAACAAGGGTGGCGCCGGTCTTGTCCAGGCACCGCCCTACCGCATCCCGGACCTCCAGAACGCCCGCCGGGTCCAAGTTTGCTGTTGGTTCGTCCAGCAGGATCAGGCCGGGTCGCATCGCCAAAATGCCGGCCAGCGCCAGGCGCTGCTTCTGTCCACCGGAGAGTGCCGCCGTCGGGTGATCCAACGCCAAACCGCCGCCTGCCGCGGTACGCAACCCCACGTCGTCGAGCGCTTCATGGACGCGTTCCCAGATCTCGTCCCTTGGGACGGCGAGGTTCTCCGCGCCGAAGGCGACGTCGTCACCCACGCGCGAGAGGACCACCTGTGTCTCAGGGTCCTGCTGCATCAGCCCGGCCCGGCCACGCTGCTCGCGGGGCGCGACGCCGTCAATCAGCAGGGAGCCGGTCTCATCCGAGTCGTCTTCCTCGTCCCCCAGAACCCCGGCAAGGGCATGCAGGAGCGTGGACTTGCCCGCACCCGAAGGACCCAGCAGCAGCACGCGCTCCCCCGGTTCAATCCGAAGGTCCAGGCCCTCAATGGCAGCTTGGGCCCGGCCTGCATGCCGCCACCCCCAGCCCTCGGCGGAGATGGCAGCAGGCTGCACCGCGCCGCTAAGTGTGGCGGACATCAGTTGAAGACTGGCTCCGAAGCGGCCTTGCGCGAGGCAAAGGAGCTCAGCACCCCGGTCTTGGCCAGCCCGCGCGTCGCAATCCACGAGAGTGCGCCCGCGATGATCGCCCCGGAGATCGTGGTGAAGGTGATGTAGGCCAGCTTGTCGATGGCCTCGTAAGCGATGTTCCAGCCCCAGGGCAGGAAGGAGTCGTTTAGGCCGCAGAAGAGACCCGCGCCGGCGCCCGCAAGGAGAGCAGTGGGCAGGTTGAACTTCTTGTACCGGAACGCCGCGAAGATGAGTTCGGCGCCCAGGCCCTGCAAAATGCCGGAGATGAGCACCGTGGTGCCGTACTGCGAACCCATGATGAGCTCACCCGTGGCGGCAACAGCCTCGCAGAACAGCGCTGCACCCGGCTTGCGGATAATGAGCATGCCCAGGACCGCAGGGATCATCCAGCCGCCGGCGATCAGACCGGTGAGCGGCGGATACGTCGCATTCATGGGGATGGAGACCAGTGCGGCGCCCTGGGACCATGCCCAGAAAATCACGCCGCCGGCAATGGCGATCAAAGCCGCCACAACAATGTCTACAACACGCCAGTTATAACTGGTCTTCTTCACGTTTACCGTGGTCATTTTCTGCCTCCTGAGGTTACAGGAGGGGAAAGTGCTACCCGTCATCCAGCTGGCCTGCGCCGCCCGGATCCGGACACTCTGAGAAGCTCGACTCCCTTGCGCCGGTACTAACCGGATCAGGTTCGAGGGTCTGCGGCTATCCGCACTCTCAGCGCCCTCGCGTCTCCTGCATCTCTGCAGAGTCCGACGGCGGCGCTCCCCTGTCGTTATCAAATCTGCCCTGATGGGCTGGTTCAGTTTACACCTGAGTCCGCGGCGGGCGCTGGTCCGTTGGGCGGCATTCAGTCACAATCAGCCGCGGCGGAGCACAGTGCTGACCCCCGTGCGCGTTGCGAGGCCCACTCTGCACCCTAAACCCACACCATTCCATGCACACCGGGCCACACAACGGGACCTGAGAGAATGAACCAGCAGACTTCACCGCGGCAAAGGGGCACACGTCATGACGAACCTTCCCACCACCCATAGCGCTGTGCCCCAACCACGTCTGGCCGCAAGCGTCATCCTGCTCCGTGATGCCCCTGCCGGGCTCGAAGCCTTCGTCCAACACAGGGTCAGCACCATGGACTTCGCGGCCGGAATGGTGGTCTTCCCGGGAGGACGTGTGGACTCCGCGGACGGGTCCGGGTGGGACTACCCGGAGGAATTGCTTCAACGCCACGCGTCAGAATGGAACCAGAGCTCCGTGGGCGCGGATCCTGCCGAAGCCGTGAGGAACGCCGGGAGAATACTCACTGCGGCCATCCGCGAAGTTCAGGAGGAGGCCGGGCTCACCATCGAAGCCGGACACCTCCGCCCGTGGGCCAACTGGATCACGCCCGCGGACATGCCCAAGCGCTTCGACACCTTCTTCTACATTGCCAAGCCAACAGCTGGTGCTACGCCCCAACACCAAACAACCGAGGCTTGGCAATCATTGTGGATGCCTGTGGCGGAGATTCTTGCAGCGGAAGCGGCCGGCACTTTGAAGTTGATGCCGCCAACCTATTACCTCCTCAAGGAACTTGCCGGGTTCGGAACAGTTGACCAGGTTTGGACGGCCGAGCACAGCGTCGTCCCGGTGCTGGCGCCGGTGGGCTCCATGGCAGCGTTCCTTAAGGAGCGGGAAAACCGTCGCTAACGCGTGCGATGGGTGTAGCCAGCTAGGCTGGGGACATGAACCTCTTCTTTAAGCTGATCGGTGCCGGAGTAAGCCTCGGGGCAGGCTTCGTGGGCACCAAACTCGTCAACAAAGGGTGGGAAAAGGCAACAGGCAACAAGCCCCCCCTTGGTCATGACGACGCAGAAACCAGCCTGCGCTCGGCCTTAACCTTCGCTTTGATCTCCGCCTTTGTCAGCACGCTCATCCAAGTCCTGGCGAGCCGGGGCACCCAGCGGGCCATCGCGCGCTTCGCCAAGAGCCACGACATCGTCTAGGCATCCAAACCACGACGCCGGGTCACCTGCAGGTGACCCGGCGTTCGTCGTTGCTGCTGCTAGCTGTCGCTCCGCGGTTCCTGGCCGGCAGCCGCCCTTTGGACCACGGCCTCCAGTTCATCCTTGGTGAGCTTCTCCCGGTGTCCATGTTTGGTGCGGTAGGCAGAACGGCCAACCATGTGAGCTGACACTGGTGCTGTGAGGAGCTGGAAGATCCATGCCACCAACAGAACCGGCCACACCCACCATGTCCGCATCTGAAGTCCAATCGCGGCCAGCATGAGGAACAGACCCAGGACCTGCGGTTTGGTGGCTGCGTGCATGCGGCTCATGAGGTCCGGGAACCTCAACAAGCCAATGGCTGCGCCCAGGGACATCAGCGCGCCCACCACCAGGAACACCGCGGTGACAGCATCAATGACGGAGTCAAGGCCCGAAGCGTCAGGATTCATTGCTCTGTTCCCTTCGCTCGGCCACGAACCTTGCAACGGTCACCGAGCCAATAAAACCGATCACTGCCAGAGCCACCAGCAGCATCAGGTTGTTCAGGTGCTTGTTCAGCGCCATGTCAATCGCCAAGGCAGCGCCCAGGATGGCCAGCAAAACATCTGATGCCAGAACACGGTCCAGAAGGGACGGACCGACGGCGATGCGGACAATCGCACCTGCGGCCGCCAGGCTGAGGATGACGGCGGTAACCACCAGAACTACTTCCTTCACAGCGCCGCCCCTTCCAGCCCTGGCCGTTGTTCGGCCTTGAGCGCCTCGACTTCTTCGCGTGTACCCATAATGCGGATCAATCCTGCTTCGATGTCTTGGGTTTCCTGACGAATTTTGTCGATATCCGCCTCTTCATAAATGTTCAGTGCGTGCAGGTACAGCGTGGAAGTGGAGCGGTCCACCTCCACCACCAGGGAGCCTGGGATCAACGAGATCACGTGGCCGGTGGCCGTCACCATGAGGTCGGAATGGCTCCGCAACGGAACGGCGACGACGGCGCTGCGGACCTTGGGCCCTTTTGCGACAGCCAGGTACAGCACCAGGAAGCTCGCTGCCACCACTTTGGCGAGGAACATCAGCGCAAAGGGAATGGCGCGAAGAATGTTGAACCTGCCGCTGAGCTCGACGGGCGGAAGGTAGAAGAACTTGGCCACCAGCACGGCAATCAAGGCGCCGAACAGGAGATTCCCGGGGCTGAAGTCCCGCCACAGGGCACCCCATACGATCACCAACCAGATGAGCAGCGGCAGTTCCGTGCGGAACGAGATCGGTTTACGGCTCATTTGGCATCCCCCGTCTGCACGTCATCCCTTCGAACCAGCGGCGGCACCACAACCGAATCTCCGAGGACCGAGTGAATATAGGCCGAACGGTCCAGCATGATTCCTGCGGAGCCGTCAGCGACCTTGAACAACGGGCCTGCAAAGACGGTCAGTGCCACGCCGAACACCACCAGTCCAGCTGTGGATCCCACCATGGTCCGTGGAAGTACTCCCACGTTCCCGGGCGTTTTTAGCACGGGGTCCGGATACTCAGCGTCCTCGGGCCTGCGCCAGAACGCCCTGTTCCAGACACGGGCGATCGCCAGCAGTGTCAGCAGGCTGGTGACCACGCCGCCCACCACCAACGTGATCGCCAACGGCGTCCCCAGCTCCACACCTGCTTGCAACAACCCCAGCTTTCCCAGGAAGCCGGAGAACGGCGGAATGCCCGCCAGGTTCATCGCGGGGATAAAGAACAACAAGGCCAGCAGCGGGGAGAGCTTCGCCAAGCCACCCAAGCGGTCAATGGACGAGCTGCCACCACGCCGCTCAATGAGGCCGGTGACCAGGAACAAACTGGTCTGGACGGTGATGTGGTGGGCTACGTAGAAGACCGCGGCGCCCAAACCTGCCACTGAGCTCATGGCCAGGCCAAACACCATGTAACCGATGTGGCTCACCAAGGTAAAGGACAGCAGACGTTTAATGTCGCTCTGGGCCAAGGCACCCAGAATTCCGACAATCATGGTCAATAGCGCCACCACCATCAGTGGGACGTTCAGCGTGTCCCCTGGGAATAAGAGCGTCTCTGTCCGGACCATCGCGTAGACACCCACCTTTGTCAGCAATCCTGCGAACACGGCGGTGACTGGGGCGGGAGCAGTTGGATAGGAGTCAGGAAGCCAGAAAGACAG
This sequence comes from Arthrobacter sp. StoSoilB22, assembly GCF_019977315.1. Taxonomy (NCBI): domain Bacteria; kingdom Bacillati; phylum Actinomycetota; class Actinomycetes; order Micrococcales; family Micrococcaceae; genus Arthrobacter; species Arthrobacter sp. StoSoilB22. The sequence goes on from NZ_AP024652.1 coordinate 3,997,353, forward strand.
TGGGAAGACTGCAGCCTTGATGCCGAACGCCACCAACAGCATCACATGCAGGAGGTTCTGGGTGCCCTGGTCCAGCTCGGCCAGCTTGATGGCCAGGTCCGCCATGGTGATGGTTCCCGTGGCTCCGTAGATCATGGCGATCGCAATGAGGAACAGTACGGACGAGACCACGGAAACCACCACATACGTAACACCGGCCCGGATACGCGGCCCCGTTCCGCCCAGCGTCATCAGCACGTAACTTGCTGTCAGCAGGATCTCGAAACCGACATAGAGGTTGAAGAGGTCACCGGTGAGGAAGGCGTTGGACACGCCAGCCACCAGGATCAGATAGGTGGGGTGGAAGATTGAGACCGGGGCTTCCTGGTCACCGTCGGCCATACCCTGACCCGTTGCGTAGATGAGCACCGCAAGGCTCACCACGGTAGAGACCACCAGCATGAGCGAGGAGAACTGGTCCACTACCAGGACCACACCCCACGGGGGCAGCCATCCGCCCAAAGTGACCGAGGTGGTGCCCCCATCCCATACGGAGATCAGGAGCAGGCACTCGAGCAGAAGGGTTGCACTGAGAATGCCAATGCTCACCACCCGCTGCGCGCTTTGATGGCGGATCAGCAAGAACGCCAGGGCAGCACCCAGAATTGGTAGGAGGACAGCTAGCGGCGACAGGTTCGCGAGATTCACGCGCTGCCTCCTTCCCGGGTTGTTGCCGTGTTGGGGGTCTCTGTGGCGTCCGGTTTGTCACGATCCGCCGGGCTGGCAGGAGTGACCGCGAATTCCGAGGTTTCCAGCGGCACGATGGCATCGTCCTCGGCATCGAAGCTCGGCGTCTTCGCCACGCGAACGTCTTCAAGGTCATCCTGGATCTCATCCTGACGAGCCAGGACCCACGTGCGGTAAATAATGCCCAACATGAAGGCCGTCACCGCGAAGGAAATGACAATCGACGTCAGGATCAGTGCCTGCGGCAGAGGATCACTGTATGCCTCCGGGGCCGTTTCCTTGCTGAACAGCGGCGCAAGGCCTGCATACCCTCCGGTGCTCAGGATGAGAATGTTGGTTGCGTTGGCCAGCAGCATCAAACCCAACAGCACTCGGGTCAGACTGCGTTCCAGGATTAGGTAGATACCGCAGGCGTACAGCACGCCCATGACGATCAGCAGGGTCAGGTTGATGCTCATGCGTTACCCTTCCCGAGCGCAGCGGATTCAGCGGCTTCGTGGGCAAGTTCGGGATGCTCGGCGGCATCTTCATCCGCGAGCGGCGCGCCTTTGCCTTCGAAGTGCTCGTCGATTTCGGCGCCGAGGCTGCGGAGGACATCCAGCGCCAACCCCACCACCACGATGTACACGCCGATGTCGAAGATCGTGGACGTGACGAACTTGACGTCACCAAAGACGGGCAGCCAGAACTCGATGATCGCGCTCTGGAACACCTGTCCTCCCAGGAAGAGTGGAACCACACCGGAGGCTGCCGCGGTGGCAAGTCCCGTCCCCAGAAGGGTGCCGGCACTGATGGTCGCTGCCTCGCTCAACTCGAACCGGCCACCGGCCAAGTACCGGATGGTGAGGGCTAGGCCGGCGGTGAGACCGCCCGCGAAGCCGCCGCCCGGTAAGTTGTGTCCGGCCAGGAGAAGGTAGATGGAAAAGACGATCATCGAGTGGAAAATCAGCCTGGTCACTACTTCAAAGATGATCGAGCGTCGCTCCGGCGCCAGCGTGCGTCCCGCCACCAGCCAGGCATCGCGCGTGACGTCGGTGAACTTCTTGGCGACGGCCAGGGCGGCGCCGTCGTGAGAATCACGGTCGACACCGGTGCGGCGGCCCACACTGCCTTCAGGTACGGCTTCGGAGGTCTTGATGCGATCGCCGCGGCTGCGGACGAAGATCAGGCTGGCAACGCCCGTGGCGGCAATGGCCAACACGGAGATTTCCCCGAAGGTGTCCCAGGCCCGAATGTCCACGAGGGTCACGTTGACCACGTTCAGACCCCCGCCACCTTCATAGGCCAGTCGCGGGAAATCGAGTGAGATGGGGGTGGCAACGCGCGCGCCCATGGCGTAGATGGCCACGAAGATCATGGTGATACCGAAGGCTGCGCCGATGATCACTCGGATCACCCGGAGCCTGCCACCGGTCCGGTCCCTTAGCTCAGCGGGCAGGCTGCGCATGGCGAGCACAAAGGCCACCAGCACGATGGTTTCCACGAGCATCTGGGTCAAGGCAAGGTCCGGAGCACCTTGCAACGCGAACATGAGGGCGATGCCGTAGCCGGTTACTGACACCATGAGGACCGCAAGGAAGCGCTTGTTGGCCCGGACCGCAGCCAGGGCACCCACCACGATCCCGATTCCGGCCACGATCTGCAGCGGGGAGTTCGGGTCAATGAGGTAGATGCCGTCCGGCAGGGGCTTGTTGGCCATGATCAAGGCGGTGGCCGGCACAGCGAACGCTACCGTCAGAATTACTGCCAGATAGAAGTACAACGAACCACGCTGTGTGCGGCCGGTGACCCAGACGGCAATATCGTCCAGGGCGCCAATGGTGTTCTGGTACGCGCGGTCGCCATCCACCCAGTCCGGAACCACGCTTTGTGCCCGGGAGACGAGGTTGCGTCCGTAGAACATCGCGGCGCCTGCCGCGAAGGTTATCGCTGTCAGCCCCAAAGCTGGGGTGATGCCATGCCACAAAGCCAAGTGTCCGGCGTCGACCGCGTCCGCGCCATCAGCGAATAGCGCTGCGTAAGGCTGGATCCAGGTGTCCACGGGTGCCGGCCATACACCGTAAGCGATGGTCAGGAGGCTCAAGATTGCCGGTGCGGCCAGGAAGGCGGGCTTGATGGGCTTGAAAGGCGTGGGCTCCACGCCGGGCTTGACGGCGAACGCACCCCACATGAAGCGGGCGCTGTAGGCGAAAGTGAGGATGGAACCGATGACCAGCCCAACCAGGATCCAGATGCCCCACACCGGAGCATGATCGCCGGTGCCGTAGTGGACGAAGGCCTCAAATACCGATTCCTTGGCCACAAAACCAGCTAACGGCGGCACGCCGGCCATGGACGCGGCAGCAATACCGGCCACCGCTCCGAGGGCACGCGAAGAACGGAAAACCCCGGAAAGCTTGCGGATATCGCGCGTTCCGGATTGGTGGTCAATGATGCCCACCACCAAGAAGAGAGCCGCTTTGAACAGGCCGTGGGCCAGCAGCAGACCCAGTCCCGCGAGGGCAGCATCCGGTCGGCCCAGGCCCACCACCATGGTGAGGAACCCGAGCTGGCTGACGGTGCCATAGGCGAGAATGAGTTTGATGTCGGTTTGGCGAAGCGCACGGTAGCCACCTACCAGCATGGTGGCCAGGCCCAGGCCGAGAACCACGGGAAGCCAGAACTCCGACGTCGAAAATCCCGGAGCCAGACGCGCCACAATATAGATGCCGGCCTTGACCATCGCTGCCGCGTGCAAGTAGGCGCTGACAGGTGTGGGAGCCGCCATGGCGCCCGGCAGCCAGAAGTGGAACGGAACAAGCGCCGATTTAGTCACCGCACCGGCAAGGACAAGTACGACGGCGGCAGCCACCGCTCCTTGCATCGGTCCGCTCATGAGCGTCCCGGCTTGGTCCAAAATCACTGAAATCCGGTAAGTTCCTGCAGCCTGGCCCAAGACGATGAGGCCCACGAGCATGGCCAAACCACCAGCTGTAGTGACCATGAGTGCTTGGAGCGCCGAACGGCGCGCAGCCAAACGGGTGCGCGCATAGCCGATCAGCAGGTAGGACAGGATGGTGGTGAGTTCCCAGAAGATGAACAGCATCAGCAGGTCATCGGAAGTCACCAAACCGAACATCGCGCCGGCAAAGGCCAGGAGTTGAGCTCCGAATCCGCCCAGATCCGCGTCCTTGTTTTTGAAGTAGCGGGCGCAATAAATCAACACCAAAGATCCAACGCCGAGGATCAGGAGCGACATCACCCACGCCAGGGGATCCATACGGAAAGCGAGCTCGAGCTTAAGGGTGGGGATCCATGGAAGGATTTCTTCCATTCCTCCACCGGAATATGCGGCCTCGTACTGGAAGACCAGCCAAACAAAGGCGCCCGCAGGAACAGCCGCGAGGGCGTAGAACGCATTTCTGCCCAGTTTGCGGAAGATCAAGGGCGCCACAGTTGCCGCTACAAAGGTGATGGCGAGAACTGTGATCACTGTTATCTCCGCAAAGTCAGGAACATATTGTCAAAAGTTGGAGCAGGCGGTCATACGTTGGGTTCGGTTTACCCAGTTTATCAAGGCGGACCGACAGTTTTCGGCATGGGAACCCGTCTGCGCGGACGGCTTAAAGCCGCGTTGTCCACATACCGGTCTGTCATGTGCCCACCGACATCCCTACCCCCTATAGCATTCAAGCTATGAACGCGGCCGCAGTTCCCGAAGCCTCCCATCCGACGTCCGAGCTTGCCTCGGGACCTGTTGCCTCCAAAAAGGCACAAATCCTCGCTTGGGCATCCTGGGACTGGGGATCAGCTGCCTTTCAAGCGGTCATGACCACCTTCGTTTTCACCGTCTATTTGACGTCTAATGCCTTCGGAGGTGAGGACGCTGCCTCGGCAGCCCTCGGTGCCGCGCTGGCAATTGCGGGCCTAGCTATTGCACTGTTTGCTCCCGTCACGGGCCAACGTTCAGATGCCGGAGGGCGCCGCAAGCTCTGGCTTGGAGTCAACACGGCCGCCACAGCCGTCCTGACTGCGCTGTGCTTCTTCGTTTTCCCGAGGCCGGAATTCCTGCTCCTGGGCGTCTGCCTGATCGCTCTGGGCAACATCTTCTTCGAGTTTGCAGGCGTGAACTACAACGCCATGCTGGCCCAGATCTCAACCCCCAAGAACATTGGCAGGGTCAGTGGCTTTGGCTGGGCTATGGGGTACCTCGGAGGAATCGTGGCGCTCCTCCTTGTTCTGCAGTTGTTTGTCCAGCCTTCCTTCGACTGGTTCGGCTCGTCAACGCAGGACTCACTGAACATCCGGCTCGTTGCCATCTTCTCCGCCCTATGGTTCTTCATCTTTGCACTTCCCGTGATGTTCGCGGTTCCGGAAGTTTCCGCGAGGCGAAACACCACATCCCTGGGTTTTGTGGACTCCTACAAACTGCTGTTCCGCCGCATCAGCGCGATCTACAAGACCAGTCCCCACACCATCTACTTCCTGCTATCCAGCGCCATCTTCCGCGACGGCCTCGCGGCCGTGTTTACCTTCGGCGGCGTCATCGCCGCCGGTACTTTCGGATTTGAACTCAAGGACGTCATCTTCTTCGCCATCTTCGGCAACGTTGTAGCGGCTGTCGGTGCCATCGTCGGAGGCTTCCTGGATGACAGGATCGGACCCAAGTCAGTCATTATCCTTTCCTTGGTTGGCCTCCTCATCGCGGGCACAGCCATCCTGGTTCTCGGCAATGGGGACTACGTCTTCTTCGGAAATGATTGGCCCGGGACCACCACGTTCTGGGTCTTCGGTCTGATGCTCTGCTTATTCGTGGGACCAGCCCAATCGTCATCACGGGCGTACCTGGCAAGGCTGGCCCCGGCCGGGGAATCCGGTGAACTGTTCGGGCTTTACGCCACAACTGGCAGGGCAGTCAGCTTCCTCGCCCCCACACTTTTCACCCTGTGCATCACCATTGCCTCGCCGCTTGTTGCAGAAGGTGAAGCGCAACGCTGGGGCATCCTGGGAATCATGGTGGTGCTGCTCGCGGGCCTCTTGGTGATCCTCCCGGTGAAGCCGCCGGCCCAAGTGGAAATAGCCGTGGTCCCCGAGCGTTAACTACATAGGGCCGGTTGGGCATGAACGCCGTACCGGACCCGTACAACAGAGTTAGGGTGAAGCTATGAACGTGGATGAGACTGAACTCCCAGGCCTCGGGGTCCGTAAGGATTTCGTCACGGCCTCGGGCCGTCGCATCGGTGTCGTGGAACTTCGAGAGGGCGAGACAGAGCTTTTCGTGTCCACCTGGGATGATCCTGACACCTGCCAGGCATCCATCCCTTTGACAGCCGACGAGGCTTCCACATTAGGTAACCTCCTGGGCGGGCAACACATTGCCATGCGCTTGGCCGAGGAGCATCGCGAGATACCGGGCATCGTCACCCGCCAGTTCTCCATCACACCGGAGTCGCCCTTCGTGAACCAACCCATGGGCAAAGCGCAGATCCGCACACGCAGCGGTGTCTCCATCGTGGCGATCATGCGCGAAGGCGAGGTGGTCCCGTCGCCGGCTCCCGACGTCGTACTTCACACCGGCGATTTGCTCGTAGCGGTCGGCACGCAGGAAGGTCTTGACTCGGCAGCCGACATCCTCCGCAACGGTTGACCGGTATGGATCCGCTTGCATTAGCCCTCGTTGAACTGGGGGCCGTCGTCTTCTGCCTCGGTCTCCTGGCTCGACTAGCGGGCCGAATAGGCATGTCCCCCATACCCCTCTACTTGGTGGGGGGCTTGGCTTTCGGAGCCGGCGGGTTCGTCAAACTCGATGGCATGCACGAGTTCGCCCATCTCTCGGGAGAAATCGGCGTCATCCTCCTGCTGCTGATGCTCGGACTGGAATATACGGCGTCGGAGCTTGTTACAGGTCTTCGAAGATCGTGGCAGGCCGGCGTCATGGACTTTGTCCTCAACTTCCTGCCGGGCGCCGGATTGGCCGTGCTTTTGGGATGGGGACTCGTGGGTGCAATCGTCATGGGTGGCGTCACCTATATCTCGTCGTCCGGCATCGCCGCGAAGGTGATCACCGACCTCGGCCGAATCGGTAACCGCGAGACGCCCGTTGTGCTTTCCATCCTGGTCTTTGAAGACCTGGCAATGGCCATTTACCTGCCCATCCTGACCGCCATCCTTGCCGGTGTGGGATTCCTCGGCGGACTGCAAACGGTGGGAATTGCCCTCGCCGTGGTCACGGTGGTTCTGGTGATTGCGCTCAAGCACGGCCACCGGGTCTCGCAAGCAGTGCACAGCGAGAACTCGGAGGTCTTCCTCCTCAACGTGCTTGGCCTGGCTCTCCTCGTGGCGGGCATTGCATCTGCCCTGCAAGTCTCCGCCGCAGTGGGTGCGTTCATGTTGGGCATCGCTATCTCCGGTGCGACGGCCCACAACGCCACCAGGATACTCGAACCTTTGCGGGATCTTTTTGCTGCCATCTTCTTCGTGGCGTTTGGACTCAACACGGACCCCACCTCCATTCCCCCGGTCCTTGGATGGGCGCTGGTGCTGGCATTCGTCACCGCCGCAACCAAGATGCTCACAGGAATTTGGGCCGCCAAGCGCGCGGGCATCGCTGTGCCGGGCCGCTTCCGCGCAGGAGCTGCGTTGATCGCCCGCGGTGAGTTCTCCATTGTCATCGCAGGGCTGGCTGTTGCTTCCGGGGCAGTGCCCGACGAACTTGCAGCCCTCGCTACCGCTTACGTACTCATCATGGCCATCCTCGGCCCGCTTGCGGCCCGCTTTGTGGAGCCAGTGGTCAAGGCCATCCGAAAAACTCCGGGAGCACCACCCCGCACGCCGGAACGCGCACCCGCGTAGCAAGCACGTCACCCTCCGCCGAGGGGGCGGGATCTCACCCTCCGCCGAGGGGGCGGGATCTCACCCCAAAGACACACCCAGAGCCCGGGGAGCTAACCCCTCGGCGGCACGCCAGAAGACGCTAAATGGACGTCCGGTGGAAATTCTGGTGGCTGCGGCTGGCGGTGGGTCCACGCTGGCCTTGGTAGCGGTTGCCGTACTCACCGGAACCGTAGGGGTGCTCAGCGGAGGACGTCAGACGGAAGAAGCACAGCTGGCCGATCTTCATGCCCGGCCACAGCTTGATGGGCAACGTGGCAACGTTGGAGAGCTCCAAGGTCACGTGACCCGAGAAACCGGGATCGATGAAGCCAGCCGTGGAGTGCGTCAGGAGCCCAAGCCGCCCCAGGGATGACTTCCCCTCGAGGCGCGCAGCAATGTCGTCGGCCAAGCTGACAGTTTCGTAGGTGGAACCGAGCACGAACTCCCCAGGGTGAAGAATGAATGGCTCGTCGCCCTCCACTTCCACCAACCGGGTCAGCTCAGGCTGTTCCTCGGCGGGGTCGATGTGGGCGTATTTATGGTTGTCGAAGAGCCGGAAGAACCGGTCAATCCGCACGTCCACGGAAGACGGCTGAACCATCGCGGGGTCGTACGGTTCAAGAACAATCCGTTGGGAGTCTATTTCGGCACGAATATCGCGGTCAGAGATCAGCACAGCATCAAAAATACCCCATGCATTGTCCACGCCGCCCCATGGGACTATAGTTCCCGGACATGTACAACCGCGCCCGTACTTGGGGGCAACGAGCATTCGCGGGGTAATTGTGAGAAAACTGGCTGCGCCTGCCGCCATTGTGCTGGCCTGCACCCTGGCTCTTGGGGTGGTTGCTTCCAGCCAGATTTTTCCCTCAACGCAGACCTACCCCGGCCCCACGTCCACCCCTTCGGCAGAGGTCCCGTCAGGACTGACGGGACCGAAGGAAAGCACGACGGCGGAGCCCGCACCTTCCGCGCCCCTCCCGGCAGCCGGCAACGTATCCCAGCCGTCCACGGCGCCCGCCCCGGACGCCGGGACTTCGACGCCGACACCAAGCATCACGACGGGAGCCGACTCAAACGGTGGTCCCGTCGCCGTGGATCCCGTCTTTGAAACTCCGCCGCCGTTGCCCAGCATCGGGCCCTCGTGGGGTCCGGACAACCCCTCGGACCCTGGTGTCTCCGGACCGCCGGCAACTGAACCGGCGCCACCAGTGACCGCCGGCACCGTCCCCAGTGAGGCACCGCCGACGGCCCCGGCCGCAGGACCGAACCCCGCGGACTCCTTACCCACCGAACCAGCCTCACCCACCGAACCAGCCTCACCCACCGAACCGACGGAACCGACGGGCTCTCCGAGCCCGTCGCCCACTGACACCGCCTCTCCACCCCCGGCGACCGAACCCCCGGCGACCGAACCTCCGGCAACCGAACCCCCAGCAGTCGACACCGCACCATCTGGATCAACTCCGCCTCCGCCCCCTGCAGTAACCCAAAACCCGGCACCCTCACCCACCGCCCCCGCGCCGTTCCCGGGAAAGGCCCCCAGCGGCGACATTAATCCTGACAACGGCGCCCTGGCCCTCCTCCCTGACAGCAACACGGCAGCGATCCTGACGGTTTTCAACGCGATCAACAGTTACCGCGCATCGCTCGGCCTGGCCCCCGTGAAGTACCACGCAACTGTGGCCAGCCTGGCCCAGGATTGGTCCAACAACATCGCAACGCGTGAGGTGATCCAGCACCGCGCCAATTTTTGGACGGATCCTCGAGCGCTGAACCCCAACAACGGCGCGGGTGAGGTGATCGCTGTCCGCTGGGACCGGGACGCGGCGCAGCTTGTGGAGTGGTGGAAGGGATCGCCGGGGCACGATGCTCTTCTCCGTGATCCTCGGTTCAATGTCATGGGCATCGGCATCACGTACACGGATGGAAACTGGCAGACCACCCCGAATCGATTCACGCTCTGGGGTGTGGTGAATTTCTTCGGCTACACCACCTTGCCGGCAGGGACCACCACCAGCCCGGGCGGCACCGTCCCGCCACCAACGGATCCTGTAGGTGTCTGCGAACCTGGCAGCAAGCACCAACCACCCACCCTTAACCTCAGCGCGGCATCGATCAGCAGCGCTGCAGACCTGGTATCAATCGCCGGCGACGGTTCCGTGGTGGCCTACCCTTCGTGGGGTGGCGGCCGGTACGGCGGTGGCAAGAGAATCGGACTCGGGTTCACCGGGCTGAAGGACCTCTTCATTACGGACTGGGACCGCGACGGTGTGTTTGACCTGATCGCCCAAAGACTCGACGGCGCCCTCTTGGTGTATCCCGGTCTTCAAGCAGGAGGTTTCAAGGATCCCGTTGCACTTGGGCAGGGCTGGGGGACGCTAAATATTGCCGTGGGCACGTGGTGCGCCAACAACCGGCTTCCCCAGATCGTAGCCATGGACTCGGGCGGCAACCTGTACCTCTACAAGAACGCGGGCCTGGCCTATATTCGTGCGCAGGCGGCGATTGGAACGGGTTTCCCGGCCATCAGACTGAACATGGTGGATTACAACGCCGACGGATTCCAGGATTTGCTCACCACTGAGGCCAACGGCACCCTCCGCTTGTATCGGGGCAGCGGACTGGGCACGCCCAAGCAGGAATCGCGTCCGGTAGTGGGTGCTGAATGGACGGATTACATCGGGCTGCGAACGCTGCGAGGTGTGACCGGTCCCGACTCGACGGGTGTTGCCGGGCTGAACCGCAACGGTGTTGTTGAGTATTGGGATCTCAATACCGGACGCCTCACAACTCCGGTGACTATAGGCATCGGTTGGGGCGGGCTGAAGTTCGCCCAGTAGAAGCTGCGCCTCAACGCCTAACCCGGGCGTCGGCGTCGTACGTCAACAGCGGCGACTACCCCTCAGGGTGGGCTTCGATGGCAATCTTGAGCTGTTCCAGCTGCGCCACTTCGCCCTCTAACGCTTTCTGGATCACGCCGTTCATGAGCTTACGCAGGCCCTTGGGGTGGTATTCAAGGGCGAACCGGAGCCGGGTGGTGTTGCCTTCGGTGCTGAGGTAGAAACCGCCGGTGGACCGTGCTGGCCCAGTCACCACGGAATAGCGGACTTCGGCTCCTGGGCGGGCGTCGGTGATCCTGAAGTCGGCGGCGACGGGGCGGCCGCCGGGGCCGGTTATCGTCTGCTGGTACAGGGCACCTTTTTGGCCGCGAACGCCGGACCGAAGCGCGATGCTGCGCACTCCGGAACGCCAGAGGGAGTTGTTCATCCCGTCCATGAGGAATCCGTAGACGGTCATGGCGTCCCTATTGATCACCACTTCATGGGCTGCGAATGCCACGGAACCTCTTTCGGCGTACGGTCGAATATTCGTAGCCCGGTTCCCCATACGCTGCAGCTAACACCTTCAGAATAGTCAGGGGCGGGGCGCCCACGACACAAGACTGCCGAGCCTTGACCGAATGGTTATCTGCCGATTATTGCGGGTAACTGCTGACAGGCGACCGCGGGCCGGGTAGAGTGCCTGCGGCTGGTTACAAAAAAATTGGGGGCGTTATGCGAGGGAAAAATCATTCGGGTTCCGTGGGGAACGCACGACGACGACTGGCAGCTTGCGCTGCGATCTTCAGCCTGGCGGTAGCTGGCGGGGTCATGGCTGGGGCGCCTGCCACGGCAGCGCCGGTCCCTGGCACGGCAGCACAGGCCGCCGTCGTTCAAGCAGCGGTGCCAACCGCAGCGAATCCGCTGCCGAGCGTCGATCCTGTGGGAAACCCCGCGAGCTACTCTGTTTTGGTCAATAAATCCAGGCCCCTGAATCCTGTGAGCTACGCTCCGGGCGACCTTGTTAATGCCCGCGGCTCCGGGCAGTACCTGCGCGCCGAAGCTGCGGCATGGCTCAACGGTTTGTTCCAAGGTGCGGCCGATGCCGGCACGGGCGGGCTTGCAGTGGTGAGCGGCTACCGTTCCTACGCGCAGCAGCAGCAGGTTTACTCCTACTACGTCAGCATCTACGGCCAGGCCCAGGCGGATCTCATTTCGGCACGCCCAGGACACAGCGAGCATCAGACCGGATTGGCTGTGGATGTGGGGAACGCCAACGGTTCGTGCGGGCTTAGTACGTGTTTCGGTGACACGGCCGCCGGCATCTGGGTGGCCGCGAATGCCCACAAGTACGGCTTCATAGTCCGCTATCCCAACGGTTATACGAACATCACGGGCTACAGCTATGAGCCGTGGCACCTGCGTTACGTCGGCGTGGATCTGGCCACCGATATGAAACGCCGGGGCTTTCCCACCATGGAACAGTACTTTGCGGGCAATCCCACCGCTTATGCGAGCATCACCTCCGGAGCGGACTTGGTGGCCGCAGACTCTTCCGGCCGGCTCCTTCGCTACCCTGCGCACGGTGGCGGCGGCTACGGCGTTCCCACGGTGATCGGCTCCAACTGGCATGGCTTGAAGCAGGCCTTCGTAGTGGACTGGGATTCTGATGGCGTGTACGACATTCTGGCTCAATGGGACAACGGCACTCTGGGCTTGTTTACGGGCTGGCCTGGCGGTGCTTTCTCCACTCAGATCGTGGTGGGAACCGGTGACTGGGACAAGATGAACATCACCGTGGGCAAATGGTCCGCCGCGGAACGCTTCCCAGGGGTCGTTGGCTATTTCCCGGATGGCGGGCTGCGCTACTACCCCAATACCATGGGCAGGGCGTTGATCTACCGCGTGGACATTGGAAGCGGCTGGGCTGGAATGGGCCTGACCATGGCCGACTGGAATGCCGACGGCGCCAACGACATCCTGGCCACCACAACCTCCGGGCACCTGCTCAGCTACCCCGGCAACGGCAGTGGCGGCTTCGCGGGACTGCCCACCACCATTGGTTCCGGCTGGGGCACCATGAAGGCGCTGGTTCCGAGCTTTGGTTTGTCGGGCCCGGGAACGCGCAGCATCACTGCCCATACCGTGGACGGCTATCTTGTGGACTACGCCCTGGGTGCGGGGGTCTGGGGTGCCCAGCGCCAGGTGGGCAACGGCTGGAATGGCATGAAGCTGTTCAAATAGGGCCGGGGTGGGCCGCGGTGACGGCCCGCAGCGGTCTACGGTGCGCCGGTCATGAGGAGTCCCGCAACTGCGCTAAGCTAGGACTCGCTCAGGGGATTTTTCCCGGGCAACGCGGGCGTAGCTCAATGGTAGAGCGCTAGCTTCCCAAGCTCGATACGCGGGTTCGATTCCCGTCGCCCGCTCCAAGAAAACCCCGGATCCAACGATCCGGGGTTTCTTTTGTCTCCAGGCTGCCGCCCAGCCCTCGTGACTCCGGCCACAACCCGGTCCGGGGAAGGTGTATCGTCAGGAGTCAGGAGCCATCGCGGCTCCGCTCTAAGGGAGCCATCATGGGCGACAAATCACCGCGCCAAACCGCATCAAAGAAATCCAGTAAATCCATCAAGGAAAAACGTGCGGATAAGCGGGCTTCCGAGTCTTCCGCCACCGAGGCCGCGAAGCCTTCCACCGGCAACAAGAAGTGACCGCGCCAACCGGCCAGCTCAGCATAGGCGTCCTGGCTTCCTCGCTGAAGCCCAATGAGCGCCGTCTACCGATCCACCCGCAGCATTTGGAGCGGATTGCCCCTGAAGTTCGCGGGCAACTTCGCTTCGAGCATGGCTACGGCGAGCGGTTCGGCGTTCCGGACAGCAAACTTGAGTCTTTGGTAGGCGGGCTCGGAACGCGTGAGGAATTGATTGCCAACAGCGACGTCATCCTCCTCCCTAAGCCGCAGGCCCAGGATCTGGCTGAACTCCGTGACGGTCAAACGTTGTGGGGCTGGCCGCACTGCGTGCAGGACCGGGCGATCACCCAGTTGGCAATCGACAAGAAGCTCACGCTCATTGCTTTTGAAGCGATGAACCACTGGGCGGGCGATGGTGGCTTCGGCCTCCACGTCTTCCACAAGAACAATGAGCTCGCCGGGTACTGCTCCGTGCTGCACGCCCTGGCCCTGACGGGTTCCACCGGCGACTACGGCCGCCGGCTCAGCGCCGTCGTCATTGGCTTCGGTGCCACCGCCCGCGGTGCTGTCACGGCGCTCAATGCCCATGGCATCCACGACGTCCAGGTCCTGACAAACCGTGGCGTCGCCGCCGTCGGGTCTCCGATCCACTCAGTGCGGATCGTGCAGTTCGACCATGACAGCAAGGCGCCTTTCCTGAGCGAAGTCATCACGGACAAGGGCCGCAAACCCCTTGCGCCGTTCCTTGCAGCGGCGGACATCGTGGTGAACTGCACCCTGCAGGACCCCAATGCGCCGCTGACATATCTGCGCACGGAGGACCTGGCCGAATTCCAGCCGGACAGCCTCATCGTGGATGTTTCGTGCGACGAAGGCATGGGCTTCAGCTGGGCACGGACCACCACGTTCGACGAGCCCATGTTCCGCGTTGGTGGGCACGTCAATTACTACGCAGTGGACCACAGCCCGTCCTACCTGTGGAACTCGGCCAGCTGGGAAATCAGCGAGGCCCTGCTGCCCTTCCTGGACACCGTGGTGGCGGGACCGGAGGGATGGGATGCCAACGACACCATCTCCCGGGCCATCGAGATCCGCGACGGCGTGATCCGGAACCCGGACGTCCTGGAGTTCCAGGGACGCTCAGCGGAGTATCCGCACATACCTGCGGCCTAGCGCCACGCCACATGAAGCGCCCCGGTTCGGCTGGGGCGCTTCACCTGTTTTATACGGTCTGCGGCTCCCGCACGATCCGCAGCACCCGACGCCGATCACGCAGGTCCACCTTGATGTGCAGGGATGACTTCCGGGCCAGTACGACGGCGACTACCGCAGCTGCGATGGCCGGCACCCCACCGGAGATCAGGACGGCCAGGTGCGGACCGAGGTGCTCGGCGAGCCAGCCCATCATGGGACCGCCGATTGCCTGGCCGCCGATCAGCACCACCAGGTACAGGCTCATGACGCGGCCGCGGATGCTCATGTTGGAGCTGGTCTGCACCATTTGGTTGGCTGCAGTGAGGAACATCAGGCACCAGAATCCGGCCAGGACCATAGTGACGCTGAACCACACCATGGTTGGCATCAGTGAGGACACGCAGAGCATCAAACCGTACAACCCGGCGGAGGTCACCACCGAGCGCAACCGCAACTGACGACGCCGGGTGGACGCCACCGCTCCCGCGAGTGCACCGAGCGCAACCATAGCGTTCAGCAGGCCGTAGCCTCCGGCACCGGCGTCGTACACGTGGTCCGCGAAGGCGGCCAGCAGTACCGGCAGGCTCATGGCGAAAACTGCCACGAAGCCGGCCATCAACCATGGCCAGTAGATGGTTGGCTTGCTCAGCGCGTAGTTGAGGCCTTCGCGCAGCATGCCCTTCTTGCGCGGCGTCGGTTGGCTGAGGTGCAGCTGGTCCTTGCGGAGGATCAGCAGCATGGCCACCGTGGAGCAGCATGCCACGGCGTTGGCGGCGAAGGCCCAGCCGGCACCAACTGCTGTGAGCAGCACACCGGCCAGGGCGGGACCGATCAGCCCGCCGAGCTGGAAGGTCGTGGAGTTCACACTGATGGCGTTGCGCAGGTACTTGGGTCCGACGAGCTCGTTGACGAACACCTGCCTGGCTGGCTGGTCCAGAACAGTCACGAAGCCCAAGGCAAGGGCGATCACGTAGACGTGCCATACTTCGACGCGGCCACTCAGGGACAGCACCGCGAGGAGGGAGGCCAGTACTGCGGCCGCCGATTGGCAGATGATGAGGATCTTGCGCTTGGCAAAACGGTCGGCAATCATGCCACCCCATGGGCCAAGGAAAAGTGACGGCATGAACTGCAACGCCACCGTAATTCCGACCGCGGTGACGGACCCGGAGAGTTGAAGCACCATCCAGTCCTGGGCAATGCGCTGCATCCAGATGGCGATCACGGCTATAAAGTGGCCAATCGCGAAGATCCTGAAGTTGGGGACCTTCAGGGAGATGAAAGTATGCCGCCAGGGCAGCTTTTCACTCACGACGGCGAGCGGCTGGGTGACGGTGTCCGGCGGCTGAGGCGCGGAGAGGGAATCGATGACGGGCTGGCTGACGTTTGCCGCTGAAGGCGGTGGGGGTGCCAAAAGTAGTCCTCGGATCGAGAGTTTCGGTGGGATACGTTTAACGCTATGGTTGCCAGCAGCAATTATGGAAGCGTATTGCGCCTATAACTAGCATTGCGGAATGCAATGAGCCCTCTCCAATGGCGCAGTACTCCGGCCCGGCGCTGACCTGCGCTTGAGGAGTTACGTGTTCGAACCTGTCCAGCTCCGTTCCTTTTTGGCCGTCGCAGAGACGCTGAGTTTCACCAAGGCTGCAGAACGCCTGGGACTCGCGCAACCAACCGTCAGCCAGCACGTCCGCAAGCTCGAGGCCTCCGCCAAACGGGTGTTGGTTGCCCGCGATACGCGCGAGGTCCGGCTCACTGATAACGGCGACGCCATGGCCGGATTTGCCCGTAGCATCCTTGCTGCCCACGACTCCGCAGCCCGCTACTTCTCCGGTTCAGCCATGCGCGGGCGGCTCCGCTTTGGCACCGCCGACGACCTCGCCATCACCGGCCTTCCCCGGATCCTTCGCGAGTTCCGGCAGCTGTACCCGCAAATCAACCTGGAGCTCACCGTCAGTCAAAGCGACCAGCTCTACAAGCGGCTCAATGCCGGGCAACTGGACCTGGTGTTCGTGAAATGGGTGGCCGGAGCCAAGGAAGGCACGGTGGTCCGGCACGACAACTTTGCGTGGGTGGGCGTCGAGCAAACCATCCTTGAGCCCGGAGCGCCGGTCCCTCTCATCGCCTACCCGGCGCCAAGCCTCAGCCGGAAGCTGGCTATTGATGCACTGGAAGCCGAGGGCCGGACCTGGCGGATCACGTGCAGCACCAAGCAGATCAGCGGAGTGTTGGCTGCGGTACGCGCGGGCATTGGAGTTGCGGTCATGCCCGCCTCGCTGGTGCCCGAGGACCTGAAAGTGATCACCCAGCGGTTCGGCCTCCCGCCAGTGGGGGACGTCGACTTCACCCTGATCCGGAACCCGCTGGCCAACGCCGAAGTGATCGATGCCCTCACCCAGGCGATCATGGGCCGGACGCTGAGCAAGTCGAACTAGTGGAGCGGATGGCTTGGCCGGGCTGGGTTCCACCTGCGCACCCCTTAACGCCGAATGCACCCATAACCGCTGCTGCGCACGGCGGAAACGGGTGCGACGCCGGCGTTCAAGGGGTGCACGGGGCGTAAACGGGTGCACGGGGCGGAAACGGGCGCGCACGGCGGGACGGGGTGCGCCGCCGGCGCTCAAGGGGTGCGCACGACGGAAACTGGTGCGGATGTGTTCGACATGCGATACGCCATTACTGGGTAAGCGCATTCCCGGTATCCTAAGACGATGATCGACCTCACCACGCTGGCTGACCTCACGCCTGGCATTTGTTCCGTCACCCTCCGCGCACACGGAATCGACGAGGTGGTCCGAATTTCCTCGAATGCGGGCCTGGCCGGCATCGAGTGGGGTACTGACGTCCATGTCAGTGACGCAGAATCAGCCGCGCACGCGAAGGACGCCACGGCGGCTGCCGGACTGACAGTCCTATCGCTCGGCTCGTACTACCGCTGCGGGGCCTTTGGAGACTTCGGCCGGGCACTGGACCTCGCCGCCTCCTTAGGCGCGCCAAGGATCCGCGTCTGGGCAGGGGAACTCGGTTCCGCGAACGCCAGCCAAGAACACTGGGACGGAGTTGTGAAGGACACCCGGCGCATTGCCGATCTTGCCGCGGCGCGCGGAGTCGCCATCGCTTTCGAGTACCACGGCAACACTCTCACCGACTCCCCCGCCACCACCCTCGACCTACTGGACCGGGTCAACCACGCCAACGTCGGCACCTACTGGCAGCCCGCCGTCGGGCTTTCAGACAAGCAGGCCCTTGAGTCCCTCCACGAAGTCTTGCCGCATCTGGTGGGCGTGCACTGTTTCTCGTGGGGCCCCGAAGCTGAGCGTTTCCCGCTTCGGAATCGGAAGTTGCTGTGGCAGACCGTCACCGATGTCCTCCGGGGCAACGGCAAGGACATGGACATCATGCTGGAATTCGTGGAGGACGACCTCCCGGACAACGTGCTCAACGACGCCGCGTTCCTGCACACCATCACTCTGGGTGAGGACTAGCCCGGAGACCGCTACGCAGTCCAACCCATCCGGCGAAGCCACGCGGCGCAGAGCCCGGTCCATTGCTCGGCACCCGGCGTTCCGGCTGCCAGGCCGATGCCGTGGATACCGTTGGGAAAAACGTGCAGCTCCGTGGCAACTCCGGCTCGGCTGAGCGCTCCTGCGTAGGCCAGGCTGTGGCTGACGGGAACGGATTCGTCGTCTGCCGTGTGCCAGAGGAACGCCGGCGGTGTTGCCGGGGTGACGTGCAGCTCGGCGGAGAGCTGCCGCAGGATTTCAGGCCCCGCCCCCTCGCCGGCCAGGTTGTCCACGGATCCCTGATGCACCGAATCCACGAAGGAAATGACCGGATAGCAGAGGATGCTGAGGTCCGGAACCGACTCGCGGATGTCCAGCGCAGGATCGCCCGCGGGCACCTGCACAGACAATGCGGCCGCAAGATGCCCACCCGCCGAGAACCCGAGGACACCCACACGCGAGGGATCAACCTTCAGCCCATGCCCTCCGTTGCGGATCCAGATCATGGCTTGCCTGGCGGCGGCTAACGGCACCGGGTGCCGATGCGGTGCCACTGGATACCGCAGCACGAACGCGTGGATCCCCAGCGAAGCGAGCCACTCTGCCACAGGTTCGGCTTCATGGTCTGCCGTTTTCGCGTAGCCTCCGCCGGGCAGAACCAGGACTGCGGGCGCCGCCAGACCGGAAGGCCCGACGGCGGGAATCACCGTGAGCGCTCGGGGCGCCTGGGCCTCCGCTGCGGTCATACCTGCGATTCCACCGGGGTTTCGGTGCTGCGGCGGAGCTTGACCGCCCCGCTGACAGGCGGAGTGTCAGGATCTCCTGCGGCGAGGCGTCCAATGTCCTCGAGCGGTAAATGCACCGTTGAAAGAGCGGGCCGGAAGTCGCGGAGGGTTTCGATGTCGTCAAAGCCGGCGATGGTGGCATCACGGGGAATCCACACCCCTTCGGGCCGTAGGGCCGCAGTGACTCCGATAGCCATGACGTCGTTCACGGCGAAGATGCAGAGCCGTTCTTGGGACGCCTTGATCCGGTCCGCGAGCGCCAGGCCGGCTTCATATCCCCCGGCGCGGTTGAATCCGGTGCGGATGATTTCCGCTGTGGGCCTGCCGGCGTCTTCGAGTCCTCGCTGGAATCCGCGGACCCTGTCGTCGGAGGTGTAGAGCCCTTCGGGGCCGGCAACGATCAGGAATTCGCCGTCGTGGGTAGCGGCCAGTTCGGCGGCCAGGCCGGCGGCGAGCTCTTCATTGGGGACCTTGACCACGTGGTAGCCCTCGGTGGTGGACGCTCCAACTACGGGGTGACCCACCACTCCCACGTGCCCGCCGTTGCGGCAGTAGCGGTCCAGTTCGGCAGCGAGTTCACTGTTTCCTTGCTTGTCCTCGGCGCGGACTGAGCGCGATCCGGCGATCACGATGGAGTCGGCACGGCGGGCAGCGAATGCAGCTACTGCTTCCTTCTCGTCGTGCGGGGTGCCTGATGTGCTGGCCAGCAGGACCATGCGGTTCTGTTGGCGGGCCGCTTCCTGGACGCCGCGGGCGATGGCAGAGAAGTAGGGATCGGCGATGTCGTGGACAATAAGGCCGATCAACCCTGAACTGGACTTTGCGAGCGCCTGCGCCTGCGCATTGGGAACATAACCCAGTTTGTCGGCGGCTTCGCGGACGCGTTGCGCGATGTCTTCTGCTGGTTTGCGGGACGAGCCGTTGAGGACCCGGGATGCCGTAGCGAGGGAGACCCCGGCCAAACGGGCAACTTCACTCAGTGTGCTGGCGGCCACGGGGAACTCCTTTTCTGCAAGCGTCGGGACTGGCGCTAAGGAAATTATGGCAGTTCTCTTGGAATTTTGGGAAAGCGCTTGCCAATACGGCGCGCCATGGTGCATGATCGATTGCAGCGGGAATGCGCTTTCCCACATGACATAAGTAAGCACCGGCAACGCTCAGCGGCCGGCACACAAGGCACTGGAGAAAACATGGGCTTCGAAACAAAGACGATCCGTATCGCCATGAACGGCATCACCGGCCGTATGGGCTACCGCCAGCACCTGCTGCGGTCCATCCTCCCCATCCGCGATGCCGGCGGCTTCACCTTGGAAGACGGCACCAAGGTTCAGGTGGAGCCGATCCTGGTTGGCCGCAACGAAGCCAAGATCCGCGAACTCGCCGAACTCCACAAGGTCTCCGAGTGGACCACCGACCTGGACGCCGTCATTGCCGACCCCACCGTTGACATCATCTTCGACGCGTCCATGACCAGCCTCCGCGCCGCCACCCTGAAGAAGGCAATGCGCGCCGGCAAGCACATCTTCACCGAAAAGCCCACAGCCGAGACCCTGGAAGAAGCAATCGAGCTGGCACAGATCGGCAAGGACGCCGGCGTCACCGCAGGCGTAGTGCACGACAAGCTGTACCTCCCCGGCCTGGTCAAGCTCCGCCGCCTGGTGGATGAAGGCTTCTTCGGCCGCATCCTTTCCATCCGTGGCGAATTCGGTTACTGGGTCTTCGAAGGCGACGTCCAGGCTGCCCAGCGCCCGTCCTGGAACTACCGCAAGGAAGACGGCGGCGGAATGACCACGGACATGTTCTGCCACTGGAACTACGTGCTTGAAGGCATCATCGGCAAGGTCAAGAGCGTCAACGCCAAGACCGCCACGCACATCCCCGCACGTTGGGACGAGGCCGGCAAGGAATATAAGGCCACCGCCGACGACGCCTCCTACGGCATCTTCGAACTCGAAACCCCGGGTGGCGACGACGTCATCGGCCAGATCAACTCGTCCTGGGCCGTTCGCGTCTACCGCGACGAACTGGTTGAGTTCCAGATCGACGGCACGCACGGTTCCGCCGTCGCCGGTTTGAACAAGTGCGTTGCGCAGCAGCGCGCCCACACCCCCAAGCCAGTCTGGAACCCGGACCTGCCCGTCACGGAATCCTTCCGCAGCCAGTGGCAGGAAGTCCCCGCCAACGCTGAACTGGACAACGGCTTCAAGCTGCAGTGGGAAGAATTCCTGCGCGACGTCGTCGCCGGTCGCGAGCACCGCTTCGGCCTGCTCTCCGCAGCACGCGGTGTGCAGCTGGCCGAACTCGGCCTGCAGTCCTCGGCTGAGCGCCGCACCATCGACATCCCGGAGATCACCCTCTAATGACGTCACTGATTCTTCCCACCGACGACGGCGGCACCCGCGAGTACCGCCTTCAGGCAGCCACTTCGTGGGCCAAACCGACTGCTCCTTTGACGGCCCGCCGCGCCTACGCCGCAGCACACGTCATCCCTGAGGTCTCCGCGGACAACACTCCCGGCGCCCCGGCCCAGCTCGATTGGGATGCCACCTTGGCGTACCGGCACGAGCTGTGGTCCTATGGCTTGGGCGTTGCCGATGCCATGGACACCGCACAGCGCGGCATGGGCCTGGATTGGGCCGCGACCCAGCAGCTCATCAAGCGCACCGGCACCGAGGCCGCTTCCGTCGTGGCAGCGGGCAACGCCGCGATCGCCGGCAAGTCCGTCCGGGACCTCGTTTCCTGCGGCGCCGGCACCGACCAGCTGGATATCACCGTCCTTCCCGAGGGTGCAGCGGGTATCCAGGCCGTCATTGATGCTTACCGCGAGCAGATCGCGGTGGTCAGCGAAGCCGGTCCCAAGGTCATCCTCATGGCATCCCGTGCCCTGGCCAAGGTTGCCAATGGTGCCGACGACTACCTGCACGTCTACTCGACACTCCTGCAGGAAGTTGACCAGCCCGTCATCCTGCACTGGCTGGGCACCATGTTTGACCCCGCACTGGCAGGCTACTGGGGCTCCGACGACGTCTCTGTGGCCACCGAAACGTTCCTCAGCCTGATCCGCGAGCACTCGGATAAGGTTGACGGCGTGAAGGTTTCGCTGCTGGACGCCTCACACGAGGTCGCCCTCCGCGCCAACCTGCCGGAAGGCGTCCGCCTCTACACCGGCGACGACTTCAACTACCCGGAACTGATCGACGGAGACGAAACCCACCACTCGGACGCCCTTCTGGGTATCTTCGCTGCCATCTACCCGGCCGCTTCGGTTGCCTTGCAGAAGTACGACGCCGGTCATGGCGCCGAAGGGCGCGCCATCCTGGACTCCACCCGTGAGCTCGGAAAGCACATCTTCAGCGCACCCACGTTCTACTACAAGACCGGCATCGCGTTCATGTCATGGCTCAACGGCAAGCAGCCCGGTTTCCAGATGGTGGGTGGCCTGCACTCGGGCCGCTCGGTGCTGCATTTGGCGAAGACGTTCGAGCTGGCAGACCAGGCCGGCCTGCTGAAGGATCCGTCGCTGGCCGCGTTCCGGATGTCAGACTTCCTGCGGATCAACGGGGTGGGCGCATGAGCACCGATTTCTCGCGACTCTCCCTGAACAGCGCCACCACCAAAAAGTGGACGCTCGCCGAAGCTGTTGACGGTTGCGCCCGCGCCGGCATCCCCGCGATCGGGCCGTGGCGCGACCGCGTGGCTGAGGCTGGCTTGGACAAGGCAGCCAAGCTCATCAAGGACGCAGGACTCCGCGTTTCCTCGTTGTGCCGCGGTGGCTTCCTTACCGCAGCCGATGCCGAGGGACAGGCCGCAGCTCTGGCTGACAATTTCGAAGCCGTCCGCGAAGCAGTAGCGCTGGACACCCAGGAACTGTTCCTGGTGGTTGGCGGGCTTGCTCCCGGAGAGAAGGACGTCGTCGCTGCACGCCAGCGCGTGGCCGACCGCCTTGAGGAACTGGTTCCCTTCGCCTCCGAAAACGGCGTCCGCCTGGTGCTGGAACCCTTGCACCCGATGTACGCAGCGGACCGCGCACTCATCTCCACCCTTGGCCAGGCCTTGGATCTCGCCGCGCCGTACGACGCAAAGGCTGTTGGCGTCGCCGTCGACACCTTCCACGTCTGGTGGGATCCGGAACTGAAGGCGCAGATCGAACGTGCCGGGCGCGAAAACCGCATCGCCTCCTACCAGGTGTGCGACTTCAACCTACCCATCGCTGCGGATGCGCTGTTGTCCCGCGGCATGATGGGCGACGGCGTCATTGATTTTGCCACCATCGGCACCTGGGTCAGGGACGCCGGGTACAAGGGCGACATCGAGGTAGAGATCTTCAACCAGGAAATCTGGGACGCCGATGGCGACGCAGTCCTGGAAACCATGAAGCAGCGCTACGCGGAGCTCGTCCTCCCGTTCGCCTAACAACGTGGTCCTCCCGCGGATGCCCTAAGTTCCGCGGGAGGATCGCTCCAAAGCCAGCGGGCTCCTGCCAAGGTCACGGCAGGGGCCCGCTTTTGTGTCAGCTAAAAGTCCTCGAACGCGCAGGTGAGATAAGTGGTACACAGCTGAAACATGGCGTCGATGGGAGGAAACAATGGGCACCTACGCTGGTTTTACCTGGACAAAGACGTCCACGAAACCCCTGAAAGGACACCACCATGATGCTCTTGAAGACACTGACCTTTTTCCTCGACGCCAGCGGCAGCCACAGCGGGCCGTCCGGCGATTCCGCCAGCGAACACGCCCCTGCTGTCGCCACCGAACGCCTGACCTCCAGCGCCTGGGAGGGCTGGTGGGATGACGCCGATCAGGGTTTCCCCGCCGAGGCCTGATGGCTCATGAAGCTCGAGCAGTCAGCTGCATGCGGGCTTTCGGCCGGCCGATCAAGGTGACCGAGCCGCCGTCGGGCGCTGTCAATTCCAACCTGATGTTCCGCGAGCCCGCTTGGGGTTCGATTGAGTCGACGTGGAAAACCTCACCGCTGATCCGGACGCTGTCGCCGTTCTTGATGGCTTTGAGCTTCTTGCTGCGCATGTCAGTGCTTGCGGCGGGAGTCTCCATTCGGGTTACTTGCCTGTCCTCGGCTCGTCGCCGTGGGTTTCACGGATTTCTTCGCCGTCCCGAATTACTTCGTCTTCCTTTTCCTGCATTTTGTCGCTCTTCTTGGTATCGCGCGGCGGGAGTTGAATGCTCTCCTCGGCCTCAATACCGCCCTGGAGTTGGCGGCCGCGCTCCATCTCGGCGTCAAACTCGGCGCCGAACAGCAAGGACATGTTGAGGATCCAGAGCCACAGCAGCATGATGATGACGCCCGCGAGGGCACCGTACGTCTTGTTGTAGTTGCTGAAGTTGGCAACGTAGAAACCGAAGCCCAGCGAGGCAAGGGCGAAAATCACCAAGGCAATGAGAGAGCCCATGCTCATCCAGCGAAACTTGGGCTGCTTGACGTTGGGCGTGAAGTAGTAGAGCACGGCAATGATCGCGACCACAATAACTATGAGGACCGGCCATTTGGCAATGTTCCAGACGGTCAGGAGGGTCTCCGACAATCCGATGGCGCCACCGATGGCTTCCGCCACGGGACCACTCAGGACCAGCATGGCAGCGGCGAGCGCTGCACCGACGACGGCGACGACGGTGACGGCGAGCATGGTGCCCCGCAGCTTGATGAAGCCGCGGCCTTCGTCCACTTCGTAAACCCGGTTCATTGCTCGACTGAAGGCGGTGACGTAGCCCGAGGCGGACCAGAGCGCTACCAAGATACCGAAAACCAGGGCGAGCCCGGCCGTGTTGGACTGAGTCAGTTCCTCGATCGGCTGGCGCATGGCGTCAACGCCCGGCCCCGGCGCGAACTGCTGCACAATATCCAACAGTGATGACGTTGTCTTGCCGGCGTCTCCGAAGATGCCAATGAGGGAGACCAGCGCCAGGAGCGCTGGAAACAAGGAGAGGACGGCGTAGTACGTTAGGCCGGCCGCCGCGTCAGGGCATTGATCCTTGGTGAACTCCCGGAGCGTCCGCTTGGCGATGTACATCCATGTGGGCTTGGCGAGATCGTTGGGACTGTCCGGCTTACGCGAATCCTCCGGAGAGGGAGCGGTCTGCGCCTTGGCGGTACTGGTGTGGGCTGAGTCTTGTGAAGTCATGGGGCACTCGTCCGTGGGGGTAGTTTGCGCGAACAACTGATCCATCAATAGTAAGCATGCTGATGATTCATTCGGAAGGACCCACGCCGTTTTATCGCCAGCGATCGCAAACGCGGCCCAGGCACCCCCGCTCAGGCTAGCTTGCTCGCCAGCAGGAACTCGAACGGCGACTCAATAACGGACCGGATCACCTGGCCCGCAGCACCAAGAAGGGTTCCGGAGTGCTCCAGGGCCGAAACCGTCAGGTTGCCCGGATCAAGCAGGCCGGGCGCATAACGGTCCAAGCTGGTCAGCAGCGCCGGTTTGAGCCATTCCGCCAGGACCGCAAAGTGTCCGCCGAGAACTACTGCCTCTATGTCCATCAACCGGGCAGAAGAAGCGAGCGCGACGCCCAAATACTTTCCGGCGTCGTGTACCGCCCGAGTGGCCTGCGGCTCCTGGGCAGCCAAGGCCGCCAGCAGCAGTTCCGTACGCGCACCGAGTGAGCCCTCAGGAATGCCGGCGGCCTCGAAAATGGCCTCCTGGCCAGCGAACGTTTCCAGGCAGCCCGTGCCTCCGCAGGAGCAGCCCGGCCCATCCGGGTGGACTACGATGTGGCCGAGCTCACCCGCAGAGCCGCCCGGCCCGGTGTAAAGCTCGGAGCCGATAATGACGCCGCCACCCACACCCACCTCACCTGAAACGTAGAGGAAATCGGGTTGGCCCTTGCCGTACCAGAGCTCGCCGAGCGCGGCACTGTTGGCCTCGTTGGACAACCTGACGCCAAGCGGCGCATCTTCAAGCAGGGACCGCGGGTTCAGTTCCTCGTGCTCCCAGTGGAGGTTTGGAGCAGACAGGACAAGGTTGCGCTGCTCATCCACGAGGCCTGGCACCGCCAATCCGCCGCCCAGGATTGAGATGTCCGCCGCAGCCGCGGCGGCGATGGCTTCGGCAGCCAGCACACCCAGGCGTTCCATGACCTTTTCGGGCGCCAGTCCCCGGTTCCGCGATTCGACCGTTGAGTGGAAACGGAGGTTGCCACCCAGATCCACGAGGCCAACGGCCAGGTAGTCCACATTGATCTCCATGCCCACCACGCCGCGGCGCGAGCTGAGTTCGAGCCCCTGCCCCGGCCGACCCCGCTCGCCGTCACGATAGAGACCCACCTCGGAAACCAGCCCGGATTCCACGAGGTCGGCAACAAGACTGGATACGGCGGCTTTAGTGAGTCCGGTTCCGGCCGCGAGCTGCGCGCGGCTGGGTTTGGCGTCCCCGGTTCGGGCGATGGAGTCCAAGACGAGCGAAAGATTTCGACGGCGGACGTCCCCTACACGCCCGGGCGCGGCTGCTTCATTCACTGGCGTGGGACCTCCCTGCAGATTCAAAGAACTTTTTTCCGGCTTCCATTGACCATGATCCATTATCCCCCATATAGTTCAGATTGAAAACTAATTGGAATGCACTTCTCCAAGTTCTTCCCCAGTGCTTTGCAAAGGAGCAAATATGACCCCGCAGCCCACCCCGCAGGACCGCTTCACCTTTGGCCTCTGGACTGTCGGATGGACCGGCGCCGATCCCTTCGGCGTGGCCACCCGTCCGGCACTGGACCCTGTGGAAGCCGTGCATAAACTCAGCGAGCTGGGCGCTTACGGCATCACTTTCCACGACAATGATCTGATCCCCTTTGACGCCACTGCCTCCGAGCGCGACCTCATTCTGAAGAACTTCAAGGCAGCCTTGGCAGAGACCGGGCTGAAGACGCCCATGGTGACCACCAACCTCTTCAGCCACCCGGTATTTAAGGACGGCGGTTTCACGTCGAACGATCGCTCCATCCGCCGCTTTGCCCTCAGCAAGATCCTCCGGAACATTGACCTCGCCGCAGAGCTTGGCGCAGAAACTTTCGTGATGTGGGGCGGCCGTGAAGGCAGCGAATACGACGGCTCCAAGGACCTCTCCGCAGCGCTGGACCGCATGAAGGAAGGCGTGGACACCGCAGCCGGGTATATCAAGGAAAAGGGCTACGGCCTCCGGATCGCGCTCGAGCCCAAGCCGAACGAACCCCGCGGCGACATCTTCCTCCCCACGGTCGGCCACGGCCTGGCGTTCATCGCGCAGCTCGAGCATGGCGACATCGTGGGCCTCAACCCGGAGACCGGCCACGAACAGATGGCGGGGCTGAACTTCACCCACGGCATCGCCCAGGCCCTGTGGGCGGGCAAGCTCTTCCACATTGACCTCAATGGCCAGCGCGGCATCAAGTACGACCAAGACCTCGTTTTCGGCCACGGCGACCTCACCAGCGCCTTCTTCACGGTGGACCTGCTGGAGAACGGCTTCCCCAACGGCGGACCAAAATACGATGGCCCCCGCCACTTTGATTACAAGCCCTCACGTACCGACGGCTACGACGGCGTGTGGGAATCGGCCAAGTCCAACATGTCCATGTACCTCTTGCTGAAGGAACGCGCTTTGGCCTTCCGCGCTGATCCAGACGTTCAGGAGGCACTTGCTACGTCGGGCGTGTTCGAGCTGGGTGAGCCGACGTTGAACGCCGGAGAAACCACGGCGGACCTGCTCGCTGACGCCAGCGCCTTCGAAACGTTCGACGCCGACAAGGCCGCCGAACGCTCGTTCGCTTTCGTCCGCCTCAACCAGCTGGCCATCGAGCACCTGCTCGGCGCCCGCTAAATCAGACCACCACACTGATATCCCGCCGCCAGGTCGTTCCGGAATTCACTCACGGAACGGCTTGGCGGCGGACCCCAAAAGGATTAACGCATGCCTCTCGTAGCCGGGATCGATAGCTCAACCCAGTCCTGCAAAGTGATCATCCGGGACTCCGTCACCGGTACCTTGGTGCGCCAGGGCAGGGCCTCCCACCCTGACGGCACCGAAGTCCACCCGGATCACTGGTGGACAGCCCTGCAGGACGCGATCAGCCAGGCAGGCGGCCTTGACGACGTCGATGCCGTCTCCATCGGTGGACAACAGCACGGCATGGTGTGCTTGGACGACTACGGCAACGTCGTCCGACCGGCCTTGCTGTGGAACGATACCCGTTCGGCGCCCGACGCAGAGGAATTAATCCTTGAGGCCGGTGGTGGCGATGCCGCCGCCGGGGCCGCATATTGGGCCTCCACCACAGGCACAGTTCCCGTAGCATCCCTGACCGCCACCAAGCTTCGCTGGCTCGCAGGGAACGAACCCGCCAATGCCCAACGTACGGCTGCGGTGTGCCTTCCGCATGATTGGCTGTCTTGGCGTTTGGCGGGTCACGGACCCGGAACCGGCCCGGCATCGTTGGAGCTCCTCCGCACCGACCGTTCCGACGCCTCCGGCACAGGCTACTTTTCGGCAACCACTGGGGAGTACTTACCCGCAGTCCTGGAACGCACGCTGGGCCACGTCCCGGTGCTGCCAACCGTCGTCGGGCCTTTGGAAGCGGCGGGCAAGACTCCCACGGGCGCGTTGATCGGCCCGGGTGCGGGAGACAACGCCGCAGCAGGGCTGGGCGTCAACGCCGCCGTCGGGGACGTTGTCATTTCGATCGGAACATCGGGGACGGTGTTCGCGGTATCAGATGTTCCCTCTCATGATGCCAGCGGACTCGTGGCAAGCTTCGCGGATGCGACCGGCAACTACCTTCCGCTGGCCTGCACGCTCAATGCGACCCGGATCTTCGACGCGACAGCTGCACTTCTGGGAGTGACCCTAACGGAACTCGGCAACCTGGCCCTGTCAGCTCCGGAAGGCGCCGACGGGCTGACCCTCGTCCCGTACTTCGACGGGGAGCGGACACCCAACCTGCCCGATGCCACGGGATCGCTCCACGGCATCACCGTCTCCAACTACACTCCAGCCAACATGGCCCGGGCAGCCATTGAGGGTGTGCTGTGTTCCTTGGCCGACGGGCTGGCTGCTCTGCAGGCGCAGAGTGTCTCTGCCCAGCGCATCATTCTGATTGGCGGCGGAGCGCAATCAGACGCCGTCCAACAGATTGCAGCCTCAACTTTCGGCTTGCCTGTCTTCGTCCCAAGGCCCGGCGAGTACGTGGCCGATGGCGCTGCCAGGCAGGCCGCAGGCGTTCTCACCGGTCAGCTCCCGGGCTGGAAGCTTGAAGGGCGGGAGCTGACACCGCAGAGTGCTTCCGGAGTTCCTGGGTTCCTGGCCCGGTACCGGCTTTACGCCGCGGGGGTCGCGAAAGGCTGATCCCACACCGGTGCTCTATCGTGACAGGGTGAGCATTGAACAATCTGCACATCAGCGACCTCCTGTCATGGAGGATGTGGCCCGCGTGGCAGGCGTCTCGCATCAAACCGTGTCGCGCGTTCTGAACAACCACCCCAACGTGAGTTCCAAGACCCGCGAGCGCGTGGAACAGGCAATCACCGAGCTGGGCTACCGACGAAACACGGCTGCTCGCAGCCTGGTGACGCGGCGTTCCCAGACCATTGGCGTGCTCGGCAGCGAAATGGCACAGTACGGGCCGTCTCACACCCTCCTTGGTGTGCAGCAAGCCGCCCGGGATGCGGGCTATTTTGTGAGCGTCGCCGGTTTGCGGGAAGTCACCCCGGAGACCATCAAGGACGCTATTGCCCACTTCATGGACCAAGGCGTAGATGGCATCGTGGTCACTGTTCCCCACCCGGGTACGTTCGACGTCCTCCGCGATGTCACCGCCCAGGTTCCGCTGGTGGCCGTGGGGTCAGTGGGCGACGAACACCTCAGCGGCGCCACGGTCGATCAGAAGCAGGGGGCACGGCTCGCGGTCCAGCACCTTTTGGACCTCGGCCACACTCAGATCGGCCACTTGTCCGGGCCTGCTGATTGGATTGATGCCGCTGCCCGGATCGAGGGTTGGCGGGATGCGCTGGGCGTGGCCGGGATCGAGGCGGAGACCCTTATCGAGGGCGACTGGAGCGCTGAGTGCGGGTACCGGGAAGGCTTGAAGATCGCCGCGGATCGATCCGTGACGGCTCTCTTTGTGGCCAATGACCAGATGGCTCTTGGCGTTCTCCGGGCATTCAATGAAGTAGGCGTCCGGGTGCCGGAGGACATCAGCGTAGTGGGCTTTGACGACCAACCGGAGTCGGCATATTTCATACCTCCACTGACCACCGTGGCGCAGGATTTCGAGGAGCTCGGCCGGCGATGCATTGGCTTGCTGTTGGATCGGCTGGAGAGCGGCGCCACGGGCACGCCTGCCACGGTGGCGCCGCGGCTGGTGGTCCGATCCACCACGGCCCAAGCAGCCAGCTAGGCATCCCCCTCCCAACTAAATAGCAGCTGAGCACGTTTTGAGGACTCTAAACGTGCTCAGCTGCTACGTACTTGGGTGCGCCAGCCACTGACTTCTTCAGAAGGACCCATTCCGCGCGGCCCGCTCTTGACATCAAAGTTGTGAGCGCTAACAATTGCATCAGACCTTCTTCAGTTTTCCACCCCTACCCCCGGCAATGAGGCCCAGGCCAGCCGGATGGAGACCCCATGAATACCTCTGAAAACCTCCCGCTGGACGAGCAGTTCGTCATTGGCGTGGACTATGGAACCCTGTCCGGCCGCGCCGTCGTGGTGCGCGTTTCTGACGGCGCCGAGATCGGCAGCGGCGTCTTTGAATACCCGCACGCTGTCGTGTCGGAAACACTCCCCGGCAGCGGACAGCGACTCCCTGCCGACTGGGCCCTCCAAGTACCCAACGACTACCGCGACGTCCTGCGCAACGCTGTCCCGTCCGCCGTCGCCGACGCCGGAATCAACCCGGAAAATGTGGTGGGCATCGCCACCGACTTCACCGCTTGCACCATGGTTCCGACGACGGCGGACGGCACGCCGCTGAACGAACTGGAACGCTTCGCGGATCGCCCGCACGCCTTCGTCAAACTATGGCGCCACCACGCAGCCCAGCCACAGGCCGACCGCATCAACCAGCTCGCCGAAGAACGGCGCGAATCATGGCTTCCCCGCTACGGCGGCCTGATCTCCTCCGAATGGGAGTTCGCCAAGGGGCTGCAGCTCCTCGAGGAAGATCCGGAAGTCTACGGCGCCATGGACCACTGGGTTGAGGCCGCCGACTGGATCGTTTGGCAGCTCTGCGGCAGCTACGTCCGCAACGCCTGCACCGCCGGGTACAAGGGCATCTACCAGGACGGAAAGTACCCCTCCCGGGACTTCCTGGCTGCGCTTAACCCGGACTTCAAAGACTTTGTGTCCCAAAAGCTTGAACACACCATCGGCCGCTTGGGAGATGCCGCCGGCTACCTCACGGAAGAAGCAGCGGCCTGGACCGGGCTTCCTGCGGGAATCGCAGTGGCTGTGGGAAATGTTGATGCCCACGTCAGCGCACCCGCCGCAAACGCCGTTGAACCAGGGCAGCTCGTCGCGATCATGGGCACCTCCACCTGCCACGTCATGAATGGCGACGTTCTCCGCGAAGTCCCGGGCATGTGCGGAGTAGTGGACGGCGGCATTGTGGATGGCCTCTGGGGTTACGAAGCAGGCCAGTCCGGCGTAGGCGACATCTTCGGTTGGTTCACCAAGAACGGTGTCCCGCCGGAATACCACCAAGCCGCCAAGGACAAGGGCCTGGGCATCCATGAGTACCTCACCGATCTCGCGGAAAAGCAGGCAATCGGCGAGCATGGTTTGATCGCCTTGGACTGGCACTCAGGCAACCGCTCAGTGCTGGTGGACCATGAACTTTCCGGCGTAGTGGTAGGCCAGACCTTGGCCACCAAACCGGAGGACACCTACCGGGCACTCCTGGAAGCCACAGCCTTCGGCACACGCACCATTGTGGATGCCTTCCGCGATTCCGGCGTCCCGGTCAAGGAGTTCATCGTGGCCGGCGGGCTCCTGAAAAACAAGTTCCTGATGCAGGTGTACGCCGACATCACCGGCCTGCAGCTCTCCACCATCGGATCGGAGCAAGGTCCTGCGCTGGGCTCGGCAATCCACGCCGCCGTGGCCGCAGGGAAATACAAGGACATCCTCGACGCCGCAGCGTCCATGGCTGCCGCTCCTGGCGCGGTCTACACCCCCATCCCGGAAAACGTTGCCGCCTACGAGGTCCTTTTCCAGGAATACAAGGCTCTGCACGATTACTTCGGCCGCGGCACCAACAACGTCATGCACCGCCTCAAGGCCATCCAGCGCGCGGCAATCCAAGGCTCCGGACAACACGCCGACCAGCCCGCCGCCTTGGAAGGAGCCTCGGCATGAGTACGCTCTTGGAGTCCATTGCCAAAGTCCGCAAGGAAGTCTGCGATCTGCACGCCGAACTGACCCGCTACGAACTGGTGGTGTGGACCGCTGGCAACGTCTCGGGCCGCATCCCCGGGCACGATCTCATGGTGATCAAACCGTCGGGCGTTTCCTACGATGACCTCGCACCCGAGCTCATGGTGGTCACCGACCTTTATGGCACACCTGTGCGGGGAATGAACACCGGCAGCGCGGGGACCGTGGATTGGGGCAACCCGGACCTCTCCCCGTCCTCCGATACCGCCGCGCACGCGTACGTCTACCGGCACATGCCCGAGGTAGGCGGCGTGGTCCACACGCACTCGACCTACGCCACGGCCTGGGCTGCACGCGGTGAGGCAATCCCCTGCGTACTGACCATGATGGGCGACGAATTCGGCGGATCGATTCCGGTGGGACCGTTCGCGCTGATCGGCGACGACTCCATTGGCCAGGGAATCGTGGAGACTCTGAAGAACTCCAGCTCCCCCGCGGTGCTCATGCAGAACCACGGTCCCTTCACTATCGGCAAGTCCGCCCGCGATGCAGTCAAGGCAGCAGTGATGTGCGAGGAAGTGGCCAGGACGGTCCACATCTCCCGCCAGCTGGGCGAGCCGTTGCCCATTGATCAGGACAAGATCGACTCCCTCTACAACCGATACCAGAACGTTTACGGCCGCTAACGCGGACAACCCGGCCGCCATTGCGGACCACCCAAGCCACTCGAAACTCAAAAGCACCTCAGGAGCCACTAAATGCCCAGCGCCAACAACACTTCCGCCAACAGTACGTCCCTGGGCCAGTACGAGGTCTGGTTCCTCACCGGTAGCCAGCACCTCTACGGCGAGGACGTCCTCAAGCAGGTGGCAGCGCAGTCGCAGGAGATTGCCAACGCCCTCAACGCCAGCAGCGATGTTCCCGTCAAGCTCGTGTGGAAGCCGGTCCTCACCGATTCCGATGCCATCCGCCGCACCGCATTGGAAGCCAACTCAGACGATTCCGTCATTGGCGTGACCGCCTGGATGCACACGTTCAGCCCCGCCAAGATGTGGATCCAGGGCCTGGACCTGCTCCGCAAACCGCTGCTGCACCTGCACACCCAGGCCAACCGGGACCTTCCGTGGGCTGACATCGATTTCGACTTCATGAACCTCAACCAGGCTGCCCACGGCGACCGCGAATTTGGGTACATCCAGTCGCGCCTCGGCGTGCCGCGGAAGACCGTCGTCGGGCATGTCAGCAACCCTGAGGTGGCCCGCCAGGTGGGTGCGTGGCAGCGCGCCTCGGCCGGATGGGCCGCGATCCGCACGCTGAAACTGACCCGTTTTGGTGACAACATGCGTAACGTCGCCGTCACAGAAGGTGACAAGACAGAAGCCGAGCTTCGCTTCGGCGTCTCGGTCAACACCTGGTCCGTCAACGAGCTCGCTGACGCTGTCCACGCAACTGCAGAGTCCGACGTCGACGCCCTGGTTGCCGAGTATGAGCGACTTTACGAGGTGGCCGACGAACTAAAAAAGGGCGCTGCCCGCCACGAATCGCTGCGCTACAGCGCCAAGATCGAGCTGGGTCTCCGCAGTTTCCTTGAAGCCAACGGATCGGCAGCGTTCACCACGTCCTTCGAGGATTTGGGGGAACTGCGCCAACTCCCCGGTATGGCCGTCCAACGCCTCATGGCCGACGGCTACGGCTTCGGTGCCGAAGGTGACTGGAAGACCGCCATCCTGGTCCGCGCAGCCAAGGTGATGGGCGGCGACCTGCCCGGAGGCGCGTCGCTCATGGAGGACTACACCTACCACTTGCAGCCCGGCTCGGAGAAGATCCTGGGTGCCCACATGCTGGAAGTCTGCCCCTCGCTGACGGCCACCAAGCCGCGGGTGGAGATCCACCCGCTGGGAATTGGCGGCAAGGAAGACCCCGTCCGCATGGTGTTTGACACCGACGCCGGCCCCGGCATCGTCGTAGCGCTGTCCGATATGCGCGATCGGTTCCGCCTGGTGGCGAACGTGGTTGACGTCGTCGACCTTGACCAGCCGCTGCCCAACCTGCCCGTAGCCCGCGCGCTCTGGGAACCGAAGCCCAACTTCGCCACATCGGCCGCCGCGTGGCTCACCGCCGGCGCCGCGCACCACACGGTATTGTCCACACAGGTGGGCCTCGAAGTATTCGAGGACTTCGCCGACATCGCCAAAACCGAACTTCTCACCATTGATGAGGACACCACCATCAAACAGTTCAAGAAGGAACTCAACTGGAACGCCGCGTACTACAAGCTGGCCGGCGGCCTGTGAGCACTGAATTCACGCTGAGCGCTGGCGGTTACACGGCAGTTGTGACCGCCCGGGCGGCCGCACTGCGCGTTCTGCAGTTTCAGGGCAGGGACCTGGTTGTGCCGTTTCCGGAGGGCGGTCCGATCCCGGATTACCGCGGCATCATTGCTGCGCCGTGGCCCAACAGGATCGCCGACGGCAAATACACGTCCGACGGCGTCGATCACCAGTTGCCTGTCAACGAACCTGAGCGGGGCACTGCCCTGCACGGGCTGGCCTTCCCGCTCGATTGGACTCCGAAAGAGTCCGACGCCGGGTCGCTCACCTTGACATGCACTGTGGGTCCCACCGCGGGCTACCCGTTCGTGCTGGAGCTGTCGGCTCGGTTCGTGCTGGACGCTGACGGATTGCACACCACGGTGACTGCCCGGAACGCCGCTGACATCGCAGCTCCCTACGGCGTGTGCCCGCACCCGTACCTGGTGGCCGGCTCGTCGCCCCTGGATGAGTGGGTGCTTGAGTTCGCTGCGGATTCATTCTTGGAAGTCACCCCGGACAGGCTGCTGCCCGTTGAGGTGGTGGGCGTGGAGGGGCACGCTTTCGACTTCCGTTCCCCGCGCGCCATCGGCACCACCGAAATCGACCACGCCTTTACGGACATAACGTTCGACGGCGGGCTGGCGCGGCTGTCCGTCCGCGACCCGGCGGGCACCGGCGTCGGAATGTCCTGGGACGAAAGCTGCCCTTGGCTGCAGATCCATACGGCAGACAAGCCGGCACCGATCCCTGGGCGAATCGGCCTTGCCGTGGAGCCCATGACGTGTCCGCCGGATGCCTTCAACAGCGGAACAGACCTGATCCGACTGGAACCCGGGGCCGAGCACACGGCGTCGTGGAGCATCTACACCCTGTAGCGCGTTCCTGCCCAGTTAGCCGAGGCAACGGGGGGCACAAGCCCGGCTTTCCGCGAAACTGCTCGCGGGAATCCGGGCTTTTCGGGGACTAACTGGGCAGGAGCGCAGCTAAGCGCCGGCGGTGCTTTGGCGGACCACCAGCTCGGGCGTGAACACCACCGCCCGGTGCTTGGCGCCGCCGCTCTCCTGTTCTTCCGCGAGCAGCTCGATCGCCGTGCGGCCCAGCGCTTCCGTGGGCTGGCGGATGGAGGACAACGGGACCACTGCGGAAATGGCGAAATCGATGTCGTCATAGCCAATGAGCGCGATGTCCTCGGGTATCCGGACGGTCCGCAGCATGGTCAACGACTGCATGACGCCGAGTGCCAGGAGGTCGTTGGAGCAGAACACGGCTTCGGGACGCTTTTCCGGCGAGCGCTCCACCAGGCTATTGCCTACTTGTCGGCCCGCAAGAACGGTCTGTCCGGCGGAGTCGAGCACTTCAATGCTGGCATCCGCCACTTCGCTGACGGCACGCTGCGCGCCCTTGAGTCGGCTGGCCACCTGTCGTATGGACGGCGTACCAACAAAAGCTAAACGACGGCGGCCCTGGTCCAGCAGGTGCTTGGCGGCCAAGTAGCCACCTTCTTGGTCATCCACGGAGACCGAGCTGCAGCGATCGGTGTCCGCGAGTTCGTCCACCAGAACAGTGGGCACGCCGCGTTCGCGGAGGGTATCGATCCGCTCCCCCACATCTCCTACCGGAGAAATCAGCAGGCCTTGGACGCGTTGCTCTTGGAAAAGGTCCATGTAGTGCGCTTCGCGGGAGGAGTCCTGACCGCTGTCCCCCACCAGCACTACGCTGCCCAGGGCCGCCGCAGCATCTTCCGCCGCGCGAGCCACTGAGGAGAAGAAGGGGTTTCCAACGTCCAACACGATCAGGCCAATGGTGCGGCTTTGGCCGGCGCGGAGCTGACGGGCGGCGTCGTTGCGGACGAAGCCGAGTTCAGCAATGGATTTGAGGACACGTTCCTTGGTCCTCTGCGAAACCCTGTCCGGATAGTTCAGCACATTGGAAACAGTTCCCACTGCTACCTGGGCGTGAGTGGCAACGTCTTTGATGCTGGCTGTCTGGGACATGCTTTCCGATCTCCGCTGGCTGACGTCAATGTGTTGGAAACGTCTTGACACCCTCCCGTTTACGAGGGTAATTTGAATCGTAACAAATGAAACGATTCAAAGACGAGTAACCCTGGAGATCCGCACATGAGGGTTTGTTTCCGCTCTTCAGTCCAGCCGGAACTGATGGCCGAGTACAAGCAGCGCCACGCCGCCGTATGGCCGGAGATGCTGTCCGCACTGAAAAACGCAGGGTGGAACAACTACTCCCTGTTCCTCGCTCCCGATGGCCAACTGATCGGCTACCTGGAATGCGAGGACTACGCAGAAGCGCAGGCCCGCATGGCAATCACTGAGGTTAACGCCCGCTGGCAGGCCG
The DNA here is from genome assembly GCF_019977315.1 of Arthrobacter sp. StoSoilB22. Taxonomy (NCBI): domain Bacteria; kingdom Bacillati; phylum Actinomycetota; class Actinomycetes; order Micrococcales; family Micrococcaceae; genus Arthrobacter; species Arthrobacter sp. StoSoilB22. The sequence continues at coordinate 4,033,943 of NZ_AP024652.1, forward strand.
AGATGGCAACCTTGTTCGCCAACAGTGACCTCCCTCCAGACCAGGGCTTCGAAATCGTCGAGGAAGTTTTCAACCTTGAGGATCAGCTCGCCGCAGCAGGCGTCACAGATGCCGCCGACCCCACACACATCAACAAGCACGCCGCCCACGAATACCAAAAGGAACAAGCATGAACACCACAGAATCGGCCCTGGGCCGTCTAGGGGAACTGGCCATTGAAGTGCCGTCCTGGGCCTACGGAAATTCCGGGACCCGGTTCAAGGTCTTCGGCACCCCCGGTACTCCACGCACCGTTCAGGAAAAGATCGCCGACGCTGCGAAGGTGCACGAGCTCACGGGGCTGGCACCTACTGTGGCATTGCACATCCCGTGGGACAAGGTGGATGACTACGCAGCGCTGCGCGAATACGCCGCAGGTTTGGGCGTTGGACTGGGCACCATCAACTCCAACACTTTCCAGGATGACGAGTACAAGTTCGGCTCCCTGACTTCTTCCAACGAGTCCGTCCGCCGCCGTGCGATCGATCATCATTTGGAATGCATCGAGATCATGCACGCTACCGGGTCCAGGGACCTGAAGATCTGGCTGGCGGACGGCACCAACTACCCGGGCCAGGATGACATCCGCGGCCGCCAGGACCGCCTGGCCGAGTCCCTGCAGGAGATCTACGCGGGCCTCGGTGACGAGCAGCGCCTGGTGTTGGAGTACAAGTTCTTCGAGCCGGCTTTCTATCACACCGATGTTCCGGACTGGGGAACCTCCTACGCGCAGACCCTTGCCCTGGGCGAGAAGGCTTTCGTCTGCCTGGACACCGGCCACCACGCCCCGGGTACCAACATCGAGTTCATCGTCATGCAGCTCCTGCGCCTGGGCAAGCTGGGTTCCTTCGACTTCAACTCCCGTTTCTACGCCGACGATGACCTGATTGTTGGCGCGGCTGATCCTTTCCAACTGTTCCGCATCATGCACGAGGTCATCCGCGGTGGCGGCTTCGGCAAGGACTCCGGTGTCGCGCTGATGCTGGACCAGTGCCACAACCTCGAAGAGAAGATCCCGGGCCAGATCCGCTCGGTCCTGAACGTCCAGGAAATGACCGCCCGCGCCCTGCTCGTGGACACCGCAGCACTCTCCGAAGCGCAGCGTGCCGGTGATGTCCTGGCCGCCAACGGCATCTTCAACGATGCCTTCTACACCGACGTCCGCCCGGTCCTGGCTGAGTGGCGCGAATCCCGCGGCCTGCCCGCCGACCCGATGGCCGCTTACAAGGCCAGCGGATACCAGAAGAAGATCAACGAGGACCGCGCAGGCGGCCAGCAAGCCGGATGGGGCGCATAAGCATGACCAGCAAGACTGTTGAAGAGCTGATTTCCCGTTCCAACCGCCTCGGCGCGGACAAGCGGAACACCAACTTCGCCGGCGGCAACACCTCCGCCAAGGGCACCGAGAAGGACCCTGTCACTGGCCAGGACGTTGAGCTCCTGTGGGTCAAGGGCTCCGGCGGCGACCTCGGCACCCTGAAGGCCGAGAACCTTGCAGTACTCCGGCTGGACCGCCTGCAGGCACTCAAGTCTGTTTACCCCGGCGTCGAGCGAGAAGACGAAATGGTGGCCGCCTTTGATTACTGCCTGCACGGAAAGGGCGGCGCCGCGCCGTCGATCGACACCGCCATGCATGGCCTGGTTGATGCTGCCCATGTTGACCATCTGCACCCGGACTCGGGCATCGCGATCGCTACCGCGGTTGACGGCGAGGCACTGACCTCCAAGGTCTTCGGCGACAAAGTGGTGTGGGTTCCGTGGCGTCGGCCCGGTTTCCAACTGGGCCTGGACATCGCGGCGATCAAGGATGCCAACCCGCAGGCCATCGGCACCATCCTGGGCGGCCACGGCATCACCGCGTGGGGTGCCACCAGCGAAGAAGCCGAGGCCAACTCGCTGTGGATCATTGACCAGGCCGAGAACTACATCAAGGACAACGGCAAGACGGAGCCCTTCGGCGCCCAGCTTCCCGGCTACGGCGCCCTCCCAGAGGCTGAGCGCCGTGCCAAGGCAGCTGCCCTCGCTCCGGTGATCCGCGGCCTGGCTTCCACGGACAAACCGCAGCTGGGGCACTTCAGCGATGACGCCGTCGTGCTTGAATTCCTTGAGTCCGCAGAGCACCCGCGCCTCGGCGCGCTGGGCACCTCCTGCCCGGACCACTTCCTACGCACCAAGGTCAAACCGCTGGTCCTGGACCTGCCGGCCGACGCCACCATCGAGGAGTCAACCAACCGCCTCAAGGAACTGCACGCCGCGTACCGCGAGGACTACCAGGCGTACTACGACCGTCATGCAGACGAAAACAGCCCGGCCCTCCGCGGTGCGGACCCGGCAATCGTGCTGATCCCCGGCGTGGGCATGTACTCCTTCGGCAAGGACAAGCAGACCGCACGCGTGGCCGGCGAGTTCTACATCAACGCCATCAACGTGATGCGCGGCGCCGAGGCCATCTCCACCTACGCCCCGATCGAGGAATCCGAGAAATTCCGCATCGAGTACTGGGCGCTGGAAGAAGCCAAGCTCGCCCGCATGCCCAAGCCCAAGTCCCACGCCACCCGCATCGCGCTGGTGACCGGTGCGGCGTCGGGCATTGGCAAGGCGATCGCCACCCGTTTGGCGTCCGACGGCGCGTGCGTGGTCATTGCCGACCTGAACCTTGAGAACGCGCAAAAGGTCGCCGAGGAACTGGGCGGTTCCGACGTCGCCATCGGCGTCCAGGCCGACGTGACCGACGAAGCCCAGATCGCTACTGCCATCCAGGAAGCCGTGCTCGCGTTCGGCGGGCTCGACCTGGTGGTCAACAACGCCGGCCTGTCCATCTCCAAACCGCTGCTGGAGACCACCGAGAAGGACTGGGACCTCCAGCACAACGTCATGGCCAAGGGCTCGTTCCTGGTGTCCAAGGCCGCGGCCAAGGTCATGATCGATCAGGGCCTGGGCGGGGACATCATCTACATCTCCTCCAAGAACTCCGTGTTCGCCGGCCCCAACAACATCGCCTACTCGGCCACCAAGGCAGACCAGGCCCACCAGGTCCGTCTCCTTGCCGCTGAATTGGGCGAGTACGGTGTCCGCGTCAACGGCATCAACCCCGACGGCGTGGTCCGCGGCTCCGGTATCTTCGCCGGCGGCTGGGGCGCCAAGCGAGCCGCCGTGTATGGCGTGGACGAGCAGGAACTGGGCAAGTACTACGCCCAGCGCACGCTCCTCAAGCGCGAAGTCCTTCCCGAACACGTGGCCAACGCCGCGTCCGTGCTCACCAGCAACGAGCTCTCCCACACCACCGGCCTCCACATCCCCGTGGACGCCGGCGTGGCAGCCGCCTTCCTCCGCTAGGACCAACAGTGACCCACGGAACCACCGTGAACACCGCCCCGGCACACGCCGGGGCGGTGTCCGCTCCCGCAGCCCCCAACGCAGTGTTCGCAGCAATAGATATCGGCGCCTCCTCCGGCCGCGTCATGCTCGGCCGCGTCTCTCCCTCCACAGGCGTCTCCCTCGAGACCATCCACCGCTTCCCCAACGGCGTCATAGAGCTCGACGGCGGCCTCCACTGGGACTTCGATGCCCTCTTCGCAGAGGTACTCAAGGGACTGACGGCCGCCGCTTCCGTTGCGGCCACGAACGGCGAGCGCATCGTCAGCATCGGCATCGACACTTGGGCTGTGGACTACGGATTGGTGAACGATGCCGGCGAACTCACCTCGGTTCCGTTCAGCTACCGGGACGAGCGCAGCCGGGCCACGGCGCAGCGGGTGCATGCAGCCGTTCCGCCGGAAAAGCTGTACGCCACCACCGGCTTGCAATATCTGCAGTTCAACACGATCTACCAGCTCGCTGCCGAACCGCATTTGGAAGGGCTGCAGGCTCTGCTGATCCCGGACCTGATCGCTTTCCTGCTGACGGGTAAGCGCAGGACCGAGGCCACCAACGCGTCCACCACGGGACTCTTCGATGCCGTGAAAGGTGAGTGGGCAACAGAATTCCTGGACGCGCTGGGCCTGCCCCGGAACGTCTTCCCTCCACTGGTCCAGCCCGGAGAAACTGTGGGCACACTGCTCCCGGGGATCCTGGAGCGGACCGGCCTGCCCGCTGAGACCACAGTGGTGGCTGTCGGCTCGCACGACACAGCCTCGGCCGTCGCAGCCGTTCCCGCCCGGGAACAGGACTTCGCTTACATCTCCTCCGGCACATGGTCGCTGGTAGGAGTGGAACTGGACAAGCCTGTGCTGACTGAAACAAGCCGCAAGGCCAACTTCACCAACGAACGCGGCGTGGACGGCACCATCCGGTACCTGCGAAACGTAGGCGGCCTGTGGCTGCTCAGCGAATGTCAGAGGGCTTGGGCTGCGCAGGGGTTCAGCCAATCACTGCCGGCATTGTTGGACTCAGCTGCGGCGCTGCCTGAGGGCGGCCCACAGATCAACGCCGACGACCCCGCCTTCACCGCCCCGGACAACATGCCGGACCGCATCCGCGCAGCCGTGCGCAACACGGGTGCCGTGCTCGCAGACCGTCCTGCCGCCGTCGTGCGTTGCATCATGGACAGCCTCGCGGCCGGCTACGCTCGCACACTGGCCGACGCCGAACGGCTCACCGGCCGCAGCGTGGACGTGGTGCACATTGTGGGCGGCGGTTCGCAGAACCGGCTTCTGTGCCAGCTCACCGCGAATGCCACCGGAAAGCCTGTGGTTTCAGGACCTGTGGAAGCCACCGCGCTGGGCAACGTGCTGGTGCAGGCACGCGCCGCTGAAGTGGTGGCCGGCGGCCTGGCTGAGCTGCGTGGGCTGGTTGCCGCCGGAACGGAGCTGGCGCGCTACGAGCCGGCCCCTGAGGTCAGCGGCGTGGCCTTCTGACCCTCATTGGCAAGAGGATGGCCGCGAAACAACCCGCAGGGGTTGCTTTGCGGCCATCCATCGTTCAATCAAGGTCAGGAAGCCACACCGCCATCGGCCGAACGTCTGGTACGTCACAGCGCCGGATGAGGGTGCCGCGCTAAACTGATCGCATTATGATCCGCACAATGTTCAAGTCCAAGATCCACCGCGCAACGGTGACGCACGCCGACCTCCACTACGTCGGTTCCGTCACTGTCGACCTGGACCTCCTGGACGCGGCCGACATCCTTCCCGGCGAGCTCGTCTCCATTGTGGACGTCACCAACGGTGCCCGGCTGGAGACGTACACCATTGCCGGCGAGCGCGGTTCCGGCGTGATCGGGATCAACGGTGCAGCGGCCCACATGGTCCACGTTGGAGACACCGTCATTCTCATTACCTACGCGGAGATGACCACGGAAGAGGCCCGGACTTATGAGCCCCGCGTAGTCCACGTGGGCAAGGACAACAAGATCCTGCAGCTCGGCAACGATCCCGCAGAGGGCCATACTCCCGGGCTCATGCGCCCGCCGCACGCACTCAGTAATGCGGCGCACCTCAGCTAAAGCTCCACAACAAATAACCACGGCAACGCTCGACGTCGGCACTCACCGGAGGGCCGACGTCGAGCGCGTTGTGAGTCCGTATGACGGAACTCTCGGCAGAAAACGCTTACTCGGACGGCGGTTCTGGCTAGGCTGGGAACCGTGACCCAGCAAACCACCGCCCGCACAGCGCCATGATCGGCGTCCTTTCCGGGTTCTTCGTGGTGTGGGCCATCATCCTGGTGGGCATGTTCGTTGGACGCCGGAACATCCTTGGCGAGAATGCCCGGTCCGTCCTAAGCTCGCTGACCTTCTTCGTGGCGAGCCCGGCGCTCCTGTTCGAGACCTTGAGCAAAGCCAAACTGCATGACGTCTTCGCCGCCCCGTTGCTGGTCACAGCCGTGGGCGCTGTGGTGACGGGCTTGCTGTTCTTCCTGGTAGCGAAGTTCTGGCTGAAGCGGGCCATGCCCGAAGCCCTGATGTCCTCCATGAGCTCGTCCTTGGCCAACTCCGCCAACCTTGGCATCCCCATCGCCGTGTTCGTCCTGGGTGACGCCAGCTATGTGGCTCCCCTGCTGATCTTCCAGCTGGCGTTCTTCACGCCGATGTACCTGATGGCCCTGGACGCCAGCACCAGCTCGCACCGCACCACTCCCGTGCGTTTCCTGCTGATGATCGTGAAGAACCCCATGATTGTGGGCTCAGCGCTGGGGCTTCTGGTGGCGGGCACTGGATTTCAGGTCCCCACACTGATTTTGGAGCCCATCCACCTCATTGGCGGCGCAGCGATTCCGGCAATGCTGATGTCCTTCGGCATGAGCCTGAACGGGTCCAAGCCACTGCAAAAAGCCGCAGGCCGGAGGTTGGATACCTTGTTGGCCAGCGGATTCAAGCTGGTTGTCCATCCCCTGATCGCGTACCTGTTCGCCCGCTTCGCGTTGGGCATGGACGGTCACGCACTGTTTGCCGTGGTGGTCACTTCGGCCCTGCCCACGGCCCAAAATGTGTTCGTTGCAGCCAACCGCTACCAAGCGGGAATCACCGTGGCCAAGGACACCGTGCTGATCACCACCATCGTGGCTGTGCCGGCCATGATCGCCGTGGCGCTGCTGCTCACTTAGTGCTGGTGGGCGACTCGATCCCGCCGGCATTGCAACCACCGCCCTGACCTGTGGGCGGAATGCTGGTCGTGGCCCTGCTGATGTTCATCATGCAGCTAACCACGGCACCTCAACCTAGGGTGTACTGACTTTGTATCACCTAACGATACAAAGTCAGTACAGACGCAAGCATCAAGCCCTCATGATACTGACTTTGTCACTTGTCGCGATACAATGTCAGTATGTCATCCGAAGTTCTAGCGACAGTTAGCGAACTTGCAGCGGCCCAATGGGGGCTTCTAACCACTAGGCAGGCAGTAGCGCAGGGCGTAACTCGCATGCAGCTTGTACGCCTCGTTGATGCTGGACTACTAGACCGTGTAGAACAGGGAATCTACACAATGGTGTCCAGCACAGATCGTTTCCAAGCCCTTCATGCTGCATGGCTTAGCCTCGATCCCGGGCACACAGTAGAGGAGCGGATAAACAAGAGTCGTGAAGCCATCGTTGCCTCCCATACTTCGGCGGCCGCGCTGCACGCTATGGGCGATCTGCTGAGCGATGTTCCTGAACTCAACACAAAAAGGCGGAAACAAACTGTCCGTGCCATACGGCTGCATCGACTTCCGCTGACCCCAGAGGATGTAGTCCTTATCGATGCCCTACCTACAACAACTCCAGAACGGACGATCGCCGATCTCGTCCAAAGCGGTCACGACCTTACACACATTGCCGATGCCATAAGGGATGGGCACCTCTCCGGCATACTCGACCTCGCGAAGCTCCGTGAAAAACTAGATACAGTCGCCTACCGCACCCCATATGGCGATGGCAGTGAGCTCCTGGAGAACCTACTCGATCTAGTGGGACTGAGCACGGCCGCCCTTGTAACAAGTACAGCTAAGTCCCCGGTGGGACAGCTCATAGCCACCACAGCAATCCAGCACTATCAGGAGGGCCTCCTCGATCAGCTCTCTACGTCTGCTTTCAGCAGTGGAGTCGTGGAGGCGATAAAGCAGATGACCGCTTCGACTTCCATGGCAAACCTTGCCAACCCCGCGCTCACCAGCGGAATGGCGGACGCGATAAAGCAGATGACCGCTACGGCTTCCATGGCAAACCTTGCCAACCCCGCGCTCACCAGCGGAATGGCGGACGCGATAAAGCAGATGACCTTGGCAAATCGTGGTTTCACCGTCAAAGATGATCCACACACGATTCTGCAAAATACCAAGGGAGAGCGCCAAGAGGAAAAAGAAAAATGATGAAATCACCGGCTTCCTACAAGACCAGTCAGAGTTTTTGGCGCGCTGTTACCGAGCATGCGAAAACTGCCACAAAGAGTGACGAACGAACCGTCACGGCATTCTTGGGACAGTTCGTTCATGAACGTTTCCTAGCGCGGATATTTAGCGGAACGGGAAATTGGGTATTGAAGGGGGGAAACGCTGTCCTCGCTAGAGTCAGCGATGCCCGCACGACCCAGGACGTGGATCTATTGCGTCAGCTTGTTGACCTAGACGTTGCCTACAATGAACTTATTGCGGCAGCGAAGGTGGATCTCGAGGACCACTTCCGCTTCGAGCCGGTTAAGAAAACCACTGCTGGTCACGGAGGCGATCAACCCGCCGTAGAAGGAGTGAGAGTGGTGTTCGACGCATACTGTGGAAGCAGAAAGGTGCAATCAGTAAAGGTCGACTTGGTAGTCGGTTCCATCATGACTGCGGATCCCGAGGAAAGCTCTAAGCCTGTGCTGGAGATCGAGGGGTTAGAATCACCAAAAATGCTGCTCTATCCCATTGTCGACCATATCGCCGACAAGCTCTGTGCTACCCAGGCTCGGTATGGGTCCGCCAACAACCGATCTAGCCGGGTCCGTGATCTGGTCGATCTAGTCGTCTTCGCTCGTACGCAAGATATTTATCTTGCACCCTTATCCGTCGCCATAAGCTCGGAATGGGCCGTACGCAAACTCGAGGGCAGTCCGTCGTTTGACCCGCCTCTAGACTGGCAAGGCCAATATTCGTCAGTCGCGCGCGACGTTCCCGCTTGTGGCGAATTTACGACATTCGAATCAGCGAGGGCACTGACTACGAAGCTGTTAGAACCAGCCTGCCGTGCCGAGACTGCGGAGCACCGTTGGGATTGCAACACACTTCAGTGGGTGGCGGTCTCAGATTCCTAGATATAACGGCTTCACATATGTAGGGTATCCCGCAGGTCTGCCCGAAGACACCGCTGAATCATCGCCCGTGTTCGGCTGTCCAAGAGATGCACGTCAAAGACCGGTTCGTTGCTCTCGTTGGCTACGAAAGGATGTCCTGGCGCCGGTACTGCTTGCCATCTAGTAATGGCACATATGGGATTCGATCCAGGCCGACACCAGGGCCCACCCAAGTAAATAACAGCAAAGGGCGTATTGAGGCGTCGAGACGCCCTGTGCCGCCCAAGCGAGGGTTACTCCACGTCCGCGCTGGCCAGGTAGTAGTCCAAGAGCTGGGCGCAGCGGATGAAGCCCAGATGCGAGTATGCCTGAGGATGATTGCCCAGATGCGTTTCCGTCCCGGGATCGTACTCCTCCGGCAACAGGCCAGTGGGTCCGAACAGTGCCACCAACTGATTGAACAACTCCAAGGCATCATCCAAGCGGCCAACAGCCAGGTACGCCTCGATCAGCCAAGTGGTGCAAATGTGGAAGCCACCCTCCAAACCCGGCAGCCCGTCGTCGTACCTGTATCGGAAAACGGTGGGTCCCACACGCAGCTCGCGTTCAACCGCCGTGACGGTATCCAGGAAGCGCTGGTCCTGGACATCCAGCAGGCCCGAGAGCCCGATGTGCAGGACCGCGGCGTCCAGGTCAGGGCTGTCGTAAGCCACAGTGTAGGAAGCTGCGGACTCATCCCAGCCCTCGCGAAGGACTTCCTCCCGGATGGTTTCGGCAGTGACGGCCCAGTCCGCATGAGGCCGGCGCCCATGCAGGGCGGCGGCCCGGAGGGCCCTGTCCAGCGTCACCCAGCACATCACTTTGGTGTAGACGTGATGCCTGGGGGCTCGTCGTGCTTCCCAAATCCCGTGGTCAGGTTCATGCCAGCGGGCCAGCACCGCATGGGCCATCTGCTCCATCAGGAACCAGTGTTGATCGGGCAGGAACCCACGGCGTTCAGCAAGATCGTGGATCAGCTCGGCGATGGGCCCGAACACATCCAGCTGCACCTGGTGGTCCGCCGCGTTGCCGATGCGCACCGGTCGCGACCCCGCATAGCCGGGCAGGCTTTCCACAATTGCCTCCGTGGACAGCGGCGCACCCGTCACCGAGTACAGGGGGTGCAGCCACTCGGGCCCCGGCGCATTTTGAAGGATGCGGTCCAGCCAGGCAAGGAAACCGTCGGCCTCCTGCGTGGAACCCAACGACACCAGGGAATTCACGGTCATGGACCCGTCACGCAGCCAGCAGTAGCGGTAATCCCAGTTTCGGGTCCCGCCGATGCCCTCAGGCAGGGAGGTGGTGGGCGCGGCCAACACGGCGCCGGTGGGCTCATGAACAAGCGACTTCAGCACCAACGCGGAGCGGCGCACCAATGATGTTTTGATGGTGGGCAGCTGCAGTGCCTTGATCCAGTCACGGGAGGACTGCCCGACGGCGGTGCGCCGGTTTGGTTCGCCGCCCGGGTCCGCGGGTGGCGGCTCGGTGTCACCGCAGCGAAGGTTCAACACCACGGGGCCCTGGTTGAGTGGAACCTCTGCGGTGGCCGTGGCGTATTTGCCGTCGCTGGTAATCCGGAACGAAACCCCGGGTGCGGAGAGGATGATCGGATCCGAAGTACCCATGATATGGACCTCGTCGCCCCGGACCTCCATGCTGAACGGCGCGTTGGCATAGTCCGGCCTGGGCGCGAACACCACGCGCGCAGAGCCCGTCCCGGAGAGCACCCGCACCAGGCTGGTGATCCCTTCGGGTGCAGGTTCCAAGTAGTCGGTCACCGTCACGTCAGCCCAGCGCGTCTCCACGATCATGGTGTTATCCACATACCGCTGAGCCAGCACCTGCGATGGCTTCACCGGTTCTATGCTGAAGTGACCGGCGGGTTCACCGCCAAGAATGTGGGCAAAAATGGATCCGGAATCCGGAAGGGGGTGACTCATCCAGCAGACTTTGGCGTCCGGGGTCAGCAATGCTGTGGAGCTCCCGTTGCCGATCATGGAATGCCGTTCCAGCCCCACCGCATCTTCGCCAAACAGCCACGCCCGCCGGAGTTCGAACAGCAACGCCAGTACGCGCGCAAAGGCTTCCGGGTCAGCGATGGTGTGCGCCGCCGTCGTATCCCCGGAACCCACATGAAGGCCGAGGTCCGGTCCGCGCAAGGTGGCGATTGCTTTTTCGTCGCTCTCGGCGTCACCGGCGTACAGCGCGGCACTTACCCCGAGCCGTGCACGTAGCTGCTCAAGCGCCTGGCCTTTGGCAGGCTCTTCCACGGTGAGGTCCAAAACGGTGCCATCGATGATGAAGTACAGACCGAACTCAATGGCGATCTTCTGCGAAAGGAAAATCACCCGATCCACCACCTCGGGGGTAGCCGGCCGGGTATGCACGGCCACGCCCACGGGTTTGCGGACAATGCTGATGCCCTTCTCAAAGCCCACAGCCTCGGTCAACGCCGTAGCCACCTGTTGGAGGAGCTGTTCCGTGGCCAGGGACAAGGTGTAGGCATAGCCCATGTCGAATTCCACACCGTGGGAACCCACCAGATGAACCTCAGCCGGAAGCCGGGAAACGGCGGCCAGGTCCCGCAACGAGCGCCCGGAAATGATGGCTGTGTGCGTGTTGGGCAAGGCGGCGAGCGCACGGAGTGCCACCGCAGCGCTATCCAGTGGCAAGGTCTCGGTGGACACGCCCTCAGCGGAGCAGAGAGTCCCACCGTAATTGCACGCCACCAGTAGTCCGGGGACGCGGGCGAGTGCCCTGAGTTCGGCGAACAGCTGCGGCGTAATTCCGCTCTCCGCGTCAGACTGGAGAACGGTGCGGAGGAGGCCAAGCGGGAGAGACTTCATGAGCAGAGCAGAGTCGGCTACTGCTTGGTTCAGGTGCGTAGGCATGGCGGATCCTTCCGGGGCGGATAGCTACAGTTTCCGCCCTTCCGGTTTCGCTTGACTACCTAGTAAGTTGCAAATGCGTAAAGCTTTTCCTTGGATTTATCCCCCGGCAGGTCCCGCTCCCCGAACGCCACCACCGGCTCGGGAAACGGGACATGCTGCAGCACGGCTACTCCGCGAACGTGTCCGCGATGTCCAAGACGTCGTCCAGGATCGCCAGACCCGCACGGGCATCCTCAGCACTGATGTTGCAGGGCGGAACCACGTGGATGCGGTTGAAGTTGGCGAAGGGGATGAGACCGCGTGACTTGCAGGCCGCCACGAGTTGGTTCATTTCGGGGCTGGAAGAACCATAAGGAGCCAGTGGTTCGCGGGTGGCGCGGTCCTTGACCAGCTCGATGGCCCAGAAAACACCCCGGCCCCGCACTTCGCCCACGGAGCGGTGGCGTTGGGCGAATCCGGCGAGCGCCGGGCCGATCACCTCGGTGCCCAGGTTTGCCGCATGCTGCACCATGCCTTCGCGTTCCATGGCGTTGATGGTGGCCACTGCGGCCGCGGTAGCCAGGGGGTGGCCTGAGTAGGTCAGCCCGCCGGGATAGGCGCGTGTACCGAAAGTGGCTGCGATTTCCGGGCTAATGGCAACGCCACCAAGCGGTACGTAGCCGGAGTTCACTCCTTTCGCGAAGGTGATGAGGTCCGGGACAACGTCAAAATGCTCGACGGCGAACCACTTGCCGGTGCGTCCGAAGCCGGCCATGACCTCGTCGGCGATCAGGACGATGCCGTGTTTGGTGCATAGTTCCCGCACGCCCCGCATGTAGTCAACCGGCGGAACATAGATCCCGGCCGTTCCAGGGATACTTTCCAACATGATCGCAGCGATGCTGGTTGCACCTTCGAACTCGATGAGCTGTTCCAGGTGCTCCAAGGCCCGTTGAGCTTCCTGCTCCTCGGTGGTGGAGTGGAAGGCCGTGCGGTAGAGGTACGGCGGGAAGAAATGCAGGGTTCCCGTGGAGGCGTTGTCGCTGGCCCACCGCCGTGGGTCTCCGGTGATGTTAACGGCTAAGTGCGTTCCGCCATGGTACGAGCGGTAGGCGGAGAGGACCTTGTGGCGGCCCGTGTGCAAGCGGGCCATCCGGACGGCGTGCTCGTTGGCGTCCGCCCCGCCGTTGGTGAAGAAGATCCTGTCCAGCTCCCCCGGGGTTCGCTCGGCGATCAACCGTGCGGCTTCGGATCGGGCGTCGTTGACGTAGCTGGGAGCAATAGTGCACAGCTTGGCTGCCTGTGCGGCGATTGCTGCGACGACGGCAGGGTGCTGGTGCCCGATGTTGGTGTTGACCAGCTGGGAAGAGAAGTCCAGGTACTTGTTGCCCTCACCGTCCCAAACGTGTGAGCCCTCTGCGGCTGTGATGACCATGGGATCCAGCGTGTCCTGTGCGGACCAGGAGTGGAAGACGTGTTTGCGGTCCAACTCGTAGGCGCGGAGGGCTGCATCGCGGTCAGTCTGTGGTGGTTCAAGGATGGCGGTCATGGTGGTTGTCCTGACGTCGTCGCTGAGTAGTTCGGGGGAACGCTTAGGAGTTCTGGGGGAAACCGAGGTTGATGCCACCGTGGCTGGGGTCCAGCCAGCGGGTGGTGACGGCCTTGCCCCGGGTGAAGAAGCCCACTCCTTCAGAACCGTGGGCGTGGGTGTCGCCGAACAGGGAGTTCTTCCAGCCGCCAAACGAGTAGTAGGCCATGGGCACCGGGACGGGGACGTTGATGCCTACCATTCCCACTTCAACCTCGTTCTCGAAGCGGCGGGCGGCACCGCCGTCGTTCGTGAAAATCGCGGTGCCGTTGCCGTACGGGTTGGCGTTGATGGTGGCCAGGGCGTCGTCGTAGCTGTCCACCCGCACCACTGAGAGCACCGGGCCGAAGATCTCTTCCTGGTAGATGGACATGTCCGTGGTGACGTGATCGAACAGGGTGGGGCCTACGAAGAAGCCGTCGCCTTCGGCGTCGGGAACTACGCTGCGACCGTCGACGACGAGCGTGGCACCTGCAGCTTCACCGGCGTCGACGTATCCGGACACCTTGTCCCTGTGCTGGGAGGTCACCAGCGGGCCCATATCGCAACCTCGCAGTCCATCGCCGGTGCGCAGCGAGCGGGCACGGTCAGCGATTTTATCCACCAAAGCATCAGCGATGTCGCCGACGGCCAGCAGCGCCGAGACAGCCATGCACCGTTCACCGGCCGAACCGAACCCGGCGTTGACGGCGGCGTCGGCGGCGAGGTCAAGATCGGCGTCGGGCAGGACAATCATGTGGTTCTTCGCGCCGCCCAAGGCTTGGACCCGCTTGCCGTGGGCGGTGGCGGTCTCGTAGACGTACTTGGCAATCGGGGTGGATCCCACAAAGGAAACGGCCTTGACGTCGGGGTGTGTCAGCAGGGTATCCACCGCTACTTTGTCACCGTGAAGGACGTTGAAGACGCCGTCGGGAAGGCCGGCTTCCTTCCAGAGCTCGGCCACCCAGTTGACGGCCGTGGGGTCCTTCTCGCTGGGCTTGATGATCACGGTGTTGCCTGCCGCGATGGCGATGGGGAAGAACCACATGGGGACCATTGCCGGGAAGTTGAACGGGCTGATGATTGCCACGGGACCCAGCGCTTGCCGGATGGAGTGGATGTCCACCTTGGTGGAGGCGTTTTCGGTGTAGCTGCCCTTGAGCAGGTGCGGAATACCGCAGGCGAACTCCACCACTTCCTGGCCGCGGCTTACTTCGCCCAGGGCGTCGTCCAGCACCTTGCCATGCTCGGAGGTGATGATCGCGGCGAGCTCGTCCTTGCGGGAGTTGAGGAGCTCACGGAAAGCGAAAAGAACCTGGGTTCGGCGGGCCAGGGAGGTATCGCGCCACGCCGGGAAGGCCGCTTTGGCGGCGGCGACTGCGGTGTTTCCGTCCTCCACGCTGGCCAGGGCAACCTGCCCGGTGACCTTACCCGTGGCCGGGTTGGTAACGGGAGCGGTGCGGTCTCCGGCCGGGACGTAGCTGCCGTTGATCCAGTGCTCGATGGTGTTCAAGAGTTCTCCTTGGTGCGGGTGATGTGAAGGCTGGATTCAGTCTGTCCGGCGTTCAGCAGTCGCAGTAGGGCCTATGTGTAAGAGAATTCCTTGAGAGCCTTACACTGTGTAAATGCTGCCCACTGTTCGCGCCGTCCTTGAGCTTCCCGTGTTGCGGGCCGCCGTACCCACCGTTCTTGGCGGTACTGACCGCTTGGAGGCGCCCGTTCGCTGGGTGCACGTCAGCGAAATTCTCGACGTCGGCGGCCTGCTGTCCGGCGGGGAATTGGTGCTGACCACAGGACTGGAGTTGGAGAAGTCCCCGGAAGAGTCGGCGTCGTTCATCTCTTCGCTGGAGGCCGCCGGAGCGGCCGGACTGATTGTGGAACTCATTGGCCAGCGCCCCCGCAGCCGCAGGGCCCTGGAGAAAGCGGCCCGCTCCGCCTCCATGCCCGTGGTTGTGGTGGAGCGTCGGGTGCGCTTTGTCCAGGTCACGGAGATTGTGCACAGGATGATCGTGGCTGAACAACTGGAGCGTGTGGAACGTGCCCGCGACGTCCATGAGGCCTTCACCGTGCTGAGCTTGGAAAGTGCCGACACCCAACGTGTGGTGGGGCAAGCGGCCTCCATGATCGGTGCATCGGTAGTGCTGGAGGACCTCTCACACCTGGTTCTTGCCTATGCCGGGCAGCGCGTATCCACCACGGATCTTCTGAACGACTGGGAGCGGCGATCCCGGACCACCCCCTTCCCTGCCCACACCGCACGATCCGGACCGGAACAGTGGCTCCAGGCGGCAGTGGGAGTACGGCAACAAGTGTGGGGCAGGTTGGTAGTGCCTATGCCACCCGCCGATTTGGACGCTGATCAGGACATGGCCATCATGGTTCTGGAACGGGCGGCCCAGACCCTGGCCATCAACCGATTGGCGGAACGCGATCAGCGCGAGCTCAGCCACCATGCGCAAGCCGGACTCCTGAACGCACTCCGCCAACCCCGTGGGCTCAGCGAAGCAGAAGCATTGGCACGCGCCGGTTCCTTGGGGTTGAAGCGATCCTCCTACTATGTGCCGCTCGTATTCAGGACTGCCCTCACAGCATGGGGTTCGCCCATCCTTTCCGGCGACCCCTTCGCCGGCCAGCAGGACGAGCGCGAACTCTTGGAGAGGCTGGCCAAAGCATTGAAGTCCAGCGCCGGCACAGCGTTGGCGGCAAGCATCCAGTCCGGTTCAGTAGGAATGATCCTTTCCCTCCCCGCCCGGCAGCAGGAGGAACCGACGCTCCACATCCTCTCGGAGGCAGCCGCCGGTCCGGCTGAGGCCACACCCCCCGGCTGGATCATCGGAGTTGGCCGTCTGCAGCCAACGCTCTTGGAGGCCGCAGCGGGCATCGACGAAGCAGCGCATGTGGCCGAAAGCGCCGCCACGCTCCGGGATACGGGCAAGCCCTACTTCCGGGCTACGGACGTGCGCCTCCGCGGGCTGCTGGCTCTCTTGCGCAAGGATCCCCGCGTTCAGCAGTTCGTGGAGTCGGAGTTGTCCGCCGTCCTCCGAGCGGATGCCGAAGGCAAAGGCGAATACCTGGACCTGCTGGGACGGTACCTCGGATCCGGTGGCAACAAGGCCGCCATGGCACGCAGTGGCTACCTGAGCCGGCCCACTCTTTACGCCAGGCTCAGGAAACTCGAGGATCTGCTGGGGGTGGATTTGGAGGACGCGGAATCGCGGACCTCACTGCACGTGGCGCTCCTGGCGCACCTCATCCGGGGGCAGTGACGTCTCGCTGTTGATGGCACCATGGACAGATGGCCAAGCCCTTCACCCTGACGCAACTTCGGTACTTCGCCGTGGTGGCCGAACTCGAGAACATGACAGCTGCCGCCCAGCGGCTCATGGTGACGCAGTCTGCCCTGTCGGCTGCCATGGCTCAGCTGGAAGCAAGCCTGGCTACGCAGTTGTTCGTGCGCCACAAGTCCCGCGGTTTGCGGTTGACGCAGAGCGGCCGCCAATTCGCCCAGGACATCAAGTCCTTCCTGGAGCAGGCAGATTCGCTGTATGAGTCGGCGCGGGGACTTTCCACCACGCTGGTAGGTGAGTTGAAAGTGGGCGTTTTTGCCCCCTTGGCGCCTTTCCGTCTTCCCGCCATCCTGCAGACCTTCGAAACCCGGCATCCCGGCGTCGAAGTTTCCATTCTGGAGGCGGACCTGGCCACGTTGCAGGACGCGCTGATGGATGGCCGCTGCGATGTTGCCCTCACTTACGGGCTGGGTCTTGGCAAGGGGTTCGCCTACAAGGTGGTGGAGCGGGTTCCGCCGCACATCCTGGTCCACCAGGGTCATCCGGCGGCGGGGCGCCCGGAACGCGAAATTGCCCTGAAAGAGCTCGACGGCGAGCCTTCCGTGGTGTTGGACCTCCCGCACAGCCGGGAGTACTACGAGCAGTTGTATGCCACAGCAGGGGTAGTCCAGAATGTCCGCCATCGATTTGCCGGCTACGAGACGGTCCGCTCGTTTGTTGCCAAGGGTCACGGCTATGCCATCCTCAACCAGCGCCTGCACAGCGACGTGACCTACTCGGGCGGCAAGGTGGTCCCGTTGGCATTAACGGATGCGTTTCCCCCGATCGAGGTGATGCTGGTCAGGCCCGAAGGTGTCCAAGCCACCAAGCGCGTCCTCGCTTTCGAAGAGACCTGCCTGACCTTGTACGGAGCTGCCCGCGACTAGGTTTCGCTCCAGCTTCTATCAAATAAATCGATCGCAGAATCAAAAACAATCAATTGGACAGATGTGACGCGGGTCACCGATGGTTGAACAAGTCCGGCATCGACATCAGCGCGGAAGACCCCCAGGTCCCCGCCACTGCAGGAAAGTCGCCTTGGCCGGACCCCGGTTTGCCATCCTGATCAGAGGAGATTCGATGGTGCAGAACAGCGTCGAAAATGTCCGCGCGGTTTCCCCGCATGGCCCCGTCAGCAATAACCAGGCAATAATCGCCAACATCATTTCCCATAGCCGAAACACTGAATCGGCAACAGGAAACCTGAGCAACCTAGCGTGGCAGTCATGACCCTCAACAAGCTCGCCGCACACGAATCGGCCAAAGATCCAGCGGCCTCGGCGCCCTCCACCAGTGACAAGTCCACAACCATGCAGAAGCGTGTTCTGGCAGGCGGCAGCGTCGGTCAGTTCATCGAATTCTACGACTTCACCCTCTACGGCCTCACAGCTGTGGTGTTCTCCCAACTCTTCTTCCCGGGCAGCAACCCGCTGACAGCCATGCTCGCTACGTTCGCGACGTTCGGCGTGGCTTTCGTGGTCCGCCCCCTCGGCGGCCTGTTCTTCGGTGCACTGGGTGATCGGATCGGTCGGCGGCGCGTCCTCACCATCACCCTCATAGCGATCGGCGGAGCCACTGCCCTCATGGGACTGCTCCCCACCTACGCTCAAATCGGAGCTTGGGCACCGGCCCTCCTGGTGCTCTGCCGGCTTATCCAAGGATTCTCCGCGGGTGGCGAATCTGTTGGCGCCCCGTCCTTCGTGTTCGAACACGCGCCCGTGAGCAAACGTGGCTTCTGGCTCAACATCACCATCGCGGCAACAGCGCTGCCCTCTGTGGTGGCAGGTTCCATGATCCTGATCCTCAGCCAGTCCATGCCCAACTCAGCATTCATGGAATGGGGATGGCGCCTTCCGTTCCTGCTGGCCCTCCCCCTTGCCTTGTTTGGAGTGTGGATTCGCAGCCGTACCGAAGAAAGCGATGTCTTCAAAGAGGCACAATCCGGTCAGACCAAGGAATTCAGCCCCATCCGCGAGGCTTTCCGCGAAAACAAGCTCCGCATGGTGCAGGTCATCTTCGTCATGGGCCTGACAGCCATGGGATTCTACTTCCTCTCTGCCTACTTCGTTTCATATGTCCAGACCACAGGAAAGCTCAGCCGCGAGCAGTCGCTGATGGTCAACGCCGCAGCACTGGCACTGTATGCCGTACTCCTGCCGATCGGCGGACGAATCGGGGATCGTTTCGGCCGCAAGCCAATGTTGATTGCTGGTTCCGCTGCCTTGGCTTTGCTGTCCATACCGAGCTTCATGCTCGTCACCAGCGGCAGCCTGCCCCTGGCATTGCTCGGCCAGTCCATCTTCGTGGTGGCACTGTGCATCTACGGCGGCGGCTGCTACACGTTCTTCGTCGAGATCTTCACCACAAAAACACGCTTCACCTCGGCCGCTGTTAGTTATAACGGCGCCTATGCGATCTTCGGCGGCACCGCTCCACTCATCGGCACGGCTTTGGTAGGCGCTACTGGAGTACCGCACGCGCCGGGCCTCTACATGGCGGCAGCTGCCGCCGTCGTGCTTCTCCTGATCCTCTTCACCAAGGTGCCCGAGACCCGCGGCCGAATGGGCTGACGCACACCGCACCCACCGCATTCCACAGCACCCTAAGGACCTCCATGACTTCCTCAGCTTTTCTTCAGGACTTCCACCACGTGGCCACCATCGGTGCCACAGCCAACAACGGCGTGGACCGCCAGGCCGCAACGCCGGAAGATGCCGAAACCCGCGCCTGGTTTGGGCAGTGGATTCACGACGCCGGATGGCAGCTTCAGGTAGACGGCATCGGCAATATGTTCGGGCTGGTTGAGTGGACGCCCGGGGCGCCCTTCATCCTGATCGGTTCCCACCTGGACAGCCAACCCCTGGGTGGGCGGTTTGACGGCGCCTATGGCGTCATTGCCGCTCTGCATGCTGCCCGGGCCATCGACCTGGACGTCAAGACCACCGGCGACGCGCCCCGCTTCAACCTGGCCGTGGTCAACTGGTTCAACGAGGAAGGCGGCAGGTTCGCACCTTCGGTCATGGGAAGCTCTGTTTTCACGGGGCTGTTTGACCGCGAAGAGATGCTGTCCGTGAAAGATCTCCAAGGCGTCTCAGTCCGTGAAGCCTTGGAAGGCATCGGCTACCTCGGCACAGATACGGGACCGAAAGCGGCGGGGTACGCAGAAATCCACATCGAGCAGGGCCGGATCCTGGAGCGGGAAGGGATCAGCATCGGGCTCGTTGATAGCAGCTGGTACACGCAGAAGTTGGATATTGAAGTGCTGGGCGAACAGTCCCACACCGGTGCAACGGCCATGGCAGACCGCCACGATGCGCTGGTAGCTGCATCGAAAATCATCCTGATGGTCCACCAGGTCACCGAGGAATTCGCAGAAGAGGCCCTGGTCTCCTCCGTGGGCCAACTGACGCTGGAGCCCAACTCGCCAATCGTCGTGGCACGTCGTGTGCACTTGGTGGCGGACCTGAGATCCGCTGAACCGGACATCGTGAAGTCGGCCCGGGCCAAGTTACTGGCAGATATCCAGGAGCTGGCCGTTGAGCATGACATCAAGGTCAACGTCAAAGACTTCGATATCCGCCCCATCCGCCGGTTTCCGGAAGCCGGACTGGAGCTCTCCGCCAAGGTCGCTGCCAACCTTGGGCTGTCTTCCCGCCGCATCCAGACCATGGCCGGGCATGATTCCGTGGCCATGAACACTGCTGTTCCCTCGGTGATGCTGTTTGTACCTAGTGTGGACGGCGTATCCCACTGCGAGCGCGAATTCACCACGGACGAGGATATGGTGACCGGCGTGGAGATGCTGACGGGTCTTACCCGGGCTCTGGTGCAGGGAGAATTGGCGTGACCGAATTGCACTACTTGGACGCCAGTACTGCCCTGGGCTTGTTCCGACGCCGTGAGCTCTCGCCTGTGGAGCTCCTGCAATCGCTGATCAGCCGCATCGAGGAAGTGAACGGCGGCATCAATGCACTGACGGAGACGCTCTTCGACGACGCCCTGCCGGCTGCGCAAAAAGCCGCCACGCGCTACGCCCGCGGACGCGATATCACTCCCCTTCTGGGGTTGCCGGTGGCTGCAAAAGAAAAGCACGGGCTTCAAGGCCGCACACTCTCCCAAGGCCTGTTGGCGCGGAGGGACACCATTGCAGCGGCGGACCATCCTGTGATCGAGAGAATTCAACGCGCCGGCGGAATCATTCATGCCCGGACCACCACCCCGGAATTGAGCTGCGCCACGGTGACGCACAGCCCGCTCTGGGGTGTCACCCGAAACCCCTGGAATCTGCGGTTCTCCCCCGGCGGGTCTTCGGGAGGTTCCGGTGCGGCATTGGCTGCAGGCTTCGCACCCCTGGCCACGGCATCAGACATTGCGGGATCAACCCGGCTGCCGGCGTCGTTCACAGGAACCGTGGGCTATAAGGCTCCCTACGGAAGGATCCCGGGATTAGCCCCTCTGTCAGCGGACCACTACCGCGGCGATGGGCCCATGGCACGTACCGTGGCAGATACCGCGTTGCTGGCGAATATCATGTCCGGGCGACACCCCGGCGATCACACCACTGTGGCGGATGCGGCGTCCATAACTCCCGATCCTGCATTTGTGGCCGGTTTACGGGTTGCGCTGTGCATACGCTTGGGCGATTACCCCGTAGCTCCCGATGTTGAGGCCAACACGCGGCGAGTGGCGCAAGCCCTCACGGCGGCGGGGGCCGTGGTGGAAGAGATCACCCTCCCGTGGACCGTCCAGAAGATCAGCAAAACCATGTTCACGCATTTCGGATACCTGCTGGGTCCCGCCATGGAGGACGACACGGCCGGGACTGAGCCCCAGCTCGCCGCTTACACCAGGCGTTTTATGGCTGATGCCCGCGCGGCCGCCGAAGAAAACCGTTTTGTGGACGGGCTCAGGGCCGAAACCCTCCTGCAGGGACAGCTGGCAGAGGCCATGACCGGGTTCGATGCGCTGCTGTGTCCTGCGTCGGCTACTCCGGCTTTGGACGCAGACGCCCACTATCTCAACGGAATCGACGTCAACGGCCAGCACCTCAGCCATTATTGGCAGGCACACATGACGGCACCGTTCAATATCGCCAACCGTTGCCCGGTCCTGGCCATTCCCAGTGGAATGGCTGACTGCGGTATTCCCACAGGAGTGCAGATTGTGGGACACCCATTTGATGACGCCACCGTTTTCCACCTCGGGGCGGCCGTGGAATCCACACTTCCGTGGGCTGATCGCCATCCCGTGGCTCCCGAATTCGCGGGGCATGTGGGCTAGCGGAGTCAGCCTACGCGGCCACTAGCCCCGCGACCTCAGCCACAAGTTCCACCGACCGCAGGCGCTCTTCGGTGCCGATGCTCTGGTGGGCCACGATCAGTTCATCAGCATCAGCGAATGCCGCAAACTCGTCGAGGTAGTCACGCACCACATCTTTGGTTCCCACAGCGGAGAACTTCATCATTTGGGCAATGTGCTGGCCTTGCGGGGAATCAAGCACCATGTCTGCTTCGTCGTCGGTGAACTCGCGGCCGCCACCGAAGAACAGTGAGACGCGGGCGCGCTTCACAGCGAGGTGGATGGCCTGTGCCTCGGCGTTGGAGTCCGCGGCAGTAACGTTCACGCCGGCGATCACGTACGGCTCGGACAACTGATCCGAGGGCTTGAATTCGCGGCGGTAAACGGCAACAGCGTCCTGAAGCGCGGCGGGGGCAAAGTGTGAAGCGAACGCGTACGGAAGACCCAACTGGGCTGCCAGCTGGGCGCCGAACAGCGAGGATCCCAGGATGTACAGCGGCACGTTGGTGCCCTTGCCCGGCGTCGCTTCAACACCTTGAATGCGGGTGGGACCGGTGAGGTAGCCCTGCAGTTCCAACACGTCCTGCGGGAAGCGGTCCGAGGAAGTATGGTCCCTACGCAACGCGCGCATGGTGTTCTGGTCGCTGCCGGGGGCACGGCCCAGTCCGAGGTCGATTCGCCCCGGGTGCAGTGTTTCCAGCGTGCCGAACTGCTCAGCGATGGTCAGCGGCGAGTGGTTGGGCAGCATCACACCACCGGCCCCGAGGCGGATGGTGTTGGTGTGGGCGGCGACGTGAGCGATCAGCACGCTGGTAGCGGAGGAGGCAATCGCAGACATGTTGTGGTGCTCGGCGTACCAAACACGGCGGTACCCAACCTCTTCGGCTTTCTGCGCCATGGCAACACTGCCCGCCAAGCTCTCCGCCACCGTCTGGCCCTTCCCGATGGTTGCCAGGTCGAGGATGGAAAGAGGAACAGTCACAGGAAAGCCTTTCGGTACGTTGTGGTGCCCGCACGGTTGATTGCCCGGCACTCTATGGACAACGACGACGGCCCCCGGCTTATTTCTGTGAGTTGCGTCGCGCGGTGTCCTGGCCCGTGTTTTGTGACCCATTTCGACGCCCGATTAACTGCCGTGAACCCCTGTATCCCAGCGTTTCAGAACGCTTTGACCCGCTCCCGGAAGCTGCCGGATAGTTGCAGCCACAAGTACGCATCAGACCTCCCTGTCGTGATGATCAGGGAAACCCAAGGAGAAACACATGGCACGCTTTGCTCTCAAGACCGGGGCCACCGCGGCGCTGGCCGCTACGGCGATACTGGGGCTGGCTGCCTGCTCCGATCCTGGGGCGACCGCCGCTACGGGTCCGAGCGCCCCGGCGTCGAACGTTTCTTCCAACTCCTCCACCAAAGAGTTCAACCTGACCCCGCAGCAGGACCGCATCAAGGTGACTGTGGACTCCGCCGCGGCCGCCTTGGTTCCTGACGCCATCAAGGCCGATGGCAAGCTAACCGTGGTGACCACGGGCGGCACTCCCCCGTTGAGCACCTTCGCCACGGACAACAAGACCCTCATCGGCAGCGAAGTGGACATTGCCTATGCAGTGGGCGAGAGCCTGGGCCTGCAGGTTGAGGTGCTGCCGGTAGCTTGGGCGGACTGGCCGCTGGGTGTCGAGTCCGGCAAGTACGAGGCAGTCCTCTCCAACGTCACCGTTACCGAGGCGCGCAAGGAGAAGTTCGACTTCGCCACGTACCGCAACGACCTCCTGGGCTTCTACGCCAAGACCGACTCGGACATCTCCACCATCAAGGAAGCCAAGGACGTGGCCGGCAAGCGCATCATCGTTGGCTCGGGCACCAACCAGGAAGCAATCCTGGTGCGCTGGGACGAGGAGAACAAGAAGAACGGCTTGAAGCCGGTTGAGTTCCAGTATTACGACGACGACTCCGCCTCCCAGCTCGCCCTTCAGTCGGGCCGTGCGGACCTGACGTTCGGACCCAATGCATCCGCGGCCTACAAAGCTGCGAAGGATGGCAAGACCAAGGAAGTGGGCACGTTGGAAGGCGGCTGGCCGCTGAAGGCTGAAATTGCTTTCACCACCCAGAAAGGCAACGGCCTTGCGGTGGCTGCTCAGGCTGCACTGAACACCCTCATCAAGGACGGAAGCTACGCGAAGATCCTGGACCGTTGGGGCCTCTCATCCGAGGCGATTCCTGCGTCCGAGCTGAACCCGGCAGGCCTGCCCAAGAAGTAGGAACCGCTATGGCAGGGCCACCTGCCGACGACGAATCCCCGCCGGACATCAACCGGCGGGGATTCTTTGTGTGCTGCTGTTACTCAGTTGGGTGCGGTTAGAAGTGGGCGGGATCGGTGTTGGCTCCGCAGAGGATCACTGCAACGGTTTCGCCCGCCCGTGGAGCGTAGGCGCCTGAGAGCAACGCCGCGTAGGCCGCTGCTGCACCGTGCTCCACCACAATCCTGTAATTTTCCCAGAGAGCCCTGCGGGCGGTCACAATGTCTTCATCGCTGACGAGGACGCTCCGGACACCGGTACGCCGGGCCACTCCAAAGCCGATTTCGCCAATCCGCCGGGCGCCAAGGGAGTCCGCAGCGATTCCGGACACGGCCACATCCACCGGCTCACCTTGGGCCAACGCGGTGTGCAGCGTGGGGACTGTCTCGGGTTCGACGCCCACCACCTGCGCCCTGCCCTCGGCGGCCGCAGCAATGCCACCCATTAACCCGCCGCCGCCTACAGCAACAAGAATGGTGTCGACGTCGGGCAGTTCATCCAGGAGCTCAAGCCCAACACCACCGGCACCGGCTACGATCTCGGGCTGATCATAAGCGTGGCAGTAGACCGCGCCCTTTTCCTCCGCGTAACGGATCGCAGCGGCATAAGCGTCCGCATACTCCGCGCCGCCCTGGACCACAGTGGCACCAATCGCGTAGAGCTTGTGCACTTTGTTTGCCGGAGCAGACTCCGGGACGAATACAGTCGCCGGGACCCCCATCCTGGCCGCGGCGTAGGCATTGGCCAAGCCGGCATTGCCACCGGACGCCACCACGATGCCCACCTCCGGGTTTAGCTCGCCGCTTTCCTGCGCCGTGAGGAGCCTGTTGAAGGCGCCGCGTGCCTTGAAGGATCCAGTGTGCTGCATGTACTCGCATTTGAACCACAGCTGATAGGCCTCTTGGTCGCCGCTCTCAGCCAGCGGAGTATGACGAACCCAACCTGCCGTCCTTGAGTACGCTGCTTCTACCTCTTCACGTGTGACCATCCTGGCTGCACCTTTCGTCCATGTCATCCTATGGTTCGCGTGGGCGCGCGACGTCCTGCCGGTTCCAGCATCCACTTGTATTGTCTTGCAATATTAACCATTATTGTGTGACAATAATCCATGGGGATTAGATGGGCTAGCAGCTCAGGTAAACATGGCGTAACGCGGGAAGATGCCCTGAACGCAATCCTCAATTACACCTACCGCATCCAACAATTTGATGAGCCTCGCGTGGACACAACCACCAGGCCTGATCTTTTTATCGGACCCAGTAGGGACAACCGGATGACCTTAGAGGTGATGGCGTCTATTACACCGCCAGACGACATCTTTGTCTTTCACGTCATGGAAGCCAGACGTAAGATTCTTGATATTGCAGAAAGGGGCAGTGCGCTATGAGTGACGCTGGAATGGAAGCAAAAGAGGAGGACCGCTACGCGGGTCTCGCCGACTGGGCTGAGATAGCGGACATCGGACCTGATGCTCACATCACGAAGGCTAGCGGTCCCGAAGCTGGACGATCGATTCTTGAGGCTGCGCTGGGTTCAGCGGAAGCTGTACGACGCGCCGTTGGAAAGCCGTCATTGAGTGCCCGGGGCACCTCGCCGTCTCGTTCCCTCCGGCTTCCGGAGGAAATGGACGCACAACTGGTGGCCCGCGCCGCTGCTGAGCAGAGAAAGCCCTCAGCCATCATGCGTGATGCATTGGCCGAGTACCTGGCCAAGGCGTCCTGAACAAAACGATATGGGGGTGGACATAGGCTTGAACCCATGTCCGTTGACTTCGTCCTCCGCCCCACCGTTGCCACCGACGCTTCCTGGATTGCCGAACTGCGCGCCGTGGTGATGCGCCCGGATCTCGAACGGCTGCAGCGCTTTGATCCAGTGAGGGTCCGCGAGCGCTTTCTGAAAGGCTTCCAGCCCGAGCACACGTACATCATCCATTCGGACGGCGTTGACGCGGGCGTGATCGCTATCCGCCCCGAGTCGGACAGCCGGTGGATTGAACATTTCTATGTGGCTCCGGCGCATCAGGGCAAAGGGCTGGGCGGTGCCGTGCTTCGCCACGTGATGTCGGCAACGGTGGACGAGCGCCCGTTTCGTCTGGACGTGTTGCAGGGAAGCCCGGCCCGTCGCCTGTATGAACGCCACGGCTTCGTGCTGGAATCCGAGGACCCCGTTGATGTCTTCATGGTGGCGCCCGCCAAGCCGTGACCGCCACCCCTAACCACCAACCCCCTAACCACCACCCCCTAACCACCACCCCCTGACTCGGTGGTCGGAAGTGCGGTACCCTCAGCACACACCACGCGGCTACCACGCGATACTTTCCGGGGGGAAACATGGGGATCTTTAAGGCGCGCCTATTCAAGAGCGCCGCCACCACCGCACTCGCAATGGGACTACTGGGCTCAGGGCTAGTCGCCGCCGGTCCGGCCACTGCGGCATCACAGCCTACGCCGTTCATCGACGGCGTCCCTTATGTGGGCTCCGAGATGAGGCGGCAGTACAACTACGACTACTGGGGCTGCCGGAACCCGGATGGCTCCGGGGATGCCATCACCTTGGAGTGGTTAAGGGACGGCGAACCACTCCCGGCGGAGCGTCAGGGTGAAACTCTGCGTGTTCTCCCTGAAGACCAGGGCAGCCGCATCTCCTTGAGGGTCTACCCGCTCACTCCTGGTGAACAAGGCTGCCCCACTGGAACGCAAGTCAGCGCCGAGACCACACCCATCAAGGCTTCCAGCCGAGCCATGGGCTGGACTGGGCGCGGCAATTTTGAACCTCTTGCCCGCACCCATGACGGCAGGCTGGTCCTGTATCCGCGCACGTACACCTATTACAAAGGCATGTGCGAGGGCCCTTGCCCGGCCTACTTCGGCTCTTGGGATGAACCCCGGCAGGTGGGTGCCGGCTGGAACATGTTCAACATCGTCTTCTCCCCCGGAGATTTTGACGGCGACGGGTTCAACGACCTCCTGGCGCGGAACGCGTCAGGTCAGTTGTTCCTGTATCCCGGCGACGGCAACGGCGGCTGGCTCCCCACCCGTCAGGTTGGTGCAGGGTGGAACATTTTCGACTCGATCGTGGGTCCCGGGGATTTCACGGGCGATGGCACCAACGACGTCCTGGCCAGAAACGCTGCCGGAGAGCTGTTCCTCTACCCCGGCGACGGCAACGGCGGATGGCTCGCCCCGTCCAAGGTGGGCTGGGGTTGGCAGGTCATGAACAAGATCATCCCCGGGGGCGACATGAACGGTGACGGCACCGTGGAGGTCTTCGGCCGGGACATCAACGGCGGCCTCCAGCTCTACTCAGCCAACGGCCAGGGCGGCTGGGGCGCCCAGGCCTTCATGGGTGGTGGCTGGAATGAGTTCCTGGATGTGGCGGGCCTTGGCAGTTTCGCTCATCAGAAGTACAACAATCTTGTCGCCATCAACGGCAACGGCGACCTCGTCACGTACTCCACCGGCGCCGCCACTACAGGCCTCTACGGCCCTTACGGGCCTATTGGAAACGGATGGAACGTGTTCCGCGAACTCCTTTAGATTCTGGGGAGAAACTATAGTGGCTGGCTGCCCACCGTCAGTTGCAAGCTGACTGTCCCGCGCGAAACGTCGACGACGGCGGCACTCACGCCGCCGTCGTCGGGCGCTGTTGCTCCGGGGCGCGGCTGGAAGCCGAGCCGCCGCAGCACGTTATTCAGCAGGTGTTCAGCCTTCATCAGGCGTGCGCCGGCTCTTCGGACCGCACCGGCGTCTCCAGGCCCAGGTTTTCCCGGAGCGTGGTGCCGCGGTATTCCGTGGGGTAGACGCCGCGTTCCTGGAGTTCTGGCACCAAGTGGTTCACGATCTCGTCCAAGCCTGTGGGAATGAGCCATGGTGAGATGTTGAAGCCATCCACCGCCCCAACCCGGGCATACTCGGCGAGGTGGTCCGCCACCGTGGTGTAGGAGCCGGTGAACGTGGCGTCGATGCGTGCCGTCTTGGAGGTGACGAACTGGCGGATGGACAGGCCCTTGTCTTTGGCTTCGGCCCTCCACTGATCCGCAAGCTGACGGGCCTTGGCGCCGTGGAAGCCGCTGCCGCGCGTCTCAGAGGTTTCCTCCACCACGGGGTCAATCTCGGGCAGTGAACCATCGGGATCGTAGGAGGAGAGCTCCCGCCCCCAGAACTGTTCCAGGTAGGCGATGGCCTGCTGCGGTCCGATCTGCAGGCTCCGTACCCATGCCTTCTTCTCCTGCGCTTCCTGATCGGTGGCACCCAGGATGAATTCACTGGCAGGCATGATCTGCACGGCGTTGGCACCGCGGCCCGCGGCGATGGAACGTGCCACGATGTCCCGGCGGAACTCCACGGCGTCATCGAACTTGGGATGGGCGGAGAAGATCACGTCGGCTTGGCGGGCTGCGAAGTCACGCCCGTCCGGGGAATCGCCGGCTTGGAAGAGCACGGGGCGGTACTGGGCGCTGCGCGGCAGGCGCGGGGTCACATCAACGGTGTAGTGCTGGCCTTCGTGAAGGACTGGCCGGGCGGGTCCGGTGGGGGTTTCCCACGAGTCCCAGATCCTCTTGGCGGTCTCCACGAACGCTTCGGCATGCTTGTAGCGGTCGGCGTGGTCCAGATAGCCACCGCGGCGGAAGTTCGCACCGGTCCAAGCATTGTCCGTGGTGACGATGTTCCACGCGGCCCGGCCCCCGGAGATCAGGTCCAAGGACTGCAAGCGGTGTGCCAGGTCAGCGGGGTCGTTGTACGTGGTGTTCTGCGTCGCCACAAGGCCGATGTTCTTGGTCACTGCGGCGAGCGCGGCAAGCATGGTCTGAGCGTCAGGCCGGCCCACCACATCGAGGGCATGGGGGCGGCCGAGGTGTTCGCGCAGGCGCAGCCCTTCGCCCAGGAAGAAGGCGGCAAACTTACCGCGCTCGGCAGTTTGGGCGATGTGGCGGAAGGATTCGAAGTCCGTCTGCGAACCCGCTTGGGGCGCCTTCCAGATGGTCCCGGAGTTGACGCCTTGGAAGAAGATCCCGAACTGGATCTGCCCGCTTGGCTGGAAAATGTCGCGTGTCATGGTGTTCCCCTACTTTCCGGCGGCAACAGGAGCCGCGGCAGTGGTCGAATAGCGGTTCTCTGCCGGAGCCAGTCCGAGGACGTCGCGGAAGGTGCCGTCCTGGATCGGTGCCCGCAACAAGCCGCGGCGACGCAGCTCCGGGAGGACCAGCCTGGACAGTTCCTCCAGCTCCACGTCAAGGACGGCCGGATGGAGCCGAACGCCGTCGGCTTCCTGGAGCAGTGGGGCGAGGAGCTCGGTGAGGACCGCTGCCGTGCCGACAAACCGCGCGATGCCGCTGTCGTGGGACGTCACGACGCGGGAAGCCGCAGCCTGTCCACGCGAGTCAAGAAGGACGTCGAGCTCGGCAATAATCGCCACCGAAGAACCAAGCCGGGCCCTCGCGTCGCGGACCTCGGCAGCCAGCAGCTCCGGGGTCGGAGCGGAAACGAGCACGGCGTCCACGGCGTCTACCGGAACCAGGCCCTCGCCCACCAGCGACACCGCGGCGAGCACCGGCAGCTGCCCTTGGAGGGGCCTTGGAATGATGGATGGTCCCTTCACCGAATAGGCGGTGCCGGCAAAGTCAGCGGGCGTTTCGAAGTCCGCGTAGTGCAGCTTGTCCACGTCGATGTACCGCCCGGTGGCGACGTCGCGGATCACGGCGTCATCCTCCCAGGAATCCCACAAACGGCGGCTCACCTCGATGGACGCGGCAGCCTCTTGCGCCAGCGCGTCGCCCTCAACAAACGAACGTCCGACGGCGGCTGCGGCCTCGGGTGACACCGCTGCGGTAGCGATCCAGCCAGCCCGGCCGCCGGACACGTAGTCCAGGCTGGCCAGTTGCGTAGAAACGTGGAAAGGCTCCGTGTAGACGGTGTCCACCTCAGGGACCACAGCGATGGTCCGGGTGACCGGCCCGGCAAAGGCGGCGCGCTGCAGGGCGTTGGTCCGTCCGGCTTCCGGCGTGTCCTTGAAGGTTGCCGCATGGAAACCAGCGGACTCGGCTGCGAGGACGGCGGTGGCGAGGTTCTGGTACCCGGCGCCGTCGAGTTCAATGGCCAGGAACCCGGCCTTGCGTTCTTCGAAGGTACTCACTTCTGGTCCTGACGTTCGTAGGGGATCTTTTCGCCGGCTTCGATCGCCACCGGGAGCCGGTTTTCAGCTGGCGGCAAAGGGCAGGTGGCGAGGTCTGTGTAGGCGCACGGCAGGTTCACGGCCCGGTTGAAGTCGAGCTGCACGGAGCCATCAGGGGCGGGAACCACGGACAGCGAGCGGTTGGCTGCGTAGGTGGTTTTGCCGGAGGTCTGGTCGGTGAACAGCACGGACAACGAGCCCGGTGCGTGCCCGTTGAATGCCGTCAGCGCCAATTCCTCACCGGCCAGCTTGAAACGGATCTCGCCCGGGGCTTCGTAGACGTGCTGGATACCTTCGACGGCGGCACCCACCGTGGTGGGGCGCGGCGCTTCAAACGGGACAAAAGTTCCAGCCACGGCATATGCCGCGTTGGGTGTGTAGGCGGGCGTCCCCTGGTAGTCCTGCAAGAGTTGATTGTCCGGGTTTCGCGGCCGGACGATGTACTCGCCGCCCCGCTTGGCCACCTCAATCACGGTGCCGCCGGAGACCAGGTTGATCCCGCCGCGTTCCTCGATGGGACCGAATTCCAGCGGCTCTCCGGTGCTGAGTTCCACGCCGTCCAGCTGCAGGCTTTCGCCCGGTTCCAGGACAACGCGCACGACGTCGTCATCCGCACTCCAGGTTCCCGGCGCGCCTTCCAGGCGGGTCGCCTCGCTGCCGAGCCAGTGCAGGTGGGTGACCGCGAGGAAGCCGTGCGGGTGGGCGCGCTGGCGTTCGTGGGCGGCGTGCCACTCCTGCCATTCCTCGTCAAAGGATTCGAGTGCTGTTTCAGTATGCGTAGACATGTGCGTTATCGCTCCTGTTGAAGGCATGGTCGGCTGTGACGGTTGCTGCTGCGTCCGGCTCGGTGGCCCCGGCAAATTCGGGTCGGCCACCGAACGGATCTTCGGCCTCCCACAGCGTGGTGGGTGCCGCGGCACGGACGGCCGGGATGACCTCCAGGGCGAAACGTTCCAGGATCTCCAGCTGCTGCTCGAAGGGCAGTGTAGTGGGCAAGGAGATCGACTGGAGATCGTGGGCGTACAACGAGTGGTAGCTGAGGATCTTGTCGATGACCTGCTCCGGGCTGCCTACCAGGGCGGGCCCCTCTGCCACGGCGTGCTGGATGTCGCGGAAGGGTGAGTTGTTGCCGGGGACGTTACGGCTGGCGGTGAGTCCTTCATAGACCGGGCCGTACTGGCGGATGGCTTCCTGCGTGGTGTCCGCGATGAAGACACCGCCGGCGCCGCTCCCCGAGCCAAGGTACTGGTGCCGGGGATCATGGCCGTGACGCTCGTACTCTTCGCGGTAGTGGTCGATCAGGACCTTGTAGTTCTCGCGGGGCTGGATCGCGTTGGCCGTGAACAACGGGTCTCCCCACTTGGCGGCGAGCGCAGCGGACGTCAGGGTTGTAGCCGAGCCGTGCCAAATCCGGGGCGACCCCGCGAAGGGGCGTGGCGTCGTCGTCGTTGGCTCGGTGAGCGCGGGCCTGAAGCGGCCGGACCAGGTGACGCTTTCCTTGCGCCACAGCGTGCGCAGCAGCGCGTACTTCTCAGCGAGCAGGTCCCACTGGTCATCCAGGGACAGGCCAAACAACGGGTACTGAAGAACCTCGTTGCCTTTGCCGATCACCAGTTCCAAGCGGCCACGGCTCAATTGGTCGATGGTGGCATAGTCCTCCGCCACACGTACGGGGTCCAGTACGGAGAGCACTGTGACGCCCGTTTGGAGGCGGATGCGGTTGGTGACGGCGGCGATCGCGGCGAGGACCGTCGTCGGGGAGGACGAGACAAACTCACCGGCGTGGCGTTCCCCCACGGAGAAACTGTCGAAACCCAGTTCCTCGGCCCGTTTCGCCGACTCAACAACCTGGTTCAAGCGGTCAGCGGTTGAGACGATCTCCCCCGTCACCGGGTTCTTCAGGTGGGGAATGATGTCCAGGACTTGGAACTTCATTTGCCCGTACCAAAAGTAGCTTCGGTGACTGTCTTGGATTCGGGGATGGCTTCCTCGGAGAGGCCCCAGCGCTCCAGGACCTTGCCGTAGGAGCCGTCCTTGACGGTGGAGTTCAGGGCGTCCGTGATGGCCGGAGCCAGACCGTTGCCCTTGAGGGTGGTGGCGGCAACGAGTGTTTCCGCGGGCCAGCCGGCGTTGACCTTGCCCACAACTTTGAGGTCATCACGGGTGTTCTCGCGGTAGGTCACCGACGGGTACGGTGCCAGGTTCAGGTCGGTGCGGCCCGAGGACAGCGCCAGGATGGTGTCGGCGTCGGAGGAGTAGTACTGCAAGGTGGCCGGTGCCTTGCCCTTGGCTTCGAGCTCCTTGTTCCAGGCCAACAGGATCTTCTCCTGGTTGGTGCCGGAGCCCACGGAGATCTTCAGTCCGGAAATGTCATCCGAGCCCTTGATGTCGTACGTGGAGCTCTTCTTCGCTTCGAAGCCCATGTACGCCGCCCGGTAGGTGGAGAAATCAAACAGCTTCACTCGAGCTGCGTTGATGCCCACGTTGGAGAAAACGGCTTCAAAATCACCGGACTGTGTCTTGAGCGGCCAGTTCTCCCAGGACGTCACTTGAAGGTCCAGTTCCAGCCCGAGCTTGTCCGCCACAAGTTGGGCAATGTCCACCTCAACGCCGATCGGAGTCTTGTCGTCCGTGGCATGGAAGGACAGCGGGATGGAACCCGCGGTGGTGGCTACCGTCAGCTTGCCGTCCTTGGCGATGGCCGCAGGAACAGTGGCGGCTGCGGCCGCGTCTTTCTCGCCGCGGATCCGGTTCTGATCCACGGACGTGTTGTAAACAATCCCGTTCTTGGCAGCTTCGGACTCCGGCTGGGCTGCCGACGCTCCAGGATCGGAGCACCCGGCCAGCACGGGAAGCACGACGGCGGGAAGTACAGCGAGTGCCAGGATCTTGTGTTTCTTGGTGGAGCTGGTGGTGCGAAGCATAGGGGTGTCCTAGATGTTGAAAGCTGGTTCGATGACTTTGGAGAAGAAGCTGCGGGTGCGTTCCTCGCGGGGGTTGGCGAAGATGTCCTGCGGTGTGCCGGACTCCACAATCTGGCCCTGGTCCATGAACACCACGGTGTCCGCCACATCCCGGGCGAAACCCATCTCATGGGTCACCACAATCAGCGTGGTGCCGGACTTGGCGAGTTCGCGGATAACGTCCAGAACCTCGTTGACGAGCTCAGGGTCCAGCGCGGACGTGGGCTCATCAAACAGGAGAATCTTGGGGTCCAATGCAAGAGCCCGGGCAATCGCGACTCGCTGCTGCTGGCCGCCGGAAAGCTGGCGGGGGTACGCATCAGCGCGATCCTTCAGACCCACGCGGTCCAGGAGTTCCAAGCCGCGCTTCCGGGCCTCGGCCTTGGAACGCTTCTGGGCCACAATCGGCGCCTCGATCACGTTCTCCAGCGCCGTGAGGTGCGGAAACAGGTTGAAACTCTGGAACACCATGCCAATGTGGGTGCGCTGCTTGAGGATGTCCTTTTCACGCAGCTCGTGGAGCTTGTTGCCGCGGACCTCGTAGCCCACCAGTTCGCCGTCGATGGTGATGTAACCGCCGTCGACTTTTTCCAAGTGGTTGATGGTGCGCAGCAGGGTGGACTTGCCGGAGCCTGACGGGCCAACAATCACGGCCACACCACCCGGCGGGACGGATAAGGAAACACCCTTGAGAACCTCGGTGGCGCCAAAGGACTTCCGGACATTCGTGATGTCCACCTGCCCGCGGGTTGCTGCCCTGTTCACCGTGGCGGGCTGGGCCGCCGTCGTGCCTTCAGCAGAAGCGGCCGAAGCGGCAGCCTGCTTTTCCTCTGCGACCTTTGCCGCCGTTGCGGATTCTTTGCGTGCAGCAATAATGCTCATCGGGCGTCCTTCGTGGGAGAGGCAGCAACGTGGGTGGTGAAGAACTTACGGGCCTTCTGCAAGGGAGTGAGCGGAAGGGTCCGCAGGGCGCCCTTGGAGAAGTGGCGTTCGATGTAGTACTGGAAAACGCTCAGCACCGAGGTGATCACCACGTACCAGAGCGTGGCCACCAGCAGCAGCGGAAGCACTTGCTGGGTCCGGTTGTAGATGACCTGCACCGTGTAGAAGAGCTCCGAGTAGGCCAGTACGTAAACGATCGACGTTCCCTTGACCAGGCCGATGATCTCGTTGAACGCGTTGGGCAGGATGGCGCGCATCGCCTGGGGAAGCACGATCCTGGTGGAACGCTTCCACGCCGGGATGCCCAAGGCTGAGGCAGCTTCGAGCTGGCCCTGGTCCACGGAGAGGATGCCACCACGGATGATTTCGGCAGAGTAGGCCGCCTGGTTCAGCGTGAGTCCCAGGACAGCTGCGGCGAACTGGCTGATGAGCGTGGTGGTCTGGGCCTCGAAGAAGCGGACGTCCGTGAAGGGGATGCCCAGGCTGATCTTCTCGTAGAGGTAGCCCAGGTTGTACCAGAGCAGGAGCTGGACCAACAGTGGAGTGGAGCGGAAAATCCAGGAGAACGTCCATGACACCGAGACCAGCAGCGGTGAGGCGGACAAGCGCATGAGGGCCAGAATGAATCCGAGGACGAAACCCAGGACGCCGGAAATGGCCGTGAGCTTGAGGGTTTCGATCAGTCCATTGACCACGGACTGCGCGGTGAACCATTCGGCCACCACTCCCCACTCCCAGCGCGGGTTGGTGACCAGCGACCACGCGATGGCTGCGACGCCGGCAGCCACCAGCACGGTGCCCACCCAACGCCAGGGATGCCGGGCGGGTACCAGCTGGTAGTCGGAGTAATCCGGGGTGGGCGGTGCAGTTTCCGCCGTGGCAGGCGGTGCGATTGCACTCATGCGCCACCTCATTTCAGATCGGTTGTTGTCTATCGGATGGCTGCCAATCTAGGGCCGCGCGAAACCCGGCAGCAAGGCGGGAATTTGCACTTCTTCACTGGACTTCGCGCGGCTTCGCCGGGGTTCGCACAGCGTCACAATCCTCGTCATGAAGCGCCATATGCGTCCTGATTTTGCGCGCCATAACGCTGCGTGACGTGTGGTGAACGGCGGTTACCGGCGCCTCGACCCGCAGCCTGCCTGGTCCTTAGATTGGGCATCACCAACCACTGTTTTTCAGGAGATCCCATGCCGTCACGAGTACCCGCCATCGCCTTCATCGGCGGCGGCCCACGCACTGCCGGTGTCCTGGAACGGCTAGCTGCAAACCGTCCCGAACTGTTCGACCGTCCCCTGCACATCCATGTGATCGACCCCCATGAACCGGGTTCCGGGAGGATCTGGCGCTATGACCAGGATCCCGGGCTGCTGCTGAACTCCACGGCTGCGGATGTCACCATGTTCACCGATGCCTCGGTGGCCTGCGATGGGCCTTCCGTTGACGGGCCCGGGCTTTCCACCTGGGCGGCAGGCGTGCTGGATGGCACCATCCGCGATGTTCCGGCGCTGGAGCCGCACCTGCTGGACCAGCTCCGCTTGCTAACCCCTTCGTCCTTTCCTACCCGGCAACTGCAGAGCAAGTACCTTGAGTGGTTCTTCCGCCGGGCCGTGAGCAATCTTGGCCCCGAGGTCACGGTGACCGTCCACCGCGACACAGCCACCGGCGTCGAGCGCTTCTCGGACGGCCAGGCTGCTTCCGGCC
Source organism: Arthrobacter sp. StoSoilB22 (assembly GCF_019977315.1). Lineage (NCBI taxonomy): Bacteria > Bacillati > Actinomycetota > Actinomycetes > Micrococcales > Micrococcaceae > Arthrobacter > Arthrobacter sp. StoSoilB22. The sequence continues at coordinate 4,069,842 of NZ_AP024652.1, forward strand.
CGCACCACGACGGTGCGCACCGTGTGCGGCTGGCTTCCGGCGACGAGGTGGTTGCCGACGTCGTGGTTTACGCGCTGGGCCACACCGATTCCCTGACGGATCCCGAATCTGCCCGCCACAGCGAGTTCGCTGCCCGGCACGGCGGGTTCCATGCGCCGCCGTCGTACACCACGGACGTGGACTACTCCACGATTGAAGCCGGGCAGGACGTGATCGTCTCCGGCATGGGACTCGCCTTCGTGGACCTGCTGGTGCTGTTGTTTGAGGGCCGTGGCGGCCGCTTTGAAGAAAGGCCCGACGGCGAGCTGGACTATGTGCCCTCCGGTGCCGAGCCGCGGGTCTGGGCAGGGTCACGACGCGGTGTGCCGTACCACTCCAAGATCTCCTCCGCTCTGCGCGGGGAGCCGGTATCCCGTCCGCGATACTTCACCGACGAGGCCATTGACGCTTTGCTGGCCACGCATCAGGAACTCGATTTCCGCACCCACCTGTGGCCGTTGATCGCCAAGGACGCCGGTTATGCGTACTACCGCGAGCTGTTCACAGGCTATCCCTCGCGGGTGCTGGGAACGTGGGCCGACTTTGAGTCGCGCCTCGACGCCGTTGATTGGTACAGCGCTGCCAGGGAAGAGCTGGCGGCCTACTCCGTGCCTGACCCTGCACTGCGCCTGGACCTCGAAAAGCTGGACCACCCCCTGAGCGGCTGCGCTTTCGCCGATCATGAAACCGTCCAGCGCTCCGTGGCCGCCTACATCCAGAACGACCTGAACCTCAGGACCAGCCCGGATCACTCCGAAACCCTCGCACTGTTCACGGCGCTGTTGTACGTGTACATGGACTTGGGGCGTTTGGTTCCGCAAGACCGGCTCAACGCGCGCTCCCAGCAGACCATCCACGGTTGGTGGCACGGCTTCTTCAGTTTCGTGGACTCGGGCCCGCCCGCGCACCGGCTCCGCGAAATGCTCGCGCTACACAGGGCCGGGCTCTTGAAGTTCCTGGGCCCCGGCATGTGGGTCCGCGCCGACGAATCCGTTGGCAGGTTCGTTGCCGGGACGTTCCAGTCGCCCGTGGTGGTGGATGCTTCTGCATACATTGAGGCTCGGCTGCCTTCCGCGTCCGTAGAACGTTCAGCGAATCCCGCCTTGGCTGACCTGCACCACTCCGGATGGGGTACTGAGCAAAGGCTCCTCACCTCCGAGGGCGCCCACTCCACAGGCAAGCTCCTGGTCTCCGGGAATCACCAGGTCCTGTCCCCTGTTGGAACTCCACAGGAGGGTTTGTTCGCGGTGGGACCGTGGACGTCCGGTTGGGGTGCGGGGGCGTTTGCCCGTCCCAACACCAACGCAGCACCCTTCAGGGAAAACGACGCCCTGGCACGCCGCATCCTCTCCACGGTTGCCGCCACCCACCCAACTGAGTCGCAGTTGAGCGCGTTTTGACACAGCTGCTACCTACTTGGGATCCACCTACGAAAGGCCTGACATGACCACCACGCCCACCCTGCCGACGTCAGGCCTGACCGTCCTCAGCCTGCCCATGCGCGACCCCCGGGTACGCCCGCTCCTGGACGAGCTCGCCGTCGAATACAACACCCGCTACGGGGACCTGTTCAGCAGCGAAGGAGCGGCCGAGGAACTGAACCGCTACCCGGCAGAAGAGTTCGCCGCCCCGCACGGCGCCCTGATCATCATTCAGGAAAACGGCGAGTCCGTGGCTGGCGGCGCGTTCCGCCGCTACGACTCCCACACCGCCGAACTGAAACGGATCTGGACGCACTCAGCCCATCGCCGTCGCGGTTTGGCACGGCTGGTGCTGACCGAACTGGAAAATGAGGCTCGACGCCGGGGCTACCGAAAGCTCTACCTCACCACCGGGCCGCGACAGCCGGAGGCCAAAAACCTCTACCTCGCCACCGGCTACAAAGCACTGTTCGATCTCGCCGCAGACCCCGAGGAAATCAAGCATTTGGCCTTCAGCAAGGATCTTGCCGAGCAGGGCTAAGCTATCCGCATGGCCAACAAAACGACTGCCGAAAAACTCGCCACCATCCAACAGGGGTACACCCTGGAAGGTGCCACGATCGAGCTGGGCGCCGCGATCGTGGACGGTGAAATCCACAAGGAAGCCCAGGTCCGGCTCCCGCTCGCCATGATGAACCGGCATGGGCTGGTGGCCGGCGCCACGGGCACCGGCAAGACGGTCACGCTGCACATGATTGCCGAGCAATTGTCCACGGCGGGCGTTCCGGTTTTCCTCGCGGACATCAAAGGTGATCTGTCAGGATTGGCCACGCCGGCAACGGGCAGTGAGAAGTTGACCGCCCGTACGTCTGCGCTGGGGCAGGAATGGTCTGCGAAGAACTTTCCGGTTGAGTTCCTCTCGCTCGGTGGGGATGGTTACGGCATTCCAGTCCGCGCCACCATTACGTCGTTTGGGCCCATCCTGCTTTCCCGCATCATGGACCTCAACGACACTCAGGAATCCAGCCTCCAGCTGATCTTCCACTTTGCGGACAAGAACAACCTGGAACTGGTGGACCTCAAGGACCTCCGGGCCGTCATCCAGTTCCTCACCTCGGACGAGGGGAAAGCCGAACTCGCAAACCTAGGCGGGCTGTCCAAGGCCACGGCCGGTGTGATTCTTCGCGAACTGGTGGGTTTGGAAGCGCAAGGCATGGAGAAGTTCTTTGGGGAGCCGGAGTTCGACACCGCAGAGCTCCTCCGCACTGCACCGGACGGCCGCGGTGTGATCAGCTGCCTTGAACTGCCCACCTTGCAGACCAAGCCGTTGTTGTTCTCCACGTTCCTCATGTGGCTCCTCGCGGACCTCTTCGAAGACCTGCCCGAGGCCGGCGACCTGGACAAGCCCAAGCTGGTCTTCTTTCTGGATGAAGCGCACCTGCTGTTCAACGGTGCATCCAAGGCCTTCCTTGAAGCCATCACCACTACCGTTCGGCTCATCCGTTCCAAGGGGGTGGGCATCTTCTTCGTCACCCAAACACCCAAGGATGTTCCTGCGGACGTCCTAGGCCAGCTAGCCAACCGCGTCCAGCACGCCCTCCGCGCCTTCACACCCGAGGATGCCAAGGCATTGAAGGCCACCGTCTCCACGTTCCCGGTCAGCGACTACGATCTCGAAGAGACACTTACCTCCGCAGGCATCGGCGAGGCCGTCATCACCGTCATGAACGAAAAAGGCGCACCCACCCCCGTGGCTTTGACCCGGCTCCGCGCTCCGGAATCCGTGATGGGCCCCAGCACTGACGAACTTATCAAGAGCACGGTGGCCGCTTCCTCTTTGCTGGGGAAATACGGCACCGCTGTGGACAACCTCTCCGCTTACGAGAAGCTCAATGGCAAGGCCGCGGCCGCTACCGGGGATGCCGCACCGGGCTTGCCACCAGTGCCCTCTTCGGGAGGTTCGGGGGGTTCTGGGGCCTCGCAGGCGGACATCGACGCCGAAGCGCGCCGGATCGAAGAGGAAATCCTGGGCCGTCCCAGCTCACGGTCCTCGTCGCCTGAGCCTTTCCCCGCACCGCCGGCTCCTCCCGCTCCGGCACCACAGTCCTCACAGCAGGACGGTATGTTCGGTGACATCGCCGGCGCCCTCAGTGGAGCCTTAGGTGGTGGACTCAAGAGCATGGTCCGATCCATGGGGACGCAGCTTGGCCGCGACCTCATGCGCGGGGTCTTCGGCACCTCCTCGCGGCGTCGCCGCTAGTCCTGTTTGACGGCCGGAACCACGACGCCGGGCGGCTGCAACGCCAGCTGCCACCCGGCGTCGAGCCTTCTCCAGACGGTGGATATAAGTCGTTCCGAAGCCTTCCTGCACGGCGTTGGCTGCCGCGGCAGGTAACGTAAAGGGCGTGCAGTTGAGTCAAGCATTGGTCAAGACCGCAGCCGGATGGCTGCTCGGTCTGATGCTTGCTGCCGCCGGAGCCATAGTGTGCATCAACCTGGTGAGCTCCTCTGTTGCCAGTCCGCAACAGCCCGTCAAGGAGTATTTAGCAGCTTTGCAGCACGGCGAAGGAGAAGCAGCGCTCGGCTTGCTCCGTGCCAAAGTCCCCAGCGCGAACCCCGCCATGCTGGACGGTACAGCGCTCCAAACGGCCGCCTCCAAGATGTCCGATATCAAGGTTGGAAACCCTGAAACCCGGGGCAGCAACCGCGTCGCTGTGCCAGTGGACTACACCCTTGACGGAAGCCGGCTTCACACGGAATTCCTGATGGAACGCACCGGGACCCAGTGGCTGTTCTTCGCTAAGTGGGCCTTCGTTCCCACCACGCTTCCCACCATAGAAGTCACCGTGGTCAACGCCAGCGAGGCCACCCTCAACGGCGTACCCGTGAACATGCCCAACGGGCGCAACAACTTTGCCGTGTTCTTCCCCGGCAAGTACGAGGCAAGCCTGAACGGCACCTATTTCGAAGCCCCGGCAGCCTCGGCCCTTGTCACAACACGCGACGGCGGCCAGGCGCCCCTGAACCTGCAGACCCGTTCCACCAAGGCCATGAATGAGGCCGTCGCGGGTAAGGTCCGGGAATTCCTGGACACCTGTGCCGCCCAAGCCACCGAGCAGCAGCGACTGCAACCCGATTGCCCGTTCTACCACGCCAGCAATGCCCGTGTGGTGGACGGAACCATCAAGTGGGCCATCACCGAGTACCCCAAGATCACCATTGAGCCGTTCGGTGGAAAATGGGTGGTGGCTCCCCTCAACGGCAAGGCCACACTGACCGCCCGGGAGATCAACCTCTTCACCGGGTTCGTCAACGACCTCAACGTGGAGCACGACTTCAGCTTCACCACCCAGTTGGACGTAGGCGCAGACACTGTGACAGTCACCCCGATGCTGACATTCTGACTCTTCGGCGCCCTCTCCTTCCTTGGGTCCGGTCCCGCCGGGCTGGCCTTGCCCCGGGCTGGCCTCGCCGCCGGGCTGGCCTCGCCGGAATGGCCCAGTTTCTACCCCCTAGGTCCCGCAATCACTGCCCACCGAGGCATGAGAGCGCCCAGAAATGGGCTACTTCGACCACAACCGAGCTGGCCCACGAAGAAGAACTTCGCGCACATGCCGGAGCATCTTCTCCGGCGCGTACACCACATCGTCATAGAAGAACCTCAGCACCAGCATTCCTTGCCTGGTTGCTTCGTTATCCCGCCGGCGGTCTTTCTTGAACTGACGTGGCTCCAGATGGAAAGCAATGCCATCGAGTTCAACTATGAGGAAGCCTTCAAGAAGAAAGTCCACGGTTCCTACGCCGTCGATCCAGACCTGCGTCTCGGTGCGGATGCCTGCATCACGGAAAAGCACCCGTGCCAGGGTTTCCAACAAGGACCCTGCACCCCGGTCCACTCTTGCCAGAACTTCACGGGCTTGACCACCCCGGTTGCCCAGTAGATGGCGTCGCAGATACCCGAGCCCGATGTCGCCGCGGATATAGGCGCTCTCTACCATCACCAGCGATTCCAACGGTGGCAGACAGAGAAGTGCGTGCAGAAGAACATCCGGCAGAGCGACGTACGGCTCGTTAGGTCTAGGTTGAGACAGGGACAGGCGGTGGCTGATGCACTTAGCCGTGCGCCGGCCGTTGCTTTGCCAGTAATGGGGCTCAGCGGGTTCGTGCAGCAACCATAGGCCATAGCGGCTCGCAGCTGAAGCACAGGTGAGCAGCGACCTCGCTTTGACTGCGGCAACCAATGCCGTATCTGCGCCCGGAAGACTCAACACTCCACGTTCGACGCGCTGAACGCTTCCCTTCCGCACAGCGGATCGAATCGCCGCTTCGCTGGCGCCCTGAGCCTGCACCTGCCGGGTCATGGCAGCGCCACCCAATCGTCGCAAGGCTTCCTCGGGTTCCATCCCTCCAGCCTGCAGCTCCAGCTAAGGGGCCGGCAGGGCCGAATCCGGCTATGTGGATAGTCCGAGGCTCCGGAGCGACCCAGTTTTGGACGGTCCGACGGCATAAGAATGGCCCGGGCAACCTCCTGAGAGGTCAAACCCGGGCCATTCTCGATGGGTACCGCTTAGTCCATGCCGCGCAGGTCCAGCACCAGCTCGGATTCACCGTCGGCCTGCAGCACCACGGGAATGCCCCAGTCCTGCTGGTAGAGGTGGCAGGCAGCGTGGTCCGGAATTTCGCCGTCCTCAGTCTCGGGACCATCGCATGCAGCCGCGCGGGCCGTGATGTGAAGGATGCCCTCAGGAACATCGGCAGAAAGTTCCAAGGTTCGCAGCAAGCCCACCGAGGTCCCACCGCCGGAGACCAGCAGTTCAGGCGGGGTAGAGGAAATCTTCAGCTGCGTGGGGTCGCCCCAGCGGTCGTCCAGCTTCTGGCCGGTGGGAGCCTTGAAACGTACCGCGAGCTCAAGGTTACCGGGGGTCACCGGGCTCTTGGGACGGTGCGTTTGCGATGCTCCCTCATCTACCTGCAGGGCTTCCTTGGGAATGGGAACCAGGACCAGTTGGTGCTTGTTTGACTCCACTACAACAAGGAGAGGATCGCTGCCTTCCACCTGGACCACGACGACGTCGCTCGGCTCCGCTAGGCCCCTCGCCAAGGTGGAAACGGACTTGGTGGCGGGATCGTAGCGACGCACGGCACCGTTGTAGGTGTCTGCGATGGCCACGGAATTGTCCGGTAGGACAGTCACGCCCAGCGGGTGCTGCAGACGTGCATCATCGGCACCGCCGTCGCGGAACCCGAAGTCGAACAGGCCCTTGCCTACGGCGGTTTCCACGGTCACACCGGAATCACCCACCACCAGGCGGCGCAAGGACGACGTCTCCGAGTCGGCAACCCAGATGTTGTTGTCACCATCAATGGCCAAACCGGACGACTGGGCGAACCAGGCTTCCTCCGCTTTGCCGTCAAGCAGGCCTTCAAGCCCGGAACCGGCGAGGATGGAAACCTCGTTGGCCAGGGGGTCGAAGGCGAAGATCTGGTGAGTTCCCGCCATGGCGATGACTACGCGCTGCAGCTTTTCGCTCCAAACCACGTCCCACGGTGAGGACAGTGAGACCTCGGTGCCCAAGCCCAACGCCCCAACATCGATTGCGTCGGCAGCGAAGTCAGCAGGGCCGCCGTCGTGGTGTTCAGACCACGTTCCGGCACCGGTGTCCGTCACCCGGGCGGGACCGGCGTCGAGCAGGCGCTGAACACCGTTGCCGGCGAGGGTCTGCACGTAGCCTGAGCTCAACGTGACGCCACGCAGGCGATGGTTGACAGTGTCCGCAACCACTGCGTCGTAGCCGAGCTTCCACGCCAATTCCGACGGCAGGACGGTCACGCCCTGGGGTTCGTTGAACTGTGCGATCTCCGATTGCCCGTCCAGGAATCCCTTAGTGCCGGAGCCAATGATGCGCTCCACGGTTTCAAGATCGGGGCGTAGTTCCACCAGCCGGTGGTGGCCGGAGTCCACCACGAGGTAGTTGCCGTTGGCGAGCTGAGTCGCCTTTCCGGGGAAGCGCAAAGTGCCCGACGTCGGCTCCGGGGCCACGTAGGGACCGTTACCGCGGTGGAGGGTCCCCTTGGCCTCGTGCTCGGCTACGAGTTCCTCCAGGAGAACAGCGAGGCCGCCTGCGTGACCCTCACCGGAGAGGTGGGCCACGATGTAGCCCTCGGGGTCAATGACCACAAGTGTGGGCCATGCGCGAGCGGTGTAGGCCTTCCACGTTGCCAGCTCGGGGTCATCCAGAACCGGGTGGTGAATTTCGTAGCGTTCAACGGCGGATGCCAGTGCGACGGGATCCGCTTCGTGTTCGAACTTGGGCGAATGCACACCGACCGTCACCAGGACGTCCGAGTACTTTTCCTCAAGGGGGCGCAGTTCGTCCAGCACGTGCAGGCAGTTGATGCAGCAGAAGGTCCAGAAATCCAGCAGCACGATCTTGCCGCGCAAGGACTCGAGGTCCAGCGATTTCCCGCCCGTGTTGAGCCAGCCGCGGCCCTCCAGTTCGGAGGCCCGGACCCGGTGTTGGGTACGTACGGTTTCGCTCATCAGCGTCCTTCCAGCTTGGTATTCGGTTCGGTCTGCCCGGCAGAGTCTGTGGTGGCGTGTTCGGCGTTGCCGCGTTCCGACCGCGCCGGCGTGGATTCTTGGGCCTCCATGGACACCTGAGGGGTCCTGGACACCTGAGGGGTCCTGGACACCTGAGGGGTCCTGGCTGCCTGGGTAGTTCGAGTAGTCATCTTGGCATCGCGATCAGCGAGCCGGGCAAACATATCGTTGTAAGCACTGAGATCGGCGTCGTTATTCCTGTCGGCCGCCCGATCCACCCTCCGGGTCTCCCGCTCGTCCGAACGGGACCACATCACAGCGACGCCAATTGCCACCAGCAAGGTGGGCACCTCCCCGATGCCCCAGGCCACTGCGCCACCGATTTGCTGGTCCCCAATGGCCGACGGGCCCCAAGCCCTGCCCAGGTTTCCAAAGTAATCGGCGGCCAGCAGCCCGGTGCCACCCATAATGGCCACACCGAAGAATGCGTGGAAGCCCATGGTGGCCAGAAGGAGAAGCAGGCGCATGGGGTACGGGGCACGACGAGGAAGAGGATCGCTCCCGATCATGGTCAGCACAAAAATGTAGCCGGTCAGCAGGAAGTGCACGTTCATGAGCTCATGTCCCACGTGCTCACGCATCGCAAGGCTGAACAGGTCCGAGTAGTAGAACAGGACGATCGAGCCGGCGAAGTTGGCGGCAGCGAACAGTGGGTGCGTCACCACCTGCGAGAACTTTGAGTGCACAAACAACAGCAACCATTCGCGCAGGCCGCGGGACCCGTGAGCTCCTTCACCCCGGGCCGGCAAGGCCCGCAAGGCAAGGGTTACAGGGGAACCGAGGACCAGAAAAATGGGAGCCACCATGGTGAGGGCCATGTGATCCACCATGTGGGCAGAGAAAAGCACGCGTCCGTAAACGGCGGGCGGACCGGACGTGATGTACATGAGCACCACCAGCCCGATGAGCCAGTTCACCGTTCGGAACCAGGACCACTTGTCGCCACGCTTACGCACCTTGACGATGCCAAGGATGTAGGAAACGGCACCGAACAGGGCGACGCCCACCCACAGCCAGTCAAAGCGCCACTCAGTCAACCAGCGTTCCGGTGTGAGCTCAGGTGGGAGCTCGTAGCCGGAAAGGATGAACGACGGCGAAGCGTCGGGTGCATACGTGGTTGGCTGCGGCGGCGCTGAGCGTCCGAGCGCAACGGCGAGTCCCGACGTCGCGCCCATCACCAGCAGCTCCACCAAAACCAGCTGCCATAGCACCCGGCGAGCAGACATGGAACCGCTCTTCCCAAGCTGCGGGATAACCCACTGGCGGTGCATGAAGCCGATACCACCCAGCACCAGCGTGGCTAGGGACTTGGCGACAATGAGCTGGCCATAGGCGGAGCCGAAAAGGTCAGCAGGGTTAGTCACACGGATGGCGGCGTTGATCACCCCGGAAGCGAACACCAGGACGAAGGCGAAACCGGCCAGCGACGAGAAGCGACGCAGCGTTTGCTCGGTGATGTCCGGCGTTCCCTTGCTCCGGGAACCCGTGAGAATGCCGGAGAGGACCGCCAGCATGATGATGCCGCCAACCCAGGTGGACACACCCACCAGGTGGAGGCCCAGGGAGTTAATGGCGCCTTCATGGTCGCTGGAGCTGGAGGAGTGGCCAATCAGGGCGGTAGGAATCAGGCCGATCAGGGCCAACAGGAGCGTGAACGCCAGGCCTGTCAGCGACCTCACGCCGAACAACGCAGTGGTGACAACGGCGGCAATGATGGTGACCGCGAGCCAGGCCTTGCCGGTCTCGATGTCTGTCATGAAGTAGACCAAGGAACGTGTGAACTCCGCGTCCCCGGAGAGCCCCTGTCCTGCGACATCTGCGTACGTCAGGACGAGGACCGCCACTGCGGATAATGTCCAGGCTGCGCCTGCTGCCGCCGCAACGGCCAAGGCCCGAGCGAAGGCCGGATGTTCGGGGGCGTCAAGGTCCTTTTCACGGGACCGGGATCCGCCGATGTTCTTAGGCAGGATGCCCACAGCAAAGATCAGGCCGCCAACTACCGTTGCTACTGACACGTTGTGGACGGCTTTTGCGATGGGGAGGCCCCACCGGACCAATTCACCGGGATCGGAAACCTGCCGCGCAGCTGAGGCGCCGGAGAAGATGAGGGCCGCTGCGAGTGCCAGGAACAGCACCGCCAGACCGGCCAGTTGCCACGGCAAGGAAATGCCCGCGGCAGCAGTGCCTCCCCGCGCTCCCGGTTTGGGAGCAGGCGAAGGGGCAGTAGCGGAGCTTCTTGCTGATGGCACTTATCCATTGTCCGCTACCTGCCGCCGGGCTGCGAATCGGGAAGGCGCTATGTGGATTAACTCAAAGCAGAAGGGACGGCAACCTCGCGGTTGCCGTCCCTTCAAGGCTTTCGCCGAAGAGTAATTACTTCTTCTTGGCGACAGCTGCCTTCAGCTTGGAGCCAGCGGTCAGCTTGACGCTGTGGCCGGCTGCGATCTGGATGGTTTCGCCGGTCTGCGGGTTGCGGCCGGTGCGAGCTGCACGGTCGGTGCGCTCAACTGCGAGCCAGCCCGGGATGGTGATCTTTTCGCCAGCGGCGACAGAAGTCTCGAAAACTTCGAACAGTGCATCGAGCACGGAGTTGACTGCTGCCTGGCTGGTGCCAGCCTTGCCTGCTACCTCTGCAACGAGTTCACTACGGTTCTTAGCCATTTACGTCCTCCTGGACTCATACGTTTTTGAGCTTTCAAGCGGAATGCGAGCAAGCCACTGTTCGAAAACTTACCAGCTTGGGCTGGCATGGCCAGCAAATTCCGCGTGTTTCCGCGCCTTTTTGACCAAAATCACCGGAATTTCGGGGTTTTTAGGGGTGCTTTAAGCCCTTGGCGTACCCTACGGCTTTGGCGTCAGGCGCAAGCAGGCACTCCGCTGGCCTCCGCAACTAGAACAAAATGCGTTGGAACAACACATGGTCCTGCCACTCACCGGCGATTTGGAGGTAGGACGGTGCCACCCCAATTCGCTCGAAGCCGGACCGTTTCAGCACCGCTTGGGAGGCTGCGTTGTGGGCCAGCGTAGCGGCCTGAATGCGATGGAGGCCGAGTTCGTCAGCAGCCATACTCACGACGGCGGCTACCGCACCGGACGCTACGCCCTTGCCGGTGCACAACTCATCCACCCAGTAGCCGAGGTTGGCATTCAAGAAGGGCCCGCGGACAATACCGGAGAGGGTGATCATCCCCAATATTTTCTGTCCAGCGGTCAAAAACCAAGGCACCTCCGTGCCTTGTTCATAGAGGTCCAGCTTGCCCTTTAATACCGCCGTCTGACCCGCGGTACTGAAGAACTCGTCATCCCGGGCTGGTTCCCAGGGTGCCAGGTGCTCACGGTTCCGCCGGTAGGCAGCGGCCAGGGAGGACGCGTCAGAAATTTCCAGCGGACGCAGGAGGAACTGAGCGGCGTCTCCGCCCGCTGATGCAATGTCCAGGTTTCGCGTGAGACTCATCCCTGGACTCTACCGGCGGTCGCCCGCGGCGATTGCGCACGATTCAGCGGAGTGATAGCTTTCCCGTGATCGTGCTTTTCGACAGGAGGTGAGACCCATGAACGCAGTATCCACACTGGGCGCTCCCCTGTCCATGATCCCGCGACTGAGTTAGTCGCCACTGGGAGCGCCGAACAGGCAATTCGCGAAAGGCGCCTCCCATGAACACAACTCCTTCTTCTTTACACGTCCCTGCACCGTCCTATCGGCAGGATTCCGATCAGCTGGTGTCTCACCAGCCCCACCCGGCTATTGACGCCTCACAAAGAGTGCCCACTGGCGAGCGGGCGCTGATCCTAGGTGGCGGCGGGTCCACAGGCAACGCATGGCTGATCGGCGTCGTCGCTGGACTTTTCGACGCCGGGTTGGACGTAACCGCTGCGGACCTCACCGTTGGCACGTCCGCCGGTTCGACGGCGGCGGCCCAGTTGGTGGGGGCAACTCCACCCGAGCTCTTTGATGCCGTCCTTGCCGCGGCCCCGCGGAAGCCCGCGGCGATGCCCGGAGTCAACCCTGGCGCCGACTCCGCGCCTGCCAATCACGCCGGCGGGAGGAACGGAGCCCGCGCTGTGACCGACCATATGGAACGAACCGGAAAAATCCTGGATGACTCCACGGACATGGCCGATATGAGACGCCGCATGGGTGCCGCGGCTCTGGACATGGCCGAGGCGATGGAAGGCCCCAGTGCACGCTGGCGACAAACCGTTGCTGCCCGACTACTCCATCAGGAGTGGCCGGAACGATTAGTGCTCCTCACAGCGGTTGACGCCCGCACCGGTGAACCGGTGGTGTTCGACCGCCGTAGCGGAGTGGAGTTGGTTGACGCTGTGGCCGCCAGCTGTGCCAGTGGGTTCGCTTACGGCATCGGCAGCAATCACTATATCGACGGCGGCTACCGGTCCAATGCCGATAACGCCGACCTCGCGGCCGGGTACAGCCGCGTGCTGGTGCTCTCACCCTTTGGAGGGAGGACACGGACTCCCCTGGAATGGGGCATGCACTTATCCGCACAAGTAGATGAACTCCGCCGCAGCGGCAGCCGGGTTGAAACGGTCTTCCCGGACAGCGAGGCTGAGCACCTGTTTGGCGTCAACGCGATGGATCTCTCGCTCCGGCCGGCAGCTGCCCAAACCGGCTTCAATCAGGGCAAAGCCTTGGCCAGTCCGCTCAGCGCGTTCTGGCGCTGACCCGTCGCATGTCAGCTGCGACTGGGTTCCTTCAACCGCCAGTCGCGGCTGCGTACCCGGCCGTGTTCGTGGGTGGTTTTGGTTGTTAAATGCGAAGGGCCCCAGCCGGTGGCTGGGGCTCTTCTCAATGGTTGTCCGGCGGTGTCCTACTCTCCCACACCCTCCCGGGTGCAGTACCATCGGCGCTGTGGGTCTTAGCTTCCGGGTTCGGAATGGGACCGGGCGTTTCCCCCACGCTATGACCGCCGTAACTCTGTTACCCGTCCCGGGTGTGCGGGCCCTTGTGGGGGCTGCTTTCCCGGGTGGGAAGACTGTGGTTACAACTGTGGTGTTGTGTATTCAGTTGTTGGTTCCGTGAACGGTTGTTGTTCGGGAACCACATAGTGGACGCGTGCAGTGTGTGTTGTGTGGTGTAAGTTGTTGGCCTATTAGTACCGGTCAGCTTCACGAGTCTTTAGTCCTCGCTTCCACATCCGGCCTATCAACCCAGTGGTCTGGCTGGGGGCCTCTCACACATAATGTGTATGGAAATCTCATCTTGAAGCGAGCTTCCCGCTTAGATGCTTTCAGCGGTTATCCCATCCGAACGTAGCTAATCAGCGATGCACTTGGCAGTACAACTGACACACCAGAGGTTCGTCCGTCCCGGTCCTCTCGTACTAAGGACAGCCCTTCTCAAATTTCCTGCGCGCGCAGCGGATAGGGACCGAACTGTCTCACGACGTTCTAAACCCAGCTCGCGTACCGCTTTAATGGGCGAACAGCCCAACCCTTGGGACCTACTCCAGCCCCAGGATGCGACGAGCCGACATCGAGGTGCCAAACCATGCCGTCGATATGGACTCTTGGGCAAGATCAGCCTGTTATCCCCGAGGTACCTTTTATCCGTTGAGCGACGGCCATTCCACAATGTACCGCCGGATCACTAGTCCCGACTTTCGTCCCTGCTTGAGATGTCTCTCTCACAGTCAAGCTCCCTTGTGCACTTACACTCGACACCTGATTGCCAACCAGGCTGAGGGAACCTTTGGGCGCCTCCGTTACTTTTTAGGAGGCAACCGCCCCAGTTAAACTACCCATCAGGCACTGTCCCTGACCCGGATCACGGGCCGAAGTTAGATGTCCAAAGTGACCAGAGTGGTATTTCAACGATGACTCCACCCGAACTGGCGTCCGGGTTTCAACGTCTCCCACCTATCCTACACAAGCCACTCCGAACACCAATACCAAACTATAGTAAAGGTCTCGGGGTCTTTCCGTCCTGCTGCGCGTAACGAGCATCTTTACTCGTACTGCAATTTCGCCGAGTTTATGGTTGAGACAGCGGGGAAGTCGTTACTCCATTCGTGCAGGTCGGAACTTACCCGACAAGGAATTTCGCTACCTTAGGATGGTTATAGTTACCACCGCCGTTTACTGGGGCTTAAATTCTCAGCTTCGCCCGTAAGGGCTAACCGGTCCTCTTAACCTTCCAGCACCGGGCAGGAGTCAGTCCGTATACATCGTCTTGCGACTTCGCACGGACCTGTGTTTTTAGTAAACAGTCGCTTCCCCCTGGTCTCTGCGGCCCACACCCGCTCACGGAGAGCAAGTCTCCATCACGGGGCAGGCCCCCCTTCTCCCGAAGTTACGGGGGCATTTTGCCGAGTTCCTTAACCATAATTCTCTCGATCGCCTTGGTATTCTCTACCTGATCACCTGTGTCGGTTTGGGGTACGGGCGGCTAAAACCTCGCGTCGATGCTTTTCTTGGCAGCATAGGATCACCGGATCCCCCCGAACGGGGGTCCCATCAGATCTCAGGATCGTGCTCGAAACACACAGGAACGGATTTGCCTATCCCTGACCCTACATCCTTAGACCGGGGCAACCATCGCCCGGCCCGGCTACCTTCCTGCGTCACACCTGTTAATACGCTTACCTCCCGGGATCAGATCCCGCGCTCGGCCAAAACCCACACACCACAAGGGTGATAGGGCAGGCTCCGGGCGGTTAGTATCCCCCGCTTGGCATGGACGGTTTTTCGCCGGTACGGGAATATCAACCCGTTGTCCATCGACTACGCCTGTCGGCCTCGCCTTAGGTCCCGACTTACCCAGGGCAGATTAGCTTGACCCTGGAACCCTTGATCATTCGGCGGACGGGTTTCTCACCCGTCTTTCGCTACTCATGCCTGCATTCTCACTCGTGTAGGCTCCACCGCTGGTTTCCACCGCGACTTCACTGCCCACACGACGCTCCCCTACCACTCCACACCCCTGAACCACGAAGGCTAGGGCAATATGTGAAATCCACAACTTCGGCGGTGTACTTGAGCCCCGCTACATTGTCGGCGCGGAATCACTTGACCAGTGAGCTATTACGCACTCTTTCAAGGATGGCTGCTTCTAAGCCAACCTCCTGGTTGTCTTCGCAACTCCACATCCTTTCCCACTTAGCACACGCTTAGGGGCCTTAGTTGGTGGTCTGGGCTGTTTCCCTCTCGACTATGAAGCTTATCCCCCACAGTCTCACTGCTGCGCTCTGACTTACCGGCATTCGGAGTTTGGCTGACGTCAGTAACCTTGTAGGGCCCATCGGCCATCCAGTAGCTCTACCTCCGGCAAGAAACACGCAACGCTGCACCTAAATGCATTTCGGGGAGAACCAGCTATCACGGAGTTTGATTGGCCTTTCACCCCTACCCACAGCTCATCCCCTCCATTTTCAACTGAAGTGGGTTCGGTCCTCCACGACGTCTTACCGTCGCTTCAACCTGGCCATGGGTAGATCACTCCGCTTCGGGTCTAGATCACGCCACTACACTCGCCCTATTCAGACTCGCTTTCGCTACGGCTACCCCACACGGGTTAACCTCGCGACGTAACACTAACTCGCAGGCTCATTCTTCAAAAGGCACGCCGTCACAGTAACAAGACTGCTCCGACGGATTGTAAGCACACGGTTTCAGGTACTGTTTCACTCCCCTCCCGGGGTACTTTTCACCTTTCCCTCACGGTACTGGTCCGCTATCGGTCATTAGGAAGTATTTAGGCTTATCAGGTGGTCCTGACAGATTCGCACGGGATTTCTCGGGCCCCGTGCTACTTGGGATACTCCCCAGGCCGTGCACAACATTACGGTTACGGGGCTCACACCCTCTCTGGCCGGCCTTTCAAGACCGTTCACCTATGCCTGCACCTCACCTCACTGGTCCGGCAGAACCAGAACGGAAAGTCCCACAACCCCGCCCATGCAACGCCCGCCGGCTATCACACATGAAACGGTTTAGCCTGATCCGCGTTCGCTCGCCACTACTAACGGAATCACTATTGTTTTCTCTTCCTGCGGGTACTGAGATGTTTCACTTCCCCGCGTTCCCCCCACGCACCCTATGTGTTCAGATGCGGGTCACACAATCACCATGACAGCGTTGTGCGGGGTTTCCCCATTCGGACATCCTGGGATCAACGCTCGGTTATCAACTCCCCCAGGCTTATCGCAGATTCCTACGTCCTTCTTCGGCTCCTAATGCCAAGGCATCCACCGTGTGCCCTTAAAAACTTGACCACACAAAGACCGGACTCTCATCCGGTCATGCATCATCTATTCGAGAGAACCACGACCACAAGGGCCAGGTTCATTCATAAGAAATTGCTGTAAGAACACACACACCAACCACCCCACCCAAAAAGGGATAGACGATCAGCCACATGCATGTTCTAGATGCTCGCGTCCACTATGTAGTTCTCAAACAACAACCCCGTCAACCAGACCACCACCCACCACAACCCCCACCAAAAAAGGGGAGCCATGCACACGAGCGGCCGTACCGGAAGCAGGAACAAAAGAAACACCAGAAGTGCCCCCTATGCATTGCTGCAAAAAGGTCCTGTTGCCTCAGGACCCAACAGTGCGCCAAACACAACCCCACACCAACCACGCCCCAGCCACGTTCCACACAACCCACACCCCCAAAAGGGACACAGACCGCCGTACTAGCACCAGGACACAACCAGTCAAGGCCATGCCAAAAAAATTTGATTCGTTGATATTCCACCCATGAGCACCCACCGCAGAACAGACGCCTGCGCAATGGGCAACACTGACAACCACCACCACACCCATGCAGGCACAGCAACCAGTTGTTAGCAGCTCCTTAGAAAGGAGGTGATCCAGCCGCACCTTCCGGTACGGCTACCTTGTTACGACTTAGTCCCAATCGCCGGTCCCACCTTCGACGGCTCCCCCCACAAGGGTTAGGCCACCGGCTTCGGGTGTTACCAACTTTCGTGACTTGACGGGCGGTGTGTACAAGGCCCGGGAACGTATTCACCGCAGCGTTGCTGATCTGCGATTACTAGCGACTCCGACTTCATGGGGTCGAGTTGCAGACCCCAATCCGAACTGAGACCGGCTTTTTGGGATTAGCTCCACCTCACAGTATCGCAACCCTTTGTACCGGCCATTGTAGCATGCGTGAAGCCCAAGACATAAGGGGCATGATGATTTGACGTCGTCCCCACCTTCCTCCGAGTTGACCCCGGCAGTCTCCTATGAGTCCCCGCCATCACGCGCTGGCAACATAGAACGAGGGTTGCGCTCGTTGCGGGACTTAACCCAACATCTCACGACACGAGCTGACGACAACCATGCACCACCTGTAAACCGACCGCAAGCGGGGCACCTGTTTCCAGGTCTTTCCGGTTCATGTCAAGCCTTGGTAAGGTTCTTCGCGTTGCATCGAATTAATCCGCATGCTCCGCCGCTTGTGCGGGCCCCCGTCAATTCCTTTGAGTTTTAGCCTTGCGGCCGTACTCCCCAGGCGGGGCACTTAATGCGTTAGCTACGGCGCGGAAAACGTGGAATGTCCCCCACACCTAGTGCCCAACGTTTACGGCATGGACTACCAGGGTATCTAATCCTGTTCGCTCCCCATGCTTTCGCTCCTCAGCGTCAGTTACAGCCCAGAGACCTGCCTTCGCCATCGGTGTTCCTCCTGATATCTGCGCATTTCACCGCTACACCAGGAATTCCAGTCTCCCCTACTGCACTCTAGTCTGCCCGTACCCACTGCAGAACCGGAGTTGAGCCCCGGTCTTTCACAGCAGACGCGACAAACCGCCTACGAGCTCTTTACGCCCAATAATTCCGGATAACGCTTGCGCCCTACGTATTACCGCGGCTGCTGGCACGTAGTTAGCCGGCGCTTCTTCTGCAGGTACCGTCACTTACGCTTCTTCCCTACTGAAAGAGGTTTACAACCCGAAGGCCGTCATCCCTCACGCGGCGTCGCTGCATCAGGCTTGCGCCCATTGTGCAATATTCCCCACTGCTGCCTCCCGTAGGAGTCTGGGCCGTGTCTCAGTCCCAGTGTGGCCGGTCACCCTCTCAGGCCGGCTACCCGTCGTCGCCTTGGTAGGCCATTACCCCACCAACAAGCTGATAGGCCGCGAGTCCATCCAAAACCACAAAAGCTTTCCACCACCACCACATGCGTGGAATGGTCGTATCCGGTATTAGACCCAGTTTCCCAGGCTTATCCCAGAGTCAAGGGCAGGTTACTCACGTGTTACTCACCCGTTCGCCACTAATCCCCCAGCAAGCTGGGATCATCGTTCGACTTGCATGTGTTAAGCACGCCGCCAGCGTTCATCCTGAGCCAGGATCAAACTCTCCGTTGAAAAAAACAAATCAAACAGACACAACCACACCCACCGGAAATAACGGTAAACGCGGCTGCACAAAATTCGAAACCAGCTGAAAACCAGACCACCACACACGGGGGTGCGCAATGATCCAGCCATAATTTCAACCAATCAAAAAACAATCGGTATCAACAAACTTGGCACACTATTGAGTTCTCAAACAACAGACCCTCCAAAACATCACCCACAGCACACCACAAAAGCAGCACACCCAACAGGGCCATTGGAAAAGAAGAGTTATTTTTGGCCGCTTACCGAACCGTACACACCTTCCGGCTTTCCGTTTCGCACCCGGCGACTCAGAAAACAATACACGCCCCACACCCCCAACGCAAATCCACCCCGGATGGCATGCATACGGGCTTCTAACGTTCTTCATTTGCATGCCCAGGAAGCAGTCCGTTCGCCTGTCACCTCAGCGTGTATGCGCCGTGTAATAGCATCCGCGTCGAGCTACCCAGCCATCCCTTCAGGCTGGCTGTAGGGCCAACGGCCTGGGTACGCATGAGGGACGGCAACCATTTGCACTGCATCCTCGTTGGCAAGCCGTCCGGGCTTGCTACTCTGCAACTCCGTCAAAGGGCTCCTGCCGCACAAAAGAATCGCCTTGGTCGCCACGTGCCTGCACTAGAACCCCGAAAGTGCAAGGACTGAAGACCTGCAACGAAAGCCGTTTGCCGGGTCCAGCCCATTCCTGGCTCGCGGTTGAACGGCTCAGCTGCTGCCGGTTCCAGCCGAAAGGAACTTCCTCGAACGAACAGCTGTGTGAAGGCAAAGTGAAAGGATTTGTCCATGACAGCATTTCGTCTCCCGGCTGGAATCCGCGCGGTGGTGTTCGACGTCGGTGAAACTTTAGTTGATGAAACTCATGCGTGGACGATCCAGGCAGAGCGCGCCGGAATAACTCCATTCACGCTGATGGGCCTCCTTGGCGCGCTCATCGCCCGAGACGAGGACCACCGACGCGTATGGGACCTACTGGGGGTCGAACGTCCGGCCGCGCCCCCTCCTATGGAGCGAGCTGACCTCTACCCCGATGCGCTTGGTTGTCTACGCACGGCCTCGCAGGCCGGCCTATTGATCGGCATAGCGGGAAACCAGCCAGCTGGCGTCGAAGTCCAACTGCGCGATGCCGGCTTCAATGCAGACTTCATCGCTTCCTCCGCGGCCTGGGGCGTTATGAAGCCTTCAGCGGAGTTCTTTTCCCGAATTGTCGACACCGCCAAGGTTGATGCCGGGCAAATCCTGTACGTCGGCGATCGCCTCGATAACGATGTCCTTCCTGCCGGCGAGGCGGGCATGCGGACTGCCTTTGTTCGTCGCGGCCCGTGGGGATACCTCCACGCACAGCGTCCGGAAATCGAGCTGGCCGACATATACGTCGATTCATTGGCGGAGCTGGCAATGGCTTTCGGCTGAGTGCGGAAGTTATCTCCTCCCAAGTTGTCGGGCCGCCGAGCTTCTACCAAGCATTCGACGTTTCCATCCAAGTTTCGGCCCAAGACCATACCGTCGCAACGCATCGGGCGTGGGATAAGGGACCCACCGCATGGGGACCAGGGATGAACTCCGGCAGGCACTAAAGCGACGGCACGTTCCCCGAGGGTCTGGTGGTCATACGCCCCTAACCAGAGCTTTCTGAGGCACGTGCGGGTACTCTCCACATAGACCGGGGTCTCAGCGTCGAGACCGGCCCGAAACCAGCGGTTAAACAAGTGTGGCCCCTGTGTTGGGGCTTGGCTTGTTGTGGTTTGGGTTAAATGCGGGGAGCCCCGACCTTGTGGTCGGGGCTCCTCCGTGAATGGTTGTCCGGCGGTGTCCTACTCTCCCACACCCTCCCGGGTGCAGTACCATCGGCGCTGTGGGTCTTAGCTTCCGGGTTCGGAATGGGACCGGGCGTTTCCCCCACGCTATGACCGCCGTAACTCTGTTACCCGTCCCGGGTGTGCGGGCCCTTGTGGGGGCTGCTTTCCCGGGTGGGAAGACTGTGGTTACAACTGTGGTGTTGTGTATTTAGTTGTTGGTTCCTGGTTCGAACGGTTGTTGTTCGGGAACCACATAGTGGACGCGTGCAGTGTGTGTTGTGTGGTGTAAGTTGTTGGCCTATTAGTACCGGTCAGCTTCACGAGTCTTTAGTCCTCGCTTCCACATCCGGCCTATCAACCCAGTGGTCTGGCTGGGGGCCTCTCACACATAATGTGTATGGAAATCTCATCTTGAAGCGAGCTTCCCGCTTAGATGCTTTCAGCGGTTATCCCATCCGAACGTAGCTAATCAGCGATGCACTTGGCAGTACAACTGACACACCAGAGGTTCGTCCGTCCCGGTCCTCTCGTACTAAGGACAGCCCTTCTCAAATTTCCTGCGCGCGCAGCGGATAGGGACCGAACTGTCTCACGACGTTCTAAACCCAGCTCGCGTACCGCTTTAATGGGCGAACAGCCCAACCCTTGGGACCTACTCCAGCCCCAGGATGCGACGAGCCGACATCGAGGTGCCAAACCATGCCGTCGATATGGACTCTTGGGCAAGATCAGCCTGTTATCCCCGAGGTACCTTTTATCCGTTGAGCGACGGCCATTCCACAATGTACCGCCGGATCACTAGTCCCGACTTTCGTCCCTGCTTGAGATGTCTCTCTCACAGTCAAGCTCCCTTGTGCACTTACACTCGACACCTGATTGCCAACCAGGCTGAGGGAACCTTTGGGCGCCTCCGTTACTTTTTAGGAGGCAACCGCCCCAGTTAAACTACCCATCAGGCACTGTCCCTGACCCGGATCACGGGCCGAAGTTAGATGTCCAAAGTGACCAGAGTGGTATTTCAACGATGACTCCACCCGAACTGGCGTCCGGGTTTCAACGTCTCCCACCTATCCTACACAAGCCACTCCGAACACCAATACCAAACTATAGTAAAGGTCTCGGGGTCTTTCCGTCCTGCTGCGCGTAACGAGCATCTTTACTCGTACTGCAATTTCGCCGAGTTTATGGTTGAGACAGCGGGGAAGTCGTTACTCCATTCGTGCAGGTCGGAACTTACCCGACAAGGAATTTCGCTACCTTAGGATGGTTATAGTTACCACCGCCGTTTACTGGGGCTTAAAT
The DNA here is from genome assembly GCF_019977315.1 of Arthrobacter sp. StoSoilB22. Lineage (NCBI taxonomy): Bacteria > Bacillati > Actinomycetota > Actinomycetes > Micrococcales > Micrococcaceae > Arthrobacter > Arthrobacter sp. StoSoilB22. Next base: position 4,091,379 of record NZ_AP024652.1, read on the forward strand.
TCTCAGCTTCGCCCGTAAGGGCTAACCGGTCCTCTTAACCTTCCAGCACCGGGCAGGAGTCAGTCCGTATACATCGTCTTGCGACTTCGCACGGACCTGTGTTTTTAGTAAACAGTCGCTTCCCCCTGGTCTCTGCGGCCCACACCCGCTCACGGAGAGCAAGTCTCCATCACGGGGCAGGCCCCCCTTCTCCCGAAGTTACGGGGGCATTTTGCCGAGTTCCTTAACCATAATTCTCTCGATCGCCTTGGTATTCTCTACCTGATCACCTGTGTCGGTTTGGGGTACGGGCGGCTAAAACCTCGCGTCGATGCTTTTCTTGGCAGCATAGGATCACCGGATCCCCCCGAACGGGGGTCCCATCAGATCTCAGGATCGTGCTCGAAACACACAGGAACGGATTTGCCTATCCCTGACCCTACATCCTTAGACCGGGGCAACCATCGCCCGGCCCGGCTACCTTCCTGCGTCACACCTGTTAATACGCTTACCTCCCGGGATCAGATCCCGCGCTCGGCCAAAACCCACACACCACAAGGGTGATAGGGCAGGCTCCGGGCGGTTAGTATCCCCCGCTTGGCATGGACGGTTTTTCGCCGGTACGGGAATATCAACCCGTTGTCCATCGACTACGCCTGTCGGCCTCGCCTTAGGTCCCGACTTACCCAGGGCAGATTAGCTTGACCCTGGAACCCTTGATCATTCGGCGGACGGGTTTCTCACCCGTCTTTCGCTACTCATGCCTGCATTCTCACTCGTGTAGGCTCCACCGCTGGTTTCCACCGCGACTTCACTGCCCACACGACGCTCCCCTACCACTCCACACCCCTGAACCACGAAGGCTAGGGCAATATGTGAAATCCACAACTTCGGCGGTGTACTTGAGCCCCGCTACATTGTCGGCGCGGAATCACTTGACCAGTGAGCTATTACGCACTCTTTCAAGGATGGCTGCTTCTAAGCCAACCTCCTGGTTGTCTTCGCAACTCCACATCCTTTCCCACTTAGCACACGCTTAGGGGCCTTAGTTGGTGGTCTGGGCTGTTTCCCTCTCGACTATGAAGCTTATCCCCCACAGTCTCACTGCTGCGCTCTGACTTACCGGCATTCGGAGTTTGGCTGACGTCAGTAACCTTGTAGGGCCCATCGGCCATCCAGTAGCTCTACCTCCGGCAAGAAACACGCAACGCTGCACCTAAATGCATTTCGGGGAGAACCAGCTATCACGGAGTTTGATTGGCCTTTCACCCCTACCCACAGCTCATCCCCTCCATTTTCAACTGAAGTGGGTTCGGTCCTCCACGACGTCTTACCGTCGCTTCAACCTGGCCATGGGTAGATCACTCCGCTTCGGGTCTAGATCACGCCACTACACTCGCCCTATTCAGACTCGCTTTCGCTACGGCTACCCCACACGGGTTAACCTCGCGACGTAACACTAACTCGCAGGCTCATTCTTCAAAAGGCACGCCGTCACAGTAACAAGACTGCTCCGACGGATTGTAAGCACACGGTTTCAGGTACTGTTTCACTCCCCTCCCGGGGTACTTTTCACCTTTCCCTCACGGTACTGGTCCGCTATCGGTCATTAGGAAGTATTTAGGCTTATCAGGTGGTCCTGACAGATTCGCACGGGATTTCTCGGGCCCCGTGCTACTTGGGATACTCCCCAGGCCGTGCACAACATTACGGTTACGGGGCTCACACCCTCTCTGGCCGGCCTTTCAAGACCGTTCACCTATGCCTGCACCTCACCTCACTGGTCCGGCAGAACCAGAACGGAAAGTCCCACAACCCCGCCCATGCAACGCCCGCCGGCTATCACACATGAAACGGTTTAGCCTGATCCGCGTTCGCTCGCCACTACTAACGGAATCACTATTGTTTTCTCTTCCTGCGGGTACTGAGATGTTTCACTTCCCCGCGTTCCCCCCACGCACCCTATGTGTTCAGATGCGGGTCACACAATCACCATGACAGCGTTGTGCGGGGTTTCCCCATTCGGACATCCTGGGATCAACGCTCGGTTATCAACTCCCCCAGGCTTATCGCAGATTCCTACGTCCTTCTTCGGCTCCTAATGCCAAGGCATCCACCGTGTGCCCTTAAAAACTTGACCACACAAGATCAAAAACTTACTCGAGAGAACCACGACCACAAAGGGCCAGGTTCATTCATAAGAAATTGCTGTAAGAACACACACACCAACCACCCCACCCAAAAAGGGATAAAGACGATCAGCCACATGCATGTTCTAGATGCTCGCGTCCACTATGTAGTTCTCAAACAACAACCCCGTCAACCAGACCACCACCCACCACAACCCCCACCAAAAAAGGGGAGCCATGCACACGAGCGGCCGTACCGGAAGCAGGAACAAAAGAAACACCAGAAGTGCCCCCTATGCATTGCTGCAAAAAGGTCCTGTTGCCTCAGGACCCAACAGTGCGCCAAACACAACCCCACACCAACCACGCCCCAGCCACGTTCCACACAACCCACACCCCCAAAAGGGACACAGACCGCCGTACTAGCACCAGGACACAACCAGTCAAGGCCATGCCAAAAAAATTTGATTCGTTGATATTCCACCCATGAGCACCCACCGCAGAACAGACGCCTGCGCAATGGGCAACACTGACAACCACCACCACACCCATGCAGGCACAGCAACCAGTTGTTAGCAGCTCCTTAGAAAGGAGGTGATCCAGCCGCACCTTCCGGTACGGCTACCTTGTTACGACTTAGTCCCAATCGCCGGTCCCACCTTCGACGGCTCCCCCCACAAGGGTTAGGCCACCGGCTTCGGGTGTTACCAACTTTCGTGACTTGACGGGCGGTGTGTACAAGGCCCGGGAACGTATTCACCGCAGCGTTGCTGATCTGCGATTACTAGCGACTCCGACTTCATGGGGTCGAGTTGCAGACCCCAATCCGAACTGAGACCGGCTTTTTGGGATTAGCTCCACCTCACAGTATCGCAACCCTTTGTACCGGCCATTGTAGCATGCGTGAAGCCCAAGACATAAGGGGCATGATGATTTGACGTCGTCCCCACCTTCCTCCGAGTTGACCCCGGCAGTCTCCTATGAGTCCCCGCCATCACGCGCTGGCAACATAGAACGAGGGTTGCGCTCGTTGCGGGACTTAACCCAACATCTCACGACACGAGCTGACGACAACCATGCACCACCTGTAAACCGACCGCAAGCGGGGCACCTGTTTCCAGGTCTTTCCGGTTCATGTCAAGCCTTGGTAAGGTTCTTCGCGTTGCATCGAATTAATCCGCATGCTCCGCCGCTTGTGCGGGCCCCCGTCAATTCCTTTGAGTTTTAGCCTTGCGGCCGTACTCCCCAGGCGGGGCACTTAATGCGTTAGCTACGGCGCGGAAAACGTGGAATGTCCCCCACACCTAGTGCCCAACGTTTACGGCATGGACTACCAGGGTATCTAATCCTGTTCGCTCCCCATGCTTTCGCTCCTCAGCGTCAGTTACAGCCCAGAGACCTGCCTTCGCCATCGGTGTTCCTCCTGATATCTGCGCATTTCACCGCTACACCAGGAATTCCAGTCTCCCCTACTGCACTCTAGTCTGCCCGTACCCACTGCAGAACCGGAGTTGAGCCCCGGTCTTTCACAGCAGACGCGACAAACCGCCTACGAGCTCTTTACGCCCAATAATTCCGGATAACGCTTGCGCCCTACGTATTACCGCGGCTGCTGGCACGTAGTTAGCCGGCGCTTCTTCTGCAGGTACCGTCACTTACGCTTCTTCCCTACTGAAAGAGGTTTACAACCCGAAGGCCGTCATCCCTCACGCGGCGTCGCTGCATCAGGCTTGCGCCCATTGTGCAATATTCCCCACTGCTGCCTCCCGTAGGAGTCTGGGCCGTGTCTCAGTCCCAGTGTGGCCGGTCACCCTCTCAGGCCGGCTACCCGTCGTCGCCTTGGTAGGCCATTACCCCACCAACAAGCTGATAGGCCGCGAGTCCATCCAAAACCACAAAAGCTTTCCACCACCACCACATGCGTGGAATGGTCGTATCCGGTATTAGACCCAGTTTCCCAGGCTTATCCCAGAGTCAAGGGCAGGTTACTCACGTGTTACTCACCCGTTCGCCACTAATCCCCCAGCAAGCTGGGATCATCGTTCGACTTGCATGTGTTAAGCACGCCGCCAGCGTTCATCCTGAGCCAGGATCAAACTCTCCGTTGAAAAAAACAAATCAAACAGACACAACCACACCCACCGGAAATAACGGTAAACGCGGCTGCACAAAATTCGAAACCAGCTGAAAACCAGACCACCACACACGGGGGTGCGCAATGATCCAGCCATAATTTCAACCAATCAAAAAACAATCGGTATCAACAAACTTGGCACACTATTGAGTTCTCAAACAACAGACACTAACCGGCACCACCCAAACCCCCACAGGGGCCCGGGATCGCTCCGGAGCAACTTTTCAAACTTACCCGATCAGCCAGATCTTTGCAAATCAACGTTTCCGCGATTCCCGATCCAGGCCTCGGCCCCACCCTCCCCGTGCACACTCAAAAGCGTGCCAATTTTCAGGCTGTTATCAAAGGGGTTGGCCTCCGCGGTTCTCAGCTCCAAGCTGTCTCACTCGCGGCGACTCAGAAGACATTACACGCCCACGGGTCCCGGCACAAATCAACCCCCAGCGACCACAAAACCCCGCAAACACGGGCCCAACACGCTCACCAAGACCCCAAACCAGCAAAAAACCAAGAAAAGCATCCTCAGTGAAACACGTCACACAACCCAGCCATCCCACCACAGGCAAGACCCCGAACACACCACAACCACCCGCCGTCGAACACCCACCCAACCCGCAAAACCAGAGAGAGCGACGCCCCCCAAACCCGAGCAATGCGAGAGCGACGCCCCCAAACCCGCGGGACGTGAGAGCGCGACGCCCAAAAACGGCAAATAAGTGAGAGAGCGATCCACAAAAACCCGCGGGAAGTGAGAGAGCGTCGGAAGGTGGCGGCGGTCATCCGGCAGCACGCGTCCAAGGGAGGAACGACCGAGCGCGCAGAGGATGACCGCCACCACCGACCCAACCAGACACCCCACCAACCAGACACAGCGCCAACCCCACCAACCAGACACAGCGCCAACCCCACCAACCAGACACAGCGCCAACCCCACCAACCAGACACAGCGCCAACCCCACCAACCAGACACAGCGCCAACCCCACCAACCAGACTCCCCACCAACCACCCACCGCGCCACGCCCGCGCCAACGACAGAGGGCCCCAGCACCAGAAGGCACGCTTAAACGCAAAAGGGCCGGCAACCATAACGGTTGCCGACCCTTTCAGAGCTTCGTGATTACCAGGAAGACTTGGTGATGCCCGGGAGCTCACCACGGTGAGCCATGTCGCGGAAGCGAACACGGGAGATACCGAACTTCTGGAGCGTGCCACGGGGACGGCCGTCGATCTGGTCGCGGTTACGCAGACGGATCGGGGAGGCGTTGCGGGGCAGCTTCTGCAGGCCGAGGCGTGCAGCTTCGCGTGCTTCGTCAGTCGCGTTGGGGTCAACCAGGGTCTTCTTCAGTTCGAGACGCTTGGCAGCGTAACGCTCAACAATGACCTTGCGCTGCTCGTTGCGAGCAATCTTGGACTTCTTTGCCATGTGTTTAGCGCTCCTCTCGGAATTCGACGTGCTGGCGGATCTTGGGGTCGTACTTCTTCAAGACCAGGCGGTCAGGATCGTTACGACGGTTCTTGCGGGTTACGTAGGTGTAACCGGTGCCCGCAGTGGACTTCAGCTTGATGATCGGACGTACGTCCTTGTCCTTTGCCATTAGAGCTTTACTCCTCGTGCCAGGATGTCAGCAACGACTGAGTCGATGCCGCGTACGTCGATGGTCTTGATGCCACGGGCTGACAGGGTCAGCGTGACATTACGGCGCAGGGACGGAACCCAGTAGCGCTTCTTCTGAATGTTCGGGTCGAACCGACGCTTGTTGCGACGGTGCGAGTGCGAAATGCTGTGTCCAAAGCCCGGCTCGGCTCCGGTCACTTGGCAGTGTGCTGCCATGACTCTCCTCCAAAGATTGAATGTAACGGCGTGCAGATGTTCCTGCGTTACCGTGCGACAGGCAGCGTCCGCATCCGTTCCAAACCATTTCGGTAGTTTCCGCAGCAACTGCGGCGAAGAGGGTTGGCCTCAGGTCCGGGCAGTGGAAACCACTGGATCAGAACCTGGGATACCGGGCGAATACAGGAATGCACGCAACTTGAGCCCCTAACTACCGGCCAACGGGACGTCAGTCAGACTGACCTTCACCACCAACCGGAGCAATTGCACACGATCCGCACTACCTAGCGCCTAACTATTCTACGGGTCAGGCCAAATTAAGACCAATCAGGAATCATAAGCCCCCGTCAGCCCTTTCACAGCAGAATGAAAGGAATCGTGGCGAGTCTTGATTCATGACTTCGCTACTCACCTCCGACGCACCGGCGAATAGCGCCCCGGAAGGGACGAAACGCAAGCGGCCCGCCGCCGTCGAACGTTTCCACACACAGGCACGACGGCGGCTGGCCCGGACCGACGTCCTGGGTTTCCTTGCGTGGTTGTCACCCGTGGCGGCGGTGGCGCTGTGGCTGGCCGATGGCGGTATCAGCGGGTTCTCCTCGTTCGCCGGAACCATGACGGCGCTGGGAATCATTGCAGGACTGATCGGCATGGATGTGGTTTTGCTGATGCTGCTTCTGGCAGCCCGGATCCCGTTCATTGACAGCACCATCGGCCATGACCGCGCCCTGGAAGTCCACAAATGGTTGGGCAAGCCGGCGCTCTATCTTCTGCTTGCCCACGGCGTGCTGCTGGCTATCGGGTACGGCGCCGCAGAAGGACTGGATCCTGTCAGTGAATCAATCTCGTTGTGGGTGAATGTTCCGGATATGTGGCTGGCTTTCGTCTCCATGGCCCTGTTCTTTGCCGTGGTGGTGACGTCCCTGGTGGCGGTCCGCCGCAAGTTCCCCTACGAATTCTGGTACGCAGTCCACCTGCTCACCTACGCCGCAGTGGGGACTGCCATCCCGCACCAATTCAGTGTGGGCGGCCTGTTTGCGGAGGGCACGTGGCAGCGCTGGTACTGGTTGTTGCTCTGTGTGGGAACCGGCGCGGCACTGCTTTGGTTCCGGATCTACCAACCCATTGCCGCCAGTTTCAAGCACCAGCTCACGGTGAGCAGGGTGGTCCGTGTTTCGGCGGATGTCTTCAGCATCGAAATGACCGGAAGAAATCTGGAGCGCTTGTCCGGGGCCGGCGGCCGGTTCTTCTTCTGGAGGTTCCTGGCCCCCGGGCACTGGTGGCAGCCCCATCCGTTCAGCCTGTCGGCAGAGCCCATTCCAGGGAGGGGCAATCAGCCCGGCAAACTCCGCATCACCGTACGCACGCTTGGCAAAGGCACGGCCAAGCTTGCGCACATCAGGCCCGGCACCAAAGTGGCAATCGAAGGACCCTACGGCATGTTCAGCACGGCCGCCAGGACCCGGAACAAGGTGGTGATGATCGGTGCCGGCATTGGGATTACTCCCCTGCGCTCGTTGCTCGAAACAACACCGTTCCAGCCCGGCGAAGCAACCGTTCTGCTCCGTGGCCACCAAGACTCGGAGTTGTTCCTGGGCCAGGAGATCATGGCCCTCTGCAAAGCCCGGGGCGTCACCCTGTTCCACGTTCTGGGCCCACGTTCGCAGGGCGATCACGCCTGGCTTCCCCAGGACGCAGTCCAGGCCGGTTTTGGACTCCATTCCTACGTTCAGGGCATCGCGGACGCCGATGTTTATGTCTGCGGGCCGTCCCCCTGGGCTGCGTCCGTCATCCGGGACGTCAAACTTGCAGGCGTCCCCGCACAGCAACTCCACTACGAAAGGTTCGACTGGTGAGAATACGGGCAGCTTTGGCAACAGTCGTTGCATCGGCAGGCATCCTGCTGGCGGGGTGGCAATCGGGTTCGCATGTGGCCGAGACGGGCACGGCGATCACCACCAGCCTCAGCAGCAACACAACCAGCGGCGGCGCCGGATCCGCCGCGAGCGGAGGTTCCGGGACAGGCAGCAGCGGGTCCAACGGCAGCACCGGCTCTTCTGACACCGGCAGCACCGGCAACTCAGGCAGCAGCGACACAGGGACGGGAGGCACGACGGCGGCAACGTACGACGGCTCCACCGTCCAGACCCGCTACGGTTCCGTGCAGGTCCGGGTCACCATCCAAGCCGGCAAAATCACCGAGATCACCCCACTGCAGCTGACCGACGCGGAACGAAAGTCCGCCCAGATCAGCAGTCGCGCGGCCCCCGTATTGCGGTCTGAAGTCCTCCAGGCACAATCGGCCAATGTCCAAACGGTAGGCGGCGCAACCATCACCAGCGACGCCTACCTCACCTCCCTCCAGGCGGCCCTCGATGCAGCAAACTTCTAGCCGCCCGCAGCTCCGTGCGCGGACCTTCCACAGCATGGGCACCGTGGTGAGCCTGACGGTGGCGAGCACCTCCGCACCTGATACCGCCGTGGACGAGCTGGAGTCCGCCGTCGAGGTCCTGGAAGGGATCTTTGCCAGCCTCGACCTGACGTTCAGCCTCTACCGGTCCGGGTCCGAAGCAAACAGAATCAACAGCGGCGAGCTGGCTCTGGCTTATGCATCCGAGTCTCTCCGCGACCTGTACACAGAGGCCTCGGAGTGGCGATTGGCCACTGATGGGGCTTTCACGGCAGAGCGCCCGGACGGCAGGATCGATCTTTCGGGAATCGTCAAAGCGCACGCAGTCCGGGAAGCCGCGCTGTCCCTCCGGGCCTTGGGGCTTCAGGACTGGTGCATAAATGCCGGCGGGGACGTACTGGTCAGCGGATCACCGGAAACCAAGGCGGCAGCGGGTCCCTGGTTGGCCGGCATCGTGGACCCCGGGGATCGTCAGTCACTGCTTGGCGCCTACCCGCTGGCGGCCAACCGGGCCCTTGCTACTTCGGGGTCCGCCGAGCGCGGAGAGCATATCTGGACAGCCGGCTCGGATCGCCCGGAATTCATCCAGGTATCGGTCGCGGCGACGGAGATCGTCACAGCGGACGTGCTGGCAACAGCGATTGTTGCTGGCGGCACCCGGGCGTTGGATCACGCGGTGGAGCAGTGGGGCGTGGATGTCCTGGCGGTCCAGCGCGACGGGTCGTTGCTGGCAACACCAGGCTTCCGCGCCTAAAGGGGCTTGATCAGTTCCGCGTACTTGGGGCTGAGTCCATCACCGGAGGAAACTCCACGGAGCCTCCGTGATACCCACGGTGCAGCCGATTCCTTCACCCAGCGCGCATTGGCCTTGAGGGTTTCCACGCGGTTGGCCAGGCGGATCGGGGCAAGTTCCGGCACCTCCACCGCATGCTCGTGTTCCAGGACATCCAGGACCCGTTTGGCCATGTTGACGTGTCCGGCCGAGGACATGTGCATCCTGTCCTCACCCCAGAGGCGCCAATCGTTGTACTCATCAAAACGCCAGTAGTCCACCAGCAACGCACCGTGGTTGTCCGCGATTTCCCGCACCAGCTCGTTGTAGATGGCAGTCCGCCCGCGCATGGCGCTGAAAACTTTGGATCCCTTGGCGTCAAAGCCCGTGAAGAGGACCACGGTGGCGCCGGACGCGCTCAACTTGGCAATGCCGGCGTCGTACTCGTCCAAAAGTGAGTCAATATCGATCTTCGGCCGCAGGATGTCGTTGGCCCCCGCGTACAGCGTTACCAAGGTGGGGTTCATGGCTACGGCTGCGTCAACCTGCTCGGCCATGATCTGGCGCAGCTTCCGGCCGCGGATCGCCAGGTTGGCGTAGCCGAAGTCGGCGTTGCTGTGTGCCAGCTGCCCGGCGACGACGTCGGCCCAGCCGCGAACACCGTTGGGGCGGGTGGGATCGTCGTCTCCGACGCCCTCAGTAAACGAGTCCCCCAGGGCAACATAACGAGCAGAAAAATCCATGCCGTCAGTCTGCCACTTCGGCGCCCGAGGCCACAAAGCACCCGTTGAGGGGTTTACGAGTCACGGAGGATCCAGTGGTTGTTGTCCAAGCGGGCAACGATTTTCTCACCGATGCGGGCAAGATCCGCGACGTCGTCGGGGCTGAGCGAATCGAGCATCAGCGTCCGCACCGATTCAACATGCCCCGGGGCGAGGGACACGATGGTGGACATACCGGCGTCCGTCAGGTGAGCAACGGTCACACGGGCGTCGCCGGGGTGCGCCTGCCGTTCCACCCAGCCTCGTTTCTGCAGCTTGGTGACGACGTGCGAAAGCCGTGACAGGGAAGCACTGGTCCGCGCAGCGAGCTCACTCATAGGCAGGTACCGGCCCTCGGTCTCGGAGAGCATCGCGAGCACGTTGTAGTCGAACAAGGACAGTTTGCCTGCCGACTGAAGCTGGGTGTCCAACGCCGAGGGGAGCAAGGTGTTGATGCTCAGCAGGGCCAGCCAAGCACGGCGTTCGTCGGCATTCAGCCAGCGGGGTTGAGTCATGCCTCCATCTTATGAGAATTCGCTGATTCCTAGGTCGCGGCCCCTGCTCAGGCGATAGGCTGGCGGCATGTTTGTCGTCTCATTGACCTATAAAGTTCCCGACGAAATTGTCGACTTCCACCGCCCGGGCCACATGGCCTGGCTTAAGGACGCGTTCGACGGCGGCATCTTCCTTGCGTCCGGACGTCGCGTCCCTGCCACGGGAGGCGTGCTGCTGTCCAAAGTGGACCGGGCCACGTTGGATGCTTCGCTGGCCAAGGACCCGTTCTACAGCAATGGCGTGGCGGAGTTCGAGATCATTGAATTCACGGCTACCAGTGTGGCCGAGGGTTACGAGAATCTGCTGGACAGCTAGAGCTTTCCGCACGCTCTCTCACATCTCACCCTCCCCAGCCGCACGCTCTCTCACATCCTGCGCCCTGCTTTCAACCAGCTTCCTAAGACCGCCCTTGCGGGGAACCTTGACGGGCTCCGGCCACCGGGCCTGTGTGGAATCACCCAAAGTCACGCCCCGCAGTTTCCGCCCGAACAACGGAACCACCCAATCGTTGACCCAGCGGCGTTGGGCTCGTTCCCACTCCCGGAGCGTCAGCCGCGACGGTGGTTCCCATTCCTTTGGCCTGATCTTGTGGGGCACATTCAAGTGATTGAGGACCTGCGCGGCTAAGTACTTGTGCCCGGCTTTAGACATGTGCAGGCGGTCAGGAGCCCACATCCGTTTGTCCTTGAAGGCATCGAAGCACCAATAATCCACCAGCACCGCACCGTACTTGGCCGCAATTTCCCGGACCCGTTGGTTGTACAGGGTGTTTCGCTTCTTGAAAGGCTCCAAGACCGCCGAGACTTTAACATCGAAGCCAGTGAACAGGACCAGCGTCGCCCCGCTTTCGCTGAGGCGCGCGACCAGCATCTCGTAGTCATTGAGGAGAGCATCCATGTCTGTACCGAAATCGAGGATGTCGTTACCCCCTGCATAGACCGTAACGAGCGTCGGTTCCATGGCGAGGGCTGGCTCAAGTTGTTCATCGATGATGTGCCGGAGCCTCTTGCTGCGCACGGCCAAGTTGGCGTATTCCCAGCCGGGCTGGTCCTTGGCCAACTTCTCGGCCACCCTGTCTGCCCAGCCGCGCACCCCGTTGGGCAACACCGGGCTGAGGTCCCCCACGCCTTCGGTGAAGGAGTCCCCGATGGCGACATACCGCCGTCGAACGCTGTTCCCGTCCCCGAGTTCCTCCCGCACGGCAGCGACGCTACCCGCCCCCGGTTACACCAGAGCCAACCCCAAATGAACACAACGAACGGGATGTGAGAGAGCAACGCCCAAAAACCGTCGGGAAGTGAGAGAGCATCGGTAGGTGGCGCGCTCACGGCCGCGGCGGCGGTTTTGGGTAGGAGCGCATCGCGGCCCATCGTGATGTGAAGGTCGCCCAGCGACCGCAACGTCACCTATGGGCCGTGTCTAAGCGACGGCAAAACCGCCGCTGCGGGCGGCCCGGCCCGCACCAGGGGCTAGCCCTCGGCTTTGCCTCGTCGCCAGTAGCCCATGAAGGCAACCTGCTTGCGGTCGATACCCACGTCCCGCACCAAGTAGCGGCGCATCTCCTTGATCACGAATGCCTCACCGGCGATCCAGGCGTAGAAGGGCAAGGCACCGGCAGGCAGCGTGGGGTTCTTGGTGGCCTCGATGGCTGCTGCGTCCATGCGTTGCGGGGTTTCCCACAGGATGTCCTGATCCACATTGACGTCCTCGGGCTCGGGACCCGCCGCTGATCCTGCGCCCTTGAGTCCAACCCAGCCAGGAACGGGAACGGCCTTGGCAACAGCCTCTTTGAGCAGCTCACCGTGCGGGCGGGAGCGGCCAATGGCAGCCCCACGTGCCAGCCAGGTGATCTGGATGTCTGCAGCGGTGGAGATGTCCTGGAAATCAGCAGCCGAGGGTACTTCCAGGAATGCGTGCCCGGTCATGTCCGCAGGCAGGCTCTCCAGAATGGCGCTGATGGCGGGAACGGCAGTTTCGTCGCCCGCGAGGAGAATGCGCTGCGCCAGGCCCGGCCGCCACTCGATGCCGCCGTAAGCTCCGGCGGTGGTGCACTGGGCGGCCCGGTTGTTGGGCCCAATGATGGTGAGGGCATCGCCGGGCTTGGCGGCAGCTGCCCAATTGGCTGCAGGTCCACCATTACCGGCATCGTCGAAGTGCATCACGAAGTCAACGTCGATTTCCGGGTACACGGCGTCCAGGCGTTCGGAGCGCACGGTGTAGGTGCGCATGCTGCCGCGGACGGCCGGGTCCATGGCAAGCCACTCCTGGTACCAGCCGGCCTCCTCCATGGTGAAGGTGGGCAAGGGGATGATCCGGCCAGCGTCGTCGATGGAAGGAATCATCAGCTTCACGCGGAGGTCCAGGGTGTCACCGGCCACTCCAAAGTCGCGCAGGCAGTATCCGCCGAAAGTAATCCTGCGGAAGTTGGGGCTGAGCTCCTGCACCGCGGTCACAGTGACATCGAAGGCGAGGGTCATGGGTTCCACTGCGGCGCTTGCTTTGGCCTGGGTCGGTTGTGCACTCATGATGCGATCTCCAGTTCGTTGGTTGAAGCGGTACGTGCGTGGTGGCGTCCGATGGGGACGATCAGCGGTGTGCCTGAAATGGGGTCCGGGACCACCCGGGATTCCAAGCCGAAAACGTTGAACACAAGTTCCTCCGTGACCACTGCAGTGGCGGCGCCTTCGGCCACGATGCACCCGCCTTTCATGGCGATGACGTGGTCCGCGTAGCGTGCAGCAAGGTTGAGATCGTGCAGCACGATCGCCACGGTGGTGCCGCGGCTGCGGTTGAGGTCGGTGATCAGGTCCAGGACCTCAACCTGGTGCGCCAGGTCCAGGTAGGTGGTGGGCTCGTCCAGCAGCAGAACGTCGGTTTCCTGGGCCAGGGCCATGGCGATCCACACGCGCTGACGCTGCCCGCCGGAGAGTTCATCGATGTCCCGCTCAGCAAGCTCCAGCGTGTCCGTGGCGTCCAGCGCACGCTGCACCGCGGCGTCGTCGGACTCGCTCCAACTCCGGAAGAAGCCTTGGTGCGGGTACCGGCCCCGGCCCACCAGGTCGCGGACGGTAATGCCGTCCGGGGCGGTGGGGTGCTGGGGCAGCAGGCCGAGGGTCCGGGCAAGTTCCTTAGCGGGGCGGCTGTGGATATTCTTGCCGTCCAGCGTGACGGCACCACCGGCCGGCTTTAGCAGGCGCGAAAGGCCGCGGAGCAAAGTGGACTTTCCGCAGGCGTTGGCGCCCACGATCATGGTCACTTTACCCTCGGGGATTTCGGTGGACAGGCCTTCCACCACTTTGCGCTGCTCGTATTGCAGCGTAAGGTCCTGGGCATTAAGGACGGCCATCTCAGGCCTCCTTTCGGTTCGACGTGACCAGCAGCCACAACAGGAAGGGGGCACCGAGGGCGCCGGTGACGACGCCGACCGGGAGGACGGTCCCGTCAAGGATGACGGGTGCAATGTTGGAGGCGAAGAAGTCGGCCAGGAGCACGATCAGCGCACCGGTGAGGGCCGACGCCGGGAGGCTGGGTTTGCGGACGATGCGCCGGGCGATGGGTCCGGCGAGGAAAGCGACGAAGGCTACCGGACCGGCGGCGGCAGTTGCGACGGCGGCAAGTCCGACGGCGGTCAGGACCAGTCCCAGCCTGGCTGCGTTGACCTTGATACCGAGTCCCGCGGCGGTGTCATCCCCCAATTCGAGGATGCGCAAAGGCCCCGCGAGGGCAATAACGGCTGGTATCAGGACCAGCAGGGAGACCAACAGCACGCCTGCACGGTCCCACGTGGCCGAATTGAGGGAACCGTTGAGCCAGATCAGGGCATCCGCTGCGGTGCGGATATCGGCGCGGGTCATGAGGAAGTTGACCACTGCGTGCAGGGCAGCGGCGATGCCAACGCCCGCCAGGATGAGACGGTTGCCGGCAGCGTTGCCGCGGCTACCTCCGCCTGCACCGGAACCTGTTCCGCGGGAAATCATGTAAATAATGGCGGCAACACCCAAGGCACCGCCTAACGCGGCCCCGGAAACCACGGCACCCGAGGCACCAAATATCACGATCGCCGTCACTGCCGCAGCACTGGCACCGTAGCTGATGCCAATGATGTCCGGGCTCGCCAAGGGGTTCCGGAGCATGGTTTGGAACAGTGCAGCGGCCAGGCCGAAGGCAACGCCGATCATGGTTCCAACGACTGCCCGGGGCAGTTTGTGCTCCATCACGATGAAGCTCGCCCCGGGGATTTTCTCGCCGCCGGTCAGGTGGTTGATGACGATAGTGAAGAAATCCGGGATGGTCACGGTGTAACTGCCCAGGAGCACGTACACGGCAAACATGGCCAGGACGGCGAAGCCTAGCCAGAAAGTGGGGCTCAGTGTCCGCCGAAGTTGCACAGAATGAGGCGCCACCTGGGGGACCGTTTTGGTAGTGCTCACAGTCCTGCCCCCTTGCCGCGGCGGATGAGCCAGATGAACACCGGTGCTCCTACCAGGGCCGTCATAATTCCAGCGGGGACCTCGCCCGGAAGGAGGATCACGCGGCCAATAATGTCCGCGCTAATCAGCAGAATGGGAGCTGAGACCATGGAGAACGGCAGAATCCAGCGGTAGTCGGGGCCGGTTAGGAAACGGACAGCGTGCGGAATGACCAAGCCAAGGAAGCCAATGGGACCCGCCAACGCGGTGGCCGAGCCACACAGTAGGACGATCCCCAAGCCGGTGATCCCACGGGAGAGGCCGACGTTCTGGCCCAGCCCGCGGGCAATGTCGTCGCCCAGCGCCAAGCTGTTAAGGACGCGGCCGCCGGCCAGGATGATCACGGCGCCGGTTGCCAGGAACGGGAGTGCGGGCAGAAGCACGGACCAGTCGCGGCCGCCGATGCTGCCCACTTGCCAGAAGCGGAAACGGTCAAACGTGTCCTGGCTCGATACCAGGATCACATTCAGCAGGGAGAAAAGACCGGCGCTGAGGGCAGCGCCCGCAAGCGCGAGTTTGACCGGGGTGGCACCGTCCCGTCCGCGGGAAGCAATGGCGTACACCACGACGGCGGCCGCTGCGGCCCCAATGAAGGCGAACCAGATGTATCCGGTCAGGGAGCCAACGCCAAAGACGTAAATCCCGATGACCACCGCCAGCGCCGCTCCGGCGTTGAGGCCCAGGATGCCTGGATCTGCCAACGGGTTGCGGGCCACGCCCTGCATGGCCGCGCCTGCCAGGCCCAGCGCGGCACCGGCCAGGAGACCCAGGACCGTGCGGGGGATCCGGGCGATGACCACGGCGTGGTTGCCGTCCGCCGCATTGAAGTTAGTGAGGGCTTCCCACACCGTGGAGAGGGGAACTCCGCGTGCGCCGATCGCCAAGGATGCGGCGGATACTGCTGCGAGTACGACGACGGCCACCAGCAGCCAAGCGGTGCGCGTGAGTGCAGTGCGCTTGTCCGCTGTCCCACGGGTGCCGGCTCCCCTGCCGGTTTCCGCGGGATCGGGGGTGATGCCTCCCGGGCCGGCCGACACCAAAGTGCCACCGCCCCGCCCCCGGAGTGTCGTCGTCGTACTCAGTTTCATTGCAGTTACTTGCCTGCTGCGTCTGCTGCTTTACCCAGCTGCGGGAGGAACGTGTCCAATGCCCACGGCAGGCTCAGCGGCGATGAAGCGGAGATGGAGAGCGTCAAGGTCTGGTCCGAATCAGCAACCAGGGCACCCTTCTTGATGGCAGGGATCTGGCCCAGCAGCGGGTCAGCCTTGATGGCGTCGGCAGTGGTCGCGTCCGGAACCCAGGTGACGAAAACGTCGGATTCGAGCTCATTGGCCTTTTCAGCAGACCACGGGATGAAGAATTCCGTGTTGCTCTTGGTGTTCTCAGTAACCACGGGGGCGAGCTTCATGCCGATTTCGGAGAGGAAGCGGGGGCGGTTGTCGATTGCGGTGTATACGTTGGCGCCGTCACCCTTGGCAGGCTCGAGGTTGCCGTAGATGAAGGTCTTGTCCTTAATCTGCGGGAACTTGGCGACCTTCTCCTTGACGGTGGATTCGGTGTCTTCTACCAGCTTCTTGGCTTCGGATTCCTTGCCCAGTGCCTTGCCGATCAGGGTGGTGCTTTCCTGCCAAGGCGTGCCGTAGGCGAGCTCGGGCTGGGCCACCACGGGAGCGATTTCGCTGAGCTTCTTGTAGTCAGCTTCTTCCAGGCCGGAGTAGGCGGCCAGGATGACGTCCGGATTGAGCTTGGCGATCTCGGTGAAGTTGATGCCATCCGCCTCGGAGAACTGGACCGGGGCCTTGTCGGTGCCAAAGCCGGCGCCGAGCTTCTCCAGTGCTGCGTCCTTCCAAGGGGTGGAGCCCTTGTCGTTATTGCCCCACTCATTCTTCGGAACACCAACCGGGACAACACCCAAGGCGATCGCGACGTCATCATTGACCCACGAAACGGTGACTACGCGCTTGGGCTGTTCCTTGATGGTGGTCTCGCCGAAGACGTTTTTGATGGTCACGGGGAAAGCTGAGGATGCTGCCTGCTCAGTTGCCGGAGTGGACGTTGCCGGACCAGTGGAGCAGCCGGTGAGGGTAAGAGCGACGGCGGCCAGAGCGGCCGTCGCGGTTCCTGCTGTCTTGAGCAGGGCGCGGCGTGGGAGAAGGGAAGCCACGGGACTCCTTAAGTAAGTGATGCGAACCTAAGTAAGGCTAGCCTAGCCTCTGGATAATTACGAAACGTTTGCGTCACGTAATCCGCTCAACTGGTTAAATGCGTCGCAGATCACACCCTCTCTCACATCCCGCACCCTTCAGCCAGACTGCGGTCGTCAAGTTTTTGAGACAGGTCTCGTTGTTGTTTTTGGTTAGGCGGCCAGGGGTTGCTGGGCGCGGGTTTGGTAGTTGGTGTGGGCTTTGGCTGGTGGTATGCCGCCGGCTCGGCGGTTGGGCCGGCGGCGGTTGTACCAGCCCTCGATGTATTCCATGACACCGGTTCGGGCGGCGAGTCGGGAGCCGTAGCGTTGGTGGTGGTAGAACTCGGTTTTGAGGTGGGAGAAGAAGTTCTCCGCGACGGCGTTGTCCCAGCAGACCCCGACTTTCCCCATGGACTGCGTCACCGAGTTATCGCCGCACCATTTCTGGAATTCATCCGAGGTGTATTGGGTGCCCCGGTCCGAATGGAACACCACCGAGGCCCCGGTCAGGTGGCCGTGGTTGCGGGCCATTTGCAGCGCCGCGGTGCACAGGCTCGCGCGCATGTGCCCGGCCATGGACCAGCCGATGACCATGCCGGAGAAAAGATCGATCACCGTAGCCAGGTAGAGCCAGCCCTCACCCGTGCGCAGGTAGGTGATGTCACCGACCAGGCGGGTTCCGGGCACTGTTGAGGTGAAGTCCCGCTTGCCCTCTGCATCGAGCATGTGGTTCTCGATGTGGGCTGTTTTGGCCTGCGGATCCTGGACGGTAGTTGCCTTCCAGGCCTGGGTGCGGACGGCCCGCAGCCCGTGCTCACGCATGATCGCCCCGACAGTGGGGGCCGAGACCCGCACTCCCTTCTCGTTCAAAAGCAGGGTCAGTTGGTCCCGGCCGGCACGGCCCTTCTCCTCCTTATACAGCTCGGTAACCGCGGCGGCGAGATCCTGATGCCGTACTGCCCGCGGGGATGGCCCGGCCGGGTTGCGCCATCGGTAGAACGAGGCCCTGGAAACCTTCAACGCCCGGCATAGCCAGGCCACGGAATGGTTGGCCTTCTCCGCTTCGATGAACTCGTAGAAGCCCTCTACTTTTGCTTCGCGGCAAAGAAGGCGCTGACTTTTCCCAAGAACTCGACCTCGGCCTTCAATCTCTCGTTCTCAGCCAAGGCCTTCCGGTGTTCATCCCAGGACACCGGGCCCGGGTCCACAGGCTCTAGAGCAGGACCGTCCTGATGTTTTCCCCGGTGCCGATGAAGCCAGTTCCCCAACGTGCTCTCCTTCACCCCGAGCTCGTCAGCGACTTGCTTCACTGAACGATCCGAGGACAACACCAGCTGCACAGCTTCCTCACGGAAAGCCGCATCATATTTTCTTCTAGGACCAGTCATTCTGAAGTCGATCTCCCATCAACCTGTCTCAGAAAACCATACGGCCGCAGACCCTCTCGCAGTGGACACCTGGCAGAAGGTTTGAAAGTATTGGCGGCAGCGGACTACCGCTTCTTATGGAATCGATCGAGGGGATGAGCGTGCGCACTGTTTCAGTTGCTGCAGCCACGGTTGGCGAGGTGGCCGCTTTGGCCTGCTTGGCACTCCCCCGCACGTCGGTATCTTCCTAGGCTCTCAGCCGGGCACCCGTTTTCCGGGTCTTTTTGCTGCGCCCGCTCTCTCAGATGACCGACGACCCCTGCCATTTCCCGCGCGCCCACTAAGGCACGCGGACGTCGACCATTTCCGAAAGAAGAAGCTTTGCCATGCAGAAAATTACCGCCCAACAAATCCGTTCGTCGTTCATCAATGCCAGCCGCTCAGAGGCTGCCAAGCTGAATCTCCCCCGGAACTTCGAAACCCTCGACTGGGACAACCTGGAGTTCCTGGGTTGGCGCGACGAGAAAATGCCCCAACGCGGATACCTTGTGCTCCCGCACCGGGGCAAGCTCACCGGGATCATGCTCCGCGCTCCTGAAGGCGGATCCGGAAAAAGGCGTGTAGTCCTCTGCGAACTGTGCCGGGACGTATTTTCGAAGGATGACGTTTATCTGTGGGTGGCCAAAAAAGCCGGACAATCCGGTAAGGACGGGAACACGGTGGGGACACTGATCTGCGCTGAGTTCGGTTGTAGCGCCAACGTGCGCAAGGAACCGCCCGTCAATGAGATCAACCCGGACCCTGCCGCCGTCGTCGTTCGACAAATCGCGGGACTGGAGTCCAGAACCGAACAGTTCCTTGACCGCGTCCGCGCGAAGTAGCCGCGAATCATTCCCCAAGTAGGTAGCAGCAGGTGCCGTTTTGAGGCGTCAAAACGGCCTTAACTGCTATCTACTTGGGTGCGCCGGGGAGAGCTGACGTCACCGCAGGACGATATCCACCGGGTTCGCCTCGGAACGCCACGCTCCCGGTTCGCCGGGTCCGGCGATCACCGGAGCCGTGAGCACTCCCGAGCGGTTGGTGCGCTTGTCGCGGAGGATTTCGGTGACGGAACCCAGGTGCCGGGAGAGATCAATGACGTTTTCCGGCGCTGCCAGCAACAGCTGGAATCCGAACTCGTGGAGCGCCTTGATGCCCGCGCCTGCGAATTCCTCGGAAGCCAGCACGAACGCTTCGTCCATCATCACGGTGCCGTAGGTGGTGAAGCCCTGTTCGGCGATGCCCAACTGGTAGCTCAGCGCAGCAGCCATGATGAACGCCGTGAATCGCTGGCGCTCACCGCCGGACATGGAACCGGTATCGGCATGCATGAAGACTTCGGTCTTCTTCTTGCCGGCCTTGCCCGCGGCGGCTTTGGAAGCAACTTCCCTGTGCTCCTTGCACTGAATAAACAGGTGCCCGCGGACGTCCAGCACCTCAGCCCGCCAACGCCGATCCTCCGGCGTCTGCGATCCGAGCCGCTTGACCAGGGTCTCCAACGACTTATAGCGCGCGGTGAGCTCGGCGTCGTCGTCCGTTTCGGCCGGACCAGCGGCAGCTCCGCGCGAGGGCCTGGTGTGCTTCGCCTTCAGGGCGTTCTGGATCGCATCCTTGAACTGTTTGGCCGTGGCCGGGAGCGTCTGCTTGATGTCCAGTTCCAGGAAGCTGCCCTCATGGAAGTTCACCTGGGACAGGATGCCGTTGAGGGGGAGGATACGGCTGGTGATGCTGCGGCGTTCCTCATCCAGCAGGTGCAGGAGCGTGCTGAACGACTCATGCGTGCGCTGGTTGAAGAACAGCCGGAACTCGGCCTCCTGGGCGGGCAAGCCATCACTGACGATCGCGTGGTACCGGGATTCGAAGTCCCCGGCGGCGCCGATCGACGTGCCATGATCGGCGCTGATGGCACTTCCCCAGTCCCGCACGAACGCTTCGAACATGCGGGTCAACCGCTCGGCGGTCGCCTGCCCGCGCGATTCCGCCGCATGCAGTTCGTCCAGCAGCTTGTTGCGGACGCTGTTGGCCAGGTTGTCGAGTTCGTACAGTTCAGAGAGGTCGGTGACGCCCTGGAAGTACGGCTCCAAAGCGGTGACAGTAGAGGCCGACGGCGGTGCCTGCTCCAGCTTCAGCCTCGCGGCATCGAGCAGGCCGTCCGCCGTGGTCATCTTGTGATCCAGCGCCTTGTATTCGCTCTGCATAACGGCAGCGGTACCTGTGGAGGACTGGTGCTTTTCCCTGACGGTTTCGATGCTGGCCCGCAGCGGTTCCAGGTCCGCTTGCGCGGCCAACGCATCTGTCAGCCGCTGTTCGATCCTGGCAAGCTCGTCCGCGGCCACGGCTGCGGAAACCTGTTCCCATGACCGTTCGTCTTCAGCGACGCGACGCAGGGCTTCGAGCTGCCGCGCCATACCCTGATGCGAATCTTCGCGGCTCTGCGCAAGTTCCGCGGCCTTCACAAGCTCGTTTTCCAGCTCGCCCACACGTGCTGCCACAAGTTCGAGCTTGGAAGCGTTGTCGAAACCGAGGACGTAATCCTGGCGGCTCGTGAAACGGTCGTCCTTCTCCACGGTGTGGCGGTTGCGTTTGACCACGCCGCCCAGGCTCAGGCCCTTGTCCATCGAGGCAAGCTCGTCCGGGTCCTCGACACACGGGTAGGCGAAGTCCAGGGCGATCCGCTCCCGGATCCACTCTCCCGCGTCAGCATTGGCACCCGAGGTGAGAATGCTCAACTTAGTCAAGAGGTCGCCGTCGGACACTTCCTCAACAGCCAGCGCGCCACCGGCGAGCGGCTTGGACACATCAACGGCACGGAGGGCACCGCGGACGGTGTTGTCATTCAAATATCGGGTCACCGCCGCGAAATGCTCACCCGGTACCAGCAATGTGGTGGCCAGGTTACGAAGCGCGCGCTCGGCGGCGGGACGCCATTGATCCTGACCGTCGGCGAGATCGATCAGCTCGCCACCAAACGGCATCCGCTCTTCGGGGACCCCGGTTGCCGCTGCGATGGCTGCCCGGTTTTCAATGCTCGACGGCGGCAGCAGGGACTTGCGCGTGCGCAAGGAAATCAGCTCCTGCTGAGCTGCGGCAAGCTCACGCTTCTTAGTGGCGTGGCCGTCAAAAGCCTCAAAGCGAAGCTCTTTGAGTGCCTCCGAATCGTCCTTCAACTCGGCCGAGCGGGCAGCTGCCTGCTCGTGGGCTTGGTCCCAGCCCTCGGCGGACCATTCAAGGTTCAGTCCGGCATCGGCCAAAGCCTTCTTCGCCGAATCCTCAACCTGCTGACGCAGCTTCAGGCCAACCCTGGCGTTCTCCAACGACTGCTCAATCGCCGAAATGGCGTTGCCGCCGCGGTTGTTGTAGTCCAGCTCAAGGTCGCGGAGTTCCTTGGCCAAATCATCCCGCACCGTGCGCTCGGCAGCCAGTTCCTGAGCCTTGGACTGAGCCAACTCCTTGAACCGGGCCAACGTCTTGGCATGGACCGTGACTGCAAGCTGCTGCTTGTAAGCCTCGAACTCTTCGCCAGCCAACTCACGGAGACGGTTCGCGTCCAGCAATGCCTGCGCGTACTCCTTGTTCAACCCCGGTACCGGAGCCAACTGGTCCCGCTGCTGCCGGACGTCCTCCAACCGTTGCCGAATGGACATCAGGTTGCTGAATTCCTCCACCACATCATCGGCTGCAGCCAACGTTGCAGGAGCATCAAGCACCTGATCGCGGAAGAACGTATTCACGCTGCCGCCCAAGCCCTTGCCGGCCTGGATCACGCGAAGCAGCGGAAGGGCCTGGTCAGAGTTGATGCCCAGAAGCCTGCGGAAGCGCTCGGCGAAGGCCTTGTGCACATCGAAGACCTGCCCATCCGGGAAAATCGACTCCAACGCGCCCTTGGTGAACCGCTTCTGCGCAATGCCCTCGATTGCCTCGAGGTCCAGCGGTTTGCTGTCAATGACATAGAAGCGCCCGACACTGGACTCCGTGCCGTTTTTCGGAAGGTCGAACAGCGCCGACACCGTCACCTTCGTGCCGGCTGCGTTATCAAACGTCAGCGCGACGGCGGACCACGTGGCACCAGGGCGCTGGAAGGCACTCGCCGAGCTGTCGCCGACCGCCTTATCACCAACCTTGCCGCGCATGTAAGTGAATGTGGTCCTCTTATCCTCTACAGCGCCACCGGAACGCTGGGCGGCGGCCTCGTTCGAGCGCGGGCGGGCATCGAAAACACGGAGCATCGCATCAAAAAGAGTCGACTTGCCGACGCCCGAATTACCCGTCAGGAGGGTGCCCTTGCGGTCCACGTGCATGGTGTGGGCGCCATGGAAGGTGCCCCAGTTAACCACCTGTACCAACGCGAGGCGCATCTGGCCTGGGTTCGTGAGCTCGCCGAGAGGGAGCATGCTTGCGATGGTCACTTGGCTGCCTCTTCTGTTGACGGGTCACTGTCCGCGGCGGTACGCACCATCGCAGGCCCGTCACCATCCCCGTCGTCCAACTCGTCATCTGAAGGGCTGGTTGGGTTGGAATCGGGATCGAGATCCAGGAGGGGCTCCGTGCCTGATTCGTCGGCTGCTACTGCTATCAGGGCCTCGATTTGGGCTGGGATGTCGCCGATGTTTTCGAAGGGCAGGGCCAGTGGGAGGGCGTTGCTGATGGTGTAGGTGTCGTCCAGCGGGGTGGGGAGGATGAGTTGGCGGGCCAGGAGTTTGGTGATGGTCCGGGTGACCACGTCGGAGTCGCGGAGGGCGTCCTGTTGGCCAGACGGCGTGTAGTTGGCCACGAGGTCTGAGATCTCTTCGCGGGTGATGGTGGGGTCCGTTTGGGCTGTGACATGGCGGTCCAGCAGGAGTCGCAGTCGCAGCAACACAATGGTTTCCACGCGGCTCAGGGCACGCTGCTGGCGCAGGATGCTGGAGCGGGAGCTGGCGCCGATCACTTCCGGGTCAACGGGTCGGAGGACTGCGATTTTGCGGTCGTGATCGAGCTGCAGGGTGAGGAACAGCTCGGAGAGGCGGCTGCGGAGGATCAGTTGGTTGTCCAGCAGCGTGGTCCACAGTTTCTCGTCGCGGCCACCGTCAATGTACGGGCCCTTGAGCAGTTTCACCAGCGCATGCCGAACCTTCATCGGCAACACTCCGGTATCGCCGGGGAAGAGAGCAGCGCCATCCACAAAAGTGTCCCGCGGAGTGATCCGGAAGGGGTCCGAGTGGCTGATTTCCGGAACCGGCTCAGCCTCCGCATCCAGCTCAGGCTCGACAACCTGCTCGGGCTCGACACCGACTTCAGCCACCGCTTCGGTGACGCTGTCCGCTGCGGTGACGTCCGTCGTCGTGATTTCTTCAGTCATCAGAATCCTCATTCAGCTTGACGACAGGCAGGTACGCCGTGCGGATGCTGCCGTCGATTTGTTCGAAGTCGATGTGTTCCCAGGTGGCCCTGTCAAAGGCTGCGCCCGTCTGAAGCGCCATGGACAGCAGGGTGCGCACGGTGTTGATGTGGCGTTCTTCGGCGGGCAGGTTTTCCCAGGCGTCGCCCAGGGTGGCGGCACCGGCCATGGCTGCCCGGACGACAGCAGGCTTGGCCTTTCCGGTGCGCGCCGACCGTACGCGGTCGGAGTCGCTGAAGGCGATGGGGTCGGCAAGGCGCGGGGGTGTTGCAAATTCGTCGGGGTCGAAAAGTTTGACCATGGCCAACGACTCGAACCCGGCGTTAAACAGCACGGGCCCGCGGACCAGACCGGGACGGTCTCGCTCGTACGGCATGGACCGGATGGCTTGCTCGGCTTCGGCAAGCACCTTGCGCAGGCTGACGGACTGCCTGACGTCGTCGCTCTGAATGTAGGTGTTCAGGCTTTCGGAGAGCTTGCCGTAGATTCGCTGGATCTGGCTGTGCTGATATCGCAACTCGGCCACCAGGTTTTTCAGCGTTTCGCGGTCCTCATGGGATAGGTCGTCCGCAAATTGACGGCTCAGCACCTCACCGATCGCCGAGCGGAACCGCAGTTGCTGCTGCGGGTCCTCCAAGAATGCGGTGAACGAGCGGAAGGTTCGTCCCTCAGGGCTTTGCCGCAAGCGCTTGTCGGCCTCCAAAACCTGGGCCATGGTGGCGCCCTTGCTCAGGGATTCCTCAATAATCTGGTTCCGGAGCTCACCCACCAGTTCTTCGATCCGGTCGCGCATTTTCTTGTAATCCGCCGGCAGGCTGGCTGCGAGGTCCAGGATGTTGCCGGCAGCTTCCACAGCTTCTTCGTCATCCAGAAGTCCATCGAACTCACCGGAGCTGATGTCCTCCACCAACTGCTGCCGCTCCTGGATTTCCTCTTCGAGGGCTTCCAAGCGCGCGCTCTGGTCCGGGTTGGTCTCGTTGGCGAGCTTCTCAACGTCGCCCAACAATGTGCCGAGCCGAGAACCGTTCAGCGTGGAACGCTCGCTGGAGAGGCTGTCCAGGAAAGCCAGCACACGGGCGGCCGGTTCGGTGACTTCGTAAACGATCTGACCTGATTGGCTACGCCGGGTCAGGAATTGTTTCCTAGTCCACTCGTCGCCGAAAAGCTTGCCGTTCTGTTGGCCGCCCAACGCCGGGTCTTGGCGGCGGAGCTGCTCAAGGAAAGCATCGACGTCGGCATGGAACTCTTCGAGCGGAAGCTGCGGCCGGGTGCGGGTAAAGGATGCCTGCAGCACGGCGATCACCCACGGAGCCGACCGCGTCAGGGCCCAGGCAGGCCCTTTGGTCAGCTGCTCGAGATCACGGAGCCGGGCGCCGATGGCGTCGGCGGAGGACATGGCTGAACGGGACAACTACTCTCCTTCAGCTGCTGCGAAACCTGGCTGGCAGCGAAAACTGCCCCGTACAAGGTTAACGCAGAGCGTCGCCGGGGCGACCGACCGCCGGAAGCGGCGCCGTCGAGCCTTGCCGGAAGCACCGCCGTCGCAACCATTCCGTAACCTACCGCCTGGTATGGTTTCGATCCCATATCAACGCCGCCGCGAGGCGTTTCCGCACTGGCCGGAAACCATGGACGCCCCTAGTGTCAGAGCATCGACGCAGCCACGCCGCGTCAACCCACGCACCGTCGCCCCGGGGGGAACCATGAATTTCGACTTCTCTGCGCTTGATACCGCCACGTACGTATTCATTGGAACACTGGTTTTCGCTGCAATTCTGGTGGCCTTCATTGCCGCCGCAGCACTGGCAACAATCATTCTTATCGGAGCAATGGGCATCGCCTGGTACGCCATTAAGGCCGTTCTGGGTGGTCTGGTCCATGGCATTAACTTTGCGTGGGACCGGGTGGTTCACCACGCCGGACAAGTGGAAATTCCGGCCGAATTCCAGCCGCAGGTTTCCCCTAGCACAGGTAGCTACTCGCGGGTAGCATTGAGGGACAGCTGAAGGGTTCGCACCCACGGCGGACCCTGGCTCCATCCGGCACCACCGGCTAGAGGAGTTATCCCATGACGTCCGCCACTGACAACAGTCTCGCCGCCGCAAGCGTCAACGCCACCGCAGAAGAAGCCCGCGCCGTCGCCGAAGCCGCGCGCGAAACAGAATGGAACCGTCCCAGCTTCGCCAAGGGCCTGTACCTGGGCAGCTTCGACCTGAGCCTGATACACCCCTGGCCGCAGGCAAAAACAGAAGACGTCCAGCGGGGCGAAGAATTCATGGCCCGCTTGGTGCCCTTCGCCAAAACGATGTCCGGCCGCACGATCGAGCGGGACGCAAAAATTCCCGACGAATACCTGAAAGGGCTCGCGGACTTAGGCGTTTTCGGCATGAAAGTCCCGCGCGAATATGGCGGCCTGGGCCTGTCCTTGGTCTACTACGGCCGCGCCCTTGCCCTGCTGGGATCGGTCCATCCGAGCCTGGGCGCACTGATTTCAGCCCACCAATCCATCGGAGTTCCGGAACCGGTGAAGGAGTTCGGCACGCCCGAGCAGAAGCAGGAATACCTGCCGCGTTGCGCCGCCGGCGCCATTACCGCGTTCCTCCTCACAGAGCCCGACGTCGGCAGCGACCCCGCGCGCATGGGCGCCACTGCCGTACTGTCCGACGACGGCGACTCTTACCTTTTGGACGGCGTGAAACTGTGGACCACCAACGGCGTGATCGCCGAACTGGTGGTGGTCATGGCAAGGGTTCCAGCCCATACCGACGCTGACGGGACGGAACACAAGGGCGGGATCTCCGCCTTTGTGGTGGAAATGGACTCCCCCGGCATCACCGTGGAAAACCGCAACACGTTCATGGGCCTGCGCGGAATAGAGAATGGTGTGACCCGCTTCCACCAAGTCCGCGTCCCTGCAGCCAACCGGCTGGGGCGTGAAGGCCAAGGACTCAAAATCGCCCTCACCACCCTCAACACGGGGCGGCTCTCCATCCCGGGTCTGTGCGTGGCCGCCGGAAAGTGGAGCCTGAAGATCTCCCGCGAATGGTCCAACGCGAGGACGCAGTGGGGCCGTCCGGTGGGCAAACACGAAGCCGTGGGCAAGAAGATCGCGTTCATCGCCGCCACCACCTTCGCGCTGGAGGCTGTGTTCGAGCTTTCCGCTGAGATGGCCGACGCGGGCCAGAAGGACGTTCGCATCGAGGCCGCGCTGGCCAAGCTGTGGTCCACGGAACTGAGCTGCCGGATTGCCGACGAACTCGTTCAGATCCGCGGTGGACGCGGCTTCGAAACGGCCGACTCCCTGGAAGCCCGCGGCGAACGGGCAGTCCCAGCCGAGCAACTCCTCCGGGACCTCCGCATCAACCGGATCTTCGAGGGCTCCAGCGAGATCATGAAACTCCTCATCGCCCGGGAAGCCGTGGATGCCCACCTTGCCGCCGCGGGAGACCTCGCCTCAGCGGACGCGAGCCTGCAGGATAAGGCGAGGGCCGCCGTCGGGGCTTCCGGCTTTTACGCTAAGTGGCTCCCGAAACTGGTGGCTGGCGCCGGAATGGATCCGCGGTCCTATGCGGAATTTGGACGCCTTGGCAAGCAGCTGCGCTTTGTGGAGAGGTCCTCGCGGCGGCTGGCCCGCCAGACGTTCTACGGCATGGGGCGTTGGCAGGCGAAGCTTGAGCACAAGCAGGCGTTCCTGGGCAGGATCGTGGACATCGGCGCTGAGCTGTTCGCCATGGCTGCGTGCTGTTCGCGGGCGGAGATGCTGCTCCGGACCCATCCTGAACAGGGCGCTACCGCTTTTGAGCTGGCCGAGGCGTACTGCGAGCAGGCGCGCGTCCGCGTGGACGAATACTTCGATCAGCTGTGGAGGAATACTGACGACGGCGATCACGACCTTTCGCGGAAGGTCCTGGCCGGTGACTACGCCTGGTTGGAGGCCGGCGTCCTGGATCAGTCCGAAGGCACCGGGCCCTGGATCGGCGATGCCTCCCCTGGCGCTTCAACCAAGGAGAACCTGCACCGGAACTACCGGTAGGGCGTTCCCGCCGCGTTCCTTCCCAGTTAGTGCGGGGGACACCGTGACTTTGGCGGGCCAGGCCGCGGAACCACCGTGATCGGCGCACGGCAATATCGAGGCAACTGGGATGGGAACGCGACTAGCGCACGTCCCCATCCACATAGAACCAACGCTTGTCCTCCCGGACGAAGCGGCTTAGCTCGCGCTGGACCCCGCGTTCGCCGTCGAGCCTGTAGTGCGCAGCGAACTCCACTGTTCCCGTCGTGTCCAGGGGGCCACCGCCCGTGGCCGAGACAATGTCCAGCCTGCGCCATTCCATGTCCGGATCAAGGTCCATCGACGCGGGGCGGGTGGACAAGTGCCAGGTGCGCAGGAGGTAGCCGGGATCCAGGATGACGAACGCCGAATAGCGGGACCGCATGAGTTGCTCAGCCGTTGGCGCATCCGCCGCGCTGCGATGAAAGCGCCCACAACATTCCTCGTATTGTTCGCCGGAGAGGCACGGGCAGGCACCGTTGCGGAGACGGGTTGAATCAGGGGTCATGGAGCGCCAATCTGAGACCAAAAATGAGAGCTGGGCAACATATTTTCCCACGCCTTATAACAGCTTCGAAACAACCCCGCCAGAGGGTGGGGCGGGGCGTGATTCCGTCGGTGCTGGACCTTAGGCTATATATGCAAGCTGGGTGGGCATTGGGCGCATCACAAAACGACGGCCAGGGGAGGCTAACGTGGAGGATCCGACAACACTCGCCATCAACCTGACGTATTTGGGGACACTCGGACTGGCGGTCCTGATGTTCCTGGGTCTGATGTTGATCGTCATCATCACCCTGGTGATCGCCGGAATCGGACGGCTACTGTCCATCATCCTTTTGGCCATGGTGGGGATCTTTCCCAAGAAGGCCAACACTCCCATAGTTCACCTCCCCCAGCACCCTGAACGCGTACCTGATCCCGCTGAGGCACACCACCATTTGGTGCCTCCCGCTGCGCCGGAGCCCGCTTTCGCGTCGGCCGGGGTTGGAGCTGCTTCCGCGCCCGGAGCCGGGGCCCCACCTGCAGCGCCCAAGCGAGACCTCCTGGGCGGTGCCCGACGACGCCTCTCGGGTGCGTCTTCTGCGCTCAAGGAAGGCGCGTGGAAGGCAAAAGTAGACCCCCGCAACCTGCCCAAACCGGCTGAGGTTAAATCAGTGGTGGAACACCAGACCGCCCACCACCCGATTGTCGTCGCAGCCGCCAAGGAACCACCTGTCCTCGCGAAGGACTGGGCAGACGCAGTGGCAGAAGCAGACGAGCGGGCCGCCGCACGCGCCAAAGCGCAACAGCCACCGGCCATCAAGGTCACCGTCCGCGACCTTGACGAGCCGACGCCGTCGTCCAACGGCAAAACCCCGCCTCCCAAGCGTCCCGACTTTCCACCCAAGAAGCCGGAGCAGGGTCCCGCACAGAGCCGCGACACCAAGAGCCCGGCCTCAGGCAATGGGGCAAAGAAGCCGGGCCCGGACACTTCCAAGAATGGAAAGTCTCCGAGCCCGATCCGAAAAGGTTCGCTCAGCGGCGCCAGCCGCAACTCCTAGATGCCTAGGCTGCCAACTGCCTAAACGCAGCACCGTGGTAGATCAATGGTTTGGATTCGAGATTGATGGTGGTGGCCTTGACCTCCAGAACGACGATCGCGTGATCCCCCGCGGGCGTCTCAGACACAATTTCGCATTCGAAACCCAGCACCGCGCCGTCGATCAGAACTGCACCTGAGTCGCTCACGCTGGTGTCCAATCCGGCAAAACGGTCGCGCGTCTTGGAAGCCAGCTGGAGGGCGGCCGCTTCCTGGCCCTCGGCGAGCACCGAAACGCCAAGCCGCTGCGCTTGACGGAGCTTCGGCCAAGTGGTGGAGGAGTTCTGCACGGCGAACATCACCAATGGCGGCTCCAGCGATACACCCACCGTGAAGGACGATGCAACCAAGGCTTCCGGCGTGAAGTCCACCATGGCGCTGAACGCCGCAACTCCGGACGGGAATTGCGCGAATGCTGCCTTGATGGCCGCCGTTTCTTCCACTGTGGTCTGTGTCATTCCGGTGTCCCCTATCGTGCGATGCCTGAGTTCCCTACCCATGATTCACCTGCTTCCGGTAACGGCAATATTTGTTGATTCGAAAGACATTTGTGTTGCCGCGTGTCAAGAAATGTCGCGAAGTAAGGCCTCCTCCATTACCTCGCAAGAAGAAAAACGAAGAACTTCTACCATTTGCGTTTATGCCTCCGGGAGCCGTGTGTAGCCTCGATTGAACATCCGCACCGTTCCACCACAGGAAGCCGACATGAGCCTCAACGAGCTACGAACGCTTGGACGCACTGGCGCCCTGATCAGCCCCCTCACGCTGGGCACCCTGAATTTCGGCACCGGCGCCGCACCCACGGGTCCGGCCGAGAGCATCCGCATCATCAAGGCCGCCCTCGACGCCGGTATCACCAGCGTTGACACCGCCGACATCTACTCACAGGGCGAGGCCGAGACCGTGGTTGGCCAGGCCATCCACAGCCGGCGCGACGACGTTTTCCTGGCCACGAAGTTCCACGGCCAGATGGGCTCCAACCCGGCACACGCCGGCAACTCACGACGGTGGATCGTCCGGGCTGTGGAGGACAGCTTGCGGCGGCTGAACACGGACAGGATCGATCTCTACCAGGCGCACCGTCCGGACTACAACACCGATCTCCTTGAGACCATCACTGCCCTCAACGACCTCATCCGCCAGGGCAAGATCCTCTATTACGGCACGTCCGTGTTCAGCCCCGCCCAACTTGTTGAGGCCCAGTGGATCGCGAACACCAACCACCTGACCCCGCCCGTGGTGGACCAGGTTCCTTACTCCCTTCTGGTGCGCGCCAACGAACGGGACGTTTTCCCCATCACCCAGCAGTACGGCGTCGGGGTTTTGAGTTACGGACCGCTCGACGGCGGCTGGCTGGCGGGCGGTTATCGCGTCGGCGGGGGCCAGCCGGAGAGTTCGCGATCGGCAGCGGTTCCGGGCCGTTTCGATGTGAACGCACCCTTTAACCAGGGCAAGCTGCACGCCGCGGATGCGCTCGCGCAGCTTGCGGCACGCCATGAGTTGACCCTGATACAGCTCGCCGTCGCCTTCGCCCTGAACCATCCGGCGGTCACCAGCGTGGTCATCGGACCGCGGACCGAGGATCACCTCACCGATTACTTGAAGGCCGCAGATGTGGTGCTGAGCGAGTCCGTTTTGGATGAGATCGACGACATCGTGGCCCCGGCCGTGAATTTCCTGGAGCGGGACGCCGGCACTGTTGCGCCCCACCTTGAGTACCCGGAACTTCGACGCCGGTAGCCCCCTTCCGTTGTGAGGCCCGCTTTGCACGCTCCCGGCACGCGTTAGCGCGCAAAGCAGGCCTCACAACAGGCTATTGACGCGGGTTCGGCCGCGGCGTGATCCTTGACCTAAGTGCTGCGGCACTCCGCAGCGTTTAGCTTCCAGTAGAACGCCGCCGCCCCATGTCCAAACACCACGTCAAACAAAAAGCAACGAAAGCAGCCAACCCAGGCCAGCCAACCCAAGGTCCGCTGACTCACGAAGAACTACAACTTTCCGGGCGGAACCACTCCATGCCGCTTGAGGCCCTGCACGACGACATCACGCCGGCCGGGCTGCATTACCTGCTGATCCACTTCGACATCCCCCATGTTTCCGCTGAGACATGGCGGCTTCGGCTGGGTGGCGCCGTTGACCGGAGCCTCGAGCTGAGTCTCGAGGACATCAAAGCCCGGCCCGCCGTCACCATGCCCGTCACCCTTGAATGCGCAGGAAACGGACGGTCGCTTCTGCAGCCACGTCCCGTCAGCCAACCCTGGGTTCTCGGCGCGGTGGGCACGGCAGAGTGGACCGGAACCCCGTTGGCACCCTTGCTGGAGGAAGCAGGCCTGGCGAGTGACGCCGTCGAACTTGTCTTTACCGGTGCCGACAACGGCATACAAGGGGGCGTCGAAGAGCCTTACGCGCGCAGCCTCTCGGTGGCGGAAGCCATGCATCCCGAAGTCATGCTGGTCTACGCCATGAACGGCAACCCGCTGCCCATTCAGCACGGCTTTCCGCTCAGGTTGCTGGTGCCGGGTTGGTACGGCATGGCCAGTGTGAAGTGGTTGACGTCGATCGAAGCTGTGACGTCGCGGTTCATGGGTTTCCAGCAGGCGGTCGCGTACCACTACCTCCAAGGTCCAGACGGGCCCGGCATACCCGTGTCCCACATTCGCGTCCGCTCCCTGATGGTGCCGCCGGGAATCCCGGACTTCTACACGCGGCGACGCGTCGTGGACGCCGGTCCCGTGATGCTCCACGGGCGTGCCTGGTCCGGGCACGGTGAGGTGGATCGCGTGGAGGTGGGGATCGACGGCGAGTGGATGCCCGCGCATGTGGATCCGCCGCTGGGTGATTTCGCGTGGCGGCGGTGGTCCATGGTGTGGGTCGCGAGCCCCGGGGACCATGTTCTGCGGTGCCGGGCCATGGATTCGTCGGGCGCGCTCCAGCCCACTGAACAGGTGTGGAACTACCAGGGCATCGGGAACAACATGGCGCAGGTGGTTGAGGTGACGGTGCGGTAGTTGGCTCTCGGCGGGCTGCCAGCGGCGGTTTCCGACGGCGGGATCCCGACCAGATGGTCAGACGCGCCACTCAGAACCTCCCGATTATCCGATAGCCGAGCTGCCTTGTCCGCATGCTGTACCGCAGGGCAAGAAGAAGCGACGCCACGGCTGCGGAGGCAACGGCGACCATCGCCGATTCCCACATCAGGATCCCGATGATGGCAATCGGGATGGTTACCAGATACGTAACCACGGTTGATGGTAGGGAGAGCCACGATGCCCGCTGTTCCACCGTCAAGATCTCCCCGCACAAATTCTCCACGACATAGGCAGGCACTGCGAGGAGATAGGCAGCAGTCAGCATCCACACCAATCCAACGTCAATCTCATCGCCGCCAAAGACCCTGGCAAAGACGGGAACGGCCGCTGCCACACCGGCCGCCGCGATGAAACTGGGCCAGACAACATACTTACCCGAACGTTGCACCACAGCGTGGGCGTCCGGCTGGCTTCGGCCCCGGGAGTACCCAACAAAAACGCCAACAGCGCTGAGGGTCGCTTGCGGAACCCGGCAGTAGAGGGTCCAGATCCTCGTGGCCACCGCTGCCGCAGCAACGGTGGCCACGTCCAAACGGCTGATGAGCATGAAGGGCACCACGGCAGCGGCGTAGTTGTTCATTTGCCGCAACCCGACTCCAAGGCTTGTTACAAACATCTCGCGGGTCAGCAGGATGATCCGGGGTTGATCAGCCGCGGCTCCGCTTTCCCCGTGACCTCGGGAGAAATGCCGTGCGAGGACAACAACCCCGCAGGCAGCAGTGAAAACCTGAGCGATCACCGTAGCAATGGCTACAGCAATCACCGGGTTGGCTGCCAGCACATTCAGCGGACCGTAAACCAAGGCGGCATTGAACGCCGCATTCAACACGAACACGGTGGCAATGAGGACAATGGAAGCGCGTTGTCTCCCCACGATGCGGAGGGTGACCGAGACGGCGGCCAGAGCCAACGTGAAGGGAATGCCCATCATGCGTACGGTCAAGTAATCGGTGGCTATGGCAGCCACAGCAGGCTCGGAGCCTACAACGGCAAAGATCAGGGGAACAACCCGGGTGACCACCATCCCGGCTGCAGTCCAGACGGCAGCAACGATCAACAGCGCGGCAAATAATTTGGGCAATAACCTGCTGGCATCATTCCGCCCTTCGGCGCGAGCCAATTTCACAGCAAAAACATCGATGATTCCCGCGAAGAAGGCCATGAAGAGCGCCGTCACGAGATCGCCCAAACCTATGCCGGCCACCATGAGGGCACCGAAAGGGGCCACGAAGGCCAGGTCAATAGCTCCATTTCCGGCGCTCAGGAGATCGACTGCAAACATGGTCCCGGCCAGGGAGGCAAACGTCCGAGGAGATAGGACAGTGTGGGTAGCAGCGCTCGACGCCGCCGGGTCCTCCGTTGAACCGATTCGTTGTGACATCACGCTATTCCCGCGCGAGCAGGTCCTTTGCAGATTGAACTCGGGCACTGGGTCTCATCATTACGAATCACAAGCTAACACACATTATTCGCCCATTGACGATTCCCGAGGGTTTCCTAAATTTACTTTGATCGGAGTTCTTAGTGCATTGGAAATTGCGCCAGAATGACGCTTCGTGGGATTACGGCAGGAATACAGGAAATGCAGAATTGCTGCAAGTCACATTCATTGGGTCCGTTCCACACCGGCTCGCTCGGGCCCCTTTGACGCCTCGAAACTGGGTCTGCCGTGCACACACCCCGGTTATCGGCGACAATTCAATGATGAGCATCCCGTCCTCGTCCCCGGCCAACGTCCGAGTCGACGCCTGGCTGTGGGCGATCCGCGCGTACAAGACCCGTTCCGCTGCCACGGCTGCCTGCCGCGCAGGGCACATCCGGATCAACGGGAACCCGGTCAAGGCGTCGCAGAGCGTGATCATTGGAGACACCATTCGGGTCCGGGAGTCAGGCTGGGAACGCATCCTTGAGGTGCGGCGACTTATCGCCAAACGCGTCGGCGCCGAAGCCGCTTCCCACTGCTTCACCGACCACACTCCCCCGCGTCCCGTAGCCCCCAAGCTCGGCCTCCCCCAGCGCGACCGCGGCGCCGGCCGGCCCACCAAGAAGGACCGACGGGACATGGAGAAACTGCGAGGCTAGGCGGGCCCTCAGGGACGTTATCCACAGGCCGCGTTTTCTGACATGAATGGATGCCCGTCCCCGGCCTAGACTGACCGGCACACCGCCAAACAGCTGCTGGGGAGCCTGTCATGTCACGCCTTTCGTTTGCCACTTTTCCCTTTACTCACGTCCGAACGTGGGTCGTGGGACTCGCCGCTGTGGTGCTTTTGAGCGGTTGCCAGGGCGGCTCCGCACCAGGCGCCTCACCCTCAGGGAGCATCTCGACGACGGCGTCGCCCAGCTTGAGCGTTTCGGCTCCGGCGGCTTCGGCTACTGCGACGGCCTCCCCCGTATACAAGCCTGCAGACGCCCACGGAAAGGCGCAGAACGTGCCCGTTCCCGTGATGCCAGAGCTGGCGAAGGAGAACTCGAAGGCCGGGCTGGAAGCGTTCATTGGGTACTGGTTCCAGTTGCTTAGCTACGCGTACGAAACCGGCGACACAGCCAAGGCAAAAGAGTTGTCCAATGAAAGTTGCGTGCTTTGCACAGACCTCCTGTCCAACGTCGCAACAAACTACACGGAGGGCCGGTGGCTGGTCGGCGGAAAATATCAGACGCCTGTAATCGAAGTCCTTTGGGAGCCGTCGGCACCATCGCAACCTGCAAAGGTCCAAGTGCTGCAAGACCAGATCCTGTATATGAACCCGGATGGGTCTAATGGCAGGGAGCCGACGGCTGCAATAAATGATGCAGCGGCCTTCTTTGGCAAGTTCGCCAATGATTCTTGGTCTACAGCGGATCTCGGCGTGATTCGATGAGATCCATCTCTGCCCGTTTCGTGGCTGTCACCGTTCTACTTGTTTCGGCAACGCTTTCTTCGGCGCCTTCTTGGGCGGCGAACACACCAAGCCCGGGAACCGGCTTCACTGATCGCTCAATTGAGGTCGGCTCCAAGTTCATCATCGATCCAGTTACTGGCGTGCCATCCACAAACATGGGATCAGACGCCGCCGGGGAGGATCCATACCAATACAAGGCGGACTTCCGCTGCCGCGTTGGCGGTCCGGGCTCCCGCGAAATGGGCTGCCTAACTCTTGAATGCCCGCCTACTACATCCGGCGGCGAGAAGGGCTCGCCTGTTATTTGGTTGAAGGCTCCCAAGGGGATCACCAATCCGACCTTCACTGATTGGCAGCCAGTCGACGGCAAGCCCGCATGTTTGTATGACGCCGAGCCCGAAAATGTCATGGAAGATATCGCCGCCCGGATCCTTGCCGATTTCCGCCAACTACCCGTCAACCCCGGAAACCTCCAAGCCCAACCCTTCCCCCACACCCTCAAAGGCGGCCCCACCAACTTCTACACCACCACCAACGACCAAACCTTCGACCTCACCATCCTCGGCCAAACAGTCCACCTCACCGCCACACCCACCAACTACACCTACACCTTCGGCGACGGCACCACCCTCGGCCCCACACCAGCCGCCGGCTACTCCATCCCCGAAACCGAATGGCTCAACAACCAGACCCGCACCAGCCACATCTACACAGAAACCGGCAACTACCAAGCAGCAGTCACCACCAGCTTCACCGGAACCTACTCCGTCAACAACGGCCCACCACTACCCATCAACGGCACCCTGGACATCACCACACCCACCAAAACCATCCACGTCTGGAAAACAGAAAGAGCACTCGTCGCCGACACCTGCCAGGAAAACCCCAACTCCTGGGGCTGCCCCGGGGCAGTTTCCAAGTAAACGGACGACGCCGCGTACCACCCACGATTCAAAGTGGGTGGTTGCGGCCCAGGAATTCAGGGATCCTTCGCCTTAAGTGAAGAGAAGCATCAGTTCCTAAGAACTGATGCTTCTAGCCTGCCAAGCTCTAGGAGAACCAGGTACCTGGAGGACCCATGAACAGCAGGAAGCTAAAGACGGCCCCCACGGCGACGAGAGTAACAACTACGGCGAGAATCGGGTTCCGGAGAACCCAGGCCTGGGCTTTCTCAAATCCGCCTCGGGGTGCGTCGCCGCCAGCGGCCAAGCGCCAGCCGCCGTCGAGAAGGCCGCGACGATCCAGCGACTTCTCCGTTGGGATGGTGGCGTAGGGGATAACGGCTGAACCGATCGCGAGCAGACCCGTTCGGGTAGACCACTTTTGGTTGATCCACGTGAATGCCGCCGTCGCAGCGTAGCAAAGGAAAACGAAGCCGTGGATGCCTCCGGCAATGCTCACCCCAACCTCAGTGGTGCGCGTGACGTACTTAAGGAACAGCCCGATCAACAGCAACGTCCATGTCACGGCCTCGGCAAAAGCAACGGTACGGAACAAGGTGCGGGGCTGCATTGAAGTCCTCAGGTCGGAAACGGGAGACACGCGCTATTTTACCGGCTGTAGAACTGCCCCCACGTCACGGCATGGGCCTCGCAGCGTTACGGCAAAGGCAGCGCCTTCCGATTCCGGATCTGCGAGTCGCCCAACTCAATAGCCACGGGAGCTATCTCCACCTCCGGCTCGTGGCGTGAGCGGGCTTTGCCAACAGCGATGTGGGGCAACCACCGCGGCGACTTGTAACCAAGGGCGGGCGAGCTGAGGATGAAGTCGTCGATGTTGTCCAGGCCCAGGTCGTCGAAAAGTACGTGTAGCCCTTGCACCAAAAGTGCCTGATAGTCGTGCACTTCTTGAGGCACTTCGACTTCGAGCCCCATCAGACGGCCCCCGCCCAAAGGGATCAGTTTGTCCGACTTCCCCAGAAAGCCCTGCAATACCGGCAACTCCGTCAACCAACTGGCGATCTCCGGAAGCGTCTTCTCTGGAGCTGACAACCCTTTGGTCCAGGCAGCAATGTCGCGGCCCAGTTCATCCAGGATGCCAACATGGAGCAACGTCATATGCAGGCCCTGCGGTTTGCGGAGGGCCTCAACGAACCGGTTCAGCCCGTCGTAGTCCGACGCTCCTGCGCCCACCCGAAGGACAGGCACCTCAACTGTGATGCGAGGTCCATGCGGTTTGCCTGCAGCGGGATGATGACTGCCCGTCATGGTTGCCATTATGCGCCGTAAGGCCTGCGAGCGGGAGGCCGACGGCGGATCTCAAGTTCCGCCGTCGTGGTGCTGTTGGCGGGTGGCAGGGTTTCACTTCTTGGGGCGAGCCTGAACCAGGTTGGCGAACGGCAGGCGCCCATGAGCGGCCACGAAGCCTGCGTGGAAGGCGGCCTCGGCTGCATTGACCTCGGAAGCCGGGAGTTCCTTCCACGCGATGATCAGGTCCAAGGCGTCGCGGAGTTGCCAGATGAGCCGTGCGTCCCAAACGACGGTTGGCCGTCCACGGCCGTAGTCCAGAAACTCTTGGATCTGCTTGCGGAGCCCGCGATTACCTTGGCTCCCGGCGCTGGCTTTGCCGATGTAGAGCACAGAAGCGTCGGGCACCCATTCGGCTTCCAGTTCGTCACGCTTGAGATTGGGGTCTTTCTTCTTGAACGTGCCTGCAGTGCTCTTACCGAGGAATAAGGGCTCGAAGTCCGCGGGGCGGAGGATCACGAAAATGCCCGGGCCCTGCGGAATCCTCATAAGATCGAGTTCGTCGATCGGCCGGAAGCCGGTGAACCCGTTCTCGGTGAGGGACTTTTTGGTGAAGATCATGGTTCATTGTGTCAAGCCCACGTCATAACCTCTGCTGCCAGCCCGGCGTCCGTCAATTTGGACCAGGGCTTTTCAAGGAGGCAGAAGATGCACTGTCGCCATACGGCAACAAAAGCTAAAGTCGGCGTACGGCGACATCCTCCAAAGTTGCCGTACGGCGACAGGAGTGGAATTGCGTACGGTTCGAGAGGCTGGTCCGCTGGTGCGTGAGCTTCGCGACGAGCGTGGCTGGTCACAGAAGGAACTCGCCCGCCGGGCGAACGTGTCGCGAACCTTCGTGATCGATGTGGAGTCCGGCAAAGCCACCGTGGAGACATCGAAATTCATGGACGTCTTCCAAGCTCTGGGATTCGAAATTGCCATTCGCAACAGCGAGACGGGCAATGTCCGATGGTAAACGAACGCGCAGATAGAACGTATCCCACGTTGCCCCGAGGGGACGCCGGGGTCCACAAGAAAGTCCCCAAACCGTGAAGCGACTCTTTCAGCGTTGACACGCCCTTGTGACCCGTGCCATATTCAGAGCGTGAACCTGTCAGACAGCCGGACAGCCGGACAGCAAGGACCTCAGGGTGGGCATACGCCCATCTCACGCATCTCCGCAGCCGAGGCGGTCTTTGCGGCACTCCGCCGCGCCATTGAGGGCGGCCAGTTCGATATCGGCACCAAGCTGAGTTCCGAGGCAACGTTGGCAGGCCAGTACGGCGTGAGCCGCTCAGTCATCAGGGAAGCTTTGAGGTCCTGCAACACCTTGGGCCTCACGGTGACCAAGACCGGCAAGGGCACGTTCATTGTGGCCAACAAGGTTGCTAACGACCTTACCTTGGGTCAGTACAGTGCGCGGGATCTTAACGAAGCACGTCCTCACATCGAGATCCCGGCAGCGGGACTGGCGGCTCAAAGAAGGACCGAGGAAGAACTGGAACACCTCAAGGAAATCGTCCAGGAGATGCTCACCGAGAACGATCCCGAAGCGTGGGTGAACCTGGACGCCAGCTTCCATTCAGCCGTTGCCCGCGCCAGCGGGAACCGTGTGTTTGCCAGCGTCGTCTCGGACATTCGTGAAGCCCTGGCCCACCAGTCCGAAACCTTGAACCTCGTCGCAGACCGGCAACACCGCTCGGACGAGGAACACGTCGCAGTACTCAACGCAATCGAAGCCGGCGACTCCGAAGCCGCGAGCAACGCGATGGCCGCTCATCTGCA
Source organism: Arthrobacter sp. StoSoilB22 (assembly GCF_019977315.1). Lineage (NCBI taxonomy): Bacteria > Bacillati > Actinomycetota > Actinomycetes > Micrococcales > Micrococcaceae > Arthrobacter > Arthrobacter sp. StoSoilB22. Next base: position 4,131,005 of record NZ_AP024652.1, read on the forward strand.
GGCCGTCAGCGTGGCACTGGACACGATCCTCAGCAAATGACACATCCGAAGGACACTATGCCCGCCCCTGCAGCACCGGCCCACCAGGCCGCGGCACTGAACATAAAGCCGCCCCACCACGTCCCGCTCGTAGAGGTAACACGTGACGGCTTGGTGGAGAGCATCCACTACGGCTCGTTGATCGCCCTCACAGCGGGCGGCAGCACCGCCGTCGAGGCTGGCGAGCCGGCCGCCCCCATGTACCCGCGTTCCAGCCTGAAGCCATTACAGGCTGTTGCCTTGCTCAAGGCCGGGTTGGACATCCCCCAGCACCTCTTGGCCCTTACGGCGGCCAGCCACTCCGGCGCGCAGATGCACCGCGACGGCGCCGTTGAGATCCTGAAGCTGCACGGCCTCACCGAGGCGGCCTTGGGTAACAGCCAGGACCTCCCCTTCGGTGTCCCTGAACGTGAAGAGTGGCTCCGCGCCGGCAACGGCCCCACCCAGCTCGCGCAGAACTGCTCCGGCAAGCACGCCTCCATGACCGCCGTCTGCGTCATCAACGGCTGGCCTGTGGAGGGCTACTTGCACCCCGGGCACCCCTTGCAGGTCCTGGTCCGCGACACCATCACAGAGCTCACTGGCGAAGAAGCCGCTGCGGTCAGCACGGACGGCTGTGGTACCCCGCTCTTCGCGCACTCGCTGCACGGCATGGCGCGCGCTTACGGCCGCCTCGCCGCTGCCGATGAAAGCACAGACGAGGGCAAGGTTGCCCACGCCATGCGCCGGTTCCCGGAGATGGTGGCTGGTGAGAGCCGTGACGTTACAGCCCTCATGCGGGCCGTTCCCGGCTTGCTCGCGAAGGATGGTTTTGAAGGCCTCCAGCTGGTTGGCCTCCCGGACGGCACCGGCGTCGCAGTGAAGATTTCCGACGGCGGCGATCGCGCCCGCATGCCCGTCACCGTCGAGGTTCTTCGCCGGTTGGGCGTCGACGGCGGCAGCCTGGACACGCTTCAAAGCCCCCCTGTGCTGGGCGGCGGCCTTCCGGTCGGCGAGCTCCGCGCAGCCCAAATTTTCAGCAACTAAACCAAGGACAGCTATGACCACCGTCGATCAGGCGATCCCCCTCCGTTCCGAACACGACCTTTTGGGCGACCGCAATGTCCCCGCGGATGCCTACTGGGGCGTGCACACCCTCCGCGCTATCGAGAACTTCCCCATCACCGGGCAACCCCTCTCCACCAACAAGCACCTGGTTAGGGGCCTGGCGGCCGTAAAGCAGGCAGCCGCACGCACCAACCATGAGCTTGGCCTGCTGGATGCCGAGAAGGCAGGCGCCATCGAGCAGGCATGCCAGGACATCCTTGACGGCATGCTGCACGAGCAGTTCATGGTGGACGTGATCCAGGGCGGTGCGGGAACCAGTTCCAACATGAACGCCAATGAGGTCATCGCCAACCGGGCGTTAGAGATCCTGGGCCACCCCAAGGGCGAGTACTCCAAGCTTCACCCCAATGACCACGTGAACCTGAGCCAGTCCACCAACGACGTTTACCCGACGGCCGTGAACCTCGCCACGATCTTCTCCGTGAAGGAACTCCTGGAGGCCCTCGAGGAACTCGAGTTGGCCTTCGCCGAGAAGGGCCGGGAGTTCCGGACCGTGGTGAAGATGGGTCGCACGCAGTTGCAGGACGCGGTTCCCATGACACTTGGCCAGGAGTTCGGCGGGTACGCCGTGACCATCGGCGAGGACCGGGCGCGCCTGGACGAATCCCACATGCTGATCCACGAGATCAACCTCGGTGCCACGGCAATCGGCACGGGGTTGAATGCCCCGGCCGGTTACGCGGATGCCGCGTGCCGCCATCTGGCCGACATCACTGGCCTTCCCCTCATTACTGCTGCTGACCTCATTGAGGCCACGCAGGACGTGGGTGCGTTCGTCCACCTGTCCGGCGTGCTGAAGCGCGTGGCCGTGAAACTCTCCAAGATTTGTAACGACCTCCGCTTGCTGTCTTCCGGACCGCGTGCGGGTTTGGGCGAGATCAACCTTCCGGCCGTGCAGTCCGGTTCGTCGATCATGCCCGGCAAGATCAATCCGGTGATCCCGGAAGTGGTCAGCCAGGTGGCGTATGAGGTCATCGGCAACGATGTCACAGTCACCATGGCCGCGGAGGCCGGCCAGCTCCAGCTGAACGCCTTCGAACCGATCATTGTGCACAGCCTGCACAAGAGCATCTCCCACCTGGAAGCAGCGTGCCGCACCCTTACGGCGCGCTGCGTCCGGGGCATCACTGCAAACACCGAACGGCTACGGCTTACCGTGGAGCAGTCGATCGGTCTCGTCACGGCATTGAACCCCCATATCGGCTACGCCTCCGCCACCGCTATCGCCCAGGAAGCGTTGGCAACGGGCAAGGGCGTTGCAGAACTCGTGTTGGAGCACGGTCTCCTGACCGCTGCCCAGCTGGAGGAACTGCTGAGCCCCGAGCGTCTGGCAAATCTCAGCAAATAGGCCGAAACTGGCCTGTAAGCGCTCCGACCAGCCGTCCCGCCCCATGAGGCATACCCCCACGAGGCTTTGTTCTGCGTGCCCGAATCCCTCTCCGGGCGCGCCCAGGACACCCCCAACAGGACACCCCTAAGGATTCCAATGACCAACCCCATCACGGACCACACGGTCCCGGCCCAAGCGCACGCCAGCGAGAAAGCCCTCCACCAGGAGGACTCCGGCTACCACAAGGACCTCAAGCCCCGCCAGATCCAGATGATCGCGATCGGCGGCGCGATCGGCACCGGGCTGTTCCTGGGTGCCGGCGGCCGACTCAACGCAGCTGGCCCTTCCCTTGTCATCGCGTACGCAATCTGTGGTTTCTTCGCTTTCCTGATCCTCCGCGCACTCGGTGAACTGGTTCTGCACCGCCCGTCGTCGGGTTCCTTCGTTTCCTACGCCCGTGAGTTCTACGGCGAGAAGGCCGCCTTCGTTTCAGGGTGGTTCTACTGGATCAACTGGGCCACCACCACCATCGTGGACATCACCGCCGCGGCGCTGTACATGAACTTCTTCGGAAAATACGTCGCCTGGATTGGCGCTGTTCCGCAATGGGCCTGGGCGCTGATTGCCCTGGTGGTAGTCCTTTGCCTCAACCTGGTGTCCGTGAAGGTCTTCGGCGAAATGGAGTTCTGGTTCGCGCTGATCAAGGTGGCAGCACTGGTGGCCTTCCTCCTGGTGGGCACCTACTTCGTCATCTTCGGCACACCCGTGGAAGGCCAGGAAGTCGGCTTCAGCCTCATCGCAGACAACGGCGGCGTCTTCCCCAACGGCGTCCTTCCCATGATCATCCTCATGCAGGGTGTGCTGTTCGCCTACGCATCGATTGAGCTTATCGGCACTGCAGCCGGCGAAACTGCCAACCCGGAAAAGATCATGCCCAAGGCCATCAACTCCGTGGTCATCCGCATCGCCCTCTTCTACGTTGGTTCCGTCATCCTCCTGGCCCTGTTGCTCCCGTTCACCGCATACGAGAAGGGCGTCAGCCCCTTCGTGACGTTCTTCGGCTCCATTGGTGTTGAGGGCGTGGACGTCATCATGAACCTCGTGGTGCTCACCGCGGCCTTGTCCTCACTGAACGCCGGGCTCTACTCCACGGGCCGCATCCTCCGCTCCATGTCCGTGGCCGGTTCGGCCCCGAAGTTCGCCCAGCGCATGAATAAGGCTGGCGTCCCGTACGGTGGCATCGCCATCACGGCCGGCGTTTCCCTGCTCGGCGTTCCTCTGAACTACCTGGTCCCGTCCGATGCTTTCGAGATCGTCCTCAACGTCGCATCCGTGGGCATCATCGTCACGTGGGCCACTATCGTCCTGTGCCAGATGCAGCTCAAACGATGGGCCGACAAGGGGTGGCTCAAGCGCCCGTCCTTCCGGATGTTTGGTGCCCCCTACACCGGCTGGTTGTCCTTGATCTTCCTGGCAGCTGTGCTGATCATGGTCTTCATCGAGTCCCCATTGACCATGCTGGTCACCGCGATTGCCTGCGGACTCATGGTCTGGGGCTGGTTCCTGTGCCGCAAGCAAATCCATGAGCTTGCCGCCACCCGCGACGGCTACACCGGCAGCGCCCCCGTCATCGCCAACCGCCCCCTGCCCGGCGGCGACAAGTAACAGGCAACTACCGCTAGTTCACGACGGCGGCACCCGGGTTCCGTACCAATCGGAACCCAGGTGCCGCCGTCGTACGTTAACGCACCCAACTGAGAAGGGGGCGGACACAGACATCCGATCATTCGTGGCTACTATTGGTCCATGGCTGTCACAGACGAGGCGATCAGCAAGATCAAAGACATGCTGATCCGCGGCGAACTCAAGGCCGGCGACCGACTCCCGCCGGAAAAAGAACTGAGCGAACGGCTCGGCCTTTCAAGGAGTTCATTGCGTGAGGCTGTGAAGGCCCTGGAGCTGATCCGTGTGCTGGATGTTCGCCGCGGCGATGGCACCTACGTGACAAGCCTCGACGCGAAGCTGCTCAACGAGGCCGTAGGGTTCGTCGTTGACCTGCACCAGGACCGGTCCATCCTGGAACTCTTTGAGGTCCGACGAATCCTGGAGCCCGCAACCGCACACCTGGCGGCCGCTAAAATCACGCCGGCCGAGCTGCAAGCCCTGCGAAGCACCATGGACGGCATCGACGAGAACACGGACGTCGAGGAACTCGTCGCGCATGACCTGCAATTTCACAGCATCATTACCGAGGCCGCGGGAAACGACTACCTCGGGAGCCTCTTGGAAGCACTGTCCAGCAGCACCGTGCGGGCCCGGATCTGGCGTGGACTGACGCAGGAAAAAGCTGTGGCGCACACCCTGGCGGAGCACCACGCAATTGCTGACGCCTTGGAACGCGGCGACGCTGAACTGGTGCGAGCCCTGGTCACCGTGCATATCAGCGGCGTAGAGAACTGGTTGCGGCAGGCGCTCTAATTGTCCGGCAAAGGGGTGACTGCCAAGCCGTAGGTCCGCACCGCCGTCTCCTCCAGCACAAGGTCCTGCTCCGAGGGACTCAAGGAAGACACCAGTTCCAGCAGGACATCCAGCGTCCGGCCGTACGGTGCACCCACAGTACTCACTGGCCAGTCACCGCCAATCATCAAACGCCCCGGCCCGAATGCCTCCAATGCTGTTTCAAACAGCGGCCGCAACGCATCCGCGGTGTAGTCGACTCCGGGCAAATGTAAGCCGGAAAGTTTGGCCACTGTGTTCGGCTCCCGTCCCAGCGCCAGGAAGTCTGCGCGCCATAGGTCCATGAGCGAAGGATCAGCCAGCGGCGGCTTACCCAAATGATCCAGCACAACGGTCAGTTCCGGCATCTCACGGGCGAGCCGAACCGCAGAACCCAGGTGCCGCGGAAAAGCATCGGGGATGTCCAAGGTGAGGCCGCGCCGCGCCACCAGCGCCAGCGACTCCCGAACAGGCGGAAGATCCAGGAAATCATCCCGGGGATCGTCATGCACCAGATGCCGCACTCCCCTGAAAACCGCTTGAGCCGTGAATCGGTGCAACTGCTCAGCGGCGTCAGCCGGCGCGTCCAACCTGATCCAGCCCACCACTCCGAACACCCAGGGATTCCTCGCGGCGACGGCCAACATGCTTTCGGTATCGGCAACGGAATCGTCGGCCTGCACCAGCACGGCTCCCCTGACTCCGGCAGCGTCCAACGTCTGGCGCGCCTCATCTTCGCCGAAGCTGCGGAAGAGTTCACCATGCTGCGGGCCCAGCCACGGATAGTGGCGCGCACCGCCGGTGACGAAGGTGTCCAGGGTCCACAAATGCAGGTGCGAATCAATCACCGCCCAACGCCCTCCAAAGCCTCCCACAGCTCCTCCGGCACGGTCGCCTCCATACGGGCAGCGTTGATGGAGACTTGTTCAGGAGAAGTCGCCCCGGCTGTCACGTTCACCACTGCCGGGTGCCGCAGCGGAAACTGGAGGGCCGCCGTCGGGAGTTCCACGCCGAAATCGCGGCAGACGGCCGCGAGCGCACGCGCCCGTTCCAGCACCTCCGTCGGGGCCTGGTCATAGTTGTAGTGTGCGTCTTCGGGGACGTCGGGCCGGGCCAGGAGCCCGGAGTTGTAGGCGCCAACGCTGACGACGCCGGTGCTGCGCTCGGCACAGCGTTCAAGCAGCGGGACGTCGGGCTGCTCAAGCAGCGTGTACCGTCCGGCGAGCATCAAAAGGTCCAGATCGGCGGCTTCGACGCATTCCTGGGCGGCCTCGGCGGAGTTGGTGCCCACGCCAATGGCCCGGACCAATCCCTCGGAGCGCAGCTTCTCCAGAGCAGGAAGGCCCTGTGAGATTCCGTCCTGGAGATCGTGGACATCGGGATCGTGGAGGTAGGCGATGTCCACCTGGTTCAAACCGAGCCGCTCCAGGGAGTCCTCGATGCTGCGCCGGATGCCCTTCTCGGAGAAGTCCCACACGCGTCGCATGGTGGCGGGGACGTCGAAGCCTTCGGAGTCCTGACCACCTGTGGGGTTGGGTTCCAGGAGCCGGCCTACTTTGGTGGAGATGATGAATTCCTCGCGGGGCTTGTCCCGGAGAACGGCGCCCAGTCTTTGCTCGGACAGGCCCAAGCCGTAGTGGGGCGCGGTATCGAAGTAGCGGATCCCGCTTTCCCAGGCTGCCAGGATGGTTGCGAGCGCTTCTCCGTCGGGGATGGCCCGGTAGAGGTTACCGATGCCCGCCCCGCCGAAGCCCAGTTTGCCCAGTTTTCGCAGATCGAGTGAGTTCATGGCAGTTCCCATACCCTTTGGATACCCGTATCCGCCCCGGAGTAATCGTCGTGGACCTCTAAGAGTTCAGCCATTCGGGCCTGCCATGGCACATTGGCCGGGTGGTGGGCGAGCGCATGCCGCATTTCTTGATAGTTGTCGACGTCCACTACGTGGAAGAGGTCGAGCCCGCTGCGCCAGATACGCCAGTTCCGCACTCCGGCTTCCTTGAGTGCCGCCACCAGCTCAGGGGGAATGTGCGAGTGGGCGTCAGCGTACGCCTCTTCCGTCCCTGGTTTGAGCCGTGTGTGGAGGGCGATGCTCTCAACCATTCACGGCCTCCGGCTCTGCAGCCGACGGTTTCAGGAAGAGTTCCACCACAGGTACGGCGACGTCCGGCCGCTGCACTGGCAGCTTGATGGTTAACGTCCCTGGCGGTTGGCCTCCCTGGGTCATGTTCATGGCCTGCTGTCCGGGGTTTACTTCTTTGAGGAACACCTCGGACGCGTCGTTCAGCAACTGCGCGTACTCGACCTTCCCGGCAAGGTCCGGGAGGTGGACGTACTCGAACGGCCAAGCGAACAGGTGGACGTAAAGCCTGTCACCGCGCTGCGTGTATCGCGTATCTGCCGGGGCCGTGAACTGCGAGGCCCCCGCCCCGTAGATGGCGCGCGAGTGCAGCTTCATCCAGCCGCCAATGCCTTCCAAGGATGCCAGGGCCCGAGGATCGAGGTTTCCCCTTCCGGTAGGGCCGACGTTGAGCAGCAAGTTGCCGCCCTTGGAAACACCGTCTACCAGCATGCGGATGAGCAGGTCCACGGATTTATAGTTCAGGTTGTCCCTGTCGTAGCCCCAGCTTCCGTTCAGTGTCTGGCATGCCTCCCAGGTGACCGGTTCGCCGTCGAGCATCATGGGGCCGGCGGGCTGGTACTGTTCCGGCGTGACGAAGTCTCCCGGGATTTCCAGCCGGTCGTTGACAATAATGCCGGGTTGCAGCTCCCGCACCATGGCGAGCAACGCCTCAGAATCCCAATCCTTTCGCCCCTTGCCGCCCCAGAATTCCTCTTCATGTCCACCTGTGTAGGAGAAGTCGAAGAACAGGTAGTCGATGGTTCCGTAGTTGCTCAGGAGCTCACGCACCTGACCGTGCAGGTACTCGCGGTAACGGGCCATGTCGCGTCCGGCGTTCAAGCTTTCGACGTCGGCAGCGTTGCGTTGCGGGTGTACCCCGTCAACGGTGAAGTCGGGGTGGTGCCAGTCAACGAGCGAGTGGTAGAAGCCGACCTTCAGCCCCTCGGCCTTGAGTGCTTCCACATACGGTGTGATCAGGTCACGGCCGGCGGGCGTGTTGGTGGCTTTGTAATCAGTCAAGGCTGAGTCCCACAGGCAGAAGCCGTCATGGTGCTTGGTGGTGAGGACCACGTACTTCATCCCCGCATTCCGGGCGGCGCGGGCCCATTCCCTGGGATCGTAGAGGTCCGGGTCGAAGCGTTGGAAATACTTCGAGTACTCCTCCACGGTGATTTCTTCCTGGTTCATCACCCACTCGTGCCGGGCAGGCAGGGCGTAGATGCCCCAGTGCACGAACATCCCAAAGCGTGCCTCTTCAAACCAAGGTGCGTGCTGAATCAACGGGATTCCTTCCAGATGGGGCCGTTCGGAAAACTGTAGGTGGCCAGTGTTTCACGGAGCATTTCGTTTCCTGCACCCGGCCCAGCGGGCGGCCAGTAGGCGCCGTCGTGGACCACCACGGGAGTGATGAAGTGTTCATGGAGGTGGTCCACGAACTCGATGGTCCTGTTCTCCCTGGTACCGGAGACAGCTACGAAGTCGAACATGGACAGGTGCTGCACGGCTTCGCAAAGGCCAACCCCGCCGGCGTGCGGACATACCGGCACACCGAACTTGGCAGCAAGAAGTAGTATCGCGATGTTCTCGTTCACGCCCGCTACCCTGGCGGCGTCAATCTGCAGGACTTGAAGTGAACCTGCCTGAAGCATCTGTTTGAACACCACGCGGTTCTGGACATGTTCACCGGTGGCGACGGGGATGGGCGTAACTCCACGGGAGATTGCAGCGTGGCCCAGGATGTCGTCCGGGCTGGTGGGCTCCTCAATCCAGGCGATGTCGTAGGGAGCGAGGTGGGCCATCCAGTCGATGGCTTCCTGGACGTCCCAGCGCTGGTTGGCGTCCACTGCGATCTTGATGTCGGGGCCCACAGCAGCGCGCGCAGTCCTCACGCGGCGGATGTCGTCCTCCAAGCAGGCGCCCACCTTCAACTTGATCTGGGCGAATCCGTCAGCCACGGCTTCCTTGGCCAGCCGCGTCAGTTTCTCGTCGCTGTAACCCAGCCAACCCGGCGTCGTGGTGTATGCGGGGTAACCCTCAGCGCGAAGTGCCGCTTTGCGGGCTTCGCGTCCGGGTTCGGCGGCGCGAAGTATGCTCAGGGCTTCGTCCGGAGTGAGCGCGTCCGTGAGGTACCGGAAGTCCACGAGCGCTACGAGTTCTTCGGGCGTCATACCTGCGAGCAACTCCCACAGGGGCAGACCTGCACGTTTGGCTTTCAGGTCCCACAGAGCATTGACCACCGCACCGATAGCCATGTGCATAACGCCCTTCTCCGGCCCCAGCCACCTGAGTTGGGAATCATGGGCCAACAGTTTCCAGGTGGCGCCCATGTCAGCGAGCAGTTCCTCAACGGACCGGCCGAGGATGTGCCCGCGGAGGGCATCAAGCGCCGCCGTTTCAACCTCGTTCCCGCGCCCAATCGTGAACACAAACCCGTGGCCCTCGTGCCCATCCCCGGCATCCGTGCGGATGATGAGGTACGCCGCTGAATAGTCCGGGTCCGGATTCATGGCATCGGAACCGTCCAGTTCCAAGGATGTTGGGAAGCGGACATCGAACGTTTCCACTGCGGTGATGGTGCTCATACGGCTCCTGAGGTGCGTTGCTCTATCTTTACCCGACACTAAACATCGGATGTATACCTTGTCAATGGGTCACATTTCCGTATTATGGGTAACAACACCACACTAGAGTTCGGATGTTAGTCCCGAACGCACGGAGGAAGCCATGACCTTGAAATTCGCCAGGCTGGGTACGGCCGGAAACGAACAACCGGCCGTCATCGCCCAGGACGCCGCCGGTGTTGAAAAGTACTTCAGCCTAACGGCCCTGACCCAAGACATCGACGGCGGTTTCCTCGCCTCGGACGGCATCGAACGCACCCGCGAAGCCCTGGAGAAAGGGGAACTTCCCCAGATCTCAGCGGAGGGCCTGCGCATCGGTGCACCCATTGCCCGCCCGGGCGCCGTCGTCGCCATCGGCCTCAATTACACTGCTCATGCTGCCGAATCCGGTGCTACGCCGCCCGAGGTTCCCGTAGTTTTCCTCAAGCCCACCAATACCATCGCCGGGCCGTTCGACGCCGCCCCCATCCCACCGTCGTCGGAAAAGTACGACTGGGAAGTGGAACTGGCAATCGTGATCGGCAAGGAAGCGTCATACCTTTCCTCCCTATCTGACGCCGAGGCATGCATCGCCGGCTACGCCGTGGCCAACGACCTCTCGGAGCGCGACTACCAAATCCCCGGCGCCGCAGGACAGTGGACCAAAGGCAAATCCCTTCCCGGCTCCACTCCCCTGGGCCCGTGGCTGGTTCCAGCCTCGGACATCGATGCCGGCAACCTCCGCCTGCAGACCCTGGTCAACGGTGAGGCCCGCCAGGATTCCAGTACCTCGGACATGATCTTCCACCCCGCAACGATCGTGCACCACCTCAGCCAGTACATGGTCCTGGAGCCGGGCGACGTGATCATCACGGGCACGCCGGAGGGTGTGGCACTGTCCGGCCGTTTCCCCTTCATCCAGCCCGGCGACGCGGTGGAACTGGAAATTGAAGGACTTGGACGCCAGCGCCAGGAGTATTTCCGTGCGCAGGCCGGCGCGCAGTCCGGTGCGACCGCCCACATCTACGCCTAACGCCGTGGCAACCTCGGTGGGCAACGACTTCGAAGGCCTCACAGCACTCGTAACCGGCGGCGCCTCGGGCATCGGGGCAGCCATCGCGGACCGCCTGGCGGCAGGGGGCGCGCAGGTGGCGGTCCTGGACCTGGCCCCCGAAACCAGCCCGCACTGTGGAGTGCAGTGCAACGTCGCCGACGACGGCTCGGTGCGTGCCGCCGTCGAGCGCGTTGTACAGCAGTTCGGCCGCCTGGACATCGTGATCAACAACGCCGGCATCGGCGCGCAAGGTGACATCTCGGCCAACGATGACGACGAATGGCTGCGAGTCCTTAACGTCAACGTGGTGGGCATAGCGCGCGTCAGCCGGGCAGCACTCCCGTACCTGCGCAAATCCCCGGCGGCTGCGATCGTGAACACCTGTTCCATCGCCGCGACGGCCGGACTCCCGCAGCGTGCCCTGTACTCGGCGTCGAAGGGCGCCGTCTTGGCGCTGACGCTCGCCATGGCCGCGGATCACGTTCGGGAGGGCATCCGCGTGAACTGCGTGAACCCCGGCACAGTAGACACCCCGTGGGTTGGCCGGTTGCTCGATTCAGCCGCTGACCCCGCCGGCGAGCGCGCCGCCCTCAATGCCCGCCAACCGCATGGCCGGATGGTGGACCCTGCTGAGGTGGCCGGTGCCGTCGCTTACCTGGCGAGCCCGCTGTCCGGATCGACGTCGGGAACCTCACTGGCGGTCGACGGCGGCATGCAGGGCCTGCGGCTGCGGCCGGTTCAGTCATCTTAGGTGGGAGGTACGACGCCGGAGCGAACGCGCGCGCCGACAGGCCGCCGTCGCGCGTTGCTTCGTAACGCAACGGGCCCGCAACCTCCGGCAGCGGTGATTCGCCTATGCTCAACTCCAAGAGATCAACGGCGACTCACTTAGCAGACTCAGGAGATACAGCCATGAGCAACTGGCGCATCAGGGACTTCCACTCGTCCGATTTGGACGGCATCCTGCACCTCTGGGAGTCACTCAAAGCCGACGGCGTGGAACCCGTATACGCACTGTCCGAGGTTCTGGCGTCCTGTGAAAAGGACCATGCCGTGGTGGCGGTGCAGGGTGAGCAGGTGGTGGGAGCCGCCGTCGGACGCGCCGCCCACGACCAAGGCTGGATCGTTTTCCTGGCAACGCTGACGGAGTTCCGCGGACGCGGGATCGGCACCTCGCTGCTGTCCGCCGTCGAGAACCGCATGGCCCCGCACGGGCTCAACAAACTCTCCGCGCTGATGCCGGAAACGGAAACGCGGGTGGAAGCATTCCTGGGCCGCGGCTTTGTGGTGAAGAAGAACCTGCGCTACTTCGAGCGGACCATCCCCGTGCAGCGGCAGGAACTCGGGGCATTGGGGCTCTTGGGCGGGCGCATCCTTGCCCGGGATCTCTGGGAGAACGTGGCCGGCATGCGCCGCGAGAAGGAACTCCTTGAACGCCGACTGGTTCTGCCATTGGCTGAGGCTGATCTGGCCGATGAATACGGCGTTGTTCCGCCCCGGGCCGTGGTACTTTTCGGTCCTCCAGGCACCGGCAAAACCACGTTCGCAAAAGCCATTGCGTCCCGGCTTGAGTGGCCGTTTGTGGAGGTGTTCCCGTCTCGCCTCGCCTCCGATCCCAAGGGCCTGGCCGGTGCTCTGCGCGAGACGTTCCTGGAAATTGCCGAACTGGAACACGCCGTGGTGTTCATCGACGAAGTGGAGGAGATCGCGTCGCAGCGCGCCGGCGATCCGCCGTCGCCATTGCAGGGCGTCACCAACGAACTCCTCAAAATCATCCCGGCTTTCCGCGAACAACCCGGCCGGCTGCTGGTGTGCGCTACCAACTTCATCCGCGCCCTGGACACCGCGTTCCTGCGCCACGGTCGGTTCGATTACGTCATTCCCATCGGGCTCCCGGACGTCCATGCCCGCGAGGCCATGTGGCAGCGGTTCATCCCCGCAGCCGTGGTGGACTCAGTCGATATTGCCCAGCTGGTGGACCGAACCGAAGGCTTCTCACCGGCGGACATCGAGTTCGCTGCGCGCAGCGCCTCCCAGCGGGCTTTGGAAAAAGCAGTGTACGACGACGATGCTGCCTCGGGCGGTTCAGCCGGCCTTGCGTCCGGGGCCGGGTCCACCGGGCGCAAGGGACCCGAGACGCAGGACTACCTCGACGCGATTGCGGATACCCGGACCACCGTGAGCCCCGAGGTGCATCAGGACTTCCTGGAAGACATCGACGTGCTGGGGCGGGTGTAGGTTTCTGCCGGCGAGATCGCCGGAACGCTGCCGGGCCGCCGGAATGGTGTGAGATCGCCGGGTCTATCCGGCGATCTGGACGCATTCCAGCGATCTCGGCGAGGGGCCCATGGGTGGCGGTAATCTTTGAGCCATGTCCTCGAATCCCCTTCGCCATGCGCTCTCCCGCATGGGCGGCCGCGATCCCCACGAAAAACACCGCACCGCCACCCCGCTTGAGCTGTTCTTCGACCTGACCTTTGTTATTGCCTTCGGTGTTGCCGGCAGCCAGTTCGCGCACGCGGTGGCCGAAGCGCATTTCGGGGCGGGCCTTTTGGGCTTTAGCTTCGCTATGTTCGCGGTGATCTGGGCTTGGATCAACTTCACGTGGTTCGCCAGCGCCTACGACACCGATGACTGGGTGTTCAGGGTGGTCACCATGATTCAGATGGTTGGCGTCCTCATCCTGGCCATGGGCATTGAGCCGATGTTCCACTCGATTGTGGAAGGGGATCATGTCAACAACGTGGCCATCCTCATCGGTTACATCATCATGCGCGTAGCTTTGATCTTCCAGTGGCTGCGCGCTGCCCGCCAAGACCCGGAACGCCGCGAGACATGCCTCCGTTACGCGAAGTACCTGGCAATCGTGCAAGTTGGCTGGGTCATCGCCTTGGTGATTGAGACGGATGTGCTCACCACGTTCCTCCTGGCGGCCCCTTTGTTTGTCCTGGAGATGGCGACCCCGTACTTCGCAGAACGCAAGATCCGTACGCCCTGGCATGCTCACCACATTGCTGAAAGATACGGCCTGCTTGCCATCATCGCCCTGGGTGAATGTTTGATTGGCGCTATTGAAACCCTGCGGGCAATCGTTGCCACACACAGTTGGTCCATGGACGCCGCCTTGGTGGGCTTGAGTGGAACCGGGCTGGCCTTCGCCATGTGGTGGATCTACTTCATCCTGCCCTCAGGCCCTGCACTTCACGTCCAGCGGCATCGCTCATGGGTGTTTGGCTATGGGCACATGCCGGTCTTCGCAGCCATTGCGGCTACAGGCGCGGGACTCCACGTCGCTGCGTACTTCATTGATCACGAGACACACATCCCGGCGGCTGCTGCCGTGGCCTCCATCGCCATCCCGGTGATCCTCTTCAAGGCCTCACTCACCACCCTTTACTGCATCATGCTGGGTCCGGATCGCGACCTCATCTGGAGTTCCGCGCTGGTGGTCCTGGGTCTGGCGTCCAGTATTGCCCTGGCCGCGGCCGGTGCATCCGTGCCCATCTGCATGCTGGCAATGATGCTGGTGCTGGGCCTGTCCATTGGGTACGACGAACGGCGTGGGCACAAAGGCAGGGCGGCAGCACTCCGTCGGCTCGAATCCGCCGCTGGCTAGGGCATTCCGGTGCGTTGCGAGGCCCGCTCTGCACGCAATATCGACTCGAAAGCATGCAGAGTAGGCCCCACAACGGGTGGATTGGGGTTACTCGGGGACGATCTCGTCCAGTTCCCGCAGCAAGTACGGGTTGATGCGCTCCAGAATCATCCGGACCTCTTCGCGAGGAACGGCCGTGTACAGCACAGGGCGGGCATCGGCGTAGCGGGTTACCGGAGGCTTGTCCGGCCACTTTTCCGCAAGCGCTTTGACCCTCTCGGGCAGGGAGTTGTGGGCGTTGTCCGCGATCTTCACCAACGTTGCGTCGTGGTCCTCCGCTACGAAACGGATACCGGCGTCGTAATCATCCGGGTCCTCGTGGAAGCGGCGGGTGACACGTTCGATGATGTCTACCGCACGCTCGGACACCCCCATTTCGAGCAGGGCCTGCCGGGTGATAGGGGTGTCTTCGGCGATGTCATGAAGGTATCCGGCGATCTGGATATCTTCATCGAAGTCGGCGAGCGCGTCGCCCACGGCCAGAACGTGCTCCCGATACGGCCGTTTGAGTTTGTCCTTCTGCCGGTTGTGAGCCACCTCGGCCAAAACCTGGGCTGTCTCTACGGTAAAGCGTGGTTCGGTCATGCTGGCCTCCGGCTTGAAGAGGGACCGACGGGGATCGGTCCTTCCCTTCAGGCTATCCGCTGTTCGGGCCCCGAAACACCGAGCTACCCGGCCTACCGGCTCTGCCCGCTCTACCAGTCTTGAACTGCGCGGGCTGCAATGGCAACGGTGATGGCCCTGGGCAAACGCTGAGCGAAACCTGCCGCAACGCGGTTAGCCAAGCCCGAAACCACGCTGCCGGGCGTGTCCTTGCGATCGAGGGCCTTGAGCGCAGTTCCCACAACTTGGGCCGAGGTCTGCATCTTGCCAACCGCCGCCGACTCGCCGCCCAGCACGTCGAAGAACTCGGTGCGCGTCGCTCCGGGGCAAAGGGCCAGAACGTTGAGTCCGGAGCTCTTGGTTTCGTGGGCAACGGCTTCGGTGAAGCTCAGGACGAAGGCCTTGGTGGCGCCGTAAACGGCCATGCCGGGAATGGGCTGGAAAGCGGCCGTGCTTGCAACATTCAACAGGGCACCCTTCCCCGAGGCGAGCAGTCCGGGCAGGAAGGCACGGGTAATGTCCACGAGGGCGGCCACATTCAAGGAGATCTCGGACGCAATGGTGTCCGGGTCCTCCTCCACCAACGGACCATGGGTACCGAAACCCGCGTTGTTGATCAACGTGTCCACGGTGATTCCGCGGCCGGACAGTTCGCCGAGGAGCTCGCGTCCAACTCCTGCCCGGCCGAGGTCCATGGGGAGCACAGTAACGGTGACACCGTGCCGGGAGCGCAGGTCCTGGGCCAACTCCTCAAGACGGTCTGCGCGCCTGGCCACCAGGACGAGGTTGGAACCCCGGGCAGCAAATTGCCCGGCGAATTCGGCGCCGAGTCCGGAGCTGGCACCGGTGATGAGTGCGGTGGTACCTGCGTAGGTCATGGTCATGGCTGGATCCCGTCGGTTGAGTCGAAGACTAATGTAGTCGCTGTCTACATGGTAGGCAGTGTCTACATTGTTGTCAATGACTACATTGGCCTAGACTTGACCCATGACTGACCAGCCCTACCACCACGGCAAACTCCGGGAAGCACTTTTGGAGCGTGCCATGGAAACCATCGAAGAAGCTGGCGTGGACGGACTCTCCCTGCGGCAGCTGGCCCGCGACGTGAACGTCAGCCACGGAGCCCCGGCCAAACACTTCCGCGACAAGCAGGCCCTGATCGACGCCGTGGCCATGGCCGGCTTTGAGTCGATGAACCGCCGCATTCGGGATGCCGCCCAGTCCTATGAAAACCTCCGGGGACGTTTCGTCAGCGTTGGGAAGGCGTACGTCGACTTCGCCGTTGAGCACCCCGCACTGCTGACGGTGATGTACTCCACCAAGCACCACCCCGATTCCAGCGATGAACTTCGAAGCACCGGCGCCCAAGGCATACACCTCGCCCAGGCCATGATCGCTGAAGCGCAGGAGGCCGGCGTCCTGGCTCCCGGCAACCCCGAGACACTGGCTATGGTGTGCTTCGTCAGCCTCCATGGCACAGCCCTTCTCGCGGCTGGCGGGCAGTTGGACGGAAATTCAGTGGAAGACGTGGTCATTGCCACCACGGACACTTTATGGGCAGGAATGACGGCCGGAGTCCCGGCCGCGCAAGTCAACTAAGCCTCGCAAGTCCACTAAGCCGCGATCCCGGCAATCACTTCCCGCACCGCCGAGCTCAGGAGGAAGTTGCGGCAGCCCACTCCCCCGGGCTCGGCCGTCTGCGGCACGTACCCAAAGCCGAGTTCATACACAGGGTCCGCGAACCCCAAAGATGCGCTGGCGCCGTCGTGCCCGAACGCACGGTAGCTGCCGAACGGCATCCGCGTATGGGATTTCATGAAAACGGTGCCGAAGCAGCCCGTCTCGCCAAACACGCGGTCGATCCCGAAGACCTGTTCAGCGGAGACTGTCCGGATGGTTTCCTCTGTCAGGAGAGGTGGCGTGGCGGCTTCGCCTTCCAGCCCGGTCAGCGCCGCAGCATAGATCCTCGCCATGCCTTCCGCGCTGGCCACGCCGGCCGCCGAGCTCAGCCCCGCCGCCCTGACTTCACGGATGTTGGGCAGGTCCAGGATGTCACCGACTGCCGAGTTGGCAGCCAGGCCGAAGTGACTGGCCGGGTCCACCCATGGCCACGACGGGTCGGCCGCCCAACGGAAAGGTGCAAAGCGGGCTTCCTGGGACTCCGGGAGGCCAAGGTAGAAATGCGCGCCCGTGACTGCGCGGATGCGCTGCTCGAAAACCTGCTGCAGCGTGGAACCGGTGATGCGCCAGCACAGCTCTTCCATGAAGATGCCAATGGTCAGCGCGTGATATCCGAATGCCGCGCCGGGCTTCCACAGGGGCGGCAGCTGTGCGAGCTTGGCGGCTGCGAGCTCTGAGTTGTTGACCTCGTGGAGGGTCAGGCCACCTTCCACTCCAAGGAGCCCGGCCTGATGCGAAAGTAGCTGCGCCACCGTCACTGAGGACTTGCCCTCAGCGCCGAACTCGGGCCAGTACTTGACCACTTCGGCTTCAAGATCCAACTGGCCGTCCTGGACGAGCAACGCGATGACCAGGCCGGCCATGCCTTTGGAACACGAGAAGACGCCCGTGACGGAATCAGGGCGGATGTGCGGGCCGCCGCTGAGGTCCAGCACCTTGACGCCGCGATGGTACGCCGCCACTTGCGCAGAATAGTCAGGATCCTGCTCGAGAAAACGGCCAAAGAGCTCGGCGACGGGTTCGAAACCTGGGGCGATCAGCTGTGACTGCATTCAGACAGCCTACGCGGCGGCCGATTCAGGCCTGGGGAGTTTTCCACACCCAAGGCGTTTTTGGCACATTTTGCGGGGTGAAGTGCTGGAGCGCATCCTGGACGCTTCCGGCAGGCAAATCCAGGGACCCAAGGATCAGGTCACGCACGCGTTGGACGGGAATTCCGACGGCGGCGAGGTCGCCCAGCGTCACGGCACCGTCGCGCTTTGCCAGCCTGACGCCGTCGTGATTCACCACCAGCGGAACGTGGGCGTATTCAGGGACCTGCAGCCCCAGCAGCGTCGCCAGGTAGGCCTGCCGCGGGGTGGACGGGAGGAGGTCATCGCCGCGCACCACCTGGTCAATTCCTTGGGCAGCATCGTCAACAACTACCGCGAGGTTGTAGGCGGTGACGCCGTCGTTCCGGCGAAGCACAAAGTCATCCACCACTCCCAGGTAGGTGCCGTGCAACTGGTCCTCAACAGCCCACTCTGTAACGTCGGACCGCAGGCGGATGGATGCCGGACGCGTCGCATGCCGGATCTCGCGTTCGGCGTGCGAAAGTCGCCGGCACGTCCCCGGATAAGCGCCCTGCGGGGCGTGCGGTGCGGACGGAGCTTCCTGGATCTCCCGCCGCGTGCAGAAGCACTCGTAGGTGCGGCCGTCAGCCGTGAGGCGCGCAATCGCGGCTTCGTACAGTTCCGCGCGCTCGGTCTGGCGCACGACGGCGGCGTCCCACCTGACGCCGACGGCCTGCAGGTCGCGGAGCTGCTCAGCCTCGGCACCGGAGCGGGCGCGGTCCAGATCCTCGACGCGCAGCAGGAAATCCCGGCCGCTGGACTTGGCGAATAGCCAGGCGAGAATTGCGGTGCGAAGGTTGCCGACGTGCAGTTCGCCGGAGGGGCTCGGGGCGAAGCGGCCAGCGGAAGTCATGATCCAAGCCAACCACAAGAGCCCCTCAGCTACCGCAACGATCCGGTAGCTCAGGGGCTCTTGCTGTGACGCCCGGGTGAAGGGGCGGGTGCAGAATGACAATGCTGTGAACAAGAGTCAATCAGCGGCTGCTTCCTTGCGGGAAACCTGTGCAGGGCTCCGGGTGGTGTTCCGGGGTCCTGGTGCCTGCGGGTTTTGGCGGTAGCCTCGTCCTGCTTCGTTGTCATCATTTGAGCAGAAGACATACAGTTGGTGCAACGGACATCAGAACGATTAGTCGATCTGACCAGTCTTACGTGAAAACTTAGTCAGGGAGTGGTCACATTGCAGGAACTCGACGCCACGGACCGCCGGATCCTCGCTGCTTTGGACGAGGATCCACGCGTGCCCATCATGGTGCTGGCCCAGAAGCTGCACCTCGCTCGCGGAACGGTTCAGTCGCGCCTGGAACGAATGACGGCGTCCGGCGCCCTCCGCCCCAACAGCAGCCGCGTCCTGCCCTCGGCTTTGGGGCGTGGCGTGGCTGCCGCCGTCAGCGCCGAACTCGATCAAAGTCACCTGAATGAGGCCATCGCTGCACTGCGGGAGATCCCGGAAGTCCTGGAATGCCACGCCCCGGCCGGCGACACCGACCTCATCATCAGGGTGGTTGCCAAGAGTCCGGACGATCTCTACCGGGTATCGGAAGAGATTCGCCTGTGCCCTGGCATAGTGCGCACGTCAACCAGCATGTTCCTCCGGGAAGTGATCCCCTACCGGACCACTGGCTTGCTCGCGGAGTAGGGCCTTAGACCGGGGGTCCGATGTTGGTTTTCAGGTTCTTCATCACCAGCGTTGAGGTCAGCCGTTCAACCGCGGGAAGGGCCGCCAGTTCGTCGTCGTAGAACCGCTGATACGCGGGGAGGTCCGCGGCAATGACCTTCAGCAGATAGTCAGGCGACCCGAAGAGCCGCTGCGCCTCCACGATGTTGGGACTGGCGGTGACGCGCTCTTCAAACTCCGCCATGATGGTGCGTTCCACCTGCTTGAGGGTCACAAAAACAATCGCTTCGAAACCCAGGCCCACTGCGGCAGGGTCGATGTCTGCACGGTAGCCGCGGATCACCCCTGAGGATTCCAAATCGCGGAGCCGCCGGTGGCAGGGAGCCACCGTCAAACCCACCTTCGAAGCAAGGGCTGTGGCAGTCATCCGGCCGTCATCTTGGAGGTGGCGCAAAATACTTCTATCGATCCCGTCAATCACGCAATAATCTTACCGGGAACGACGGGCAGTGGGCTAAAAAGAGGAACACTTATGGTCGGTTTTTCCCTAGAGTTTTCCTACCACCTAGCCCTGGAGAGAAAACGTGAACCCGCAGCTGTTTATGGCCTTCATGATCGTCGCCGTCAGCTTGGCGTGCACGCCCGGCGTCGACTGGGCTTACTCGATTTCGGCCGGCCTCAAGCAACGCAGCTTCGTCCCCGCCGTCGCCGGCCTGTGCAGCGGATACGTCGTCCACACCGCGCTAATGACGGCAGGGTTGGCAGCCCTCTTGGCGGGAGTCCCAGGACTACTGGGGTGGCTGACCATCGCGGGAGCTGCCTACTTGCTGTGGCTCGGCGTGGCTACCATCCGCTCGTGGCGAGGCGCGAGCTTCAGTGCGGAAGGCGGCGTCGTGCAGTCCGGAAACCAGCTCCGCACCTTCCTTCAGGGCATGGGCACCAGCGGTATAAATCCCAAAGGCCTGCTCTTCTTCGTGGCGCTGGTGCCACAGTTCGTCAGCCCCGAGGCGGCACTGCCGGTTCCGGTCCAGTCCGGCTTGCTGGGCCTGACCTTCGTGATCCTGGCCGGGATGGTGTACACCGCCGTCGCATTGACCTCCAGGACACTGCTGGCTTCCCGGCCCGGCGCCGCCCGCGTTGTGACCCTGATCAGCGGAATCATCATGATCGGGCTGGGGACAGTGCTGTTGTCCGAGCAACTCCTTCCGCTTCTACCGCAGATATAGCCGGCACGCCGCTAGGCCGCAAGCAGCTCATCCAGGCGCTCGTATCCTTCGATCACGCCGTAGTCCATCCCGGTAGCCAAAGCCATGTCCCGTGCTTCAACCGAGGGGTAGACCTCGTGCGCGGACATCCGCGTCCTGCCATCGATATCTTCGAAAGTGGTGGTGCTGATGACCACTTGGTTGGGCGCGCCCTCGAACTCGACGGTCTGGATGATCAAAGCGTCGGGTTCGACCGTGTGGAAAACGCCGCGGAATCCGGCCATTCCGTTATCGTCGCCGCTCTCGTAGCGCCAGCTGCCGCCAGTGGTGGCGTTGTACTCGGTAATTTTCGTTTGAGTACTGCGCGGGCCCAGCCACTTAGCCAAGAGATCCGGATCAACGTGGGCTTTGAAGACCGCACTGACCGGGGCATCGAATTCACGGACCGTGTCAACGAACGGGACGCCAGGGTCAGCGGTGATTGTTGTTGGATTGCTCATTTCAGTTCCTCTTTCTTCTTTGCTGGTTTGTTTTCTTGTTGTTGGTGAGAGTCACCGGCACCCAGCAGCTCGTCCAGCTGCCGGAAGCGCGACTCGGCGATCAGCCGGTACTGGTCAATCCATGCGGTCAGCCGCTCCAAGGCGGCAGCATCCAAGTGGACAGGCCTGCGCTGGGCGTCGCGTGAGCGGGTTACCAATCCTGCGTGCTCCAGGACTTGTATATGTTTGGAAACCGCCTGCTTGGTGATGGCGAACGGTTCAGCGAGCTCGTTGACGGTGGCGTCTCCCCGGGACAGGCGTGCCACCATGGCCCGCCTCACCGGATCCGCCAAAGCCATGAAGGCCCTGTCCAGAGCTTCTTGCTCCACTGCCGCATCAACCTCTCATCATCAACTCTTTGATCAACTGAATAATTGATCAACCGTTTGATTGATTAAGAGATTACGCCTTTCCCAGGGAAGGCACAATGGTTGTTATTCGCCGCCCAGCTGCCTGAAGTCGTTCTCCCATAGACGCCGCATCTCGGCATCCTTCCGGATCACTTCCAAAGTCTCCAGCTCCGCAGGCGGGGCCGGCCGTTTGGACCACGGAGTCAACGTCCGCCGGCCCTGGTCAAGAGCGAGCAGGGCCCTGTCAGTCAACGCATCATTCTTCAGCGCCAAATTGGTCTTACGACGCCGGAGCACTTCTTTGAGGGCCACCTGAGCCGACTCGAAGTCACCCCTGGCCCGTTGCGACCGCGCCCGGATCAGCAAAAGCGCCGCCGAGAGGTCGTCCGTGTTCAGCAAACCCTCAGTCCACAGGACCACATCACGGTGCCGTTCCAACGAGTACGCCGCTGTGCAGCGCGCCAACGCCGAAGGCAACGACGGCGGCAACGTCACCACTGCTTCCAACGCCGCCTCGGTCATCCCCATTTCCCGAAGGCAATGGGACAGCGCCAAAAACACGGACTCCTCACTGAACAGGACCGGAACCTCAATCCGTTCGGCCACCTCAACCTTGGTGACCACCTGCCCAAGGTACATTGCCGAGAACTGGCTGGCGTCGTCGTCGATCCTTGTTGTTAAACCGCGTTGCAGAAGCTCGGACGCCCTCAAAAACCCGCCATGTTTGTACGCGAGCAAACCGGCCATCACATGACACAGGCCCGCCCATCCGGGATACATACGGCCGAAGGCCAGAAGCCGATCCGGCTCCGTGGAGGTGAAAACGGCCTCGTGCATGGCCTTCGCCGTCTTGGAGGACAACATCCTCAGCCGCGGGACGTTGCCGGCTACAGTCAACCGTGCATGATCGCGGCCGCTCAGGACACCGGAGAGCACATCATTCACGCCGTCAGCGAGCCCCCGCACGGAGGTGCGGACGTAGCCCTCGCGGAAAGGAGTGAGATCGCGGGTGTCGTGGAAAATCGTGTGCACGCGTCCGTTGGGAGCTTGGCTCATAATTCCATGCTAACCGCCGCTGAACTGGGCACATCCCCTGCTATCGGAGGCATTTCAGGAGTATTATGGCGGCGTCGGCAAGGTTTTTGCCACAGCCCTTGCCGCAGGTCGGCTCTCCATGAGAAGAGCCGGGTAACAGCGTGAAAGGGAGGACTTGATGACCACCGCTTCGCACCCCGCCGAACACCACCACATGATGGGGTTGACGCTACGCAACACCGCCATGGGCGTTGGCATTGTATTTCTGCTGGTTGGCGTCCTGGGCTTCATCCCCGGGATCACCACCAATTTCGGCGCCATGACCTTTGCGGGACATGAATCCGGCGCCATGCTGCTTGGAGTCTTCCAAGTGTCCGTACTCCACAACATCGTTCATCTGCTGTTTGGCGTGGCCGGCTTGGCCATGGCAAGGAACGCACGCATGGCCCGCCTGTTCCTCTTGGGCGGCGGCGCCGTGTACATCGTTCTTTGGATCTATGGCCTGGTCATCAACCAGGAAACAGGCGCCAACTTTGTCCCCTTCAACACCGCTGACAACTGGCTGCACCTGATCCTCGGCGTTGCCATGATCGGTCTGGGAGCCTGGCTCGGTAGGGACGCCATGGACGAAACAACCACAGCGCGACGGAAGATGTAGCCCCTTCCGCACGTCTTGCAGAATAACGACGGCGGCAGTCCCCTTAAGCGGGACGGCCGCCGTTTTTTGTGCCCTCCCGGCTTCCGCCGAGATGCCACTTAATGACAATGTTGGCGCCCCGGATTGTCATCAAATGCCAACTCGGCGAGAGTTTTTGGGTCTCGACGACAGGTCCCGGCTACCGCGGGGCGCGGCCACCCAACTATCCGAGCAGCCGGTGCTCGTACGCGAAGGACACGAGTTGAAGACGCGTCCCGACACCCAGCTTTGTTAGGACGCTGCGCAGATGCGTCTTGACGGTAGCCTCGGACACGAACAAGCTCTCAGCCATTGCACTGTTGCTCAAACCCTTGGCGCCAGCAGAAAGACGTCCCGTTCCCGAGCAGACAACGGTTCCAGAACCGAAAGATCCGGACCCTCGGCCGGGACCGCCCGGGCCGCGTGCTGAAACAGGTCGTGCACCGATCCGGGCGCGATGACCGAGTACCCCGAGTGAACAGTCCTGACTGCCGCCAACAGGAACTCCGGCTCGGCACTTTTGAGCAGATACCCGCTTGCTCCCGCCTGCACGGCTTCCACCACAGCCTGGTCGCGATTGAATGTGGTCAAGGCGATGATCTTCGGCTTGACCAAACCGCCACGCGAGGCCGCGTCCCAAATGTGCTTGGTGGCAGTCACACCATCCATGACAGGCATCCGAAGATCCATCAGCACGACGTCCGGCGGCTGCTCTGCCGCGAGCGCAACAGCTTGGATGCCATCCTCCGCCTCCCACGCAAGCAGCATGTCCGACTGACTTTCAACAAGCATCCGGATGCCCGCTCGGAACAACGGTTGATCGTCCACCAACGCTACGGAAATGGGCGCAGAAGCCTCAGTCATTAGCAGCGGCTCCGGCTGCTGACGCCCGCTCGCCTAGGTCCGTCAATGCCTCCGATGGTTGGGAGGTGACTTGCAGGCTCCCGGTTCCATATGGGAGAAAAGCAGTTACCCGAAACTGCTCGCCATCCGGGCCCGCTGTCAGCCAACCACCTGCCAGATGCGCACGCTCCCGCATTCCAGGAATGCCTCGTCCGTAGCGTTCCTTGGCATGTCCGGCGTCCGTTTCCCCCAACGGAACGGACGCCGGCAGCGCGGAGGAAGCATGCAGTGTCAGCCCTGGGCCGCTCCAATCGAAATGCACGCGCACAGCGGTTCCCCGCCCACCATGTTTCAGGGCATTCGTGAGGCATTCCTGGACGATCCTGAACACTGCCAGCTGCTGACCAGCTCCTAGTTCAACGGGTACACCACTCTCACTGTGCTCAATCTCAAGGCTGCCCTGACGCATGCGCTCCATCAGCGGTCCGACGTCGCTGATCAGAGGTTGTGGGGCAACCATGCCATCGTCCCTCACGCCTTCGATGACGCGTTGCGCATCAACCAGTGCGTGCCTGGCGGATACGGCGATGTTCTCCAACGCGTCCAGGACAGGCTTCGGCTGGCCTTTGCTCAGATACCGCGTGCCGTCAGCCTGGGCCGTAATGACTGCCAACGAATGAGCCAGTACATCATGCAGATCGCGGGCGATCCGAGTACGTTCCTGCTCAATGACCAGTTCGATTTCCGTTTCTTTCAGGCTTGCTTCGGTAACAATCTGCGCCTTGGACAGCAACTGGCGATCTTCATAAAGGGATACCAGGAGGCCAAGCGTTCCGCACGCAGCCGCTACCACCAGGAGCAGGGGAAACAGCACCGGCACATAGTCCCTGAGTGCAACGCTATCCCCTACGTACAATGGCTTGAACCATCCAACTCCGTCACCGTAGCGCGCAGAAATCATCATGTAAGTCATAACGAGGATGAAAAGCAGATTGGAACTGGCAGCTACGATTCTCTGGGTTTTGGACCCCGTCCACATAATGAGGCCCAGCGCGATGAACGATCCCAAATAGATGGCCCAGTGGTTGGCGGCCATCGCCGGCACGATGTGCACCAGCTGTCCCAGCAGCAGGACGCCGGTTAGTCCGAGCGAAAAGTAAGGTTTCCGCTTCGCGAGACCGATCACGGCCGTCATCATGAGCAGAGGAATGGCACCAGGCCAATACAGGCCCGGCCACGGTCCCATGCGGCCCGCTTCTCCCACACACCACAGCACAAAGAAGATGGCAGCCGCCGCGGGGGCGCCCCAATGCCGGACAACTTTCAGTGTTCGTTCCATGCCAGCCAGACTATCTACGCACCGGGACGCTACATCGCCAATCAGTGCTCCCTGCAGTCAATCTCCACCCGCTGGCCAGCAGATTCATCCTTTGGGCAAGCTATGTGCCCCCGGCCTATCGCGGGGCGCGGCCACCCAACCGCGTGGTCACCTTAGCCGCTGCTGCGGCGCAGGCTTCGCCGAGACTGTTGAGGGTGTCCTGCGAAACACGGAACTTCGGGGCCGGGATCAGGACGGAGGCCACCATGTTGCCGCGGTGGTCGTACACGGGTGAGGCCACGCCCACTTCTTCGATGGATGTCTCACCGAAGTTCACTGCCCACCCACGCTCCATCGATTCCTTCAGGCGAAGCAAATAAGCCTCCACCGCGTCCTCGTCCACGCCGGTCAGCGTGATCGATCCGCTGCGCAGCAACTGGCGCACCCGGTCCTCGTTCTCCGAAGCAAGGAAGACCTGCACGGATGAACTCAGGGCCTCGTTGTAGCGGGCACCCAACGGAGCGAGATGCTTGACCTGGTGACGGCTGGGGATCTGTTCCACACACATGGACTCGTTGCCGTTCCACACCATCAGCGCGCTGGTCTCCCCCGTCCGCTCAGTAAGTTCGCGCAGCACAGGGTAGGCAACGCGACGCTCTTCGAGTTCCGCCAGGAGGGGGCCCGCCATGGCGATCATGCCCAGCCCCAAGCGGAACCTGCGCGAATCGACGTCGCGCTCTACAAGATTCTCCTGTTCCAGCGTCGCGAGGATCCGGGAGACGGTGCTCTTATGCAGGCCAATGCGGCCGGCGATTTCGGTGACTCCCAGGAGCGGCTCGTCAGCAGTGAAGCTCCTCAAGACGGCGATGGCGTTGACGATCACCGAGGTGTTTTTGCTGTCACCAGTGCTGTTGCTGTTCTCAAGAGTGTCGCTGGATTCGGTGGGAGTCATGGGTTCACTATATTTCGCTGGAGATATTTCGACGGCGGACGCCCCACCGGATTCGGCCGGTGGACACCACGCTGTGTCCACCGGCCGGGTCACTAGGCTCCGATGATGTTGTACTCGGGGCCGAACGGGAACTTAGTGATGTTCTCCGCGCCGTCTTCGCCCACCACCAGGATGTCGTGCTCGCGGTAGCCG
Organism: Arthrobacter sp. StoSoilB22; assembly: GCF_019977315.1. Lineage (NCBI taxonomy): Bacteria > Bacillati > Actinomycetota > Actinomycetes > Micrococcales > Micrococcaceae > Arthrobacter > Arthrobacter sp. StoSoilB22. Next base: position 4,157,525 of record NZ_AP024652.1, read on the forward strand.
CCAGCACCCGGCTGGCCGTCCATCACCGTGATCATCGGCTCCATGGACACCACCATGCCCGGCTCCAGGACGGTGTCAATGTCCTCGCGGAGTTCAAGGCCTGCCTCGCGTCCGTAGTAGTGGCTCAACACACCGAAGGAGTGGCCGTAGCCAAAGGTCCGGTTGGCCAACAAGCCGTGGCTGACGTAGATCTCGTTGAGCTCTGCCGCGATGTCCTTGCACACAGCACCGGGCTTGATGAGCTCCAGACCACGCTTGTGGACCTCAACGTTGATGTTCCACAGTTCCAGAGAGCGGGCGTCCGGTTCGCCGTAGAACAGGGTGCGCTCCAGTGCCGTGTAGTAGCCGCTGGTCATGGGGAAACAGTTCAGGGACAGGATGTCGTGTTCCTGGATCTTGCGGGTGGTGGCCCAGTTATGTGCACCATCTGTGTTGATGCCGGACTGGAACCACACCCAGGTGTCTCGGATTTCAGAGTCCGGGAAGGTCCGGGCAATCTCGTGAACCATGGCCTCGGTACCGATCAGAGCCACCTCGTACTCGGTGATCCCGGCGGTGATGGCGTTGCGGATGGCCTCGCCACCCAAGTCACCAATGCGCGCACCGTGCTTGATGACCGCGATCTCCTCGGTGGACTTGATCATGCGCTGACGCATCGCTGCCTGCGCAACGTCAACTAGCGTCGCTCCGGAGAACGCGGCCTGGATCTTGTTGCGGTTGTCCAGCGGCAGCGAGTCATCTTCGACGCCGATGCGGCGCGGGTTGATGCCGCGGGTCCGCAGGACTTCCTGGATGGCGTGGATGTAGTTGTCCCGGCGCCAGTCCGTGTACACAAGGTTCTCGCCGTAGCTGCGGCGCCAAGGCATCCCGGCGTCGATATTTGCCGTGATGGTGACCGTGTCATCCTTGGTGACCACCATGCCGTAGGAGCGGCCAAAGTAGGTGAAGAGGAAGTCGGAGTAGTACTTGATGGAGTGGTAGCTGGTGAGGATGACGGCGTCGAGGTCTTTCTCGGCCATGATGCGGCGGAGGCCGGAGAGGCGACGCTCGAACTCGGCGTCGGAGAAGGTCAGCGATACTTTTTCGCCGTTGTTGAGGACCTTGGTGCGCTCGAGCTTGGCCACATCGTTGACGGCCTCGTTCTGGGTGATGGTCATGGTTGTTCCTTTCAATGGGTGGGTTGTACTAGTCCTGCAGCAGAGGCTTTTTGAAAGTCTCGGTGGCGAACAGGACTGCGATGAGGGAAACCAGAGCGGCAGCCACGAGGTACCAACCGGGGGCCAGCTGGTTGTGGGTCATGCCGATAAGAAGGGTGGCCATGAACGGCGCGGTGCCGCCGAACAGGGCATTGGAGAGATTGAAGCTGACGGCGAATCCGGTGTACCGGACCTTCGTGGGAAAGAGCTCGGCCAGGAAGCTCGGCAAGGTTCCGTCGTTGAGGGTCAGCATTCCGCCCAGGAGTATCTGCACCAGCACGATCACCAGGAAATTGCGGGTATCCAGGAGCATGAAAGCCGGCACCGTTAGCAGCATGAAAAGCACTGATGCCGTGATGAGCATCCGCTTGCGGCCGAACCTGTCCGACGCCATGCCGGTTAGGAAGATGAAGCCGATGTAACTGGCCAGGGCGATGGTGGTGGCCAGGAACGATTCCGTTGCGCCAAAGCCCAGCTCTTCCGACAGGTAAGTGGGCATATAGCTGAGGATCACGTAGAAGCCCACAGCGTTCAGCAACACCGCGCCGGTGGCAATGATGAGTTGCTTCCGGTACGTCCTGAACATGGCGAAGGCAGGGGCTTTGACCGCATTGTCCTTGGCAGCGAGCTCCCGGAAAGCCGGCGTGTCCTCGAGCTTGGTCCGGATATACCGGCCGATCAATCCCATGGGCGCAGCCAACAGGAACGGCAATCGCCAACCCCATTCGTTGAGCTGCTCCGCGGTCAGGACTGAACTCAGCAGGGCTGCCAGCAAGGACCCCAGCAGCAGACCCGCTGCAGTACTGGCGGGCACGACGGCGGCATACAGTCCGCGCCGATTCGCCGGCGCATACTCCACCAGGAAGGCAGACGCCCCGGCGTACTCGCCGGCTGCGGAGAAGCCTTGGACGACTCTTACCAGGAGGAGCAGGATGGGCGCCATCACGCCGATCGTGGCGTAGCCGGGGATGAGTGCGATGCAGAACGTCGCCACGGACATCAGGACGATTGACAGGCTCAGCGCTTGCTTGCGGCCCAGCTTGTCCCCGATGTGGCCCCAGATGAAACCACCCAAGGGCCGGACGAAGAAGCTGATGGCAAACACGCCGAAGGTTGCGAGCAGGGCCGTCTGGCGGTCTGACTCGGGGAAGAAAACAGTAGAGATGACGCCGGCCAGGTATCCGTACACGGCGTAGTCGAACCACTCAACAAAGTTCCCGATGAAGCTTGCGGTGACCACTCGCCGTCGAGTGTCCTTGCTGACTTCCGGTTGGGAACCTGGTGCGTGGGAGATGTGGGAGGGGCTGCCTGGAGCGGCTGCCACAGATGATTCATTGCTCATGTGTCCACCAAAATTGATTTGGGTTGCATTCAGCGCAACGCTGTTGCACCAGAATATGTGTGAGCGGCGCCACGGTCAAGGGTTAGTTGTGACGGATGCGCATCAGCTCAATCAGGTCTGCCGGACTAAACCGCTGACTGGAGTGGGCTGATGGCGCAAAAGGCGTTTGTTGCATCTAACCCAACGCAGTTGCCCCTAACGACGCTCTCTCACATCCCACCCCCAAAACCCGATCGTTCTCTCACATCCCACCCCCCCAAACTCGATCGCTCTCTCACATCCCACCCCCAAAACCCAATCGCTCTCTCACATCCCACCCCCCAAACCCGATCGCTCTCTCACATCCCACCCCCAAAACCCGATCGCTCTCTCATTAGGGCGAAGAGGAGGCGTCGTCCGCACTCAAGTCCACATCGACGTCGAGCCTTTTTGTTCCTGGCCGCTGTGCACGTTCCCGCGGGCCGGGCGGCGAGGCTTGCGACCTCGGGCAAGTCGGCCCCATAGGCCCACTGGAGATTGCATCCAGCAACTCCCAGTGGGACGTGAGAGAACGACGCCAAAAAACCCGCAAGACGTGAGAGAACGACCCCCTCAAAACCGCTGGACGTGAGAGAGCGACGCCAAATGCGGCCGTATGGTTTTCTGAGACAGGTTGATGGGAGATCGACTTCAGAATGACTGGTCCTAGAAGAAAATATGATGCGGCTTTCCGTGAGGAAGCTGTGCAGCTGGTGTTGTCCTCGGATCGTTCAGTGAAGCAAGTCGCTGACGAGCTCGGGGTGAAGGAGAGCACGTTGGGGAACTGGCTTCATCGGCACCGGGGAAAACATCAGGACGGTCCTGCTCTAGAGCCTGTGGACCCGGGCCCGGTGTCCTGGGATGAACACCGGAAGGCCTTGGCTGAGAACGAGAGATTGAAGGCCGAGGTCGAGTTCTTGGGAAAAGTCAGCGCCTTCTTTGCCGCGAAGCAAAAGTAGAGGACTTCTACGAGTTCATCGAAGCGGAGAAGGCCAACCATTCCGTGGCCTGGCTATGCCGGGCGTTGAAGGTTTCCAGGGCCTCGTTCTACCGATGGCGCAACCCGGCCGGGCCATCCCCGCGGGCAGTACGGCATCAGGATCTCGCCGCCGCGGTTACCGAGCTGTATAAGGAGGAGAAGGGCCGTGCCGGCCGGGACCAACTGACCCTGCTTTTGAACGAGAAGGGAGTGCGGGTCTCGGCCCCCACTGTCGGGGCGATCATGCGTGAGCACGGGCTGCGGGCCGTCCGCACCCAGGCCTGGAAGGCAACTACCGTCCAGGATCCGCAGGCCAAAACAGCCCACATCGAGAACCACATGCTCGATGCAGAGGGCAAGCGGGACTTCACCTCAACAGTGCCCGGAACCCGCCTGGTCGGTGACATCACCTACCTGCGCACGGGTGAGGGCTGGCTCTACCTGGCTACGGTGATCGATCTTTTCTCCGGCATGGTCATCGGCTGGTCCATGGCCGGGCACATGCGCGCGAGCCTGTGCACCGCGGCGCTGCAAATGGCCCGCAACCACGGCCACCTGACCGGGGCCTCGGTGGTGTTCCATTCGGACCGGGGCACCCAATACACCTCGGATGAATTCCAGAAATGGTGCGGCGATAACTCGGTGACGCAGTCCATGGGGAAAGTCGGGGTCTGCTGGGACAACGCCGTCGCGGAGAACTTCTTCTCCCACCTCAAAACCGAGTTCTACCACCACCAACGCTACGGCTCCCGACTCGCCGCCCGAACCGGTGTCATGGAATACATCGAGGGCTGGTACAACCGCCGCCGGCCCAACCGCCGAGCCGGCGGCATACCACCAGCCAAAGCCCACACCAACTACCAAACCCGCGCCCAGCAACCCCTGGCCGCCTAACCAAAAACAACAACGAGACCTGTCTCAAAAACTTGACGACCGCAAAAAAAACCCGCGGGACGTGAGAGAGCGATCAGCTCAAAACCGCGGGATGTGAGAGAGCGATCAGCTCAAAACCGCGGGATGTGAGAGAGCGACGGCAAAAAACCCGCGGGACGTGAGAGAGGATCGGGAGGGGGTGGGGTTATCCGGCAGCGCGCGTCTAAGGGAGTGACGACCTAGCGCGCAGAGGATGAGCCCGCCGCCGGAAGGCGGGAGCACGGCAGGGCGGGAAAGCTAGAGGACCTTGCGGATGGTCTCTTCGAAGCTGACTACGTGGTGCAGGGCGAGCTCTGCGGCACGGTCTTCGTCGCCGTCGGCAATGGCCGTGAGGAGGTCGACGTGCTCGGAGATGTGGCCGGAAACGGAGGGCATCTTCTCGAGCATGTGGCACCAGATGCGGGTGGCGAGGTTGTCGTAGCGAATGAGGACGTCTTCCAGGTGGGCATTGGCCGAAGCTTTGTAGATCAGCCTGTGGACCTGGATGTCGTAGCGCATGAGGTCCTGGGAGGAATTGTCCTGACCTTCAAGATCCCGGATCGCGGCGGCGACGGCGCGGAGCTCGGAACGCATGGCGGGGCTGGCCATCCGGGCAGCTTTCCTGGAGGCGAGCGGTTCCAGCAGTTCGCGGATTTCGGAGACCTCGGCGAGCTGGGTGATGTCCACGCCGGTGGCGAACGTGCCGCGCCGGGGGTAGGACACCACGAGGTGGTCGCTTTCGAGGCGCTTGATGGCTTCACGGACAGGAGTGCGCCCGATTCCCAGTTCGGCGGCGATTTGTCCGTCGTTGATGGGGTCGCCGGGTTTGACGTCCAGCATGATGAGCCTGTCGCGCAGCAGCAGGTAGGCGTTCTCTGCTAGGGACGTGCCCTGCGGAGCTGACTCCAGTGCTTCCAGTGCTGCGCTCATTGCTCTCTCCCGTTGTCACAACCACGGTCCCACGGATGAGTTTCCCGGACCTGTTGACGACCATGTGATCTTCAACATACTATGGCAATAGTTCTAATATATCAGTTGCCTAACAGTCGGCCACTAGACAAGCTTTTGAAGGAGAACACCATGGTTGAACCGCTGATCCGCCCGCTTGCACAGGCGGACCCGGAGGTCGATCAGGCGATCGCCCAGGAACTCATCCGCCAGCAGTCCACGCTGGAAATGATCGCCTCTGAGAACTTCGCTCCTACGGCCGTCATGGAAGCCCAGGGCTCGGTGCTGACCAACAAATACGCCGAGGGCTATCCCGGCAAGCGCTACTACGGCGGCTGCGAACACGTTGATGTGATTGAACAGCTCGCCATTGACCGCTTGAAAGCCCTGTTCGGCGCAGAGTTCGCCAACGTCCAGCCCCACTCCGGCGCCCAGGCCAACGCCTCGGCCATGCACGCACTGATCACCCCGGGCGACACCATCATGGGCCTGAACCTCGCCCACGGCGGCCACCTGACCCACGGCATGCGCATCAACTTCTCCGGCAAGTTGTACAAGGTTGTTCCGTACGGAGTCCGCGAGGACACCCACACCGTAGATATGGCTGAAGTGGAGCGCCTGGCTCTGGAGAGCAAGCCGCAGCTGATCGTCGCCGGCTGGTCGGCGTATTCCCGCCAGCTGGACTTCGCTGAGTTCCGCCGCATCGCTGACCTGGTGGGCGCCTACCTCATGGTGGACATGGCCCACTTTGCCGGCCTCGTCGCAGCAGGCCTGCACCCCAGCCCCGTGCCGCACGCCCACATTGTCACCAGCACCACCCACAAGACCCTCGGCGGTCCGCGCGGTGGCGTGATCCTGACCAACGACGCCGACATCGCCAAGAAGGTTAACTCGGCAGTCTTCCCCGGCCAGCAGGGTGGTCCGCTGGAACACGTCATCGCAGCCAAGGCCGTTGCCTTCAAGATGGCCTCCGAGCCCGAGTTTCAGGAACGCCAGCTCCGCGTCCTTGAGGGTTCCAAGATCCTGGCCCAGCGCCTCCTGCAGGACGACGTTGCCGCAGCCGGCATCTCCGTTGTCAGCGGCGGAACCGATGTCCATCTTGTCCTCGCCGACCTCCGCCACTCGGTCCTCAACGGCCAGCAGGCCGAGGACACGCTGCACCGGATCGGCATCACCGTCAACCGCAACGCCGTCCCGTTCGACCCCCGCCCACCCATGGTGTCGTCCGGCCTGCGCATCGGCACCCCAGCCCTAGCCGCCCGCGGCTTCGGCGCCGAGGACTTCACCGAAGTTTCGGACATCATTGCGACGGCGTTGATCGCCGCAGCGAACAGCGGCACCCAAGCAGGCACCCAGGCAGGCGCCGAAGCAGCCACCGCCGAAGGTGACGTCACCCTGGACGAGACCACCGCCGTCGAACTCCGCAACCGCGTGACCGCCCTGGCGAACAAGTTCCCCCTCTACCCGCACCTAAACCACAACGGCAATGGCGCCGTAACCGAAGCAGAACTGATTGGAGCAGCCAAGTGAGTGCAGACCACCTCCCCGAACACCCGGACTTCCTCTGGCGCAACCCGGACCCGAAGAAAAGCTACGACGCCGTGATTGTGGGCGGCGGCGGGCATGGCCTGGCCACCGCATACTTCCTGGCGAAGAACCACGGGATGACGAATATCGCCATCCTTGAAAAGGGCTGGCTGGCCGGTGGCAACATGGCCCGCAACACCACCATCATCCGTTCCAATTACCTTTGGGACGAGAGCGCAGCCATCTACGAGCACGCCCTCAAGCTCTGGGAAATCCTCCCGGAAGAGCTGGAGTACGACTTCCTCTTCAGCCAGCGCGGTGTCATGAACCTGGCCCACACCTTGGGCGATGTTCGCGAAAGCGTTCGCCGGGTGGGTGCCAACCGCCTCAACGGTGTAGACGCCGAATGGCTGGACCCGCAGCAGGTCAAGGAACTCTGCCCCATCCTGAACATCAGCGACAACATCCGCTACCCCGTCATGGGTGCCACGTACCAGCCGCGTGCAGGCATCGCCAAGCACGACCATGTGGCGTGGGCCTTTGCCCGCAAGTGCGATGAACTCGGTGTGGACATCATCCAGAACTGCGAAGTTACCGGCTTCATCAAGGACGGCAACAAGGTCACCGGTGTCCAGACCACGCGCGGCACCATCAACACCGAAAAGGTGGGCCTCTGCGCCGCAGGCCACAGCTCGGTCCTGGCGGAAATGGCGGGCTTCCGCCTGCCGATCCAGAGCCACCCGCTCCAGGCGCTGGTGTCTGAACTCCACGAGCCGGTCCACCCCACCGTGGTCATGTCCAACCACGTCCACGTGTACGTGTCCCAAGCCCACAAGGGCGAACTGGTGATGGGCGCCGGTGTGGACTCCTACAACGGCTACGGCCAGCGCGGCTCGTTCCACGTGATCGAGGAGCAGATGGCAGCAGCCGTGGAGCTCTTCCCGATCTTCGCCAGGGCCCACGTGCTCCGGACCTGGGGCGGCATTGTGGACACCACCTTGGATGCTTCCCCGATTGTTGGCCTCTCCCCGGTGGAGAACATGTTCGTCAACTGTGGCTGGGGAACCGGCGGCTTCAAGGGCACTCCGGCGGCGGGCCTGACTTTCGCGCACACCATCGCCACCGGCGCTCCGCACCAGCTGAACAAGCCCTTCGCGCTGGAACGCTTCGAGACCGGCGCCTTGATCGACGAACACGGCGCCGCAGCCGTAGCCCACTAGCCAGGACAGGAAAAGACATGCTCCTCATTTCATGCCCCAACTGCGGGCCACGCGACGAAACCGAATTCCACTACGGCGGCCAAGCACACGTCGCCTACCCGGAGAGCCCCAACGACCTCACGGACCGCGAATGGGCTGAATACCTGTTCTACCGCGAGAACACCAAGGGAACTTTCGCAGAACGCTGGGTCCACAGCACAGGCTGCCGCCAGTGGTTCAACATGCTCCGCGACACCGTGAGCTACGAGATTCACTCCATCTACGGCATGGGCCAGCCCCGGCCGGACATCAAGGTGACGAGTCCAAAGAAAGCACCGGAACAGCCGGGCGAGTTCACCCAGGCCGGTGAGTTCGGCCAAGCCGGCGAACCGGGCCTCTCCCCCGGCGCCGCCTCCCCCACAGCTACCACCCCCATCTCTTCGGAAGGAGTCTAGAAGTGACCAGCAAGAACGCACGCCTCGCCACCGGCGGACGCATCGATCGCAGCATCTCCTGGCGCTTCACCGTGGACGGCCAGGAATTCACCGGCCACCCGGGGGACACCATCGCTTCGGCACTGCTGGCCAATGGCCACATCAACGCCGGCAACTCCCTTTATGAGGACCGCCCCCGCGGCATCATGGCAGCCGGCGTAGAAGAGTCCAACGCCTTGGTCAAGATCGCTCCCCGCTTCCCGGGCCACGTTGCCGAGTCCATGCTTCCCGCCACCGCAGTTTCCTTGGTGGACGGCATGAACGTTGAGCTCCTGTCCGGTCTGGGCAAGCTTGACCCGAACGAGGACAAGGCCGAGTACGACAAGAAGTACGTCCACACGGATGTACTGGTTGTCGGCGGCGGCATCGCCGGCCTGGCAGCGGCCCGCGAAGCTGTCCGCACCGGCGCCCGCGTCATCCTCATCGACGACCAGCCCGAGCTCGGCGGCTCACTGCTCTCCGGTTCCACAGCCCCGGATCTGGCGGAAGAAATCGAGGGCAAGCCGGCCCTGGAGTGGGTTGCGGACGTGGAGGCCGAGCTGGTTTCTGCCGCTGAATGCACGGTGCTGAACCGCACCACCGCATTCGGCTCCTACGACTCCAACTACTTCATTGCAGCCCAGAACCGCACGGACCACCTGAGCGTCCCGGCAGCCTCGGGTGTCTCCCGCCAGCGTATTTGGCACATCCGTGCCAAGCAGGTTGTCCTGGCTCCGGGCGCCCACGAGCGTCCGCTGGTCTTCGAAAACAACGACCGCCCGGGCATCATGCTCGCCTCGGCAGCCCGCACTTACCTGAACCGTTACGCCGTGGCCGCCGGATCGCGCGTGGTCATCAGCACCACCAACGATTCCGCTTACGCTCTTGCCGCGGATCTGAAGGCGGCAGGCGTGGCGGTTGCCGCCGTCGTCGATGCCCGTCCGCAGATCAGCGCGAAGGCCGCCGCCGCCGTCGAGTCCGGTACCCGGGTCCTCATCGGCAGTGCAGTCGCTGACACGTCCGCGGACGAGAATGGCCGCCTGAACGGGGTCACCGTCCGCAGTATTAACGACGACGGCGAACTCACCTCGGGCGTCGAAGAGCTGGCTGCCGATCTTCTTGCAGTTTCTGGCGGTTGGAGCCCGGTGGTTCACCTCCACAGCCAGCGTCAAGGCAAACTGCGTTGGGATGACGAGCTCGCAGCGTTCATCCCCACCGCTCCCGTAAGGGACCAGCAGGTGGTGGGCGCAGGCCGGGGCAGCTACGAACTCCAGGACTGCCTGGCAGAAGGTATCTCGGCCGGAGCAGCAGCATCCATCGCTGCCGGGTTCGAATCCGCAACAACCCCGATGGAACTGCAGGCTCCCGTGGCAAGTGCACCGAGCCGTCAGCTCTGGCTGGTTCCCGGCCAGACCGGCGAGCCCGGCGAGTGGCACCACCACTTTGTGGACTTCCAGCGCGACCAGTCCGTGGCCGATGTCCTCCGCTCCACCGGTGCGGGCATGCGGTCCGTGGAGCACGTGAAGCGGTACACCTCCATCAGCACGGCCAACGATCAGGGCAAGACGTCCGGCGTCAACGCGATCGGTGTCATCGCCGCAGCACTGAAGTTCGGTGGCGCAGAGAGCATCCCCGGCGTCGGCGAGATCGGAACCACGGCGTACCGTGCACCGTTCACCCCTGTCGCCTTCGCAGCCCTGGCAGGCCGCCAGCGCGGCGAGTTGTTCGACCCCGCACGAGTCACCTCCATCCACCCGTGGCACGTGGCCCAAGGCGCACTGTTCGAAGATGTTGGACAGTGGAAGCGCCCCTGGTACTACCCGCAGGGCAGTGAGGACATGGACACGGCAGTCCTGCGTGAATGCGCCGCCGTCCGCGATTCCGTGGGCTTCATGGACGCCACCACGCTGGGCAAGATCGAGATCCGCGGCAAGGACGCGGGTGAATTCCTGAACCGCGTCTACACCAACGCGTTCAAGAAGCTCGCACCGGGATCCGCACGCTACGGCGTGATGTGCACCCTGGACGGCATGATCTTCGACGACGGCGTGACCCTGCGCCTGGATGATGACCGCTACTTCATGACCACCACCACCGGCGGCGCAGCCAAGGTACTGGACTGGCTGGAGGAGTGGCACCAAACGGAGTGGCCGGAGCTTGACGTGGTCTGCACGTCCGTTACGGAACAGTGGAGCACCATCGCCGTAGTTGGCCCGAAGTCCCGTGCAGTAATCGCCAAGGTTGCTCCGCAGCTGGCCGAAAACGGTGGCTTGGAGGCAGAAAACTTCCCGTTCATGACCTTCCGCGAAACCACGTTGGCGTCCGGAGTCCAGGCACGCGTTTGCCGCATCTCCTTCTCCGGCGAACTCGCCTACGAAATCAACATCCCGTCCTGGTACGGACTCAACACCTGGGAAGCTGTTGCTGCCGCGGGTGCCGAGTTCAACATCACCCCCTACGGTACGGAGACCATGCACGTGCTCCGCGCCGAGAAGGGCTACCCGATCGTGGGGCAGGACACCGACGGTACGGTCACCCCGCAGGACGCGGGCATGGACTGGATCGTTTCCAAGGCCAAGGACTTCATCGGCAAGCGCTCCTACCTCCGGCAGGACGCAAGCCGCGAAGACCGCAAGCACCTGGTGAGCGTTCTTCCCGTAGACCACTCGCTGCGGTTGCCGGAAGGCACGCAGCTGGTGGAGAAGGGCATCCCCGTCAACCCGGCCAACGGACCCGTCCCCATGGAGGGCTTCGTGACCTCCAGCTACCGCAGCGCCGCGCTGGGCCGTTCCTTCGGCCTGGCACTTATCCAGAACGGCCGCAACCGCATCGGCGAGACCTTGGTGGCCTCGCTGGGAGACCAATTGGTGAACGTGGTTGTTGGCGAAACCGTACTTTTCGATGCTGAAGGGACCCGCAAAGATGGCTGAAACAGCAACCCCCGCAGAAACCGTGAACAGTGTTCGTGGGGCACGGCGCAGCCCGGCCCAGCACCTGGCTGAGGCGTTCACGTCCGGCTCAGTTCCGGGCATAGTGACACTCACCGAGATCCCGTACCAGGCCATGGTGGGCATCCGGGTTGACCGGACGTCCAACGCCGGCGCCCGCGTTGCGTCCGTGACCGGCGGCTTGCCTGCCGCTTGCGGTGAAGTGACGGGGACGGATTCCGTCAACACCCTGTGGCTCGGCCCCACCGAGTTCCTGGTGGTTGCACCGGAGGAAGCCCACGATTCACTGGGCGGATCCCTGGTCAGCGATCTGACCACCGCACTGGGCAACGACGCCGGCCAGGTGGTGGACCTGTCCGCCAACCGAACCACGTTCGAGCTCTCCGGCAGCCACGCCCGGGCAGTGTTGGAAAAGACCTGCGCGCTGGACTTGCACCCGCGTGTCTTCAAGCCGGGCACGGCCGTTTCCACGGAACTTGCACACATCCCGGTGATGCTGTGGAAGACTTCCGAGGACTCCTACCGGATCTTTCCCCGGGCCTCGTTTGCCGACTTCCTGGGCCGCTGGCTGCTGGACGCCATGAGGGAATACGCCTCCCCTGAGGTCCCCTGATGGCACTGAGTGTGCTTGACCTGTTTTCTGTTGGCATCGGGCCGTCGTCTTCACACACGGTTGGCCCCATGCGCGCGGCAAAGCAGTTCACGGACGGTCTCGAATCGTCCGGCCAGCTTCCGGCCACGGTGCGCGTCCAGGCTGAGCTTTTCGGCTCCCTGGGCGCCACCGGCCGGGGCCACGGCTCAGACAAAGCCGTGGTGCTGGGGCTGCAAGGCCACTCCCCCGAAACCGTGAACACCCATACGGCCGACGACCAGGTCGCGGCGGCGGCACTCGAGGCGGAACTGCGTCTGGGCGGCAACCACCGGGTGGACTTCAACTGGGACGAGGACGTGGTCCTGCACCGCCGCAAGTCGCTGCCTGCACACCCCAACGGCATGACGTTCCGCGCGTTGGACCACACGGGCGGCGTGCTCCGGGAACGCAGCTACTACTCCATCGGTGGCGGCTTCGTGGTGGACGGGGACGCAACCGGCACCGACAAAGTGGTAGCCGATGACACCGTTCTCCCCTACCCCTTCACCACGGCGGACCAACTCCTGGCGATCTGCGAGCGCGAAGGCATGTCCATCTCGGACGTCATGTTGGCCAATGAACTCGTGTGGCGTTCCGAAGAGGAACTCCGCGAACGGCTGCTGGGCATTTGGGCTGTCATGCAGGAGTGCGTTGACAACGGCTGCTCTGCCGAGGGAATCCTGCCGGGAGGTTTGAGCGTCAGGCGACGGGCGCCGTCGTTGTTCAAAAAGCTTTCCGAAACCGACGCGGACCTGAACGGTAGTGCCTCAGCGGACCCGCTCCTCGCCATGGAATGGGTCAACCTCTTCGCCTTGGCAGTGAATGAGGAAAACGCTGCGGGCGGCAGGATCGTCACCGCGCCCACCAATGGCGCTGCCGGCATTGTCCCGGCAGTGTTGCACTATTACACCAAGTTTGTTCCAGGAGCCAACGACGACGGTGTCGTGCGGTTCCTGCTGGCGGCGGCCGCCGTCGGAATCCTGTTCAAAATCAACGCGTCCATCTCCGGTGCCGAGGTGGGCTGTCAGGGTGAAGTGGGTTCCGCCTGCTCCATGGCGGCGGCCGGCCTCTGCGAAGTCCTTGGCGGGACGCCCGAGCAAGTGGAAAATGCCGCCGAAGTGGGCATCGAACACAACCTGGGCCTTACCTGCGATCCCGTGGGCGGGCTGGTGCAGATCCCCTGCATCGAACGCAATGCGATCGCCAGCGTCAAAGCCATCAACGCGGCCCGCCTTGCCTTGCACGGCGATGGCAGCCACAAAGTGTCCCTGGACAAGGCCATCAAAACCATGCGCGAGACAGGCGCGGACATGAAATCCAAGTACAAAGAGACCTCCCGTGGGGGCCTCGCCGTCAACGTAGTGGAGTGCTAGCCATGACTGCCATCCAAACCGAAACCACTGCCGCCTCCTCCGCGGAGACCACGGTGGAACACGTTCTCACCCTGGACTGCCCCGAAGGTCCCGGGATCGTGCATGCCGTGTCCGGATTCCTGCTGGACCACGGCTGCGACATCATCGACAACAAGCAGTTCGGCGACCGCGCAGAGGGCCACTTCTTCATGCGCGTGCATTTCGCGTCCGACGGCGATGACTCCACTGTTGATCAGCTGCGGAACGCTTTTGCCCCTGTGGGCGATAAGTACAGCATGAACTGGCAGCTTGAGCGTCAGGGATACAAGCGACGCGTGCTGATCATGGTCTCCAAGTTCGGGCACTGCCTGAACGACCTCTTGTTCCGGGCACGGATCGGCGAGCTGCCCATCGACGTAGTGGGCGTAGTGTCCAACCACACCGACCATCAGGGCTTGGCGGAGTGGCACGGGATCCCGTTCTTCCACGTCCCCGTCACGGCTGCCACCAAGCCCGCGGCCGAGGGGCGGTTGCTGGAGATCATCGATGAACTGGACGTGGAACTCATTGTCCTGGCCCGCTACATGCAGGTCCTCAGCGACGACCTCGCCCGGAAGCTCGATGGCCGCGCCATCAACATCCACCACTCGTTCCTGCCGAGCTTCAAGGGTGCCAAGCCCTACCACCAGGCGTACGCGCGTGGTGTGAAAACTGTGGGTGCCACCGCCCACTACGTCAACGGCGAGTTGGATGAAGGACCCATCATCGCCCAGCAGGTAGTGGAAGTGGACCACACGTTCGGACCGGACGATCTCGTAGCCGCCGGTCGGGACACCGAATGCAAGGCCCTCAGCAACGCCGTTCGCTGGCACTGTGAGGGGCGGATCATCCTGAATGGGAACAGGACGATCGTGTTGAAGTAGCGCTTGCCCCGCCGAGATCGCGGGTCGGCTGTGAATTCGCTGTTGCTGACGGGCGAATTCGCAGCGGACCCGCGATTTCGCGTTAGACCGGGGTTACACCCGAGCCAGCCGGGTTGCCAGATGCAGCGCAGCCAGCCGGCCGTTCCCGCGTGGGTCACCGCCGCACAGCTCGAAGATCCGTTGCAGCCGGTGATGCAGGGACTGCCTTTCCAAGTGCAGCTCGCGGGCGGCCTGGGCCGTGTTGCAGCCCGTATCCAGCCACACGCTCAGCGTCCTCATGAGTTGGGACTTCTTCAGACGATCATGCTCGACGACGGCACCCAGCTGCCGCTGGACGAACCCTTCACGTGTGGCCGGGTCAAGTGTTTCCTGAGCCAGGAGCTCCACGGCCAAGGTGTCGGCATCCACAACGCCTTTGCCTGGCGAGGCCAGATCAAAGGCCCGGCGGGCCTCCGCCAAGGACCAGGGCGCCTCAGCAATCCCGTTGCCCAACGGCCCCACAGCCACCAAGGATCCGGTGGGTACTTCCAGCCCTCGCAAGGCTTCCACCAGCGCACGCCTGGTGGCGGCCCCCTCCCCCAAAGCAGCGAGTGCAATCAGCTCAGCGTTATCGGCGTAGCTCGCACTATGCGGCACAGAGAGCCGGAGCAACGCGTCCACCGCCGGACGCAAATGCCCGGCGCCGGTTGATCGAATCACCACTGCGGCCACCGCGCCCTGAGCAGGGAACCCCGATGCCGGACCCAGTTGCTGAAGTTGCCAGTGTTGGCCTCCCGAATTAATGGCACGCATGAGTTCGATGCCCGCCAATTCCTTCAGCCCCGGCGGCATACGCTGCAACAGTGCCAAGCCCAGAATGTCCACGGAACGTTCGCCGGCCACCCGCGCGAGGCCGCCGTCGCCGTCGTCGGGCATGTGCAGTTCAAGCCGCGCGGCAAGGACGCCGCGGACCGGTACGTCCACGATGGTGACGCTGCCGGCGACTTCGAACGAGCCTGCAGAACTGAGGGTGACGCCCGATGGTGAGAGCAGCCGCGCACTTGCCCCCGTTTTTTCGGACAGCACCGCCAGGAGTTGATCGAGCCCGCCGCCGTGGGCAAGCTCGGCTGCCATGGCGTGGCTGGCTTGGTCGCCGCGCTGAAGGTGCTCCACGGATTCGCTGACCAGGAGCGAATTGATCTCCTGCATGACTGCCACAAACGGAACCACGTGGCGCAGCTCGATCACGGGCAATCCTGCCGCCTCGGCGATCTCCAGCATGCGTGCAGGAACTTCGGGCAGGGCTGGACCAGTTTCGAGGGCCAAGGCAGCAATGCCCCGGGCTGCCAGCTCACGGACGTAGTCGGCTTGCCGTTCGGCTGTGACGCCGGCCAGGGCTTGGCCGCCACTGAGTAACAGCTCACCGCCGCTGAGGAGCGGAGCGATGTCCAGGACTTCACTGGAGTGGACCCAACGGACGGCACGGCTCAACGCCTCAGGGACGTTGTTGAGGAAGCGGGGTTCTGCGGATTTGAGGCTCTGAGACTTCAAAGCCGAGCCCAGGGCTATGGACATGACACTCCGTACGGTTGCGATCTATTTGCTTAGACACATCGTATCTTGTTGCTGTGATCCGGGGCACATACGCTGAAAGGGTCCCTTTCATACACGGAGGCTCTCCCCATGCAAGACAACCTCTCTTCTTCGCGTTCGAGTTCAGCGCAAACAGGCTCTTCCCAGCCGGGCTCAACGCTGTCAGGACCGGCAACGGCGCCGGGCCACGACAGCGAAGCCTGGCTTCAACCCATTCCGGAATCAGACCGCACCCGCAAAGTTTCCGGACAGTTCTGGATCTGGGCAGGCGCCAACCTCGCACCTATCAACTGGGTGCTCGGCGCCCTCGGCATCCACCTTGGCCTTGGCTTCGCTGACACCGTGATCGTCCTGGTCCTGGGAAACCTGATCGGCATGCTGCTGTTCGGCTGCTTTGTCCTCCTTGGCCAGAAGACCGGCGCCACCGGAATGGTGTTGGCCCGCGCAGCGTTCGGCCGCCGGGGCAACTACCTCCCCGCCGCCATCCAAGCCCTGCTGGTGATCGGCTGGTGCGCCGTCAACACCTGGATCATCCTGGATCTGGTCATGGCGCTCTTCGGCACCCTTGGCTGGGTTGACCCGGAGGCCAAGAACTACGCCTGGAAGATCGGCGTCGCCACGGCCATCATGGCGGCCCAGGTAGCCATCGCCTGGTTCGGCTACAAGGCTATTGCAGCCTTCGAAAAGTGGACGGTTCCGCCCACCATCATCATCCTGGCCGTCATGTCATGCGTGGCGTGGTTCGGCATGAAGATCGACTGGGGCTATGCAGGCCCGGCCGGCAACATCCTTGAAGGTTCCGAGCGCATCGCCGCCATGAGCGCAGTGATGACGGCGATTGGCATCGGCTGGGGCATCACCTGGTTCACCTACGCTGCGGACTATTCCCGTTTCGTCAGCACGTCGGTTCCCAAGCGCAGGGTTTATCTCGCTTCGGTCCTCGGCCAGTTCATCCCTGTGGTGTGGCTCGGCGTCCTCGGAGCAAGCCTGGCCACCAACAGCGGCGAAATCGACCCCGGAAAACTCATTGTCCAGAACTTCGGCGTCCTGGCCCTCCCGGTCCTCCTCATGGTCCTGCATGGTCCCATCGCCACCAACATCCTGAACATCTACACCTTCTCCGTGGCCACGCAGGCCCTGGATATCAAGATCAGCCGCCGCAAGCTGAACCTGTTCGTCGGCGTCTTCTCACTCATCGCCGTGGTGTTCTTCATCTTCCAGGAGGACTTCGCAGCGGTTCTCGATGCCTGGCTGATCGGCCTAGTCGCCTGGGTGGCCGCTTGGGGCGGGGTCATGCTGGTGCACTACTTCTGGCTTGAGAAGCGTTGGCCGGCCAAGGTTGACCGCCTCTTCGATCCCGTAGGAACACACCGTTTGCCCGTCATCAACTGGGCCGGAATCGTCTCGCTGCTGGTGGGCATCTTCTCCACCTGGTTGTTCATGTACGGCCTGGTACCCGCCATGCAGGGTCCCATCGCCGTAGCCCTGGGCGGCTGGGACCTCTCCTGGCTGGCGGGCGGACTGACCAGCGCGGTGAGCTACGCACTCCTCGGGCCACGGGCCCACAAGAAGTACCTTCTGGCGGACTCAAACCACGTGTCAGTGACACAGCCAGTCACTCCCGCAGTTCCCGAAAGGACTACAGCATGATCCAGCCCGCTTTCGCTGATTCGCTCCACCCGATCACATGGCCCGAGGGCTACCGGGCCGCAGCGTCCTTCACTTTCGACGTCGACGCCGAGTCCTGCACCATCGCCCATGATCCTTCCAGCACCCGCCGGATGTCCCTCATGAGCCACCAGTCATACGGCCCCAAAATCGCCGTGCCGCGCTTACTTCAACTCTTGGACCGACAGGACATCAAGGCAACGTTCTTCATTCCCGGCTTCACGGCGGAGAGCTACCCGGACGTAGTACGCAGGATCGCCGATGGCGGGCATGAGATCGCGCACCACGGATACCTTCACGAGCCCATGCAGGGGATCGACGCCGCGACTGAAGCGAGCTATTTGGACCGCGGCCTCGAAGCACTGGCCAACGTGGCAGGAATCCGGCCGGTTGGTTACCGGGCACCGTGGTGGGAGCTGAACTGGCAGTCCCCAGCACTGCTGGCGGACCGGGGCTTCCTTTACGATTCAAGCCTGCTCGACGGCGATGCCCCCTACCGCATGGCCGTCGCCGAGGGCGACTCCCGGGACATTGTGGAGATCCCAGTGGACTGGGCGCTTGATGACTGGGAGCAGTACGGGTTCTACCCCGGAGTCACGGGCAGCGGGGTGATCGAGAGCCCGGCCAAGGCTTTGGAAATGTGGACGCTCGAGGCCCAGGCACATCATTCACAGGGAAGCTGCTTCGTCCTGACCAACCACCCGTTCATCTCCGGCAGGCCGTCCCGTGCCGTCGCCTTGGAGCAATTGATGGAGCGGGTCAAGGACCTGGACGGCATGTGGGTCACCACCCTGGCGGAGATCGCACAGCACACCAAGGACACCGTGCAGGAAATCCACACCCACGCACGGATCGACGTCCCGTTGTTCCCCGGTGCTGGAGCAAGCTTCCGCCCGGCGCAGGTCAAGATTCCCACCCTCCGGTAATTCTTCCGCCGGGATGGCATGTGATGACAACTCTGTATCGCACGCCATCCCGGCGACGGTGTTTAAGGGCCCCCGTAC
Organism: Arthrobacter sp. StoSoilB22; assembly: GCF_019977315.1. Taxonomy (NCBI): domain Bacteria; kingdom Bacillati; phylum Actinomycetota; class Actinomycetes; order Micrococcales; family Micrococcaceae; genus Arthrobacter; species Arthrobacter sp. StoSoilB22. The sequence continues at coordinate 4,176,217 of NZ_AP024652.1, forward strand.
ACCGCTTCTGTCCATACACCGATGATCCAGGTGCTCGCGGCGGCGCAGGCCAAGGCAAACTCCACCAGCATCCCTATGCCGGTCGCCTTCAGCGCAGCCCCGCTGGACCGCAGCGCAGCCTGGAAGTTTCGCGTGCGCTGCACTTCGCTAAGGAGCAGCCCCAGCGCGAACCCCACAAATAGACCCACCACGGGGATAACGAACATGCCCACCACGCCTAGGACCACACCAATCAGCACCGATCTGTTGGGGATCCCGTGCTGCTTCATTTTGCGCCCCGTCAACACGGCGCTGGCCGCCATTCCAGAGACCACAAACACCATGCCCACAGCAAAGATCACCCAGCCCATGCCATCGGCACCGCCCCAGATAGCCCAGGCCAAGAGGCTCGCGCCGATGAGGATACTGCCGGGCAGTACAGGAATGATGGTCCCGGCCACGCCTACCGCAATGGCCAGGCCACACAGGATGGTCACGATGAGTTCGGCGTTCATGGCCCCAAGTCTATGGGCCGCTGAGTTAGCCGGCGTCGCGGCCAGCCGCTTAAGCACAAACGACGGCGACGCTCCCCAGCACGGGAGGCGTCGCCGTCGTCGGTCTTGCGTTGGTAACCGCTACTCGGTGACGGCTGCGGCAACTGCCGCGGTGACCGCCGGTGCCACGCGGGCGTCCAGCGGGCTCGGCACGATGTAGTCCGCGGAGAGGTCCTCTGCGGCGAGCTCAGCAATGGCGTTGGCCGCAGCGATCTTCATGGCGGGTGTGATGCGGCGGGCTTTGGCATCGAGCGCTCCGCGGAAGATGCCCGGGAAGGCCAGAACGTTGTTGATCTGGTTCGGGAAATCGCTGCGGCCGGTGGCTACAACTGCTGCGTACTTCTGGGCAACCTCGGGCAGAACTTCAGGGTCCGGGTTGGACAGGGCGAACACGATCGACTGATCGTTCATGAGCTTCAGGTGTTCTTCATCCAGCTTGGAAGAGGAGACACCCACAAAGACGTCGGCTCCGGTCAGTCCTTCGCCCGGACCGCCGCTGATGCCGCGGGGGTTGGTGCGCTGGGCCATGCGGGCTTTGACGCTGCCGGGATCGGCTACGAGATCTGCACGGTCCGCGTTGACCACGCCCTTGGAGTCGAGCAGGATGACGTCCTTGATGCCAACAGCCAGAAGGATCTCAGCAATGGCGATACCAGCGGCACCGGCACCGGAGACGACTACCTTGAGCCCGGCGAGCTCGCGCTGGGTCACCTTGGCGGCGTTGGTCAGGGCGGCAAGAACCACCACGGCGGTACCGTGCTGGTCGTCGTGCATGACCGGGCAGTCCAGGGCTTCGATGAGGCGCTCTTCGAGTTCGAAGCAGCGCGGAGCCGAGATGTCCTCAAGGTTTACTGCGCCAAAGCTCGGGCGGAGGCGGACCAGGGTTTCGATGATCTCGTCCACATTGGTGGTGTTGAGGACCAGCGGGATGGAGTCGAGGTCGCCGAAGGACTTGAAGAGGGCCGACTTGCCCTCCATGACCGGCAAGGAAGCGCTGGGGCCAATGTTGCCCAGACCCAGAACGGCGGTGCCATCGCTGACCACAACAACCAGGCGTTCGGCCCAGGTGTGGGTGCGGGCCAGCTCGGGGTTGGCGTGGATTGCGCGGCTGACCTGGGCAACGCCAGGGGTGTATGCGATGGAGAGGTCGCGCTTGTTGTTGAGCGGGACGGTGCTGGAAATGGTCAGCTTGCCGCCTTCGTGGGCGGTGAAGATCTCTTCTTCACTCAGTACCAGGGCGTCGTTATCAGTTGCAATTGTCTCAATGGACACGTCTTTGTCTCCTCAGGCTAGCCGTGGACCCACGGCATGATTCGGGCAGGAACAGAACTGCTGGTGCGGGCCAAGGGTGACTGGTCCGGCATTGCTTCTGCAGATAGGGGGCTGCTAGCCGCTTCGGTGATTCCAGCCTAGGGACACGTTGAGGGTACAAGATTCAATACCAACAGAGACGATTCGAGAGTAAAACGTTCAACCAAGCCAAATTGTGAGCTACCTCACGCCAAAAAGCGTGTTTTGGGGCCGCATCGGTCTAGACCAGCGGCCCGTTTCTCATTCACCAGAGAGCAGCGTGCACGCTTTCTTCAGGTCCTTTTCCGCCTCAAATAAGGACAACCTCCGGCAGCGGACCGCCTGCACCAAGCCACTGACCAAGTGCAGCAGGATGCGGGCCTTCACCGTGTCCTTACCCTGGTCCTTGCTCAACGAACCGACCACTTCTTCGGACAGGGCATCGATCTCGCGCAGCAGCTGCGCTGTGTCGTCATCCTTACCCGCAGGACGGATGAGGCAGTGCTCAATACCCGGTTGCATAACCCGCAAGTGAAAAATTTCCATCATCAAACCCGCGAGGGCATGGCCTTTACCTTCCCGCAGCCCGACGCCGTCGCGGAGTTCCCTCAGCTGTTGCCGATAGACGGCCAGCATCAGGTGAGCTGTGGAGGGGAAGTAACGGTAGAGCGTACCGAGCGGAATGTCAGCCCGGGCCGCCACGTCAGAAAGGCTCAACGTATCGAACTGCCGTTGGGCGAAGCCTTCGGCAGTCTTGAGAATGCGGGCATAGCGCAACTGCTGCCGCGGTGTGGTGGGCGCGGCAGCCATACGGGGCAGCCCCGTGGTCAGGTCAAGGGAGTAGGGTTCCAGTGAGTTTGTTGCGGGCATTTCCGGCGATCTCTTGGCAGGCTGACAAGGAAACGGCCGGCTGGGTCCAGGACCACGGCTGGCCGATCGCATCAATGATACGGGAGCAAAATGACCGTTTCCTGAGAGCTCGATCTGCTTCCATGAGCCATGCCTTTCCCGTCTATCCACCCGGCAGACATACACTTCATGCAGGTTTTGAAGCCACTCGGGAGGAACACACACATGGGGAAATTACGACGCCGGATGGCAGCAGCGCTGCTGACCGCTACTGTTGCGGCCATGGCACTTAGCCCCCTGCCGGCGTCGGCCGCGCCCAGCAACGGGCCGGACCCCATAGTCAACGGTCAAGCATTCGTCGGCAAGAAGCTGACCGCGGATATCGGCCCGTACACGTTCTACGGATGCGGGGGCGGCAAAGGCCCCGATTTCACGATCTACTGGACCCGGGACGGCTTTCTGGTGGCCGGGGAAACCGCACGCAGCTACACGCTGGAGCAGGACGACACCGGCGCCCGCATGGCCGCGCACTTAACAGCCAGCACCACGGCCTGCGGCGGAGAATCGCTGCACAGTAACGAAACCAAGCCCGTGGGAGCCGCGAACAGGGCTGCAGGTTTCACTGGTCGCAGCTTTGAACTCCTCACCCGCGCCAACGATGGCTCGCTGGTGCTCTACGGGCGAAATGGCAGCGCATGGGATCCAGCCCGAACCGTGGGTTACGGCTTCAACATCTTTAACACGGCGTTCTCCCCAGGCGACTTCGACGGTGACGGCAAAAGCGACGTGATAGTGCGTGACTCCGTCGGGGGGCTCTACCTCTTCAGCGGGGACGGCGCAGGCGGATGGAAGCCAGCCAAGCCCATCGGTAACGGATGGAACGTGTTTGACTCCATCGTCGGTCCGGGAGACTTCAACGGCGACGGCCATAACGATGTCCTCGCGCGAGAACCCGGCGGCGCCCTCTATCTCTACCCGGGCAATGGTGCCGGCGGCTGGTTGGCGCGAACCGCCGTCGGGACCGGCTGGAACGTCATGGACGCACTGGTGACGCCCGGCGACTTCAATGGCGACGGAAATGTGGACATCCTGGCACGTGACCGCAGCGGCTATCTGTTCTTCTACGGCGGCAATGGCTCAGGAGGCTGGTCGCGGTCCTGGATGATCGGCGTCGGATGGAACGCCCTCAAATATGTTGGCGGTGCCGGTGACTTCAACGGTGACGGCTTCCCCGACGTCTACGGAGTGGACCAGCAGGGCCGGCTGCTTGCGTACTACAGCGACGGCAAGACGGGGTGGAAAGGTTCCGAAGCGGTGGGCGCCGGATTCGGGTGGTTCACAGCAATCTTCTAGGAAGATCCCAGTCGCGGTACCATTAACCCCATAAAGTCTGGGGAGGACACAATGTTTGCTTCATCACGCCCTACGTCCGGCGTGCGCCGGGCTATAGCCGGAATAGGGGCTGCGATCTTTGCAGCAGTTGTTCTGGCCCCCGCCCCCGCCATGGCCACCATGGACCCCGAACCGCCGGTGATCACGGGCGCGCCATACGTTGGTTCCACCCTTACGGTCACCTGGGACCCCTACGCGTACAAGGGCTGCGGCGCTGCTGCCGGCCCGGACACACGCATCTATTGGACGCGCGATGGTGAAGTAGCAACGGACCACCCCACATGGCCCGACTATGTCCTCACTGAAGAAGACCGCGGCAAAACCATCGCCGCGCACCTGGTGGCCAACTATCCCTGTGAAGGCATGGAAGTCGCCAGCGAGGAAACCGCTCCGATTTCTGCGTCCAACCGGCCCAACGGGTTCACTGGCCGCGGGGCGTTCGAGCTCCTGGCCCGCCGATCCGATGGCGCGCTGCTGATGTACCCGCGGGTCCAGAACTCCTGGGAACCGGCGAAGACGGTCGGTGCAGGCTGGAATATTTTCCCCACAGTGCTCTCCCCCGGTGACTTCGACGGCGACGGCATCAACGACGTCCTGGGCAGGGACTCAGCAGGCGGCCTCTACCTGTACAGCGGTGACGGCTCAGGCGGCTGGAGCGGCCCCCGGAAGGTCGGGACCGGGTGGAACATCTTCACTTCGCTGGTCTCTCCCGGAGACTTCAACAGCGACGGCACCAACGATGTCCTGGCCCGCGACGCCAACGGGGTTCTCTACCTTTACCCCGGCGATGGTGCCGGCGGATGGCTGCCCCGGTCCGTGGCGGGGCAAGGCTGGAACTCCCTGAACGCGCTCATCACCCCCGGCGACTTCGACGGCGACACCAACGTTGACGTACTGGCTCGCGATTCTGCCGGTTACCTGAGGCTCTACAGCGGCAACGGTGCCGGCGGCTGGAACGGCATGACCGTAGTTGGCCAGGGCTGGAACGGCATGAGCAAGATCGGCAGCGCCGGCGACATCAACGCCGACGGCAGCCTCGACGTCTTTGCTGTGGATGGCTCCGGCCAACTGCGCGCCTACTACGGCAACGGCAGGGCCGGCTGGGCCGGCGCTGAAGTTGTCGGCTGGGGTTGGGGCGGTTTCACGGACCTGTTCTAGCCTCAAGCCACCATTTCGAGGGTTCCTTGGCGCTTACGCTGTTGCGAACGGCACCGTGAGCAGGGAACCATCGAATTGGTGTGTGTTCGCCATCCATCCACGGCGTCGCAATATTCGGACCGCTATATGCCAGCGGGCCAGCAGGCGGTAGTGTCATCCCAATTGATCTCTTCGGCCAACTCTGTGCCGCCTTATTTTGGGGGAATCCTTGGGCTTTAACTCTGCCCTTCGCGCGCCTGCGCGCCGCCGCAGTCCACGCCGACTGCTTGCACTCATTACGGCCCCGGCTTTAGCCACTTGCCTCTTGGTCTCGGCCGTCCCTGCTTCCGCAGCTGAAGAAGCGGTGGACACCACGGCCTCCTTCACAAAAGATGCGGTGCCTAGCAAAGAATCCATCCAGGGGCTTCCCGTAGAAGCAGCCCCTAGATCGAAGGGTTTCGACGGCGACGGCACCTTCGATCTGTTCGCCCGGGACAACGCGGGCCGCTTGCTCCTCTACCCCACCGATGGACGAGGCAATTGGCGAGCGCCGCAAGTGATCGGCAACGGCTGGCACATTTACAACCTCTTGGTTTCACCGGGCGACTTTGACGGCGATGGAACCGTAGACGTCATGGGCCGCGACGGCTACGGACGGCTCTTCCTTTACCAAGGAAACGGTGCAGGGGCTTGGAAACAGGCGTTCCAGATTGGTCAGGGATGGCAGGGGTTCGTCAATCTGATCGCACCCGGTGACTTCAACGGTGATGGCACCAACGACATCCTTGCCCAGGATGGTTCAGGCAATGTCTTCCTCTACCCCGGCAACGGGCGGGGTGGTTGGCTCGCGCCGAGCAAGGTCACTACGAGCTGGCAGGGACTAGATGCTGCAGGGGCCGGGCATTTCTATGGCACATCCGAAGCCGTGGTCCTCGCGCGCACCCGCTTTGGCGACTTGCAGGCCCGTTCATCGCAGCGCAACGGTTTCTTCTTCGATTACGGTAGCCCCGACGCCTTTGACGGAACCATTGGCAGGGGCTGGGAGGCGCTTAGTCGTTTCGGGATTGCCGGTGACTTCAACGGAGATGGCTACAACGACGTCTACGGCATCAGCCCCAACGGCCTGCTGACGATGTACCTCGCCGACCCTTCAGGCTTCAGCAGCTGGGGCATCTACGGCTTCAAATGGAAGGGGCAGCCGGTAGTCGGAAGTGGCTGGAACGTCATGAACTACGTCTTTTAGGACTAGTCCACGCTCTTGATCTTCACCACGAACACGGCGCCCAAGAGCCCAATGACTGCGGCGGCTACGTACAGCGAGACGTAGCCGCCCCAATAAAGGACAAACGGAGAGGCGATCAAGGGGGCGATCACCTGCGGCAGTGAGTTGGCAATGTTGATAACGCCCAAATCCCGGCCGCGGTCCATCCCCGTCGGAAGGACCTGCGTGATGAGCGCGAAGTCAACGGCGAGATAGGCTCCGAAGCCGATCCCCAGAACCACTGCACCGGCAAGCCCGCCAATCCACGTCGGCGCAAAGGCAAGGATCAACGACGCCAGTGCAATGATGACCGACGAAGCGATGACCAGAGGCTTCCGTTTGCCCATCCTGTCACTCAGCCTGCCCCCGACCACGCTGGTGACGATAACCGACACCGCGTACAGCCCGGTAAGAATAAGCACACCAAACGACGGATCGATTCCCTCGGTTTCCTTCAAACGCACAGCATCACTCAGGAAGAACAACAAGTACAACGTGACCATGTGGTTGCCGGTGCTTACCAGCAGGCGAGTCAGCCAAGCCCACGCGAAATCCGGGTAGCGCCTGGGCGAAACCCAGAAGCCTTTGAGGAAGTCCGCCAAGTTGAACGGCGGACGTTCGCTTGGTGGAAGCTGCTGATCGTCATTCTTGAAGAGGTAAAGCACGACGCCGGCCAGCAGCGCTGCAGCGCACAGCCAGTAACCAACGGCAAAGTTTCCAACAACGACCGCAGCGATCACGGCTCCGATGAGAATTCCTACCGTCTGTCCCATGGCGGCCAATCCGCCAACAGTTCCGCGCTGTGGAACAGGAACACGATCAGGAATGGCGGCCGTGATGGCGGCGTACATGGCGTTGGCTCCGGCCTGCACCAGGCACCACAGCAAAGTCATGGCTGCAACGTTGGGAGCGCCAGCCAAAGCAATCAACGCAACAGCTCCAAGGATGGCGCCCATCAACACCCAGGGAACGCGGCGACCAAACCTGGACGTCGTGCGGTCGCTGAAGGCCCCGAAGAGCGGGTTCGCCACCATGGAAACGGCTGCACCACAGCCGGTGACCAAAGCAAGGATCGCTTCCTTTTGGCCTTCGTCGAAGTGAGCTGCCTGCAGGCCCAGGAGCACTTGGAGGGGTCCAAAGAACGCTGCATTGATGCCCAGGTTAACCAGCACCACGCCCGTAACCCACAGGGGTCGCACACGGCTGACCGGCTCGGCCAGCGCCGTAGCGGTACCTCCACGGACTACGGCTGGGTCCGGCACCGGTCCCGGCAGATCGGACAAGCTCATAGCAGGTTCCCCCTCTTTGAATGTTTGGATTCAGCCTAGCGCGACGCGGCCACACTGAACCGCCGTCGGGTCTTTTATCCACATAGGCCGAAACAACTCCTGCCGCAGCACTGAACCAGGGGTTAGTGTGGCCTCAAACCGATAGAGGAGCAGCACCGTGAGTGAGCAAGTAAATACCGCCGATCTCTACGACGATCGCGGCGAGGAACTCGAGTCCATCGCCATCCAGTTTCACAACCTGGGCGGGCGCACGCATTTCAGCGGCCCTGTCCGCACTATCCGCTGCTTCGAGGACAACGCCCTGGTCAAGACCATCCTCAATACACCCGGCGACGGCGCCGTTCTGGTCATCGATGGACAAGGGTCACTGAGGACAGCACTCATGGGAGACATGATTGCGGAAAGCGCTGTGGCCAATGGCTGGGCTGGCGTAGTGATCAACGGTGCCATTCGAGACCGCGAGGCGATCGCCCGCTTACCCCTGGGCGTCAAGGCACTCGGCAGTAACCCGAAGAAGAGCGCCAAGACAGGTGTGGGTGAAGTGGATGTCCAGCTGGTCATCGATCGCGTCCGTATCCAGCCAGGCGTGATGATCTTCTGCGATCCGGACGGCATTCTGATCGAGCGCTGACCCTCACCGGGCTGCCGACTTAGAGGGAAAGTGGAAGAAATATTATCCCGTCGGGAATCAACCGGCCTGTAAGATAGTTACTGAAAGCAACTATCCTGCTTAATCCACTTTTCTGCCACCTCTGGAGAAGATATGTCCAAAACTGCGCCTGTACGGGCCGCCGGAGAGGTCCTGACGCATCGTCAGACCCTCACGGTCATGGTGGGGCTCATGCTCGGCATGTTCCTGTCCTCGCTGGATCAGACCATCGTGTCCACCTCCATTTACACCATCGCCAACGACCTCGATGGCCTGTCCCTCCAGGCGTGGGCCACCACGGCGTACCTCATCACCTCCACCGTGAGCACCCCGCTGTACGGCAAGCTCAGCGACATCTTTGGCCGCCGCCCCCTCTACCTCGTGGCCATCGTGATCTTCCTGATCGGTTCCCTCTACGCAGGATCCGTCCACTCCATGACCGAGCTTGCCATTGCGCGCGGCATCCAAGGCCTGGGCGCCGGCGGTTTGCTGGCCTTGGCGCTGACCATCATCGGCGACATCGTGGCGCTGAAGGACAGGGCAAAGTACCAGGGCTACTTCATGTCTGTGTTCGGTATTTCTTCCGTGCTCGGTCCGGTCATTGGCGGCGCGTTCGCCGGCTCGGCCAACATCCTGGGCTTTGAAGGCTGGCGCTGGGTCTTCTTCATCAACCTCCCCATTGGGCTCGCCGCCCTTGTTGTGGTCTTCATGTACCTGCACCTCCCGGCCCGGCACGTGAAGCAAAAGATCGACTACTGGGGTGCAGCCGCGATCACCCTTGCGATTGTTCCGCTGCTGCTGGTTGCAGAACAGGGCCGCACCTGGGGTTGGGCCTCGGGCGCATCCTGGCTCTGCTATGGGCTTGGCGTCATCGGCATCGTCGCCTTCCTTCTGGCTGAGAAGCGCGCCGGAGACTACGCCTTGATCCCGCTGCGTCTTTTCAAGAACACCACTTTCGGGTTGTCCTCGCTGCTGAACTTCATCATCGGCATTGGTATGTTCGGCGCCATCGCCATGCTGCCCATGTACCTGCAGCTCGTGAAGGGGCTTACTCCTACCGAGGCCGGCCTGATGATGATCACGTTCACTGTGGGCATCCTCTTCGGCTCCATCTCCGCCGGCCGAACCATCTCCTCATCAGGCGTCTACCGGGTCTTCCCCATCATGGGTACGGCTATCCTTGCGGCTGCCGCCACCGTAATGGGCCTGGTCCTCGGCGTCGATACCGGCCTCTGGGTTCCCGGCCTGATCGCCGTGTTCTTCGGCGTCGGACTGGGTTTCTGCATGCAGCCGCTCACGCTTGCCATGCAGGTTTCGGTCCCGCCCAAGGATATGGGCGTGGGCACCTCAACAGCCGCATTCTTCCGTTCCATGGGTGGTGCAGTGGGCACGGCAGTCTTCATCTCCATGCTCTTTAGCACTGCGGCTGACAAGATCGCCGACGGCATGAAAACTGCCGCCGCTACCCCGGACTATCAGGCGGTCATGCAGGACCCTGCCGTGGCGTCGGATCCCGCCAACGCCAAGCTCTTCGACTTCTTCAAGAACGGCGCCAACAACGAGTCCCTGAACGACACCAGCTGGCTCCACACGGCAAACAGCACGCTCACCAGGCCGATCACCGAGGGCTTCGCCCAGGCGATCGACATCGTGATGCTTACTGCTGCCGGGCTCATGCTCGTTGCCTTCCTGATCAGCTTCGCGTTGCCGAACAAGAAGCTCACGGACCCCAAGGCGGCAGCCAAAGAGTCCGTTCCCGCGCACTAGATTTGCGCGTCAGGTACTACGTCACGCACCACAAGCACGGCAGGCAGTCTTCGGACGGCCTGCCGTGCTTTGTGTTCAACTAGTTGAGCCATGAACCCGCTTTTGCCGCCACAGCAACCAGGGAGCGTCCACCCAGTCAACTCCCAGCTGTGCGGAAGCAACATGATGCGTTAACTACGTGAATACATGTCGCCTCCGTCACTTGACTGGAACTGGAGCGATATGACGTGCCACACTGTGTAGCGCGAGTGCACCGGCGTCCCCGTCGGACAGCCGACGACGTCCCGCACATCGCTTCCAAACCCCCATTCCCTAAGGGAGACCCATGTCCAGTTCCAGCACCGAAGGCGCGCCCCCAGTTTCACGGAAGGTGATCGGCCTGGCCGTCGCCGGCGCGGTGGGCGGTTTCCTCTTCGGCTTCGATTCCTCCGTGGTCAATGGCGCCGTGGATGCGATGGCGGACGAGTTCGTCATGACGGAAGCGGTCACAGGCTTCGCCGTTGCCGTTGCCCTGCTGGGCTGTGCCGCCGGGGCCTACTTTGCCGGCAAGATCGCCGACCGCTACGGCCGTATACCTGCCATGAAGATCGGTGCGCTGCTCTTCCTGGTGAGCGCGGTGGGAACGGGCCTTGCCTTTGGTGTGTGGGACCTCATCCTCTGGCGATTGGTAGGCGGTTTGGGCATTGGACTTGCCTCCGTTATTGCCCCTGCGTATATCTCCGAAATTTCCCCCCGGCACGTACGTGGCCGTTTGGCTTCCCTCCAGCAGCTCGCCATTACCACCGGCATTTTCGCGGCCCTTCTCTCCGATGCCGTGCTGGCCAACTCGGCCGGCGGCGCAGATGGCACGCTGTGGTTTGGCATTGAAGCCTGGCGGTGGATGTTCATCGCTTGCGCCGTGCCTGCCGCAGTGTACGGCTGGATCGCATTCCGCCTGCCCGAGTCCCCGCATTTCCTGGTACTGAACGGCAAGGAAGACCAGGCCCGCAGTATCTTCAACAACATCATCCCGGGCGACGACATCGAGCGCCACATCCGCGAGATCCGCGAGTCCATTCAGGAGGAGAAGCTCTCCACCAGGAAGGGGTCCCTCCGCGGCAACAGATTCGGCCTTCTGCCAGTGGTGTGGATCGGCATCATCCTCTCCGTCCTGCAGCAGTTCGTTGGCATCAACGTGATCTTCTACTACTCCACCACGTTGTGGAAGGCCGTCGGGTTCCAGGAGAAGGACTCATTGACAATCTCCGTGGCCACCTCCGTCACCAACATCCTGGTGACTTTGGTTGCCATCGCATTGGTGGATCGCATCGGCCGCCGCCCCATCCTGCTCACCGGTTCCGTTGGCATGGCTGTATCCCTCGGCGTCATGGCAATGGCGTTCTCGTCCGCCGTGGGTACGGGCTCCGAGATCAGCCTCCCGGGCGCGTGGGGACCGGTAGCCCTGGTAGCGGCGAACATTTTTGTGATCAGCTTCGGTGCCTCGTGGGGGCCGCTCGTCTGGGTGCTGCTGGGCGAGATCTTCCCGTCCCGCATCCGCGCCCGGGCCCTCGGTCTGGCCGCAGCGGCGCAGTGGATCGCCAATTTTGCCATCACGCTCAGCTTCCCCATCATGGCGGCAGGTTCGCTGCCACTGACTTACGCCATGTACGCGGCATTCGCGGCGGCGTCGTTCTTCTTTGTGATGTTCAAGGTTCCGGAGACCAACGGCATGTCCTTGGAACAGGCTGAAACGCTGTTCGTTCCCAAAGGCGCACCGGTGGCTCCCCTGCCGGTCACCTCGGACGACACGAAATAGAGCACACGACACAAGAAAGCCCGGCGGAAACCGCCGGGCTTTCTGTGGTTTCGGGACCGCTACACCAAGTGGGGCTCGTGAGATTTCAGGTAGCCGCGTCCTCCGAAAGCAACGAGGATGGCGATAGCCATGGCCACCGCTCCGGCGAAGAACGGTACTTGCGGGCCGAAGTGCTCGCCCAGCTGGGCGGCCGCGAACGGGGCCAGCGCGCCGCCCATCCAGCGCACAAAGTTGTAACCGGCGGACGCAACGGGACGCGGGGAATCAGAAACGCCCATGGCCAGTTCCGTATAGACCGTGTTGTTGATGCCCAGCAGGGCACCGGCCACGATGACAAGCACGACGACGGCAGTCACCGAGTGCCCGGCTGCCAGTCCCAGGCCGATCAGGTCGAGCATGAGGACGGCCAGCGTACCGGTGAGGACCTTGACGGCGCCGAAGCGCTTCTGGAGTACAGGGGCGACAAACACCGAGAACACCGCAACAGCAACGCCCCAGCCGAAGAACACTCCCCCGATTCCGTAGGCGTCCATACCCAGGATGAAGGGCGTGAAGGCAAGGATGGTGAAGAAGCCGTAGTTGTAGAACAGTGCGCTGGCCGCTGTGGTGCGGAGACCCTTGTGGCCGAGCGCAAGGAGCGGATCCCTCAGGCGGGACTTTTTGGCGGGAGCGGGTGTTTTGGGAAGCAACGCCAGCAACGCAATGAAGGCCGCGGCCATGAGGACTGCGGTGCCGAAGAACGGAGCCCGCCACTGCCAGCCACCCAGGAGGGCGCCCAGCAGCGGGCCAAGGGAGATACCCAGACCGAGTGCTGCTTCGTAAAGGATGATGGCAGTGCCGGTTCCTCCGCTGGCCACACCTACGATCACCGCTAGTGCCGTGGCCACAAACAACGCATTACCGAGGCCCCAGCCCGCCCGGAATCCCACCAACTGCTCAACGCTGCCGGCGAGGCCGGACAACGACGCGAACACCACGATGATCGCCAAGCCGATGAGCAGCGTCTTCTTTCCACCGATCCTGGAGGACACGAATCCGCTGATCAACATGGCGATTGCGGTCACCAGGAAATAGCTGGTGAACAGCAACGAGACTTCACTGGTGGACGCCTCGAGATTCTTTGCAATCGCGGGGAGAATAGGGTCCACGAGCCCGATGCCCATGAACGCGAAAACGGCCGCGAGCGCCGTGGCCCACACCGCTTTGGGCTGTTTGAGAAATGAAGCTTTCTCGGCTTCAAGGGTGGTTTCGATGGTTGTTTCGGCGCTTGCTGAAGCGTCAGCCAACTGGCGTGACATTCAATGGCTCCTTGTCGGTGCTTATCTGGTTAGTTCTGGAACGAGCTGTTGAGCTTGGCGATCACGGGCAACGCTGAGGCGAGCTGCTCAATCTCCTGGTTACTGAGACCCTGCAGCAGTTCGGCCACCATGGCATTGCGCCGCTGATTGGCGGACTCGACGGCGGCGGTCCCGGCTTGGGTGATGACCACCTGGACGGCCCGGGAATCGTCCGGGTCAGGCTGGCGTGTAACCAGTGAGGCGCGCTCGAGCTTGATGATCTGCTCCGTGGCGCTCGGGACTTTGATCCCCAGGTTCTTGGCGATGTCGCCCACTCGGAGGCCGCCCTCGGAAATCATGGACAGCAGGCTGAGCTGCGCGGCGGTTAGCTCGCCTTCGGGATCGAGGCGGCGGAACATGTACACGCCGAGCCGAAGTGACTCACGGAAGTCCTGGGCGAGATCCAATAGCCGGGGATCAAAGGTGTTCATATTTAGGTACCCTAATAGTTAGGGTACCTAAGTGTCAAAGAATAGGGCGGGTGAGGCTCTTAGAGTGTGAGCTTCATACCCTCATGGCTCGCAACAAACCCCAAGCGCTCATAGAAGCGGTGGGCCCCCACGCGGGACTTATCCGTGGTGAGCTGCACCAGAGAGCAGCCGCGCTCCCGGGCCTGATCAATAGCCCACTGAATCATCAACGCGCCAACCCCCTGACCCCGCAGCGCGCTGGAGACCCGGACCGCCTCGATTTGCGCGCGCCAGGATCCCCGGCGCGACAAGCCGGGGATATAGCTGAGCTGGAACGTCGCAACAACATCACCGTCGAGTTCGCCCACCACCAAAAGGTGCGCCGGGTCGGCGTCGATCGCGTCAAAAGCCTGCTCGTAGGGCGCTAAATCGTCCGCATTTTCGCGCGTGGCACCCAACTGGTCATCCGCGAGCAGCGCGAGGATGCGCGGGAGGTCACCCCTGCGGGCGCGCCGAAGGGTGAAGGTCCCATACTCGACGGCGGCAGTCAGCAGGGCGGGCACGGAACCGGATTGAGTAGTCACCAACCCAGCATGCCACTCCGGTCGATATTCTTCGGAACTCAGTGTTGCTAAGTACCGGTACTTAGTTCTACTATGTAGTGGTAGCTAGTAATACTGAGTAGTGAAGGAGGTGTCCGATGGGCAAGCAAATGACAGAGATGCTCAAAGGCACATTGGAGGGAATCGTCCTGGCCCTCCTGACCGGGAAGGCGGCGTATGGATACGAAATCACCACGCTGCTCCGAGAGCAAGGCTTCACCGAGATCGCTGAGGGCACCGTGTACGCACTGCTGGTCAGGATCGAACAAAAGGGCCTGGTGGACGTGGAGAAGAGGCCGTCCGAAAAAGGGCCGCCCCGCAAGGTGTACACGCTCAACACCCAGGGCGAAAAAGAACTGAGCGAATTCTGGAACACATGGAGCTTCTTGTCCGAACGGCTGGAACAGCTCCGCAAGGAAGGAAAATAGCATGGCAGCAAAATGGATCGAGCTGGTCACCGGATCGCTCGAGCAGAAAAAGCAGTACAAGCAAGCCAAGGCACGGCTGGACGCCTTGCCCGAGCCCTACCTCGCTGTGGCCACCGCCTTCAACCGCTATTTGATGTACTACGGCGGTGTCACGCAAGGCGACACCATGGTGCAGATGTTCACGGACCTGGCCGACCTATGGGAACGAGCCGCAGTGGACGGCACCCCCGTCAGCGACATCGTGGGTGATGACCCCATCGAGTTCGCAGAGAGCTTCGCCCAGGCATACGGCGGAAAACGCTGGATCGACAAAGAACGCGAGCGCCTGAACAAGGCGATTGATAAAGCCAGGGAGGCGGAATCATGACCACTGCAGCAATCCGCGTAGAGGGCATCGAGAAGTCATACAAGGACCTCCACGTACTCAAGGGTGTGGAATTTGAGGTGGCCCCCGGCAGCATCTTTGCACTGCTGGGATCCAACGGAGCGGGCAAGACCACCATGGTAAAGATCCTGTCCACCCTGCTCAAAGCGGGTGCCGGCTCTGCCGCCGTCGAAGGCTTTGATGTCGCCACCGAGTCACAACAGGTACGGCAGTCCATCAGCCTGACCGGGCAGTTTGCGGCGGTGGACGAGGTCCTGTCCGGTAAGGAGAACCTGGTCCTGGTGGCTAAGCTGCGCCACCTGAAGAACCCGGGACAGATCGCGGATGAGTTGCTGGCGCAGTTCAGCCTCACGGAAGCCGGGTCCCGCAAAGTAGCTACCTACTCCGGCGGCATGCGTCGTCGATTGGACATAGCGATGAGCCTGATCGGCAACCCCACGGTGATTTTCCTGGACGAGCCCACCACCGGCCTGGACCCTGAAGCCCGCCTTGAGGTGTGGGACATCGTCAAGAACCTCGCCAACCAAGGCACCACAGTCCTGCTCACCACGCAGTACCTCGATGAGGCTGAACAACTGGCAGACCGGATTGCCATCCTGCATGAGGGACGCATCATCGCCAACGGCACCCTCGCCGAGCTTAAGCAATTGCTGCCGCCGGCCAAGATCGAATACGTAGAAAAGCAACCGAGCCTGGAGGACATCTTCCTGGCTCTGGTGGGTAGCGGCAACGCTGGGGCCAGTGGCAACGAGTCAGTAAAGGACAGGTCATGAACACCCACTTCTTCGCAGACACTTCTGTTCTGCTGGGCCGTTCCATGCGGCACATTTTCCGCAGCGTGGATACCATCATCACCACAGCAATCACACCGATCGCCCTCATGCTGCTTTTCGTCTACGTTTTCGGCGGAGCCATCAGGACCGACACTGAGAACTACGTGAACTACCTGCTCCCAGGCATCATGTTGATCGCGATCGCCTCCGGCATCGCCTACACGGCAGTCCGCCTGTTCACGGACATGCAGAGCGGGATCTTTGAGCGGTTCCAGTCCATGCCGATCGCACGCTCATCGGTTCTCTGGGCGCACGTCCTGACATCCTTGGTGGCCAACGGACTGTCGCTGGTGATCATCGTGCTGGTGGCACTTCTCATGGGATTCCGCAGCTCCGCCAACATCCTGGATTGGTTGGCCGTGGCGGGTATCCTGTCGCTCTTCACGTTGGCGCTGACCTGGATCGCAATCATCGCGGGCCTCTCGGCGAAGTCCGTTGACGGCGCGGGCGGGTTCTCCTACCCGCTGATCTTCCTACCGTTCATCAGCTCCGCCTTCGTCCCTACGGAGACCATGCCGGGCCCGGTCCGCTGGTTCGCCGAAAACCAGCCAGTGACGTCCATTGTGAATACCATCCAGGATCTGTTCGCGCAGCGTCCGGTAGGTGGGGACATATGGGTAGCGCTGGCCTGGTGTCTGGGGATCCTCGTGGTCTCCTACGCCTTTGCCACAGCCGCCTACAAGCGCCAGATCGCCTAGGTTCCCACCACGTTCCTATAACGGCCAGAGCTCCTCCATGTCATGGGAGGAGCTTTCGCTATGCAGACCGATTCGCCATTGGTCAGACATTAGCTATAGCTTTATCGAACAGATTTGTAACGGCCGTCACCATTGTGGCGGGTCCTTCGAAGGGTTCTTGAACTAATGTCCGACCAGACAACACAAGGGAAGCTTCACGCCTCCAGCAGGGACAGCGAGCCACACCTGTCGCGCTCCCTGAGCAACCGCCACATCCAGCTCCTGGCCATCGGCGGCGCCATTGGGACCGGCCTCTTCATGGGCTCCGGTAAGACCATCTCCGTCGCCGGCCCCTCCGTGATCTTCGTGTACATGATCATCGGCTTCATGCTCTTCTTCGTCATGCGCGCCATGGGCCAGCTGCTGCTGTCCAACCTGAACTACAAATCCTTCAGCGACTTCGCGGGCGACCTTCTTGGACCGTGGGCCGGCTTCTTCACAGGCTGGACCTACTGGTTCTGCTGGGTAGTCACCGGTGTGGCAGACGTCATCGCTATTGCGGGATACGCCGACGAGCTTTGGCCGGGAATCCAACTCTGGATCCCGGGCCTGGCCACCATCATCATTCTGCTTCTCCTGAACCTGCCCACCGTGAAGGCCTTCGGCGAGACCGAGTTCTGGTTCGCGCTCATCAAGATCATCGCCATCGTGGCACTGATCGTTGTGGGCCTGGTGATGATCTTCACCGGTTTCCAATCCAACGCAGGAACCGCGAGCTTCACCAATCTCTGGAGCCACGGCGGGTTCTTCCCCAAGGAATTCATGGGCTTCGTGGCTGGCTTCCAAATCGCCGTGTTCGCGTTCGTGGGCATCGAGCTGGTGGGTACGGCCGCCGCCGAAACCAAGAACCCTGAGCACAACCTCCCCCGCGCCATCAACGCGATCCCCCTGCGCGTCATGCTCTTCTACGTAGGTGCCCTGATCATCCTCATGTCCGTCACCCCGTGGACCGAGTTCAAAGCCGGCCAGAGCCCGTTCATTGCCATGTTCTCCCTGGCAGGCCTGGGAATGGCAGCTACCGTGGTCAACCTCGTGGTCCTCACCTCGGCCATGTCCTCCGCCAACTCGGGAATCTACTCAACATCCCGTATGGTCTACGGCCTGGCCAACGATGGCGACGCACCCAAGCTCTTCGGCCGCCTTTCCAGCCGCAAAGTACCCCAGAACGCACTGTTCCTGTCCTGCGTCCTGCTGCTGGCCGGCGTCGCACTCCTGTACGCGGGCAAGGACGTTGGCGTGGCATTCGACATGGTGACCACCGTGTCCGCAGTCTGCTTCATGTTCGTTTGGTCGATCATCCTGGCCAGTTACCTCGTGTACCGTAAACGCCGCCCCGAACAGCACGCGGCCTCATCGTTCAAGATGCCCGGCGGAATCCCCATGGTGTGGGTGGTGTTCGCCTTCTTCGCGTTCCTCGTCTGGGCGCTGACCACTCAGCCGGACACGCTCACCGCCCTGCTGGTGACGCCCATCTGGTTCGCCATTCTTGGTGTGGCCTACGCGGTTGTTCGGAAATCACCTCTGCACCAGGCCCGCGTGGCTGAGTGGAAGGCGATGGTGGAAACCGAAACCGCGGCAACGCGCTAACTCTTAGGACAGAAACAGCGACGTCGGCACCCTGACTTGAGTGCCGACGTCGCTGTTTTATTTCACCTTATGCCCCGCGTTAGGCGCTCCCTCGCCGGCGGCTGGCAACCAGTGCCAGGCCTCCAGCAACCAGAAGCCCTGCAGCGCCCCAGAGTCCGATCATGACACCGGTTGCGCCGGTGTCAGGAAGGTCGCCCGTCGTCGCGGCGGGCGGCGGGGTGGACGCTGCGGCGGGAGGCACAGTGGCTGACGCGGCGGGAGGAACATCCACCACCGGCTTCACTATGACCTCGCTTGAGTCACTCCCCGTGACCTCTCCTCCGCCGGGCACCGTTGCAGAAGCAACCACGACGTTGACGTAGGACTCTGTGACATTGCTCTGGGCAATGACCCGGCTGACCGTTTGCCCGGGTGCGAGAGTGGCAACTGGCTCGATGGCCCCGAGCGCGGGGTCGTCGAATCGGACATCCGTGAGTACCGTGTTGCCGGTGTTGGTCACGCTGAGCTGCCAGAAGACCGTCTCAGCCGGGTTGATGGTGACAGCCTCGCTCCAAGGCCCTTCTTGGGTAGTTGAGACGAGCTTGTCCACCGTCAAGCCGGGGAGAGCACCGAAGTAGTACGAGTCATCAGCAGCACTCAGGTCAGAACCGCCAAGGGGGTTCTCCGCCGATGCCGTCACAGTGTTCTTGTACTGGCCCTCAATAGCCTCGCCCTGAGCCGACAACACCACAGAAGCACCCGGCGCCAACAGGGGAACTGTCCCGGAGAACACCTCCCTGCCAGCGCTGTCCTTATCAACAACCAGGACATCCTTCAGGACAAAGTCCCCGGTGTTCTTCACGGTGTACGTCCACTTCACCTCGCTGCCGGGAACCACCTGCGGCCCCGGAGCAGCTTTAACATCCTCGCCATTGGTGGTCTTCACAACAGACAAACCGGTGTTGCCGCTGAGGTACCAGGATTCAGCGGCAACTGGAGCGGGCTGCTGCGCCAAAGGGGTCCCTGCTGCGTCCGTAGCCGCGGCAGTGGCAGTGGCTGTGTTGTGGTACTGACCTGCCACGGCGGCATCCTGAGCGGTGAAGACACGGGTGTCTCCGGGGGCCAGTGCGCCTGTATCGCTCGAGGTGGGTATCAACGTACCCGTGCTGCCATCCCCTGCGGAGAAGGCATCCGAGACGGCTATGTTTGAAAGCGGCGTATTGCCCGTGTTGGTGACCTCGTAGGTCCATGTCACATCGGAACCGTTAGCCACTATTGCACCGGGAGCTGAAGAGTAGACGGTCCCGTTGGTTTTCTTCACGATTCCGAGCCCAGGAGTTCCGGCCACATTCACAGCTGCCTCGTTAGTAGCGAACTGGACCGCTTCCCCGTTATACGTTCCTGTTGCGAGGAGTACGTTGCTTGCTTTCGCCCCGAAGCCGGGATCTCCTGCCACCTTGGTGGGAACCACCAAGGTGAAGTCATCCCCGGATGCCAGGACGTCAACGAACATCCGGAAGGCAGTGGCGTTGAGGGGATCAGTGGACCAGTTGCCCGAGGTGGCATCCGTTGCATCTGTGGAATATTCGATCCTTGCCCCCGCCGGTGCGCCCGTTACGGCGCCCGAAAGGACCACATCGAAATCGTCGCCCGTTGCCACCGCCGGCAAACGGTCGAAGAAGGTGGCGCCAGTCACCGGGTTTGGCAAGACGTTGCTGACGTAGACCTGCCAGAACGCGTCCTCGCCTACGGTGGTGGCCAAGGACCACGGACCCGTTGCCGAGGTTCCGGACAACTTATCCAGCAGCAAACCACCGGCAATATTGATCGATACACGACCAATATCTTTGGCGACACTTGCCCGTGCGGCATCGAAATTGTAGATGTCTTCGCTGAAGAAGGGGGCGTAGCCAATCATCGGTACCGTCTGTTCGGCTGTGCCGCCGTCAGCAACTCCGATGAACCGTGGGTCTGCTGTGGAGGCATACGATTCGACCTGAACCGAGGAGGTGGTGGGCTGGTAGGCCTTGGCGAGGACCGTGACGGGAATGTCGTACTGCCACCCCGTGTTCTCAACCTTGCGGTCAGAAGCTTCCTTCGGATCCCGCATGGGAGTGATGTGATCGAAGGCGAAGGTAATGACCTGCAGTTCGCATCCTTCTGCATCAACCACCCGCGAGGTGGAATCCACCTTCACACCGTTGCCGATAGCAGGGATGGGCTCCACTCCCACCGAGAGGTCGGTGATGGGTGTGATGGCCTTGGTGGGATCGTACTGGACGCCGCAGGGAAGCACCACGGACATCGAGGCGTCCTTGTAGGTTTCCGACGGGTTTTGGTTGACGATACCGGCCCTGATAGTGCCGGTGTCGCCCACGCTCAGGACCGAGGGAGCTGAGACGTTGGTGGTCAGGTAGACAGAATCCACCGGAGTAAAGACGTCAGAAGCCTCGCCCGTCAGGTCCCCGGCCTTGAGGGTGGCCGTGTTGTTCACGGGTCCTGGCGGAATGCCGGCAGGACTGTTCACGGCGACCACACCATCGGTGATGTCCCGGAAGATTGGCACGCTTGCAACTGTGATTCGCATTTCCGAGCCAACGGACACCGTCTCGGCGCCAGGTGCAACGGAGATGCGCCACCCTGTCAGGACGGAGCCCGGCGGCAGATCGAGCGTATTGTTCCCATTGAACGTCTCCCAGCTGCTGGAACCAGTGTTCTGCACGGTCAGCGCCAGATTGGTACTGGTGGAAGGCTGGGCAGGTGTAAAGGTCTGCCAAGCGTCAGAATAATCAGTCTGGTACTCAACGCGGTAAGGAAGATCATCGGTAGCCAAAACGGGGCTGAAGGCCACGTTGATAGCGGTGACATCGTTGTGGTGAAACCACTCCTCCGACGGGCCGCCGGCGGTACCGCTATCGGTGACTACGAGGTCCTCGGCCTTGGGGCTGTCCCGGGGCCCGAGGTAGGAGGCATTAACGTAGGTGCTTCTGGCGATCATGCCGGCGGAGGTCTGGCCTCCTGAGGATTTCTCGATGGCCGTTGTTACGCCACCTGCCGGACTGAATGCAGGGCCCTGTGCAGTAGCGGGTACGCCTGCCCTGAGCACACCGTTGGCGTCTGTTGTCTCCAACGTGGCGGTGTTGACCGGAGGCCGCTGGCCGTCTTCCCAACCAGCTACATCCTCCGGGTACCGGACGGTCAGCCAAATGCCCGTGTTGCTTCGGTCCAGGCAGTATCCGGTGTGGTCGTATTGTTCGGTGCTGGTCCACGTAGCTGTGGGCCATGCACTCGTGTCCCATGTGCCCAGGCCGGTAGAGGCCGAGGCGAACACGGCACCGGCAGGCAAGACGTCAGTGAGTTTCTGCGCGTAGGCGGAGAAACTCAAGTAGCTTTCCTCCGAGCACACATTAAACCGGTAGGTCACCTCGCGATGGGTGGAGCCGGTGATGGTGGTGGCCGTCTTCTGCGCACGGTAATCATGGGGACCAGTGACCAGTGACGTCACCGGACCGGATGATACTTCCCCGCCTGGTCCTCCGGTACCGGTCATTTCCGTGCTCAGCGGAAAGCCCTCGTACTTGCGCCCGTTGTCCACCTGAGACACCGTGTACACAATGCTGACAAGATCCTCAGTGGTTTCGTCAAGGATCATGCTCAGTACTCGGGTAGCGGGGTCGTAGCTGTGGCTCAAAACTGGTGAAGAGCTACCGGTAGGGAGCCCCGCGAAGGTAGTGCCCTCCGGGAGTGTTGTGGTCATGGTTACACCGGTTGCCGGATGGGAGGCGTCGACGCCCTCGAAATCAACGGTTGCAGTGTAGTTGTAATTCTGGCTCAGCGGGACCGTTTCCGGGGCGGTCAGTGAGATGGTGAAATCCCCTGCCGCTGCCATGGCCGGGGAAACGCCCAGCATCAGCGAACCCGCACTGACCACTGCGGCCAGTGCTGCCGCCGGAATCCGCATCACAGAGCGTCTCCGTGACGGGGGTATCCGAGGCTTGACTGTGGAGTCCTCCCTCGAACCCGGCGATTTTTGCCGCCGGCCGAAACGACCCCGTGACTGTACTGCGGACATCTATAGCTCCCTTGCTAGTCCCGGCCTCCCAACCCTGGTGCACACACAGCGGTGCGCAGGGCAAGGAAGCTCGGGGTTTGGAAAGTGAGCGTTCGCTCTCTTCTCCTATCTAGTGGGGGAGGTATCGCAAACGTGACGAAGAGATTGCTGACCGGGGACATATGTTGATAACTCCGGCATGGGAAAGGGAGTGTCAGGCGAAGTACACGCCGATTCGGTTGCCGTCGATTTCCTCTATGCGGATATCGATGTCGTAGACGTCGTACAGCATTCCGGCGCGCATGATGTCTGCGGGCGTGCCCTGATGGATGAGACGGCCGTTCTTCATTGCCAGGATGGTGTCCGAATAGCAGGATGCGAAGTTGATGTCGTGGACCACCAGCACGATGGTCTTTCCGAGCTCGTCAGCCAAACGACGCAAAAGCCGCATCATTTCCACCGAGTGCTTCATGTCCAGGTTGTTGAGCGGCTCGTCGAGCAACAGGTATTCCGTGTCCTGCGCCAGGACCATGGCAATGTAGGCGCGCTGGCGCTGACCACCGGAGAGCTCATCAACGAACTTGTCCGCCATGGAGGCCAGGTCCAGCTGCCGGATGGCCTCTTCAACGTGCTCAAGGTCCTCAACTGTTGGCCGCCCACCACTGTGCGGAAAGCGCCCGAACGCCACCAGATCACGCACGGTCAATCGCATGGTCAGGTGGTTTTCCTGCCGGAGGATGGCCATGGTCTTGGCCAGTTCCTTGCTGGGAGTGGCCGTCACATCCAGCCCGGCAACGGATACTCCCCCTGCGTCCATGGGCTGCAGGCGGCTGATCAAAGAGAGCAGCGTGGACTTGCCGGCGCCGTTGGGGCCGATGATGGACGTGATGCCGCCGCGGGGGATTTGGCAGCTGACATCGTCCAGCACAGTGGTGCCGCCGTAGCGCTTGGTCACATTGCGGACGGTAATCATGGACGGATACCGATCATTTCAGTGAGCCTTTCAGCAACAAATAGAGGAAAAGAATGCCTCCGGTGAATTCGATAATCACGCTGAGGGCAGTGGCGAACCCGAACACGCGTTCCAGCAGCAACTGGCCACCCACCAAGGCGATTGCACCGATGAGGACCACGATCGGGAGGAGCCAAGCGTGCCGGAAACCGCGGCATAGTTGGTAGCCAAGGCTGACCACCAGGAGCCCGAAGAATGTCACCGGACCCACCAACGCCGTGGAAATCGCCACCAGCAGGGAGCATGCCAGCAGCGCGCGCATCACCACTGGCTTGTGGTCGACGCCCACGTTGATGGCTACTTCGCGGCCCAGCGCCAGGACGTCCAGTGTGTGCCGCATGCGCCAGACGCCAACGCAGACCAGAGCGACCAGTACAGCAGAAACACCCAGCAAACCCGGGTCAACGTTGTTGAAGCTGGCGAAGAACAAGTCCTGCAGGATGATGAATTCGCTGGGTTCC